>CAYYMH010000019.1:24645-76455 GCA_964472785.1 uncultured Cytophagia bacterium | reverse complement strand
TGGATTATAACAAATTATATAATTAAATGCATTACTTTTTTGTGAAAGTTTAGTATAAAATAGAAAAATTTTAAGGTCAAAATTAATGACATATTTTTATTGCACCTTTAGGTGCGCTGGGAAATAAGAGAAAAGATAATTGTTATTTTGCAAATAGTTTTTGTCAGTATCCTTCCGGAAACAAAAAAATATTCCCCAAATTTATAAATCATTTCACCTAATTTATTCATCAATTAGATTATTAATAGAAATCACTTGCATGAAAATAATTATTTGAAGTTATTTTAGTTTTAAAACTGATTTTGACAAATTATGGTAGAATGATTTCTCGACAGAATAATTAATTTTATAGCCTCCGTATAAATTAAAATATATTGAAATATAAATCAATATATTGTGGTATTAAACTTACCATTGTTTGTATATGGTATGCTTTGCGATTTTTGATTTAATTTATGCGCAGGCTGATTATAAAAAGCCAGTCATTTTGCCACAAATCGCACTTTTATAGACTCAAGGTAGTTTTTCATAAAAAGCAACTGATTTCAAATTTTGATCGAGCACACCATAAAAACTGTATCCGCTTTAAAAAATATGTTATTCTGTTCAACGTGAAATTATTCCTTGACAAATTTGTTTTAAATCATTATCTTTTGCCAATTTACTAATCATTGATGTTTTATTCTTTTTGTTTATGTTTCGATTGTCCAATTTCAGGGTACGAACCTGGCCCAAATATTTTTAACAAACCAGTTGATATTTTATTTCAAAAATATTATATTTAAGGTTGTTTAAAGTATTCATTTAAGAAAGTCAACAAAACCAATATCAAAATTGTTAATCATTATTTGAATAATTAAACCAAAAAACTAAGGGCAGAAACGATGTTAAAACCGAGAAAACGAATTACCAAAAAGAAGATTAAAGAAGACAAGTTAGTGACGACGTATTTTAAAACATTGGATTTTTTTAAAGAAAATTCTCAAAAAATCTCCATTGCATTAATCGCAATGCTTGCTGTTGTGATTATTGTCGTGATGATTGTCAGAAGTAAAAGGACTGCAGAATTACAGGCTTCCGAACAATTGGCAAAAGCGAATGTGGCAATAATGCAAACTGAACATCAAGAGGCGATTGACATTTTGTTGAGCATGGTTGAAAATTACAGCGGCACGAAAAGCGCTGCCCGGGGAATCTATTTGCTCGGAAAAGTATATTATGCTCAGGAAGATTACGAAAAATCATTGTTCTATTTTAAACAGTACCTTGATGACTACGCAAATGATCGGATCCTTACCAGTGCCTCTTATTCGGGAGTGGGTTCCAGTCTGGAGGAACAAGCTAAGTATGCTGAGGCTGCAGAATATTATTACAAGGGAGCAACCAAATTTAGTGACAATTTTAACGCTGCTCAACAATTAATGGACGCTGCCCGCTGTTATACTTTAGCAAATCAATATGCAAAAGCAAAATCTTGTTATCAGATGATTATTGACGAATACGAAGACGGTGGATTAACATCGGATGCTAAACTTTATCTGGCAAAATTAAACGAATAAGACAAAATAATTTTAAAATTTACTTGCAAAATTGTAAAAAATTTATTATATTCTAAATTTGAAGTGGGAAATAAATCCCACTTTTTTATTGGTTTCAAATGATTATGAAAGAACAAGTTATTCTGAAAAAAATTACAGATCTTATTCTTCCGGTCATTTTAGATAATAATGCAGATTTAATAGATATCGAACTTAAGGGTAAAAGAGGAAATCAGCTGTTAAGAATTTATGTTGATACGGAAACAGGGATCTCACTTGATCTGTGTGAAATACTAAGTCGGGAAATATCAGATCTGTTGGATCGCAAAGATATTTTCAAAGATCGATATCGGCTTGAAGTTTCGTCGCCTGGCATAGAGCGACCTTTGAGAAATTCTAAAGATTTCAAGCGACATATAACCAGGAGAGTAGAATTACAATTCGATCAAAATGATAAAGGATTATCCAAAGCAACTGGTATCATTAAAGCAGTAAATGAAGATTCAATTGAGCTTGAAGTAGAGGGCAAAAGTGTTCTTTATTATTTGAGCGATATTGAATTTGGAAATGTTTTGTCGCCATGGTGATAACACTTGGGTTGAATGAGGAGAAATTTAATAATGAAAAGCGATATTATTGAAGCCTTTTCCGAGATTGTCAAAGAGAAAAATATTGATAAGGAACTACTCAGTAAAATCATTGAAAATATCATGTATTCAATGATTAAAAAAAGATATGGGACATCTGATAATTTCAGTATTTTTGTGAGCATGGAAAAGGGGACTATTGAAATTTGTCAAAGCAAAACAATTGTTGACAAAGTTGAGAATGAAGTAACAGAAATCGATTTAGAATCAGCGCGAAAAGTTGAGCCGGATTTGGAAGTTGGTGACGAATATTTGGAGATGATCGACCCTGCCAGTTTTGGGCGCCGTTTAATTGTATCGGCAAAACAAAACCTCAATCAAAGAATAAAAGAGGCTGAAAAGGATATTATTTATAGTGAATATCAAGATCGTATCGGTGAAATTATTGTTGGTGATATCCGCCAAATAAACAGAAATGAAATATATTTGAATGTTGAAGAAATAGAATTAGTTTTGCCTAAGCGGGAACAAATATATAACGAAAAGTATCGAAGAGGGGAACACTTACGTGTTTTAATCAAACATGTGGAAATGTCCCACAGGGGTCCCGAAATTATCGTGTCCCGTGCAGATCCTAAATTTCTGATTCGACTTTTCGAGAATGAAGTTCCGGAAATCTATGAGGGCATAATTGAAATTAAAGGTATTGCACGGGAAGCGGGTGACCGCACAAAAATAGCTGTTCTGTCCAATGATAAGAGAATTGATGCAGTCGGCGCTTGTGTCGGAATGAAAGGAACGCGGATTCAGTCTGTTGTCAGAGAATTGAACGATGAAAAGATCGACATTATTAGCTGGTCATCAGAGCCGCAAATTTTCATCGCCAGAGCACTCAGCCCGGCAAAACCGGTTAGGTTGGAAATTGATGAAGAAGAAAGAAAGGCTCTGGCCGTTATTCCGGATGACCAGATTTCATTAGCGATCGGAAAAGGAGGGCAAAACAAGCGTCTCGCTTCAAAGTTGACGAACTATGAAATTGAGACAATAAAAGAATCTGAATACGAAGAAATGATGTACGATGAGACAGAAGAAGATATCGAGTTAAGTGAATTAGAGGGATTAAGTCCTTCTGTTGTTAAAAAACTTGTTTCAAATGGTTATGAAACAGTCAATGATGTTATCGAGGCTGGGCGTGAAGAAATTCTTGAACTAAGCGGAATCGGGCCCAAGACAGTCGATAAAATTTTTGATACGATTGATACAATTTATGAAGATTAATTGGAGTGATTTATTTTGAGTAAGAAACGTAGAGTATTCCAAGTCGCAAGAGAATTTGGTATTTCCATCGAAGAACTGACTCGTTTCCTGGAGAAGTTAAATTATGGCGTCAGCAGCCAAATGAGCATGGTTACGGATGAAATGTACCAGTCAATCTCTAATGAGTTTGGTGAAAAAACTAAGGTCATAACGGATGATTATGACATAAAAAGGGAACTCAAGCAAAAAAAAGAGAGTCAGGCTGATAAAAAGGAAAAAGAGTTAGCGGAATACAAAAGACGTTTGGAAATCTCTACTCAGGTGATGGCAGATACTATTGAACGAAGAAAGCAAGGAAAAAAGCTGAAAAAAACGGCTGGCGAAATTTCTATTACTGATAGAGAAAAAGGTAAGAAAAAATTAACAGATAAAGAGAAGGAAAAGCAGGAAGAATTCATTAAACAGACTATCGAAAGGGAAAAGAAAAAAGAGACTCCTGATAAAAAGAAAATTGAGGCGGAGAAATTAGAAGCAGAGGAACAGGTCGCAGCAAAAGAGGATGAAAAAGTCAAACAAGATAAAGTAGCTACGGAAGAAAAAGTTATTGTCGGTAAAAAACCTGAAGCGGAAAAACCGGACAAGGCAGCAAAGGATAAGGCTGAAAAAGAGAAAGCAGAAACCAAGCAGAAGCTGAAACGCAAAAAGCTTAAGCGAAAAGAACGATTAGCGGATAAAGATAAAAAAGAGGAAGAGGAAACTCCGCAAAAAGCCAGGGTCAAAAAGAAAAGGGCTGAACGCGAAAAAGAAGAGGCTAAACCCAAGCGCAAACTCAAGAAGAGGAAGAAAAAGAAATTTGTCATTAGCGAAGAAGAGGTTGAAGAATCGATCAAACAGACATTTGCGGCAATGGAAGAAGCTTCGCGACCTAAAAGACGTCGAAAAAAAGCAAAAGAAGCAGAAGATGTTACAGCCGAGGATGAACAAATACTTCGGGTCAATGAATTTATCACAATTGGTGAATTAGCTCAGGAAATCGAAGTTGAAACGAGTGAACTGATTAAGAAATGTATGGAATTGGGCATGTTGGTGACAATTAATCAAAGGCTTGACCAGGAAACCATCGAGATTGTTGCCGATGAGTATGGCTATAAAGTGGAAATCATTCCGGAATATGGAAGCGATATCTTAGAAGATATTGAAGAGAAAGAAGAAGACCTGTCAAAACTTCAGGAAAGATCTCCTGTCGTAACGATTATGGGACATGTTGATCACGGAAAAACATCGCTATTGGATTACGTCCGCAAAAGCAATATTATTAAGCAAGAAGCAGGGGGAATCACCCAACATATCGGTGCTTATCAGGTCAAGGTTGACAGTAAAATGATTACTTTTCTTGACACACCCGGTCACGAAGCTTTTACGGCAATGCGCGCGCGTGGTGCACAAGCAACCGACATTGTCGTGCTGATAATTGCTGCTGATGACAAAGTTATGCCGCAGACCATTGAAGCGATAGACCATGCAAAGGCGGCCGAAGTTCCCATTGTCGTCGCAATAAATAAAATTGATAAACCAAATGCAAATCCTGATATGATCAAAAAGCAACTTTCGGAACACGGCGTTTTAATTGAAGAATGGGGCGGAAAACATCAGTCAGTAAATATCTCTGCGAAAACAGGAGATAATGTCGAAAAATTATTAGAGAGCATTTTAATCGAAGCTGAAATGCTTGAATTAAAAGCAAATCCTGATCGTTTTGCGAAAGGCGTTGTCATTGAATCGAGATTGGATAAAGGAAAAGGAGCAATGGCAACTGTGCTTGTTCAAAAAGGAACGTTGAAGGTTGGAGATCCGTTCATCGTAGGACAGTACGCCGGGCGTGTCCGGGGAATGTTCGATGAATTTGGTAAAAAGAAAAAAGAAGCCGGACCTTCAGTGCCGGTACAGGTTATTGGTTTTTCCGGATTGCCACAAGCCGGCGATACATTTATGGTTCTGAAATCTGAAAAAGATACACGGGAAATCAGTTTGAAGCGCCAGCAAATAAAAAGAGAGCAGGAACATCAGCAATTCCGTCATTTGACTTTAGATGAAATATCACAACAAATTAAAAAAGGTGCGGTTAAAGAGCTGTCGATAATCATTAAGGGTGATGTAGATGGATCTGTCGAAGCGATCAATGATTCATTACTTAAACTATCCACCGATGAAGTGACGGTAAAAGTGATTCTCCGTGGCGTAGGTGCGATTTCGGAGTCTGATGTTCTGCTTGCCTCTGCATCCAGAGCCATCATTATCGGTTTCCAAGTTCGTCCGACCATCAAAGCAAGAGAAATTGCCAAGAATGAAAATGTTGACATCCGTATTTATCGAGTCATTTACGACGCCATATCGGATGTACGGGATGCGCTGGAAGGATTATTGGAACCGACACTAGAAGAAGAGAACATCGGAACTCTGGAAGTACGGGATATATTTAAAGTACCGAAAATCGGCACTGTTGCCGGTTGTTATGTCTTGACCGGAAAAATTTCACGCAACGATTTGGTTAGACTTTACCGAGAAGATAAGCTGATTTATGAAGGCAAAATCGACTCATTAAAACGATTTAAGGATGATGCAAAAGAAGTTGCTTCCGGTTATGAGTGTGGTGTCGGATTAGAAAATTTTGATGATGTTAAAATTGGCGATGTTATTGAAACTTATAAAGTAATTGAGATAAAACGAAAACTGGCAGTGAGTTAAAATTTTAATTGAAGCGATTAAATCATGTTCATTGGCATCGGACAAATCGAACTTTTTATTCCTGATAGCGGTTCACTGAAGTCGAAACGTTTTATTATTCAAAGCATAAAAACGAAAGTGTCAAACAAATTTAATGTTTCCATTGCGGAAGTCGAAAACAATGATAAATGGCAGCGGACCACTTTGGGTGTGTCGATTGTTTCGAATGATAGAACGTTTGCTGAAAGTGTAATAAATAAGGTTGTCAATTTTATTGAAAATGATTACCGAATCGAATTAATGGATTACTCTATAGAAATTATTTAATAAAATGAAACCAAAGAGATCATTACGTGTCGCTGAGATTATCAAAAGAGAAATCAGTGTTATTATTACCCAAAAAGTAAAAAATCCGGTCGTTAAATCATTGATTATCACGCATGTGATACTTTCTGACGATTTAAAATATACCAAAATCTATTATCAAATTCTTGGCAAAAAATACGCCAGAGATGATGTGAAAGACGCACTGTCCAGAGTTGAAAAATTTATTCGCATGGAATTGGGACATCGCACCGATTTGAGGTATGTGCCGGAAATACATTTTTTTTACGACGAGAAAATCGATCATGCGAACAGAATCGATTATCTGTTGGACAAGATAAAGCAAGATCAAAGCTAATGGAGTGGTTAGGCGAAAAAAACGATTTTGAAGACGGAGCAATTATAAATTTTTATAAACCAGTGGGGAAAAGCTCTTTCTGGATCGTAAATCAGATTCGCCGGACTATTCACTGCAAAGTCGGACATGCCGGTACATTAGATCCGTTTGCTGAAGGGGTGCTCTTAATTTGCACCGGAAAAGCAACAAAAAAAGTCAGCGAGCTAATGGATCTACACAAAGTATATATCGGCGACGTCGGATTAGGAATGCAAACTAACACTGACGATGTGACTGGAGAAGTCGTTGAAAAAAAACCGGTTCCGGCTTTAAATCAAAACATGATTCAAGATATTTTGGCAAGTTTCATAGGCCCGATCCAGCAATTACCACCCATGTTTTCAGCAAAAAAGGTTGGGGGAAAAAGGCTTTACAAAATAGCCAGAAAAGGACAAGTGGTCGAACGAAAACCAAGTTCAATTGTGATCGAATCAATTGAATTGCTAAAGTTTGAAGATACATTGCTCAAATTGAAAGTCACCTGCTCAAAAGGCACCTATATTCGTGCACTTGCGCGAGATATTGGAATAAAAATGGGTTGCGGAGGCTATTTAAAATCTTTAGTTCGCACCGAGATAGGGCCATATACTGTTAACGATTCGATAACGTTATCAAAATTCAAAGAACGGGTGGAAAATACAGAGACGTTCGGGTGACATTATTAATATACTGTGGAAATGAAAATAGTAAGAAATTTAGACGCAGTTGAAAAAATCGAAAATTGTGTGCTGACTACCGGAACTTACGATGGCCTTCATTTAGGGCATCAGTCGATTATCAAAAAGCTGACTCAAGTTGCTAACGCGAATGGCGCTTGCTCAACTGTTGTCACTTTTGAGCCGCATCCTCAGTTCGTCGTAAAATCGAAGAAAGATAATAAGCTCAAGTTATTAACGACACTCGAAGAAAAAATATCAATTTTTGAGCAGCTTGATCTCGACCGTCTGATTATTGTTCCTTTTACAGAAGAATTTTCAAAATTAAGTTCCGAACAATTTATCGAAGATATTCTGATAAATAAAATCGGTTTCAACAAAATTATTATTGGCTATGACCATGCCTTTGGCAAAAATCGTGAGGGAAATTTTAAAATATTAGAAAAATTGAGCAACATGCACAGTTTTTCGATTATTAGAATGGATGCTTTTCCCAAGAACGGCGTTGTTGTCAGCAGCACAAAGATCAGAAAACTTTTAACCCAGGGCAATGTTAACCAAGCAGCACGGTTTTTAGGTCGGAATTATCAGCTGAAAGGAAAAATAATTTTGGGAGAGGGTAGAGGCCATATTTTTAAAATTCCGACAGCCAATTTGGAGCCACTATCTCCCAAAAAAATGATCCCTGCCAGGGGAATTTATGCAGGATGGGTTGAATATTCAAATAAAATATACAAAGCAGTCATTTACATCGGAACCAAACCAACCTTTGATTACGATAAATTGTCAATTGAAGTTTTTATATTCGATTTTACTGGACAATTGTACGGAGAACATTTAACGATTCAGTTTGAACAGAAAATTCGTGATGATAAAAAATTTAACACTGCTGAAAATTTATACAAGCAAATTGAACTGGATAAACAGCAAACATTAGAAATTTTGGAAAAAATGCAACACAAATTAGGAGAATAACATGCCAATTACAAAAGAAGAAAAGGTAGAAATCTTCAAAAAGCACGGGAAAAATGATGCGGACACCGGAGACATAAAAGCGCAGATCGCACTTTTAACAGAAAGAATAAAAACACTTTCTGAACACCTGAAGCAGGCTCCGAAAGACCACCATTCCCGCAGAGGATTATTGAAAATGGTTGGAAAAAGAAAACGATTACTGCTTTATTTGCAGAGAAAGAATCTGGAAGAATATCGTAGCTTAATTAAAGAATTGGGTATCCGAAGGTAAGTATTTTGGGAAAAAGGGTGCTCATTTTATTTTGCTTATCAATTTAAATGAATAATATTTATGCACGGCATTGATTTATTAACGAGAAAATTGCTAAAATTGAAAAATAATAGAATTATACTCAGCTGCTCGCCAAATAATCCCGCTACAAGGTCATATTTTGTGTATGATTTATTGATGTTCATTTTATTAAAAAAAATGAAGTTGATATTCTTATAAATAAATTCACTTAAACCAACCGTTGTGCGGATATAACGAGAAGAAAAATTATCATTCAATTGAATAGCTTTTTTAAATTTATTATTAAAACAAATAAGTTGGAGTGAGAAAATGAATTATCAAAAAGAAATAGATTTAGGTGGAAATAAACTAACAATCGAAACCGGAAAATTAGCTAAACAAGCGAATGGTTCAGCGGTTGTTCAATATGGGGACACGATTATTTTAGCGACAGCAACCGCTTCAAAAAAACCGCGGAAAGATCTTGATTTTTTCCCACTCAGTGTGGAATATCGTGAAAAAGCGTATGCTGCCGGAAAGATACCCGGTGGATTCTTTAAACGAGAGGGAAGACCGAGTGAGAATGAAATTTTGAGCGCGAGACTTATCGATCGTCCGATTCGTCCGTTATTCCCGGAAAACTTTTCTAATGAGGTACAGGTTGCTGTTTTTATATTATCTGCGGATAAAGAAAACGATCCGGATGTTTTGGGGATGGTTGGAGTTTCTGCAGCGCTTACAATTTCCGATATTCCGTTCCAGGGGCCGATTGCCGGGGTTCGTGTCGCCAGAGTAGGCGGTGAGTTCATTGTCAATCCGACATTTACAGAATTAGATGAAAGTGATATGGATATTGTGGTCGCGGGCAATAAAGATTCGATTCTCATGGTCGAAGGTGAAACCAGTGAAATTTCCGAAGACGATATGGTAGCCGCACTTGATTTTGCCCAAAGTGAGATTCTAAAGCTGGTTCAGCTACAAATTGAACTGATGGACGAATGCGGAAAAGAGAAAATGGAATTCATTGCACTGGAAATAGATGAAACGCTTGTTTCCAAAATTCATGAAATTGCCGATAGCAAAATTACAGAAATCATCCAAATAAAGGAAAAGTCAGAGCGCAGTAATGCTTTGTCAGAACTGGTTGATTCCACAATTGAATCTCTGTTGGAGGAATATCCCGAATGTGAGTCAGTTGTAAAAGATGAAATTGGAAAAGTCGAAAAAGAACTGGTTCGGAAGATGATCGAGAATCAACATGTTCGATTGGACGGGCGCAAGCTTGATGAAATCCGACCGATAGAATGTGAAATTGGACTGTTGCCCCGGGCTCATGGTTCAGCGTTATTTACTCGCGGCCAGACTCAAGCTCTCGCAGCTACTACACTGGGAACAAAGATAGATGAACAAAAAATGGATGAATTGGAGGGAGAATTTTATAAAAGCTTTATGCTGCATTACAATTTCCCGCCATTCAGTGTCGGTGAAGTTCGAATGTTTCGTGGTACCAGTCGTCGTGAAATCGGCCATGGGAATTTAGCCGAAAGAGCACTAAAAAATGTTATTCCGAATGAATCCATTTTTCCTTATACGATAAGAATCGTGTCTGACATCTTGGAATCGAACGGTTCATCATCTATGGCAACGGTTTGTGCGGGATCACTATCGCTGATGGACGCAGGTGCTCCGGTCAAAGAAGCTGTTGCCGGTATCGCAATGGGATTGATTAAAGAAGGTGACAACTATTTCATTTTGAGCGATATTCTCGGCGATGAAGATCATTTGGGTGATATGGACTTTAAGGTAGCCGGTACCAAAGATGGTATCACTGCCGTTCAAATGGATATTAAAATTCAGGGTATTTCCCTGGAGATTATCAAAAAAGCGCTGATGCAAGCGAAGGAAGGACGCCTTCATATCCTGGATAAAATGAACAGTACAATTGACAAACCGCGCAGCGATCTATCTTCTTATGCACCACGAATTATTACTATGAATATTGATAAAGAGATGATCGGATTGGTCATTGGGCCGGGTGGAAAAACAATTCGTGAAATTATCAGCCGAACAGATGCAGCTATTGACATTAATGATGAAGGTGTTATTACGATAGCTTCTGTAAATCCTGAAAATGGTAACAAGGCAAAAGAAATTATTGAGGATTTAACGAGACAACCTGAAGTGGGTCAGGTTTATACCGGGAAAGTTGTTAAAATCATGAACTTTGGTGCGTTTGTTGAGATTTTACCGGGTAAAGAAGGATTGCTACATATTTCACAAATCGACAATAAACGAACGGAACGAGTCGAAGACGTCCTTAAAGTAGGAGACGAAGTTGCTGTTAAATTAATGAAAATTGATGAGCAGGGCAAATTGAATCTAAGTCGAAAAGTGCTGCTCTAAAAATTATATCAGAAATTACATCGGATAGCAGATACATTTTCTAATTAAAAATAACCTTTTGATAAATGTTGGTAGGAGGATAGTATGAAGATTGGAGTTCCAAAGGAAATTAAAGCAAATGAAAATCGTGTGGCTCTTCAACCGTCTGGTGCAGAATTACTGATACAAAATGGTCATGATGTTTTTATCGAAAAAAGTGCTGGTGTTGGCAGTGGCTTTGAGGATGCAGATTATCAAAATGCCGGTGCAAAAATTCTGGACACAGCTAAAGAAGTATTTGATACTGCTGAAATGATAATGAAAGTGAAAGAGCCGTTGGCTCAGGAAATTAAAATGATTAAGCAGGGCCAGATCGTTTTCACATATTTTCATTTTGCTGCATCTAAAGAACTCACTGAAGGAATAATGCACTCAAAATCGATTGCGATTGCTTATGAAACGATTGAACGAGAAGATGGCAGCCTTCCGCTTTTAAATCCGATGAGCGAAGTTGCCGGTCGATTGTCTATTCAGGCTGGCGCTCGATGTCTTGAAAAAACCTTTGGGGGTTACGGTGTCCTGTTGGGCGGTGTCACAGGCGTGGCTCCTGCTAAAGTTGTGATTATCGGTGGCGGAATTGTCGGCACTAATGCGGCTCAAATGGCAGCCGGTCTTGGTGCTAATGTTATTATTTTGGATATAAATCTTGAACGTCTCCGATTTTTAGATCATGTTTTACCAGCCAACTGTACGACAATGATGTCCAATCCGGCAAACATTCGTAGCCAAATTCAGGATGCAGACCTGGTTGTTGGTGGTGTATTAATTCCCGGAGCAAAAGCGCCTCATCTGATTACACGAGATATGTTGAAGCTGATGAAAAAAGGTTCGGTAATTGTTGACGTTGCAGTTGATCAAGGCGGTTGCGTGGAAACAATTCATCCAACGACACACGCAGATCCAACCTACGTTGTTGATGGCGTAATCCATTATGGAGTGGCAAATATGCCGGGCGCTGTGCCGAAGACATCAACCATTGCTTTAACAAATGCCACATTGCCTTATGCGATTGAAATTGCAAATAAAGGTTATAAAAAAGCAGTTCAGGATAATAAAGAAATCTTTTGGGGTGTTAATGTTATGGACGAAAAGATCGTTTATAAGCCGGTTGCAGATGCATTCGACTTTGATTTCACACCATTAGATCAGGTACTTTAAAATTAGTGATCGTTCATTATAGTTTCGTGCTTATGTTTTTGAATTGTTATTTATGTCAATTTTTATTCGCGGGGTGTCGTTTTCATGATCAATCACAGTGTGCCTATTTTAGCGTATCATAAAGTAAAAGATGGATTTGAATTTGGAATAAATAAAGTTACAATTCGAGCTTTTCAAAAACAGATGCAGTATCTTTCAGAAAATAATTACTACACGATTACGTTTGAAGATTTAATTAGTCTGAATATTGAAAAAACTGAAAAACGACGCCCCGTGATTATCAGCTTTGACGACGCTGATATTTCAGTGCTAAGCAATGCTTATCCGATTTTGCATCATTACGGATTCATCGCTACGGTTTTTGTTATTTCGAACTTTGTTGGAAAAATAAACAGTTGGGATTATAATTTTATTTATAATCAGTCGATGCATCTGTCATGGGAAGATATAATAAAGCTAACTGATTCAAACTGGGAGATTGCCTCACATTCAGAGAATCATCCAAACTTAAAGTCACTGACTGATGAGAAATTGTTTGAAGAATTGGAAAATTCAAAAAACCATATCTCAGAAAAGATTAATCAGCCGGTTAAATTTATTTCTTATCCGTTTAACAAAGTTGATGAACGGATTGCAGCCGTTGCTAAACAGGCGGGTTATCTCGGCGGCTGTGGCTTATCCATTAAAAAAAAGTTGGCAGATAAATTATCAGAATTCGCAATCCAGAGGATTGGCGTATATTCAATTGATTTACTCAATAACTTTAGTAATAAGTTAAGTCAATCAAAGTTTGAGATTGCAAAACAAAGAGTTATCAGTTTCTGTTCAAACGGTACATTGCTTTATAAACAGTTAAAAAGGTAAAATATTTATTGCATTTTTATTAATTTTTTATTATATATGATATAGACTTTTTAACTGAAAATCAGGATGAAACCAAAGCCAATTCAAAAGCTCTATTATTCAATCAGCGAAGTCAGCGAAATCACATCTTTAAAACCGTATGTACTTCGTTACTGGGAAACTGAATTTGATGAGTTGCGTCCTGCAAAAAACAGAGCCGGTAACAGAATCTACCGGTTAAAGGATATCAAGCTGATTTTCCTGATCAAGAAATTACTTTACGAAGATAAATTTACAATTGAGGGGACACGAAAAAAGTTATCAGAAGGCAAAGATGTTGAAAAGCAGCAATTAAAAATGCCTTTCAATAACACAGAGAAAAAAAATATTTTAGATTCATTAATTAATGATCTCAGGGAAGTTTTAGAAATTTTAGATGGTAAAAAATAAATTCGGGGCGTAGCGCAGTCCGGTTAGCGCACTTGACTGGGGGTCAAGGGGTCGCTGGTTCAAATCCAGTCGCCCCGACAATAATTACAATAAAAATAGGGTTAATTCAGTTATTGAGTTAACCCTTAATTTTTTATGCTGCTCTATCCGCTATATTTCAAAAAATTATCTTTATTGCTGCAAAAACTCATCAAATATCCTCAAAAATTTATTATGAATCAATTCAAAAGAGTGCGAAATGCACTTTAATTGGAGGACAATAAGAGGCAAAATACACCATAATATTAATAAAAAGAAATAGAAGAGAATTTATACCTGTTTGTTAATTTGTGGTTTACACCTATTAATAACGAATGGCATTATACTTGCTCTAATTTATAAATTTAAAAAATTTATGAAAATATTCTAAAATGTATAAGGAATAAGTATGACAAAATTTAAATTCAGAGGCTTTACTTCGTTATTGATGTTTTTCTCTTTCCTCATCTCCTTGATTTCTGGAATTGTCCTTTATTTTCCGCCGCAGGGAAAAATCGCTCACTGGACTCACTGGGCCTTTTTAAGTTTGGATAAGGACATGTGGGGAGCTTTGCATATCAATTCTTCGTTGGTGTTTTTCATCATTGCGTTGGTTCATTTATATTACAACTGGAAAGTCATACTTCGATACATCAAAAAGAAGTCAGAGATGGCATTTAATATAAAATATGAATTGATCACTGCATTCATTATTTCGATATTCATTATTGTGGCGACTATTTTTAATATCGAGCCGTTTCGAACAATTATCAGATGGAACGACGATATTAAAAATTTCTGGGCTGAACAGGCGGATGTCCAGCCTCCGACTCCTCACGCCGAGAATTTATCTGTTAGCGAATTTTGTGATGAATTAGATATTCCGATTTCTTTGTTTCAACAGCGGATGAATCAAAAAGGTTGGGAATTTAACTCTGCACAAGACAAAATCTCGGACATCGCTAAACGGAACGGAATTAGTCCTGCCACCATATATAACTCTCTGACGCAGTCTGATAAAAACAGACAGGGAGACAAAGCTGGTGGATGGGGTAGAAAAAGTTTGAACCAGGTTTGTAACGATCTCAGTAAAGATGTCGATGTGGTTATCAATAAATTAGCAGCAAAGGGTATTCATGCTTCCGGGCACGAACTCATTAAAAATATCGCAACAGAACATAATTTGAGACCGGTTGAGATCGTAGAAATGATCAATGGCTTTTAAAAATATGTTGAATAGCTGGGATAAATATGACTACACAAATAAATAAAAAAAGTGTAGCGAATTTGAAGATTTGGTTTGATAATTATGTCAATCACTTTAAATATGACAACGCTGAATTACAAAAAAATATTGTATTGAAAATAGATCATACTTTTCGCGTGTGCATGGAAATTCTAAATATTGGTAAGCTACTCGGTTTAAATCAACATGAACTTTTCTTGGCAGAAGTTATCGCGCTTTTGCATGATATTGGTCGTTTTGAGCAGTATGCGAAATATAAAACTTTTTTAGATCGAAAATCAACAAACCATGCGGAATTGGGTGTCAGTGTATTAGAGAAAGAAGATGTGCTTTTTGAATTTAGCGAACCAGTGAGAGACCTAATCAAACGAGCTGTTCTCTATCACAACCGTGCAATGCTGCCGGAAAATGAATCTGACACCTGTTTGTTTTTTACAAAGTTATTGCGTGATGCTGACAAATTGGATATTTGGAGGGTTGTTACGAATTATTATCATCACAATAATGGTCAGCGAAATGGCGCTATTGAGCTTGACCTTCCAGACAGTCCCGGCTTTTCTGAAGCGGTTTATCATGATTTGATGAATAAAAACATTGTCGATATTAAACATGTGAATAATCTTAATGATTTTAAACTGTTACAGATCGGATGGGTTTTTGATGTTAATTTTAGACCGACATTACAATACATCGAAGAACGTTGTTACCTGGAATTAATCAGAGATGTTTTGCCAAATTTGCATGAAATTGAGAAGATGTTCGATGTTGTTCACGATCATCTGCATTATCAATTGAGTCATTAAAGACGATGAAAACTATTAAAGAAAAGATATTAAGAGGAAAAATGATGAGAGAAAAAGTCAAACTCGGCATTATCATCTGTCATCGCTATCACACGTGCGCTGGCGGAAAATGTTTTCGTTCTTTGCGGGAGCGGGAAGGCGCGTTTAGCATTTACAAAAATCAGGAAGTAGAATTGGTTGGTTACACGACGTGCGATGGTTGTCCCGGGGGGAATGTTGAATATGCTCCGGAGGAAATGAAAAAGAATGGCGCCGAGGTTATTCATTTAGCTACCGGCTTGGTCGTCGGCTATCCGCCGTGCCCGCGAATTACAACTTTTAAAAATTTTATCGAAGAAAAATACGGGCTAAATGTTGTTTACGGTACACACCCGATTCCGCAAAAATATTACATCACCCATTCTAATTTGGAAACATGGGAATCTCCAATCTGGCGAGAAATTATTCAGCCAACACTGGCGGATGAAAAGACACGATTGGCTTATAACTGATATAAATATCAAAACCGATGATATGCAATTCGAATAAATTTAGGTGAATGATGAGCAATATTACAGAGAAAGACGTTTGGGATGTATTATCAAAAATTAAACATCCGGTTGTGGAAGCAAATATTGTGGAATTGGGTATCATAAAAAAGATTACCATGCAGAACAATATTGCTGCAATTATCCTCTCTTTCCCCTTTATTGGAGCAGCGGCAAAAGAAATTTCGGTGAGAGATAAAATCATAACGGATGTGAAAAAAGCAATTGAGGATTTGGAATTGAAATTCTACTTTACACACACAGAAATGAAACAAAAAGAATTTGAAAGATTTCTGGCGTTTGAAAAGAAGAGTTGGGAGAAGTTCAACAAATCAAATTTTTCCTGATAAACGGCTTGCAAGAAATAATGAAGGAAATATTTTTATGTTTCCACTTGAAAATGAGGGATTAATATGATGAATGAAAAAATCATATCAGAACGGGTTACACAAATACCAAAATCTGCCATTCATGAAATGACCAGGTTATCGAAACAGATCGAGGATGTGGCATTTCTATCGTGGGCAAAACCAACTTCGGGTGCTCCTGAACACATTCGACAGGCTGCAATTGAAGCAATTCAAAAAGGGCTGGTGGACGGCTATTCGGAAAGCGCCGGGTTATTAGCGCTGCGAGAGGAAATATCCAAAAAGCTCAAACGGGATAATCATATTAATGCAAATCCAGCGCAAATACTGGTAACAGTCGGTGCTATCGAGGGAATCGCCGCTGCAATCATGGCGACTATCGACCCGGGAGATGAAGTGATATTGCCGTCGCCGACGTACTCGACCCACATCAATCAGGTGTTGCTGGCATCCGGGCGACCGGTTTTTGCTCCGACCATTGAAGAGCAAGGGTTTAGTTTGGATATTGACGCAATTGAGAAAGCAATTACACCGAAAACGAAAGCTATATTGTATTGTTCTCCCAGCAATCCCACCGGAACCGTTTTTAGCGAACAGCAATTGATCAAATTAGCTGAAATCGCCCTAAAACATAATCTGATGGTGATTACCGATGAAGCCTATGAATATTTTGTTTTCGATGGTCACAAACACTTCAGTATTGCCTCGATTCCGGAAATGAAGAAAAATGTGATCAGTTGTTTCACCTTTACGAAAACCTATGCCATGACAGGCTGGCGGATTGGCTATCTTCACGCCCATGAAGAATTGATTCCCCAAATTAATAAAGTGCACATTCCTTTTGCCATTTGTGTTCCAGTGGTGTCGCAGTATGCAGCACTCGGCGCGTTGAAAGGTTCGCAGGACTGCGTTATTGAATTCAGGGGAAAATATTTGTCAGCGCGTAATTTGATGTGTGAACGATTAGACCGGTTGAATGCGATTTTTGAATACAAAAAACCTGATGGTTCCTATCTCATGTTTCCGAAAATATTAAGCGAAGAAGGAAGGAACTCAAAAGCATTCTGTGAAAAATTATTGCGTGAAGCAAAGGTTTCCACAACACCAGGATGCGATTTTGGGATTACTGGTGAGGGACATTTAAGGCTTTCCTTTTGCGTCCCCGAAGAGATGATTCATAAAGCATTTGACAGGATGGAAACATATTTTAAGCAATAATCGTTTACATACTTGTTTGAATGATTTGATAACTTGGAATGATATGATGAGGAGGGAAAAATCCAAAATGAAATTTTCAGAATCAATAAAAAAAGCCGCTGATCCCATTCTTCAGGATCAATTTAAGCACCCCTTTGTCAAAGGATTGGGTGACGGGACATTGCCCATGGATAAATTCCGCTATTACATGATCCAGGATTCGCTTTACATTGTTGATTACGCCAGAGCAATGGCATGGGTCGCGCCTTTGATGCCTGACGTGAATAATATTATCGCGATGTTGGATGCGGCAAAAGAGTCTTTCAAAATTGAGTCCATGCTGAAAGAGCAGTACTTTGAGCAGTTTGGTATCACTATGGAAGATGCATTAAAAACAGAAATGGCGCCAACCTGCAAAGCGTACGTCGATCATCTGTTCCGATTTACACGCACCGGTACTTTAGCAGAGGGAATGGCTGCCATTTTACCCTGCGGCTGGATTTACATCGAAATCGGCGCCAAATTCACCGAAGGCAAGGAAATACCTGATGACCATCCGTTCAAATCGTGGCTGATGACTTACGCGGTGCCGGAATTTCGGGAAATGGTCAATTGGTGGTTCGGAATTTTGGACACTGCTGTGGAAGGCTATCCCAAAGCTGAATTAAATCGCATTCAGGATATTTTCGAAAAGTCCTGTCGGTACGAATGGATGTTCTGGGATATGGCGTGGCATGTTCAGGGGTGGAAGCCGTAAAGCATTCCTGAAATATTCTTGAATAGGGTGGAGGGTGGTATTAAAATTGGAATTGTGGTGCAGTTATTCCGGGCTTTTCCCGTATTCTCATTTATTGTATTAAAAATTTAGTTAAGCTTATTTTTAGCAATTACCCCTCTGCCGGCTCAAACAACATCACCACATTCCGTTCCGAATCATAAAACCAGCTATGCTTTCCCCAGTCTGTAGCGATAAATGATGGATCAGATTTTTCGGCGGATTTAGAGAATTTATCCGGGATGAAAAAAGAGACGCCATTGGTTTTTAGTCGGTCAATCAACGATTCAATGTTTTTATCTACGAGCAAAATCAGACCCAGCGATGCGCCATTTTCTCCCAGCCAAATAATGGTATTCTCAAGTTTTAATGCTGCCCACTTTTCATTTTCATCAGCGCCAATATTGCCTAAATGTTCAAAGCCGAAATTTTCCTGATAGAATGCGATAGCCCGCTGAATGTCTTCCGCATATAAATTAAAATTTGCCTGTATGCGTTGCATAATTCACTCCTTTTTTATTCATTGTTTTTACGCTTGATAATTTTTTGTAAATTCTGCTCCATTTTTTCAAATCGTTTGTAAAGCCTGTTCAACAAACGAATAATCATAATAAATGGAAGTGCAATCAAAATGAAAATCAGGATCACGAACAAAAATACTGGTAAATTGATGACTTCTGCCATGGCTTAAAACTCGATATTTGGTTGGATGAGCCAGGTAATATGACCTGATGGCTTTTCATTGAATTTATTTAAGTTGCGATCATATAAATGCACCCATTCCCATTTGAATCCGCCCCCGAACAGGAGAAATATTTTTCGCTTGAAAATTTCAACCGGAAATTTTTTGCCGTAGGTCAGCAAATGATAAACAAAAAACGGTGGCCTGTTAGAGAATGATTGTGGCACATACGACTGATATTTAAACACACTGTTTTGGGTAATTGATAAATTATTCGCCGTCCAGCTCGTATGGTTTCTTTCAAATGTCAGAACATAAACGTCCCGGAGTAGTCCGTTGTTATGAAACTTGAGTCCGATTCGGAAATTCCAGCTCATTTTTCTTCTCTCCGGCTCATGTAAATTTCCAACCAGGATCAGTTCGAGTTGTTGCCAGAAATCATGCAGATAAATATTGTCTAACACCTGATGCTTTCCGAAGCTGTAGCCAACACCGGCCAGAGCTGAACCTGCTTGAGGTTTTTTGCTTTGTAACTGGTTTGTTTTTTCCCCATAGCTTAAAAATAGGATATTGCCAACAAATAAAGTGAAAGCATAGGGTTCTTCATAACCGGAACCAAATGATCGTAATAAGTTTATGTCACTGATTGAGTTAAATCGATGATAGATAATTGAATGATCCGTTTCCAGAAATGAGCTTAAGGCGGTCATTTGATAAAAAGTGGTTTGAAAGAGCACGTATTTTGGACTAAGCATTCTTTCAAATAGCATCGAATAAATTTGAAATTCCTCTCCTTTATTTATGACCACGGGCGAGGAAAATCTTTTGAGGTTTATGAAAATTTGTGAATATGGCTTATAAATGTCATAACTAAATTGTCCGCCTAAATAATAACCGGATACTCTGGTTCTGAAACCGAGACTTTGGGAATACAGTTGGCTCAGAGAGAGGGTGATAAGGAAGAAAATTAAAATAACTCTATTGCGCATAATGGAATTCTTTAATTTGCAACTGTTTCATTATTTTTTGTTTATTAATTTAGGTGGCGTGCACCTATTGTTCGATCAATGTTAAATCTATTGCTGATTGTTTCTCTGAAATACTTTAGGAATCCACCAATCATCAAGGTTGTAATCAAAGCCGAGTGGTGCCGGATAAGGCTTCGGTCCCTGAACGCGTTTGTTCGTCGCGAACATGCTGTTTCTCAAATAGAGATAAATCACAGGGACGTCTTCGGCTAAAATTTGTTGTGCCTGGTAAAAGCACGCTTTTCTTTCTTTTTTGTCAAATGTAGTGAGGGATTTTTCGATTAAACTATCGAGCACCGGATTGATGTAGGTTGCCCAATTATACTCCGTGTCGTGAATTTGGCTGGAATGAAATTCAAAAGACAAATCCGGATCCAGCACGCCCAGTCCACCGCGGGTTACGCACATATCAAAGTTTCGATTAGCAATAAAAGTATTCAAATAGACACTCCACTCAACAACTTTGATTTTCATTGAAATGCCAACCTGTTTGAGTTGCTGCTGAACAATGGTGACGATTTGCTGAACTGCTTCATTTTGCGGGGAGAGCATGGTAAATTCCAAAGGATTACCGTTTTTATCTAAAATGCCATCATTGTCGCTATCGTCCCAACCAATTTGAGAGAGCAATTCGCGCGCTTTTTCAGGATTAAAAGGATATTTTTTAATGTTAGGTTTGTACGCCCAGGATTCCGGCGGAATCGGTCCCCAACAAGGTCTCCCCATACCGTACTGGACGCCTTCAATAATGCTCTGTTTATCAATGGCGTAATTAATTGCCTGACGCAAAGTTCGATCCTGAAAAAGTGTATTTTTCAGATTAAACACCAATCCGTACATAAAATTATCTTTGTATTCATATTTATTAATTATTTGCTCAACTTCCGGCCCGGTCAAATCTCTGACAAATTGAGACGTGTGCAACCGTGTCACCAAATCCAGATTTCCAGCTTTGAGTTCCAGAATCTGTACTGCGGATTCCGGGATAATTCTGAAAATCATTCTATCCAAATACGGACGTCCCCAGTAACTGTTTTCGTTTGCCTCTAAAATGATTTGCTCGTTGCTTTTCCATTCTTTGAATTTAAACATGCCATAACCGACCGGATGCCGATTAAATTCATCGGTGTTGATATTTTTTCCTTCTAAAATATGTTTAGGCAACAACCCAATATCCCAGCGAAATACGGCGTAAACGAACGGCTGTTTATAAATTACTTTAAACCGATACTTATCCAAAGCGAGCACGGTATCAATTTTACTGAACGCATAATGCACGATGGTTTTGGTCGCCGGATCGATTGCTTTCTGGTAGGTAAAAATAACGTCATCGGTTGTCACTTCAACACCATCTTCCCAAAATACATTTTCTCGCAATTTGAAATTAAGCACTTTACCGTTATCAGAAAATTCCCAATTTTCTGCAAGTACCGGTGTCAGCTTTGGTTTACCGGGATTTTCCACATCTTCCAATTTTCTGACCAATGGCGGAAACAAATGGATAATTACCTCACAGGAAGCACCATCGCTGTAGCCGTACAAAGGTTGCAAGGACACCGGATCGCCGCTCAACGCCCGAATCAGAGTACCGCCGTATTCCGGTTTTTCGGGATCAAAGTGAGCGTGAATGTCGGTTTTGTTTTGATTGTTTTTATCACTGCCACACGAAAAGACCAGAAAAATCGACAAAAACAGAATTAACAGAATACTGATGTATTTCATATTACGCTCCTAAACAAGAAGTCCTTTTGAATGGATCATTTAATTCATTCAATAAGGAAATATATCCAAAATATTCTAATTTGTCAAGTACTAATGATAAAGCTTTGAATTATTAAAAGTGTTTTTAACCAACGATTAATGATAGAGATTACAAGAATTTACAAAATTGTATGATTTTAAAAAATGCTTGCCATTGTTAACTTTGTTTGCTATATTGAAACATTAATGAAGAGAAATGAATAATTATAATTTAGTTATCAGCATTAATTGCTTTTTTAATTTTGTTAACTCTTCGATTACATTGATATTACATTACATTTTCAGAAGGAGAGAAAATGCACCGGGAACAAACTATCATCTTTTGTTTTTGTGATGAATTCACTCCAAAAATTGCTAACCGATTTGTCAATCTCAATAATGAATTTAAAATCAAACATATCAAATCAAAAGCATCTTTTCTACAACAAATTGAGCAACATAATTTTTTTATTCTGGTTATTGATCGAACCCATTTTAGCTATTTTATTGATAAAGCAGATGATTTAAATTTAAATAACACAGGTAAATACCTCTCAATTATTGTTGTGGATGACTCGGAAAAAACAGATTTGAAACTTCCTTCAGGTAATCTATTATTCGAGTTTGTGCAGAGCATTCCGTTATCAATCAGTGACAAATTATTCCATCAGTTCCTGCAAAACGCACGGCAGTATTTATTGAATAAACAAGATTTAGTTAAATTGCAACAACTTTTTGACGCACAGACCAAAGAACTTCGTGAATTGAATGATATTGGCATTGCCTTATCCGCAGAGCGCGATCCGGACAAACTGTTGGAAATGATCTTAAAAAAAAGCAGAGAAATAACTGTTGCCGATGCAGGAAGTCTTTATTTGGTGGAAAAAATTGAAGATATCGAGGCAGATGAGTCTGATTATTTTAAAGATAAGCAACTCCGTTTCAAACTTGCACAATGCGACTCGATAGAGGTTGATTTTAATGAATCCTTAATGCCGATTGAAAAGCGGAGTATTGCAGGTCAGGTTGCTCTTTCCGGAGAAATTTTGAATATCGACGATGTTTATAACCTGCCAAAAAATTCAGAATTCACGCACAATCGCTCTTTTGATGAATCTGTCGGATACCGTACCACATCAATGTTAGTTATTCCCATGAAAAATCATAAAGATGAAATTATTGGCGTGCTGCAATTAATAAATAAAAAAAAGAACTGGAATGCGCGATTAAGCTCGAAGAGCAAAGTTGAAGAAGACGTTGTTAGATTTGACAAAAAGTGTGTTGATTTAGCCAGTTCGCTTGCCAGTCAAGCTGCTGTTTCGATTGAAAATACAAGACTTTACGAAGAAATTAAGAATCTTTTCGAGGGATTTATCAAAGCATCCGTGCATGCGATTGAACAGAGAGATCCTACTACTTTCGGACATTCTGAACGTGTCGCAACATTAACTACATCTTTGGCTGCAACCATAGATAAAATAAAGCTGGGACGGTTCCGACAAGTAAGATTTTCCAGGGATGACATTCAACAAATTAATTATGCGGCGCTGCTCCACGATTTCGGGAAAATCGGTGTACGTGAAAATATCCTGGTCAAAGCCAAAAAGCTTTTTCCGTATGAATTAGACGCCATTAAAACCAGATTTAAAATATTTAGCCAGGCTACCGAACTCAATTATTCAAAGGAAAAGCTAAACTATTTGCTGGAAGAGGCACGCGAAAAAGCGCTCTCCAAATTACAGACAATTGATCAGCAAACTCAGGACAGGCTGGAACAATTAGATCAGTATTTGAAAGTAATATTCGAAATAAACGAACCAACCGTGATGAAAAGCGCCGGCTTCGAGATGCTATCTAAAATTGCAAATATTGTCATTAACGAAAACGGAAAGTTTGAACATTTGCTAACGGAACGGGAAATTGAACGACTCTCAATTCCAAAAGGAAGTTTGAGTCAAATTGAGCGCGAAGAAATCGAGTCGCATGTAACACATACTTTTAACTTCTTGAATAGAATCCCCTGGACCAAAGAGCTGAGTGGCATTCCCCAAATTGCCTATGCTCACCACGAAAAATTAGATGGAAGCGGATATCCGCGAAAGTTATCGGATCAGGAAATACCAATTCAATCCAAAATGATGACTATCGCCGACATTTTCGATGCATTAACTGCCTGGGATCGACCCTATAAAAAATCCGTTCCAATTGAAAAAGCACTGGATATTTTGCAATGGGAAGTTGACGAAGGAAAGGTTGATGGCGATTTGCTCAATGTTTTTTTAGAAGCAAAAATATATGATTTGGTAAAAAAACCGGAATAAGTTACACTTTCATCAAATGAGTTTGAAGAATTTTTCTCAAAGATCTTTACGAAAAATACCCTTCGAAATTAATCTGAAAAAAGTATAGGAAATTATGACAATATTAGTTTATCATTTGTCAATTTGACATTTAATTTTAGTCATTCCCAGCCTCTTCATTTTATTATTAACTTCATAAGTCTATTATAATCATTTATTAAGCAATTATCTCAACCTCTGGCATAGAGTTTGTATTTTCACTTGATGAAAAGTTGAAAAATTAGCATCAATGTGAATAGTTAACAAATAATCAGGAAGGAGGGATAAGCTATGGCAATTACTAAATGGAGACCAACGTCAGACATTGAAGAACTGAGAAATGAAATGGACAGATTGTACCAAAATTTCTTTGGTTCCATTTCTGATGAGGCAGTTGATTTTCCGATGACTTATCCATTAGTAAATATTAAAGAAAGAAAGGATCAATTAGAAATTTCTGCAGAACTGCCCGGTTTAAGTAAAGATGATGTGAAGATTAGTATCTCTGATTCTATTTTGACAATTAAAGGGGAGAAGAAGAGCGAAGCAAAAAAGGAAAATGAAAATTATTTCAGGACAGAACGCCGTTATGGTAAGCTTGAGAGGAGCTTCAGACTGCCAACTAAAGTAGATAATGAAAAAGTCAAGGCAGAATTTAAGGATGGTATTTTAAACATTATGCTACCAAAAAAAGAAGAGGCGAAACCAAAAGAAATTTCAATCAAAATTTCATAAGTAAAATAACCAAAATTTTATAGGAGGAATAAACCATGGCTATTATACGTTGGAGACCCGCAGGTGAATTTCAAAATTTTCGCAGTGAATTGGACCGAGTTTTTGATAATTTTTACCGTTCATTTCCTGAAGAGGGAGAGAATTTGACTCCCGGTTATCCGGTCGTTGATATAAAAGAAACCAAAGACGATTATGTGATTGCGGCTGAAGTACCGGGCATGTCAAAAGATGACATCAAATTGAGTGTGGAAGATAATACGCTGACGATTAAAGGTGAGAAAAAAGAAGAGAAGAAAGAAAAAGATGAAAATTTTCATCGCGTCGAACGACGATACGGTTCGTTTCAGCGAAGCTTTAATCTGGATACGCCAATTGAGACCGAAAATATTTCGGCATCATGTAAAGATGGTATCCTGACAATTCATCTTCCGAAAAAGGAAGAAAGCAAACCTAAAGAAATTTCCATTTCGTAATGATGTAAATTGATAGTTAAAGGGCGTTCGATTGAGTGTGTAAATCGAGTGCCCTTTTTTTGTGAAAATTGACTTGACTTTTTTTTCATAATCGTTTAAATTATTAACAAGTGTGAAACTGTTATAACCCATATTATTCGTAACGTAACAGCAGGCTACAAAAAAATAAATTATCCACGCAAAGCCGCAAAGAACGTGAGGTTTGTAAATTTACTTGTTTTTTCTTTGCGAGCTTGGCGATTTTAATAGAAAAGAATATTTTGAGTTAAAAATAATTTAGAGGATTATGAAAAATTATTATGTTATATTGGGCGTGCCGAGAGCTTGTTCGCAACAGGATATCAAAAAAGCTTACCGGCAATTGGCGCGGCAGTATCATCCTGACGTCACCAAAACTGATGACGCGAATCGATTTCAGGATATTCAGGAAGCGTACGAAACAATTGGAGATCGGGAAAAGCGTAAACATTATGATGATGATTTGAATCACGAAACTGACGCTAAAAAAGAGCTGTTTCATTTTGGCGATGATAATCTGTTCTACCGAATGTGGGAAGACAGCGGGAGCTTTTTTAGCGGAAAATTAAAGCCTGATTTAGAAATAATTTTAAACGAACAAGAGGCACATAATGGGTGTGTTATTCCGCTTGAAATTCCCGTAAATGCAATATGTCCGGTATGCGAAGGCCGAAGCGCATCGTTGTTCTTTTTTGAGTTTTGTTCATTGTGCTGGAATACAGGGGGTATCGAAAAAGAAATTTCTTTTAAATTAAGAATTCCGCCCGGCGTTGAAGACATGAGCTTAATACAGCTATCTTTTAATGAATCCAGTCAATTAAAAATATTGATCAGAATTCGATGATAGCGTCAGCTAAAAATAATTGAACATCTGATAAATTCAATCGTCTAATTTAATGTATCAGTTGATTTGATTATTCAAATACAAGGAGATGTTATCGTGAACGCCAAATTAATAAAATATGTGTCGCTGTTGGGAATAATTATTATAACGATTTTTGGTTGTTCGGGGCATCCGAAAATCAACATGGACGAGTCTTATCAAAAAATAAAACCCTTCGCTCCGTTACCGCAATATGTGCAAAAAGAGCAAAAGCCCAATTTAATCGTTAAGATTGATAACGTCGCTGACACAAAGAATAGCTACAAAAATTATGTTGAACTTTACGTAAATAACTTCCACATCAAAACCGATGATCTGAGCAACATTAAACGTAAATACAATTATCAACTCACGCTGCAACCCGGAATTTACAAAGTAAGAGCCAAGTATTATGCTTCGACCGGTTGGAAAATCAAAACATTTGACATCGAGACCAGAGAAGATGTGATGATTTTTCCCAACAAGGTGGCGAAACTTTATATTTCGCTCAAAAAGAATTCCTGGGGCGGTTTGACTGAGGGTGTTGCATATTTCGATGTTTCATATAAAGCATTGAATGAATCGAATAAATAACTGTTGATTTCATGCAAAAACAGACTGCTGGAATTGTACTGGCTGCCGGATTTGGAACACGATTAAAAAATGTGGGTGACAAACCTCTTTTAACATATCAAGGGAAGACATTTGTAGAGTTAGTTGTTGATAATTTAAAGCAACTCCACATTAATCCCATTTTGGTAGTAACCAATAAAAATTTTTATCCTCAAATAAGTAAGCTGCGACTTGATGCAAAAATTATAATTAATGCTAATCCTGATCAGGGAATGCTTTCTTCAATCTGGTTGGGAATGGATGCATTGCCGGAACATTGTGCAGGCTTTTTTTTGTGCCCGATTGATTATCCCACTGTAAAGCTTAATACGTTCAAAAAATTACTACACGAATTCAGTTTAGACAAAACATATTGTATCAAACCCCAGTACAAAAATAAATCCGGTCATCCGCTGATCGTGCCCGATCGGTTTTTCGATGAATTGAGAAAAGCGCCTTTGAAAGCAGGAGCAAAATTCGTCACTCACAAGTACCGGCATTTGACCAAATTTATCCCGGTTGACGATCCGGGGATTCTGCTAAACATAAATACACCAGAATTATACTACCAATATTGTCAATAAAAACATTGCTTTTGAACAAAGAATTTATTATAATAGCCGCAGAATAATAATTAGTTTGATTTTTTACTCTGTGCACTCTATTTCTCTGTGGCATTCTAAAAACAGCTTAATTGGAGGATGAATGGCTGAATTAATTGAACGAATTGCTGAGTTAAAATCAAAGAATGAAAAATTTTGCATCATCACTGTCGTCGAAAGTGAAGGCTCAACACCAAGGACTGCCGGTGCTAGAGCCATTTTCTTTGCCGATGGCAAAACTGAAGGCACAGTTGGCGGAGGAAGCATCGAAGTTGAGGCGTTTAAAGCCGCAAAACATGTACTTGCTGATGGTAAACCTGTGCTCATGAAATATGTTTTAGATAAACTTGAGCAGAGCGAAATGATGTGCGGTGGCACCATGACGCTCTTTTTTGAACCCGTTCTAACAGCGCATTTATTAACGATATTTGGCGGCGGACATGTCGGGAAAGCTTTGGCAAAAATCGCTCATGAGACAGGCTGGTCGATCCGAATTGTGGATGATCGGGACGGAATTCTTGATCCGAATCAATTTCCGGAAAACACAAAGCTAATTGCTCAAAAATACGTCCGTTTTATTGAAGATACTCAATTTTCATCAAATGATTGGCTGGTCATCGCAACACCACAACATCAGCATGATGAGCTTGTTTTGGAAAACGTTGTCAATTTACTGGTGCGTTATATCGGCATGATGGGATCGGCTAAAAAAGTAAAGCAGATTTTCGATAATTTGTCGAAAAAGGGCATTTCGACTCTAGCACTGGAAAAAGTTCATGCACCGATTGGTTTGAATATTGGCACTGAAACGCCAGGTGAAATAGCGATTTCCATTGTCAGTGAAATGTTAGCCATCCGGAACGGGATCGAAAAAATCGGTTTTTGCTCGACATCGGGTAAAATATAAATAAAATTAAAGTCCCGCTTATTATTTACTTGACTCACTTGTAATTTTTTATTATATTTACACTCAATTCACCGAACTAAATCATCTATCCTTTTTTAAAAGATGAAACAACGCGTTAAAAAATATCACAATTTTCTCCTCGAAATTAACCTGCTACGATTCAATCTAAGGAGTGCCTTTCCGCTCGCTCTTAGCAGCGGGCTATCTTTACTGATATTGTCTTAAGGTAGTCCATTAAAAAAACTGACCATTTAAAAAACAATTAAAAATTATCATAGAATTTTGATATTAAATCAGGAGTTGAGATGAGTACATATCCACATGAAGAAATAGAGAAAAAATGGCAGCGTAAGTGGGAAGAATCTAAAATCTACAAAACAGATTTAAGCGATACTAAAAATAAACTCTACTGTCTGGTGATGTTCATTTATCCTTCCGGAGACAGGTTACACATCGGACATTGGTACAATTACGGCCCAACAGATACGTGGGCTAGATTTAAACGCATGCAGGGATTTAATGTTTTTGAACCGATGGGTTACGACGCTTTTGGTTTGCCGGCTGAAAATTATGCCATCAAAAAAGGCATTCATCCGGCGGAAAGTACTGAGGGAAATATTAAATACATCCGGAAACAGCTCAAATCAATCGGTGCCATGTACGATTGGGACAAAGAAGTCAATACGAGCTCGCCAAGATATTATAAATGGACTCAGTGGGTTTTTCTCACCTTGTATAAGAATGGTTTAGCTTATCGTAGAAAGGCACCGGTCAACTGGTGTCCGCAGTGTCAAACTGTTCTGGCAAATGAACAAGTCATTGAAAACCACTGTGAACGCTGCGATTCAGAGGTGACTAAAAGGGATTTAAGACAATGGTTTTTCAAAATTACCGATTATGCTGAAAAATTGTTGGCGGGTCATCGTAAAATTGACTGGCCCGAAAAAACGATTGCGATGCAAAAAAATTGGATCGGGCGCAGTGAAGGCGCGCGGATTAAATTCAAAATTGATGAGTCCGATAAATCGTTCGAGGTTTTTACCACGCGACCAGATACGTTATTCGGAGTGACATACATGGTCTTGGCGCCCGAGCATCCGTTAGTTGAAAAAATTACCACTGACGAGCATCGGGAATCGGTTCAATCCTATGTTGAAAAATCACGTCGAGCCAGCGACATTGACCGGACTTCAACCGAAAGAGAGAAAACAGGCGTCTTTACCGGCGCCTATGCGATCAATCCGGTGAACAACGAGAAAGTGCCCATTTGGATTGCGGATTATGTTTTACTGACTTACGGTACAGGCTGTGTGATGGCTGTGCCCGGTCATGATACCCGGGATTTTGAATTTGCACAAAAATATAATTTACTGATTCGGGAAGTGATCAGTCCTGACGGTGAAAAACATGAGCAATTAGAAGAAGCGTATATTGAACCGGGGATAATGGTGAATTCCGGAAATTTCAGCGGTACGCCTTCACAGGAAGGCATCGAGAAAGTGATTGAATTTTTGCAGGAAAAAGGAATAGGGGGGAAGGAAGTCAATTACAAGCTGCGAGACTGGTTGATTTCACGACAGCGTTATTGGGGCGCACCCATTCCCATCATTTATTGTGAGAAATGCGGAGAGGTACCGGTTCCAGAAAAAGATTTGCCAGTTCTGCTTCCCAAAGAGGTTGAATTTAAGGGCAAAGGGGAATCTCCGTTAATCACCAATCCTGAATTTGTGAACACGACGTGCCCGAAATGTGGCGGACCCGGAAAGCGGGAAATCGATACGATGGATACCTTTGTGTGTTCGTCATGGTATTTTCTGCGTTTCCCGAATCCGGATTTGGAACACATTCCGTTTGACACAGATTTAGTGAATAAATGGCTACCCGTTGATAAATATGTCGGTGGTGCGGAACATGCCGTAATGCATTTGCTTTATGCCCGGTTTATAACCAAAGTGTTTTACGATTTGAAATTGATCAACTTCGATGAACCATTTCAAAGGTTAGTACACCAGGGTGTGATTACAAAAGATGGCAATAAAATGTCCAAATCGCGGGGTAATGTGGTAAATCCGGATGTGTTTATTTCAAAATATGGTTCCGATACGTTTCGCATGTACATGATGTTTATGGGCAGTTACAGCGACGGCGGTGATTGGAGCGATAAAGGAATTACCGGCATTTATCGTTTCTTGAACCGGGTGTGGCGGTTGATTGACTTACTGAAAAGAAATAAGGCGACAGGTTCCGAAACAGAAAAAAGTCAGGAGCTGGAACGCGTGCTGCATTACACCATCAAAATGGTCACGACCGATCTGGACCGGTTCCAGTTTAATACGGCGATCAGTCGAATTATGGAATTAGTAAACGCCATGTACCTGTACATTCAGGATGTCAGACCAGAGAACCAGAATAAAGATATGTTGGAGAAGACCAAGAAGGCGGTCATTATTTTGTTAGCGCCCTTTGCCCCGCATTTCTCTGAAGAGTTGTGGGAGAAAATTGGTGAGCCATACAGTGTTTTCGATGTAAATTGGCCTGAATATGATGAACAAAAAACCAAACAGCAGACCGTATCAATCGCTGTACAGATTAATGGCAAGGTTCGCTCCACCATCGAAGTTGATCTGGATGCGGATGATCAGACTGTTATTCACAAAGCATTTGCAGATGAAAAGGTGCAAAAATATATCGAGGGAAAACAGATTATCAAGAAAATTGTTGTTAAAAACAGATTGCTGAATCTCGTTGTAAAATTTTAATTCTTTACTAAGTTAACACCGCAATTTGGTATCCGCTCAATATTCAATGGCAATAAGGATTTCTTGAAAAGAATGTCATTCCCGCGAACGCAGGAATCTCCATTGTAAAAAGGCGATTCCTGATCTCCTCCGCCAACTGGCGGATCCGTCAGGAATGACAGCGCTTTGTTACCCTTATTTATTGAGTGGGTACGCAATTTGATTAGGTTTTAAATTTGTATATACTGAACTAATGCCTTAATTTATCATGGTTTTTGTCTGCAACTAATCGAATTTTTAATACCATTTCAGCAGTTTCTACCAACTTTTGGGATGGGTACACTTTGACTATTTATTTAAGATATCTTTAGGTGACAAAAAATAAAGAGCTTTTAACCACGAATTCATGGAGAGTACTACAAATTGGGCTAAACATCTTGCATCAGGTTTTTTGATACAGCCGGATTAGAGGCGGGGGGGACAGCTTCGGCTCAAAGCATCGGATAGCTTGCCGTCTTATGAGATTATTACAGGCAACAATTTCGCCCTGTTCGTCACGTTTTCGGATGAGGAAGAACGCAAACGCGTCTTTGAAAAGCTGTCCCGGGGCGGAAAGGTCATCATGCCGTTGCAGGACAATTTTGGTATGCTGGCCGATAAGTTCGGATTCAGTGTTTGATGACTTTTCAGGCGAAATAAGATGGATAATCTGTCGCTTTTTCAGAATTTGATTGCTATACTTAGTTAAGAAAATGTTAGTTTGAGCAACAAAAAAAATTTATTGATTTAATAAATCAAATAATGTATATTTAAATATTAGAGATTAATCCAATAATCATTTGATCCTGGCTCATTTTCAGTTAACCATTTTGAAATAGACAAAATACATAATTTGTGGGAGTTAATACTATGAAAGCCGAAGACAACGCAACAGCCGAGATATTCTTAACAGCATTTAGATCAATGTCCAAAAAACAGCGAAATGCTATCATAGACAAGTTACTTCACGATAAAGAATTTAAGGAAGATTTATTTGACATAGCCATCATAAAACAAAGAGAAAATGAACCTTCACGCTCATTAGACGAGTATCTTGCCGAAAGAAATAATGGCTGATAATCATGATGGAAGAATATCAAGTATATCTTAAAAGATCAGCTGAGAAGGAATTAGAAAAACTACCAGAGAAAGTACATGATAAGATTGTACAGAAGCTATTATTACTCAAGGATAATCCAAGGCCTCAAAAAGCTAAAAAATTACGCGGGCGAGAAGGTTATAGAATTCGAGTTGGTAATCATAGAATTTTGTATTTAATTGATGATGAAAACAAAGTAGTTGAGATTTATTCTATTTCACACCGAAGAGAAGCTTACCGATAATGATTAATTCAACCGATCCAGATTATTAATTTTTATAATTTCTGAAAAACACAAAATTATCTTCTATCTCTGACATGTCTTCAGGAATTTCCTGTCTGAATCACCACTTGAAATAGAAAAAGCTTTCGGTATCGTTCCCACAAAAAGCGCAAGAGCAAACCGGAATGACGGAGGCTTTACCAATAAATTGATGAATCCCGCCGGAACAACGGGGAATGATTAATTCGATTATCTCTTCTGCATCACGAAAAACTCATAACCATAATAGTCCGAATATTCTTTATAAAACTCGATTTCTTTCCAGAAACTGTCGAACACCTTTAGCGCATCTTTATCGTTTTTATATTTTATTTCCAACGTTGACAGCCGTTTTTCCATCGGCAGATAAAATTGCTCCAGCCACGACGATTTTGGCAGCGTGAAATGATCGATCAATTTGAATTTCTCATGTCGAATCATTTCACTATTTCCTTCAACATCCGTGATTGCCGGATACTCGGATGCCCAGAACTGTTTCACAACTTTTGGTGTTTCTGATTCAAGATAAACTACCTCTGTAACAGCTAAATAGCCGTTTTTCTTCAACAATTGATGACAGCGTTTCAGACCATTTTGGAAGCCCATAGAATACAGTGCTCCTTCAGACCAGATGATGTCGAATGTCTCATTTTTAAAATCCATTTCGAGCATGGATTGATTTTTCGTTGTGATTTGGGATGCAACATTTTCCCTTTCGGCATCCTCATTTAATTGATCCAAAAATGGCTGGTGATTATCCAGCGCAATGATTTTACCTCCGGATATTTTCGCCAATTCAATGGTCTGCATTCCGGGGCCGCAGCCGATGTCCAGAATTTTCGGATTTTCTAATTTTCCCGGAATCAAATGAAACGCGCGACGTGTCGATTTATTGTCCCCGGGGCCAGCTCTGTGCAGAGATTCAAAGACTTCATAAAAGTATTTCATTTCTTCCATACTTTAATCCTAAAAAGTTGGTTCGAAAAAAATTAAAAAAATATTCACCGCAGGGGCACAGAGAACACAGAGAAAAGAGTTAGAATATGAATAGATTTCTAATTAACTGATATTTAAATATTTCAAGCTAATAGCCAATTGTTCAGCGAAGTTACAAAGACATTTTAAAATCTTCTCGGTCTCTCATTATTCCTCGGTTAAATTTTAATCATCTACTTTAAATACAGACATTTTTTAATGGTGGTCTGTGCATTTGTTTGAACCCTGATCAGATAAACACCAGAACTGGCATTGGAAACATTCCAGCGGAATTGATGTGTCCCGCTGTTTAACTCACCTTCTTCGATTATTTCAACTAACTGTCCGGTCATATTGTGGACGCTAATTTTTACATCCTCTTTTTCGGGTAAATAAAGAGAGATTTGCGTATTGCTATTAAACGGGTTCGGATACGGATTAGACAAATGAAAGCTCTCTGGAATTGCATTGTCTTTTGCTACATCGACACCAGTGCAATCCTTTAATTCAGCGAAACGGGCGATGCTGATAATCGCGAGCCTGCTCAGATCAAGAAAATATGACTGATCGATATTACCAAACAGGTCGAGTATCGAGTGGTAATCCGAATTAAAATCATCAAAGCTCTCGATGAGCAAAATCGCGGAGTAGCCGTTTTCCCAAAAAGATGCGTGATCACTACGGGTGGTACCTTCGTTAGGGATATAATTTGGATTTAATGATAGATCGTACTGGCTCACATGATCGCGAACCAGCTCTCCCAACATTTGAGAACTTTCAATATCCCGGGAGTGAATGTCAAATATTCCATCCAAATTTGAATCAAAGCCGACCATATCCAGATTGATGACACCCGGAATTTGGTCTCCGTTATCCCGTGCCCGATCTGCATAGTAGCGGCTGCCAATCAATCCCAGTTCTTCGGCGGAGAACAGCGCAAATTTGATTGTATAGTTGAATTCATAATCTGATAAAATCCGGGCTGCTTCCAAAACGGTCGCTGTGCCACTGGCGTTATCATCGGCGCCCGGAGCCCGGGTCATTCGATATTCAGCTTCAGCATAAGAATCGTAATGAGCGCACAGAATGAAGTACGTGTCGGGGTGCAATATTCCGGTTTTTTCGGCGGAGATGTTATTTAAATAAAATTCGATGTAATCCTCGGCATAGTGTGTCCAGTCGGTGCCAAAATTATTGGATATTGAAAATATGCCCCGACCTGTCACCCAGACGGTGGAATCATTTGTCATGTGAGTTGAGTAAATATTCTTTCCGTGTAAATTATCACAAGCCTGCCAGGTTTTACCGCTATCCTGGGAAGTGAAAAGCGTACCATAATCCCCAACCAGGATTCCTGTTTTGGGTGAGCAAAAATGAATATCCCACAAAATTCGTTCTGTATCCATCGGAAGCTCATTCCATTCCTCGCCGCCGTTGTTTGTGAAAAGCAGTGCGCCATTCGTACCCAGAATAAATCCTTTTTCTGCGTTGGAGAAATACACTTTTAAAAATGTCTGGATAACGCCGGTAGCTTGAATCTCCCAGTTTTTTCCGCCATCCGCTGTCTTCAAAATCGTTCCGTTGGGACCCACTGCCCAGCCGGTTTGCGAATCGGTAAAATAGATGCTGTAAATTCCGAATGAGGTGGGTAGTGTTTGGGATTCCCAGGTTTTACCGCCATTCTTTGTGTGAAGCACTGTACTTTGATTTCCGCAAATCCAGCCCTGATTTGCATCGAAAAAACTGGCTCCGTAGAGACTCGAACTTACGGATGTCGTGAGAGAAATCCAATTAATTCCTCCGTCAGTGGTTTTTAAACAGAGTCCATCATAGCCGACCGCATAAACCACATCCTTGCTCACAGGTTCAAATACACGAATGCCACGGTCGGTGAAGAATTCATATTGTACGTTCCAAGACTGACCGGCGTCAGAAGTATGATAAATTTTTCCGTTTAGATAAAACCAGCCGAAGTTGGCATCGTCCGGTGCAAAAGCGATATCTCCGAAATTTTGTTCAAGGGAAAATTGTTGCAGTTCCGTTTCATAGCCGAATTGTCTTAATTTCCGCTGCAGAAAATTTTGGGCTTTCAGAATATCTGGACTTCTGGAATAACGGCTCATGATTGTATCCCAACCTGAATCCGTCCAGATTGGCGCTTCGCCACTCAACTGTCTCACATAATGAGACAAACTGTCGATATTGATAGCGTTCACTATGTTTTGATATTTATCACTATAGCTATAATTTTGATGATCCGGAAAATTGAAATGAGTGAAATTTTTTACTTGCTCCATTGTTCTTTGCTGAAACCGAAATGGAGAGCGCAACTGTTCATAGGTATCTTTATCATTTTGAGCGTTCAACGGAAAAATAATGCTTACTGAAAGAAGCAGCAGTATATTAAGTTTAAGTCTTGACATAGTTTTATCCTTTGATTTTTAATTGCATTGACATATTCAATTTTACGCCTGAAGCATTTTTCGGTTCATTAAAAAGAGGGAAGTAATATCAGTTACTAAATTAAGTTATGAGGTGCAGTAAAAAAATTACGCCAAACGTGTCACCTGTGAACTGTAATTTAACTGCCGTTCTTTGAGATATTGAAATACTTGAGATTGATAATTTTGCTCGATAAAGATTTTTTTAATTAAATATCTTTTGGCAGGTAAGTAACTTTCGATGTGGGGGAGACCAGGGGAATAATAAAAGGTGCCGTATAGTTTCAGAGATTTCAAAATCTGCATGTATCGGTCAGCGTACTTTTCCGGCGATCCGTAATTCGATAAATGATGATGCACAAAATGATTCGAAAACCCCATGTGAGAAATTATTGTGCCCCAAAAATCGGGTTCCAGCTGAAAATCTGTCCAATCGCTTTGAATTAAATATTCGGACGCGGACACCGTTCGATCAATGCCAATAGCCTTCAAGCCCTTCTGATTGAGATGTCTGACTAAATTTCCCGATCTGCCGCAACCCAAATCTAAAATGGGTGGCTCCAGTTCGTTGATATCGATACCCAAAATGTTTAGTTGGAATTCTGGCGAATATTCTTCACAGACAATATTTTCTGGTAAACGGCTCTTTACATCATCGTCAAACTTCAAAATATTTGAAATTTGGATTTTAAATTTATTCAAATAATGACGTAATAATTTTTCAAATCGAAACTTAAAAATGTCAAAAGGCTGCCGCTGTTTTAATAGCTTTTCAAGGTCATCGACAAATGAGATCGAAAGATTTCTCATTTGTTGTGTGTGTTCGTGGTCAAATTCAATGAATTGATTGTGCTGATAAATCAAGGCTAAACTTTCATCAGCTAATTGGTCAATGACTGTCTGTTGGGATTCATTTTTCCGAATAAGGGAAAGAATTTGATCTCTGTTTCGATAAACATACTGAATTATCTCAGATGGAATTTTTATTTCAGTCTCTTCCTTTACCATAAACAGGTGGAAAGATTTTTTGTCAATGGATCGAAAGGTGTTCTCGACAAAATAATTCAATTCTGTGGTTATTTTGCTGTCCATTTTTTTGTTCAATTTACTTTATATTGTATTGGATAAGATTCTTATGGAATCCTGTCACAGAATAAATTCCATTTCTATTTCATCACAAACCAGCCAATTTATCAGCTTCAATAACTGATATTAAAAGCGCAGTTCCAATACCTATACCTTCATAGAGACTGTCAAGGGTCACCAGTTCGCATTGATCCCCTTCAATATGATAGGTCGCGAATCCAGCTATTTTCTTTTTTCGAAGTGCAATAAATCCCGGAAGGCTTGAGGCATCAACTGCTTTGCCGCGAGACATTGATATGACCGACATCCAGCGGTTTATCAGTAATTCTATGATATCTGGTCTGTATTTCTCATTATAGGGTAAGATATCGAAATCACTCATGTGAATTTTCCTTTATTTTTGCTGATGGCAGAAACGAATTCCTAATATTTTAAGTGAACAAATTCTCGCTTTGAAAAAAATAGATATCAAAATCTTTTAACCTGAATAATTCATACGCCACAAAGTCTCTAATACACAAAGGCACACAAAGTAATGAAAATATAAAGCCTGGCAAGCAAAGAAGGTGAATCGACTCAGAATATTTTTTATGAATGCTCCTGTTACAACTTGGTGATTCTTCGTGACTTGGTGCCTTGGTGGCAAGATTTATGAATTAAACAGGTTAAAGATAAATAAAACTTTTGAAAAAAACCACAAATATTTTAACTATACTTCAAACAACTTATTCCACTTCAATCACCCCATATTCAATCAACACATCGACAATATCCAACATTTGTTTATTTCTGCTTTCTCTTGGCTATCGTGTTTTACTTCACATAACTATTCCGCTTCAGAAAAATTTTATGAGCCATCCAATAAAGTAATGCGCATGGAACGATGATGACAACACTGTCCCAAAATCCTTTTTCCGGATGGGGACCGAATGCCACCAATAGTGGAACGATTTTTTGTATCATTGCCGCAAGCAAAAGTGCTAACAGGAAGAATAGAATTATAATAAATACATACCGGTAGGTATTTTTTGCATAAAACTTCAAATCGGAATAAATGATAAAAAAACTAATAACGAGCAGAGACAACGTGTTCATGGATACAATGGACCAGAAAGCAGAGCCCGAATCTGTCGACTTCAAAAACAGGAAATAGAACATCAGCCAGATAATAAACATTCCGAAACGTAGCTGGGGAAATCAGAGATAGGGTAGTGGTGTCCATTTTATTAGCTAGCGGATTGACGCCGGACAATGTGGCCGACGCAATTAAAACCGTGCGACCGTTTGCTGGGGATGTGTGCAGCGGTGTGCGAAACAATAGTAAATTGGATGCAATGAAATTGAAACGGTTTTTTCAGGAAATCGAAAATTCCATTCATCAAATAGCTGACGAACCTGCTTCCAATTTTTTATCCAAAATCGAACGTACATCTTCATTCAATATTTTATAGATTTTGTTTTGTCGCTCTTTTACTTTTTTGTACGCCTTGAGAATGTCCAGCGTGAGAATGATTCGTGTTAGACTACAGTTCAAATCCCCGTGTAAGTGTTTACCGATCACTTCAAAACCTAAAATTCGCGTATGAAATCCCAACGGAGAATTTTCCTCGCCTTCAAAAACATCAGTGATGAAATGGGTGTAATCCCGTTCAACGACTTCCTTTATCGCAGACCGCATCAGCCTCAGTGCAACCATGATATTTCGCCGGTATCTCGGCAGCACCATGAATCTGCCGATTTCCACAAATCTGGCATTTTTGCTCATCGCTTCGATGTCGATTCCTTTCTCCAGTGTTACTTCAAAATCTTTCGGCAACTCCAGCGGTGGATCATAAAACAGTCGCAACACACCAGAAGGGTTGTAATTTACATATGTCAAAAACCAGGAAAAGGTTTTGCTAGAAGCAATGTCTTCAGGAATTTCCAATTGAAGATCGCTGATCCACTTCTTTTCTTTTAGGTACACCTTTTCGATCACTTTTAGGGCTTCGCTGCGGGATTTCTCGTCAACTATTTTTACAGTTTTGATTCGCGTTTTCATGGTCACCTCATTTAATTAAGTTAAAGAGAATTGGATTTTTGTAGTATTTTTTGTCGCTTGAAAAGGATACATTTTGCCGGATAACACCGCGATCTGTTCCATAATCCGATGTCGGATTGTTGATTCCAAGTAAGATATCATTCTTTTCTTTTCATATTCTGACAGGCCGTTATCCTTGTTTATCATTGCGTACTGATTTAATTCTTGTGCAAAAGTCAACTTTTGACCAATCCGGATAATGATTTTTCCGAACTTGGGGATTTTGCCTTGTTTCAAACGGCTGGGGAAATCAATTCCAATAGGCAGTACAGGCACTCCACTGTTTAAGATAATTCGTCCGATGCCTTTCCTTGCCTTTTTCAAATATTCAGGATTTTTGTTGCGTGTGCCTTCGGGGAAAATACCGATACTGATATTTTTTGACAATCGTTCGACACACTGTTCGTACGCATTCTGACGTGATTTTTTAAATCGATTTAAGAACGTTATGTTTGAAGGTTTGTTGTAAACAAAAATTGGATTTACGCGTTTTATGATCCAGCCGACGATCGGAATATATTGATAAACCCAATCACTAATGAAGCTGATGATAAAACCATTTCGCTGATTGATCAAATACATCGGGACAAGTAATGCCTCGAACGAGCTGTTGTGATTAAATGAAAAAATCATTGGCTCCATAGAACGCATTATTGTTTGGTCACCATGGACAATAAAAAGGGGGCGAAGCAAAATCATTGTCATGCGTAACAAAAATCGATTACCCTTGTTCAGTCTCGTTGCTTTTTTAGTCATAAAAAATTTCGGATTAGTGGAATGATTTATTTCAAATTAACATTTTGAGTTAACAATAGATTACAGGCGAGCTAAATGTTTATGACAAATTTTGTTTCGAAATATGTTAAAATAAATTTCTCACAGCTAATCACAATTCAAACATTTAAAATACCAGAAAATACCGAAGGTGTTTAACCTTTATAGCAAATAATCAAAAAAAATCATTCCAACTCCGAAGGAGTTGAACAATCGGGGTTCAAAGATTTTACTTGACACAGATTAAAAATATATTATCTTGTAGAAAACAATCTTTTATATTTTAATCGAAAGGCAAAAATAATGACTACATTAAATTCTATAAAAAAACTTTCCTGTCTATTATTAATATTCGCACTCTTCAATTGTGAAGAAGACCCCGTCGATCCTGATCCGGTCGTCTGGCCCACCCGGTACGATAAAATTCCGGCTGACGCTGTTAAAATGACGCCGGATACGGATATTTATCCACCGGTGATTCACTCGAACGAATGGCATGCACCAGAACCGATGGCGGGTCCGGTGAATACCGCAGGTGCGGAAGACGCGCCGGTAATTTCCCCGGATGGGAATGCGTTCTACTTTTTCTTCACACCAGACGTGGATGTGCCGCCGGAAAAACAACTGCTGGACAGCGTCACCGGTATCTGGAACTCAAAAAATGAAAATGGCGCATGGACCGAACCGGAGCGCATTTTACTGAATGACGATCTCGCGCTGGACGGTCCGCTGTGCATTCAAGGTGATTCGCTGTGGTTTGCTTCGTTTCGGGTTGGGAATTACCGGGAAGACGGCGATATTTACCTGACGACCCGGGACGGCGAAGGCTGGTCGAACTGGCAGAATGCCGGCGAGAAAATAAATTCCGAATACAATGTCGGTGAACTTTATGCTACGGGAAACGGGAAAACAATGATTTTCCACCGGGATGGTTTTGGCGGCTATGGTGAATATGATCTGTGGCAGTCGGATTTCGTTCAAAATAGCTGGGCAGAGCCGGTCAATCTCGGTCCGGTGGTGAACGGGCCGGACAATGACAGTCACCCGTATGTGTCGCCCGATGGCACAGAATTATGGTTCACTCACTGGAGTAAAATGGGCTATGCCGGGCCTTCGTTGTTTCGCACGACATTGAGTGACACCGGCTGGACATCTCCCCAGGAAATCGTCTCCAATTTTGCAGGTGATCCTGGATTGGACGCGCAGGGGAATATTTATTTTACACATCATTTTTATTCACCGGATATGAAAATGATCGAAGCGGATATTTATGTGGCGCGGAAAAAGTAATAAAAGCGGAAGTAGATTCGTTTGAATTAAAATCTAAAATAGCTGTAGCAACTTTGATCAAGCTATTTCAATTGATGTTTGTCAATCTTGCTGTAAAGAGTGCCCCGGCTGACCTCAAGGAGTTTGGCTGCATTTTTTATATTCCAGTGCGTTTCTTTGAGCACTTTGTAAATTAATCTTTTTTCCGCTTTTGCTAAAGAATAGGAGGGAAGTTCCAGGCTCACCGGACACCCCGACGCATGAGCCATAATGTTCGATGGCAAATCTTTTTCCGTTAACATTTTACCTTTGCAGAAGACAACCGAACGTTCAATTGTATTTGCTAATTCGCGCACATTGCCGGGCCAGGAATATGATTCCAGAATCGCCATGGCCTTTTGAGAAATACTTTTAATTGGTTTGTTCATTTCCGTAGCGTACTTTTTCAGGAAGTGATTTGCCAATACCGGAATATCTTCCTTGCGTTCGACAAGCGGCGCCATTTGGATATTGATCACGTTCAAGCGATAATACAAATCTTCCCGAAATTTGCTCTCCTTAACCAACTGTTCAAGATTTCTGTTGGTGGCAGTAATGAGGCGGATATCCACCTTGATGGTCTCATTACCACCGATGCGCTCAAACTCACGCGATTCGAGAACCCGCAGTAATTTGACCTGTGTTGACGTCGGAATATCCCCGATTTCATCTAAAAAAACAGTGCCGCCGTCAGCCAGTTCGAAGCGTCCGATTCGACGCGCTACGGCAGATGTAAAAGCGCCTTTTTCATGCCCGAATAGCTCACTTTCAATAATTGTTTCCGGAAGCGCTGCGCAATTCACCTTGATGTATGGCTTGCCTTTTCGTTTGCTGGAATAGTGCAATGCATTGGCAACCAGTTCTTTTCCTGTGCCACTGTCGCCGGTAATCAGTACTGAAGAATCCGTATTCGCCACCTGTTTAATTTGATCAAACACCTTTCGGATACTTTCGCTCACACCAATAAAATTACGAAATCCAAAAAGCTGATCCAGTTGTTCCTGATAAATCTTTTTTTCTTCCAGAATATTCTGGGATTTTTGAATGCGTTCGATGATCAGAGAAATTTTTTTGATGTCAATCGGTTTCGGCATATAATCATAGGCGCCTTTTCTCATTGCTTCCACTGCCGTGTCAATGGTAGCATCACCGGTAAAAATAATCACCGAGACCGAGGGATCTTCCTCCAGTATCTTTTCCATTAATTCGATGCCGTTCATTTTCGGCATATTTAAGTCGATAAATACAATTTTCGGCTGGTGTTTTTCAAATATTTCAATACCTTGGTGACCATCCTCTGCCACAACAACTTCCATCTTTTGCGTTTTTAACTTGTCGCGCATTAATGCTAACATCAAATCGTCGTCATCTACGACTAATATCGGCTTGGAATTTTTCATGGTGCTCCCAAATATTGGTGCTTTTAGTACAAACGTAGTGGTAATTTTCAATTGGCTTTCTTAGTGCTCAGGCTTTACTAAATACAAATTCCATGCCGATGACAAATAAAATTATTTTAATCTTGACAGCTATTTAATTGAAGTAGATTAATTTGTTGAAAATAATTAAATTGCATGAAAATTAATTTGTAAATAAAATGAAACAAGATCGAATATTAACATTGAGAAATTCTGCTTGCTTTAGTGAAAATAATTATTATATTTCAATTTGCATTCTTTCTTTTTCAAAATAAAACTTAACGAATGTCTTGAACAAATATACCTCTTGAGAAGATGAAACGAACCATTAAAAAGCGATTTGTTGCGCTGCTATATTTTTTTCTTCAATCTTCTTTTTTGATTGCTCAATCGGCTTTAGATTTTATCGTAAAACCGCTTCCTGAATTTGAAGAACATTTCAACCGTACTCAAGGCTGGACTGGCGCTGACGGTGTTTACTCTGTTCAGCTTCGTGACAGTTTGGTTGTCTGGCTTTTCGGTGACACCTGGATCGGTGAAGTCAATAACAGCAGACATGAGAACGCAACGATGATTGCAAACTCTATTGCATTGCAGACGGGTGCTCAAAGTGACTCAGTTCGCTTTGAATTTTATTGGAAAACACCAAAAGGGGAAAATCACCAGCCATTTATCTCTCCCAAAACTGGTGAAGGTAAATTCTGGTTTTTCGATGGCTACATGAATCATAATATACTTTACCTTTTTCTGATGCAAATAGAACGAACCGGATCAAGCTCAATATTTGATTTTAGAATAAACGGCAATTGGATCGCTGTCATTGACAATCCTTTTGATTCGCCGGCAGAATGGAACTTTCAGCAATTTGAAATTCCCTGGGCTGATTTTAAAAAAACAGAACGTTTGTATTTTGGGAGTGCTTTTTTAGAACACGACGGATTACTCTACATTTATGGTGTGAAAGAAAAAGAGTCAGGATACCGACTGAATAAGACGATGGTGGTTGCCAGAGTCAATTTGCAGGATATCGTTCATTTTGAAAAATGGGAATTTTTATCTGCTGAGGGATGGAAAGAAAATGCGGATCAGCTTGCAGAACTTTTTGGCGGCTTCAGTACGGAATATACGGTTCATTACCAAACATATTTGAACCGTTATGTGGTCACTTATACTGAAAACGGCATGTCAAAGAATATTCTGCTGCGATTTTCAAAATCACCCATCGGACCCTGGAGTGATCCGGTGCTGGTTTATCAGTGCCCTGAAGTTGACTGGAGCGAGAATTATTTTTGTTATGCGGCAAAAGCTCATCCGCACCTCTCACAAGATGAAAATCAGATTGTGATTAGTTATGTATGCAATTCATTATCCTTTGGGGAAATGGCAGAAGATACCCGGATTTACCGGCCCAGGTTTATTTCTGTTGAATTTTTTGATAATTCTAAATAACAGGTGAAGCAAAAATTTACAAACATGGTCACTTTTCAGCCACGAAGTCCCGAAGACACAAAGAAAACCAGAGAAAACTGTTAGCATATTTTTGAGATGCTTTTCTTTGTGTAACTTAGAGTTTTGGCGTCTTTGTGGCAAAGAAAGTGCTCTAAATAGTTACCAAACATGAACGATAATCTTTTAGAAATAGAAAATTTGAAAACATACTTCAACACGGAAGAGGGTATCATTAAGGCAGTAGATGGCGTCAGCTTCTCAATTCGAAAAAAAGAAATTGTCGGTATTGTTGGGGAATCAGGCTGCGGCAAAAGTGTAACTGCTTTATCTATTTTACGATTGGTTCCTGACCCTCCCGGCAAAATTGTTGGTGGAAAAGTGCTTTTTAAAAATCGGAATCTGCTTGCTTTGTCGAGCGAGGAGCTGAGAAAGTTTCGTGGAAATGAAATCTCAATGATTTTTCAGGAACCGATGACGTCGTTAAATCCGGTGTTTAAAGTTGGAGATCAGGTTGCTGAAGCCATTCAATTACATCAGAATTTAAAAAAGAAGGAGGCGATTGAAAAAACAATTGAGATGTTCAAATCGGTACGGATTCCGGCGTCGGAAAAGCGAATAAATGAATATCCTCATCAAATGAGCGGCGGAATGAAGCAACGTGTAATGATTGCAATGGCGCTTTCCTGCAATCCGAGCCTGTTGATTGCGGATGAACCAACAACTGCACTGGATGTTACAATTCAAGCGCAAATTCTCGAATTGATTTTTGAAATTCGAGAGCGGTTTGGCATGGCAGTGTTGCTCATTACCCACGATTTGGGAATTGTGGCAGAAATTGTTGAAAAGGTGATTGTGATGTATCTCGGTAAAATTGTCGAAACTGCATTGGTGTATTCGTTATTCAACAATCCAAAGCATCCCTACACTCGAGGATTACTTGAATCTATTCCAAAAATTTCCGATGATGATCAAAATAAACTGAAAACAATCCCTGGCACTGTTCCCGGTTTAGGAAAGCTCCCGATAGGCTGCAAATTTTACGGACGATGCTCTGATGCGATAGAGCAGTGTAAGCAGGTTGAACCTGAACTTATCGAAATCGATTCGGGACATTCAGTTCGTTGTTGGCTTTATCGTTGATAGCGCTTTTATTAATGTTTCATTTCTCATTATAATTCCTCCATATCTTTCCATCAATTTGATTTTAAATTATTTTTGTAAATTAAAAGATGCTGAGATGTATTCACCAAAATTGGTATAATTTTTGTCTTTATTAGGATGAAAATTAAATAACACAGTCCTAATTTCATATATTTCAAATATTAGAATGACTCGTAACCTGTAACTTAATTCCAATTTGAAGGATAAAATTTCACTTTGAAATAATTATATCAAAAACTGAAAAAACAGTGAAAGGAAAATGATCATGTGTGGTTGGGTACGGGATGTGCGCGTGATGATCATTGCGTTCTGGTTTAGTGTAATTTTTGGAGTGACAGCACTCCATGGTGAAGAAATTACAGCAAAGGTCCAAGCAGAGACTTTTGAGATAATTACTCTTTCTGATGCTACACACGAAATTCGGATGGAGAATTTTGGCAATTTACTGACCCCCGGTCAGCCAATGCTGCCTTATAAATCTTTCCTTTTTGCAATTCCGTTTGGTGCAGAAGTTATATCAGTTGAAGTGAATGGTGTGGATGAAGTGAAGGTGGATGGGAACTTCAAAATAACTCCTGCACCAATGGTTTTTCCCATGAACCTGCAACAAGATTTAATCGAAGAGGCTGAAACAGTTTATCAAAAAAATAAGCAGGAAAGTTATTCAGCAGATCAATTTTATCCGGCTGATGTCGGCTGGTACGATGGTGAAGGACAATTCCGGGATTATAAATTTGTGAGAGTTGCTTTTTGTCCCTTCTCTTATAATCCGGTTTCGGAAATACTTGTACACTATCCAAAAGCCGAGATTATTATTCAATATTCAACTACCCGCAGTATTGTTAAAAATCAAAACCCATCAAGTGAAGAAATAGTGAAATCAGCCCGAAGACTGTTGCAAAACTATGAGGTACTGGATGAATGGTATCCTAAACCTAAAAACAATTATTTAGCCTCGGGTAATTATAATTATGTCATTATTACCACGAATGCCCTGGAGTCTTCAGTCTCATCACTGGTCAATTGGAAAACAAGTATTGGTTTTTCGGTGGCAGTTAAGACCGTCGAGTGGATAAACAATAATTACACAGGTAGCGATTTGCCCGAAAAAATCCGAAATTTTCTGATCGACAAATACGGCGAATGGGGAATCGAATACGTACTCCTTGTAGGCGATGTCAATAATGTACCGATGCGAATCTGTTATCCGAAACCGAACACTTCCAGCGAGGCAACTCCAACAGATTATTATTACGCCGATTTGACCGGGAACTGGGATTCTGATGGCGATAGCCGCTACGGCGAATATGGGCAGGACAATGTCGATTGGGTCGCTGAAGTTTATGTGGGGCGTATTCCCTGGAGCGATGGATCGACAGTTTCTGATATTTGTGATAAATTAGTTAATTTTGAGAGCAATAGAGGTTCATGGAAGAAAAATGCACTGTTGCTTGGCGCCATGAGTAATTATCAGAATGAAGATAACCGGGGATATTCCAAAACAGATGGCGCCGCATTAATGGAAATTCATAAAACACTGGTTTCCAATAAAGGCGGCAGTTCGACAACCATGTATGAGAAAGCCGGAGTTGACGCTTCGAGTTATTCCTGTGATCAAAGTTTGACTCACAATAACGTTGTCAACGATTGGTCAAATCATAATTACGGTATGGTAAACTGGTGGGCACACGGCAGCAAAACTGCCGCCTATCGCAAGTGGTGGGATCACGACGATGGTGATGGTGTTCCGGAAAGTGGCGCCGGAGAAATGAAATGGCAGGCAATGATTTCCTCAAATGATTGTTCTTCGTTGCCGAATAGTGGTCCGATCATCTTTGCGTGCTCCTGCAATAACGGATATCCGGAAAGCAGTAATTTGGGAAAAGACATGATTCGGCGTGGTTCTTCCGGTATTGTTGCATCAAGCAGGGTCTCCTGGTACAGCATCGGTTGGCGTCACCAAAATCACGGCGGAAATGCATCCATGGATTATTATTTCTACTATTATTTGATCAATCATGACGATAATGTAGGTGAAGCTCTTTACAATTCAAAAGTCTATTACGCTAATCATTTCATGTACAGCTCTTGGGGCTGGGTTTGCTGGCAGAATATGTTCGATTTCAATTTGTACGGCGATCCGGCGCTCTATCGTCTCGGGAAAAATGCACAGCCGAGCACTTATTCCATCTCCGGAACGATAAAATATCATAGTTCAGATTTGCCTGTGAATGAAGCACAAGTTGAAATTTCCGGCGGCTCGCATAATTCTCAAACAACCGGTTCTTCCGGTACATTCACCTTTGAATCTCTTCAAGCAAATAACAATTTTGATATCGACGCATCAAAAAGTTCAGGACTCATAAATTATTGCATCATCGGGTATGATGCGGCTTTGACAGCACGCATTGCGGTGGGTATGTTTCCCAATGCAACAGATAACCAGCAAATTGCCGCAGATGTTGATAAGAACGGATCTGTTCAGATGTACGACGCTTCTTTGATTGCGCAATATGCTGTGGGACTCACTCCAAATCAGGATTCACAGGTGGGGGAATGGACATTTAATCCTGGAAGCCGTTACTATAATTCTCTGAATTCAAATTATGCCAATCAGGATTTTAGAGCAATCATTTTAGGGGATGTTGACGGAAACTGGTCACCAGGAAATCTGTTAGCGAAACATAAGGATAAAAATTTCGGTGATTCAGTGATAAACACAATCGAAGTGCTTTCAAAAGAACAGATTTTAATTCCGCTAAAAGTGACTGAAAAGATGAACGTCCTTTCTTTTGACGCGACACTAACTTACGATGAAAATATCCTCGAATTCGTGACATTGGAAAAAACACAAGAGATCGAAGGTTTTCAAATATATTTGAATAAATCAGAAGCTGGACGTCTGAGATTAACTGGTTTTGCGCTTGAACCAAAAAATTTGCAGGGTTGTTTTTTGGAGCTCGCATTTAATGTTGTTGCAGAAAAAGAAAAATCGTGTCATGTCAATTTTGAACAATTCCGAATTAACCAACAAAATCAAAATGCTCCGCAGACAGTGATTCATGTTGGCGCTCAAAACGATGAAAAGGGATCTTTAAGTTATAAATTATTCCAGAATTATCCAAATCCGTTTAATCCGGAAACAAAAATAGATTATCAGCTTCCGGAATTAAGCAATGTGAAATTATGTATTTACAATACACTCGGTCAAAAGATACGAACACTTGTAGACGAGAAAAAAGCTGCCGGTCATTATCAAGCGATATGGAATGGAAAAGATGACTCCGGAAGAAAAGTGACATCGGGATTATATGTGTGCAAATTAGAAGCCGGTAACTATGTTGAGATGAGAAAAATGGCGTTAATGAAATGAGGATTAGAATGGCTGGAGTTTTAATTGTAGGCTGATAATGTAGTGGAGACCGGATTCCGAAAATAGTTAGTTAATTTCAAGTAAATGCATAATTATTTCGAAAAGGCTCAGATCATAATCTGGGCTTTTTTTATGTTTTAATGCAAATTTAATTTGAATAATGCATTTTATTTTGTTATATTCAAAAAAATCATATAATAGTAAATCAGGGAGAAACGAGTGTACAAAATAGCAGCGAAAATGACATTTGCAGCGGCGCACAGTTTAAGAGGGTACGAAGGCGCTTGCGAAAAAATACACGGACATAATTGGCAGGTAAAAGCAATACTTGGAACAAATCAATTAAACAAAATCGGTATTGCCTATGACTTCAAACAATTAAAGCAGAACTTAAAGGAAATTATTGATAAATTGGATCATGAAATGTTGAACGAAATACCGCCATTCGACAATGAGCTGAATCCGACATCTGAGAATTTGGCGAAATATATTTTTTATTCATTAAGGCGAAATGTACCGGAATATCTGCAAGTTGTTTCAGTCGAGGTGAGTGAATCCGAAAAATATTCAGCAATTTATGAAGAATAATGTTGAAAATCAATGAAATATTTTACAGCATTCAGGGCGAATCCACATACGCCGGATTTCCCTGCGTGTTTATCCGGTTCACCGGATGCAATCTCCGGTGTAAATACTGTGACACACCCTATGCCTACGAACATGGTGAGTATTTTTCGATTGAAGAAATTCTCAAACAGAGTGATCGTTTCAACAGCGAGCTTGTTGAAATTACCGGCGGAGAGCCTTTGTTGCAAAAGGAAACAGAGCGGTTAGGTGAAAAATTAATTGAGTTGAATAAAACCGTTTTACTTGAGACTAATGGTACTTTGGATATTCGTCCATTAAAATCGCCGATAGTGAGGATTGTCGATGTAAAATGTCCAGGAAGTGGAGAAGTGGATAAATTTTTTATGCCAAATTTGGATGACTTAAGACGAACGGATAATTTGAAATTTGTTATTTCAAATAAGCAAGATTTTGATTGGGCGATTGATTTTGTCAATAAACACAGCCTGACTGAAAAGGTACCAGTCATTTTTCAACCTGCATTTGAAATTTTGCAACCAGCCAATTTGGCTGAATGGATTTTAGAAAAGTCATTACCGATTCGGTTGCAGATTCAGTTACATAAAGTCATCTGGGGAAAAAATATACGGGGAGTGTGATGATCAAAAAAGCAGTTGTATTGTTGAGCGGCGGTATCGACTCATCCACAACGCTAGCCATAGCGAAAAGCATGGATTTTCAGTTGTTCGCCATCAGCTTTGATTACAGACAACGTCACCAGGTCGAGTTGAAGGCTGCCAAGCAAGTAGCAAAACAGATCGGTGTTGAAAAGCATTTAATTATCGATATCGCTTTATCAAAAATTGGCGGTTCCGCCTTAACTGACACGATTAATGTACCCAAAAATCGTGACACGCAGGAGATGGCGGCAAATATTCCAGTGACTTATGTTCCGGCACGGAATATTATTTTTCTGTCTATTGCGCTGGGCTGGGCAGAGTCGATTGGATCGAGTGATATTTTCATCGGTGCTAATGTGGTAGATTTTTCAGGATACCCGGATTGTCGTCCCGAGTTTATCAGGTCATTCCAAACCATGGCAAATCTTGGAACCAAAGCTGGCAGTTCAGGGCAAAAGTTCAAAATCCACACTCCATTAAGTAAACTTACCAAAGCGGAGATTATCAAAAAAGGATTGGAACTTGGTGTGGATTATTCGCTGACATTAAGCTGTTACGATCCATCGGCGGACGGAAAAGCATGCGGGCACTGCGATAGCTGCCTGCTGCGAAAGAAGGGGTTTGCAGAGGAGGGTGTTGATGACCCAACGGTTTATAAATGAAAAAATCGCTTCGATTAAGGAGGATTGTATCGAAAATACTTTTTACACTATATATTTTCGTTCTATGATGGCGTTTCAAGAAAGTAATATATTTTGCATAAGCAACATATATCTGTGTGTTAATATGAGACTATGTCTCTAAATGATACAAATAATAAAATTACTTATGTCGTTAAATAACATTAGATTAGATCGATAATGATCTGTTATGATGATTGATTAAATATTGTCGTGATGATAAATTATTAGATTTATGAGTGATAGATAAAAAGAAAGAAAAAAATTTCACCATAGTATTAGGTAAATTTTTTGCCTTATTTCTACGTTAGAGTGTTGAATATTAAACACATCAATCAGCAGCGCTGGCTAATTTTAGATGCACTGGATTTGATGCTGATTTTCGCTCTATCGTTCCGACTTCTATAAAACTATAAAGGCTTCGACCGCAATTATTCTCACATCTGAAATTGTGAAAAATCCGGTCACAATCTGCCTGAGACTCAACCTTGAATTTTTTTACCGTACCACAGGATTCACAGGAAATGATGAGTTCCTTGATTTTTATTTCTTCCACTGTCTTCCCCTTGAATTGAAATTTAATTTTATTAGAATTATGCAATTACTGTTCCCATATAAATATAATACATGTTGTGGTTAATGAATAATATACACACTATATATAGTATGTCGAATTTGGGACATGTATCATTTTAAAAAGATGCTATTATTTTAATCAATGAAAAACAGTTACTTTTGTGTTTAGAATATATAACTCATATAAAATTAAATTACTTATACTTAAATACCTGATAAAATAAAGAAATATCTTTTCAAACGATAATGTAAAAAAATTAAAAAAAGTCTTGCATAATTTTCAATTTTTACTTATATTTGATTCGTTTAATGCGGGAGTAGTTCAGTGGAAGAACACCACCTTGCCAAGGTGGGGGTCGCGAGTTCGAACCTCGTCTCCCGCTCAATTATTTTAGGCGGCGTAGCCAAGTGGCTAAGGCGGAGGTCTGCAAAACCTCTATTCATCGGTTCGACTCCGATCGCCGCCTCATTGAATACTTAAAAAAAATTTGCCGGGGTGGCGGAATTGGTAGACGCAAGGGACTTAAAATCCCTCGGACTTATTAAGTCC
>CAYYMH010000019.1:0-24635 GCA_964472785.1 uncultured Cytophagia bacterium | reverse complement strand
AAGGCGGAGGTCTGCAAAATCTCTATTCATCGGTTCGACTCCGATCGCCGCCTCGAATAGCCAATGCCGGGGTGGCGGAATTGGCAGACGCAAGGGACTTAAAATCCCTCGGATATTTCATATCCGTGCCGGTTCGACTCCGGCCCTCGGCACTAATGACACTCAGATTTTCAAATTAGGAGGCTGTAAATAAGAATATTTCAAGCGTTGCCACCTTATTTATGGCGCGCTTTTTTTATTATAGAAAGGGCGATTAGCTCAGGTGGTTAGAGTGCTTGCTTGACATGCAAGAGGTCACTGGTTCAAGTCCAGTATCGCCCACAACTATTTGGAGTTATTAAAGATAAGCCGAATTCTGAGTATTGTTGGGATTCGGCTATCTGATATTTACCCCAGATTAACAACAGAAACGAGAAGGGATAATGAGTTCGATTAAAATTAAGTTTCCAGACAGTTCTGAACAAAAATTTGATGAAAATATTACGCCCCAAAAAATTGTTGAAGATATAAGCCGGTCATTAGCAAAAATGACCGTAGCAGCTAAATTCAACAATAAAATGATTGATCTTGATCATCCTTTAAAAGAAGATGGAGAGTTGTTTTTCATTACTTATGATACGCCGGAGGGAATGGATGTGTTTTGGCACAGCACCGCCCATATCATGGCGCATGCAATAAAAAATTTATTCCCCGAAGCCAAATTTGGTTTTGGTCCAGCTTTGGAAGACCGTTTCTTTTATGATTTTGATATCGACAAGCAGCTATCACCTGAAGATTTAGACCTTATCGAACAAGAGATGGCTAAAATTGTTCAAGAGGATAATCCGTTTGTTCGGGAAGAGCTTTCAAAAGAGGAGGCTGTGGCGCTATTTGAAAAACGGGACGAACCGTACAAAGTCGAACATGTCAAGGAGTTGGACGATAAGGTTACCAGCATTTACAGAGAGGGTGAGTTCGTAGATCTCTGTTCCGGTCCCCATCTTCCTTCAACGAAATTTGCAAAATATTTTAAGCTGCTGGCTTTGTCCGGAGCTTACTGGAAAGGGGACGAAAAAAATCCGATGCTCCAGCGAATTTATGGCGTTTCGTTTCCGAAAAAATCATTGCTGGATGATTACTTGTTTAAGCTTGAGGAAGCAAAAAAACGGGATCACCGCAGGTTGGGTCGTGAACTCGATTTGTTCAGTATCAATGAAGAGTGCGGAGCAGGACTGGTATTGTGGCACCCCAAAGGAGCGCTCATCCGCAAGATAATCGAGGATTTTTGGCGTGATGAACATTTAAAAGCAGGTTACGATCTGGTATTCACACCGCATATTGCGCAGCTCGATTTGTGGGGAAAGAGCGGTCATCTCGATTTTTTTGCGGAAAATATGTATTCACCGATGCAGATGGAAAATGTTGATTATCAACTGAAACCAATGAACTGCCCGTTTCATTTGTTAATCTATAAAAGCAAAAGCAAAAGTTATCGCGATTTACCGATACGGTGGGCAGAGTTAGGCACGGTTTACCGTTACGAGCGCTCCGGTGTTTTACACGGGTTGTTACGCGTAAGAGGGTTCACCCAGGACGATGCCCATATTTTTTGTCGCAAAGATCAGTTACAAGATGAAATAATCCGTTGTCTGGATTTTACTATTTTTATTTTAGATTCGTTCGGTTTTGAAAAATATGAAATATATCTTTCAACTCAACCGGAAAAATTTGTCGGTACCCAGGAAAACTGGGATTTGGCGACAGAAGCTCTGAAAAATGCTTTGGAAAAAAAGCAACTCGAATACCAAATTGATCCGGGTGAAGGCGTTTTTTATGGTCCCAAAATTGATATCAAAATAAAGGACGTGTTGGACCGTTCCTGGCAATGTACGACGATTCAGGTTGATTTTAATGAGCCAGAGCGGTTTGACATTACATATCGTGGCGAGGACGGAAATGATCATCGTCCGATTATGATTCATCGTGCTTTGATGGGATCATTGGAGCGATTTTTTGGCACTCTTATTGAACACTACGGTGGTGCGTTCCCGACCTGGCTTGCACCAGTGCAGGTAATTGTCTTACCCATTACGGATGCGATCAATGATTATGCAGAAGAACTAAAAAACAAATTCAAATCGGCCAGTTTAAGGATCGAGGTTGATGATAGAAATGAAAAAATTGGCTTCAAAATCAGAGAAGCCGAATTGCAAAAAATTCCGTACATGCTTGTTGTTGGCGAAAAAGAAAAAAGTTCCGGAAGTTTATCAGTTCGAAAAAGAAGGGATGGGGATTTAGGCTCTTTTAGTATCGATCAATTCCAAAAATTGGTTTTAGATGAAGTACATCAAAAGGACTGAATTTTCTTTTCAAATTGTAATTTTAATTAAACACGGAGGTTTATTATTAAAAAGAAAGATATAAGAGTAAATGATCAAATTACGAGCCCTAATGTTCGAGTTATTAGTTCTAACGGAGAACAAATTGGGATTCTTGATATAAATAAAGCCAGAGAAGTTGCTTTTGAAGAGGGTTTGGATCTTGTAGAGATTGTACCCAATGCTAAACCACCAGTATGTAAAATTATTGATTACGGAAAATACAAGTACGAGCAAAGCAAAAAAGAAAAGAAGATTAAAAAGAAGCAAAATATTATTCATGTAAAAGAAATACGATTGAGTCCCAAAATTGAAGAACATGATTTTAATTTTAAGCTGAAACATGCGAGAAAATTCATTGAACAAGGCGATAAAGTTAAAATTAGCATCTTTTTTAAGGGGAGGCAAATTACCCATAAAGAGATGGGCACAGAATTAATGAATAAGGTGAATGAAGAACTGGAAGACATCGCCAAAATGGAAAGCGAACCCCAGTTTGAGGGACGTAATATGACGGCGGTGTTTATTAAACAGTAGAACAATTAGACATTAAATAAAGTGAGGATGAAAATGCCAAAAATGAAAAGTAAACGCGGCGCTTCCAAACGATTTAAAATAACCGGATCAGGAAAAGTAAAGCGTCAGCATGCGTATTCAGGTCACATAAAAACGAAAAAAAGTGCAAAAAGAAAGAGAAATTTAAGACAAGGCACACTGGTGTCAAAAAGCGATGAAAAAAAGATCAAACAGTTAATTTTGGAATAAAAGTAAGGAAAAAGTAATTATGCCAAGGACAAAATCAAGTGTACCTTCGCGAAGACGAAGAAAAAAAATACTTAAAGCCGCTAAAGGCTATTACGGTGGTAAACATAGATTATTAAAAACAGCCAAAGAAAGTGTAGAAAAAGCACTGGTTTATTCATATCGAGACCGAAAAAAGCGGAAGGGACAGTTCAGAAAGCTATGGATAACAAGGATTAATGCCGCTGTGAGAAATGAAGGTGTTTCTTATTCTAAATTTGTTAACGCCTTGAAGCAAAACGACATCCAAATTGATCGAAAAATTCTTGCCGATATGGCTGTAACAGACCCGGAAGGATTTAAGAATCTGGTCAAGCAAGTAATATCATAGGATTCTGATGAACGATTTAGATAATATACTATCTCAATTAAAGGAACTCAGGTATAATTTCGAAACTGATCTGGCTAATGCTAAAAATGACGAGCAAATTGAATGTGTTCGGATTAAATATCTGGGTAGAAAAGGGAAAGTCGCCGATTATTTTTCGCTGATGGGAAAAGTATCACAGGAAGACAGACCAAAGTTAGGTAAAGAGTTAAATAGCCTCAAGTCTTCCCTGCAGCAAAAAATCAAAGAAAAAACAGATCAGAAGTCTGAAAAAGAAAAAATGCGTGATCTTTTTGACTTTTCTTTGCCCGGAGTGATTCCCCAGTTCGGAAAAAAACACCCGCTGTATCAGGTTTTGGATGAAATAAAAGCTATATTTATTAGTTTTGGGTTCTCAATTGAAGATGGGCCTGAATTAGAATTAGACTATTATAATTTCGAAGCATTAAATATGCCAAAAGATCATCCGGCAAGAGATCTACAGGATACATTTTATGTAAAAGATGATCTTGTTTTACGTACTCACACGTCACCAGTACAAATTCGTACCATGGAAAAAGTAGCACCTCCGGTTAGAATGATTGCTCCCGGTAAATGCTTCAGAAAGGACACACCGGATGCTACACATTCACCGGTTTTTCATCAGGTTGAAGGATTGTGTGTGGATGTGGGGGTCACGTTTGCCGACCTAAAAAGTGTGATACGAGCGTTTGCGAAAAGGCTAATGGGAGAGGACGTGAAAATTCGATTTCGTCCCAGTTTTTTCCCTTTCACTGAACCAAGTGCGGAATACGATTTTTCCTGTATTAATTGTGGCGGAAAAGGATGTAATATTTGCAAAGGAACCGGCTGGCTGGAAATATCCGGTGCTGGTATGGTTGATCCGGAAGTATTTAGATATGTCGGTTATGACAGCGAAAAATATACCGGTTACGCTTTCGGCATGGGGGTTGAAAGACTTGCCATGCTGAAATATCGAGTCAACGATATTCGTAATTTCTACGACAACGATTTACGGTTTTTAAATCAGTTCTAAACAGCAATAGAAGTTTCGAGGATTTTTGAGTGAAAGTAACGATAGATTGGTTAAAAAAATATGTTGACTTCTCCTTTTCGGCAGATGATTTAGCTCACCACTTAACCATGTTAGGCCTTGAGGTGGAAAGTGTGAAACAGGTAAATTACGGTTTTGTAAACGTAATTATCGGTGAAATCCAAAATATTAAAAAACATGAGACGATAAACCACCTAAAGATTTGTGATGTCAATATTGGAAAAGATAATCTTCCTTTAGTATGCGGTGCGCCAAATGTTCGAACCGGACTAAAGGTGCCGGTGGCAGTCGTTGGAGCTAAACTTCCGAATATAGGTACAGTGCAAACCGCTGTTATCCACGGTTATGAATCTCCTGGTATGATATGTTCTGAAACGGAATTAGGTCTGTCGCATCAAAGTGAAATTATCATGGAACTATCAAACCACTCTGTGGTTGGTCAGGATTTAGCCGAATACCTCGGAGAGGGTGAAACAGTTATTGAAATTGATTTAACACCAAATCGATCTGATTGTCTCGGTGTAATTGGTATTGCCAGAGAAATAGCAGCATTAAATAATACACAGGTTGTCAAACCAGAAATTTCATTAGTTGAATCCGATTCATTAAAAATTGACAAAAGAGTTGAAGTGTCAATCAAGGCTCCGGACATCTGTCCGCGCTACACTGCCCGATATATTGAGGGAGTTGAAATTAAACCTTCACCTCGATGGCTTATTCAAAAATTGGAAGCTGTTGGCTTAAGGACGATAAATAACGTCGTCGATATAACAAACTATGTGATGCTGGAAACAGGACAGCCTTTACATGCTTTTGATTACGACCTGTTAGAAGATCAAAAAATTGTGGTGAGACGTGCTGAACAGGACGAAAAATTTGTCACATTGGATGGCGAAGAACATCGTTTAACAAAAGAAAATTTATTAATTTGTGATGGCAGAAAACCGGTTGCATTGGCCGGGGTAATGGGCGGATTGAATTCAGAGGTTACCCGGGAGACAAGAAACATTTTATTGGAAAGCGCATTCTTTGATCCGATTAATATTCGCAAGACAGCAAAAGGGTTGTCAATCTCGACCGATTCTTCGCAACGTTTCGAGCGAGGTGTCGATTCGAATGGTTTGATTTACGCCCTGAACCGAGCAACTCAGCTGATCAGCGAATTGGCTGGCGGAACTGTCGCCAAAGGTCAAGTAGATTGTTATCCAGCCCCCAAAAAAGAAATCGTGGTTAAACTCCGCCAAAATCGGGTGAACGATCTGTTAGGTACAAAACTGAATTTGAAAGAAATTTTAGACATTCTCCACAGGCTTGAATTCAAAACCAAAACTGAAAATAATACAGACGTACTCGTTTCAGTACCATCCTTTCGAGTGGATATTGAACGAGAGGTTGATTTAATTGAAGAGATATCGAGAATCTATGGATTCGATAAAGTACAGGAAACAGCTTATTCAAAAGTCACATTGCAAGCCGATGTAAATCAGAAAGAGAATTTTATTCAATTATTGCGCGATTTTGTTGTTCGTTTGGGATATTATGAAGTCGTGAGTTTAAGTTTGTTGAATGTTAAATTGACTGAAAGATTTTCTTCAAAAATACCCATTCGTTTACGAAATCCGATCAGTGAAGATTTGGGCACTTTGCGAACCAGTCTTATTCCCGGAATTATGCAAACCATACGATGGAATATGAACAGAAAGATGAAAAACCAAAAATTTTTCGAAATAGGCAATATATTTTATTATATAAACGAGAAACAAAATTCACACAACGAGGTTAAACGAATTGTATTAGCTCTTACCGGCAATGTAAGACAGGATTCTTGGCTTGAAAAATCCCGTAAAACCACTTTTTATGACCTAAAAGGCGATCTTGATTTTTTGTTAAAAGAACTGGGCACTTCAAATATTAAATACAAAGAATCAAATAAGCCATATTTGAAAAGTGAAAAAAATGCGGATATTTTCATTGATGAAACCAGAGCCGGAACAATGGGTGCTATTTCCAAGAACGTATTGGCATCTTTTGATATTGATGATGAGGTTTATGTTGTTGATTTGGATTTTGAAAAATTGTATCATCATTATCGAAGAGAAAAGAAAGCTCAACCCATATCAAAATATCCGGAAATAAAGAGAGACCTGGCTATCGTGGTTGATCAGACTGTACCTTCTCAAAAAGTTACCGAATGCATATATCGGGCTGGAGGCAATCATTTAACCTCGGTAGAATTGTTTGACTTGTATCGAGGAACGCAAGTCAGGGAAAATGAAAAGAGTTTTGCGTATGCATTAACATTTCAATCGGTAAAAAGGACATTGACAGAACGGGAAGTTGATCTCGATATCAAAAGAATTCTCGATTTATTGAAGTCCGAGATTAATGCTTCATTAAGAGATTAAAATCAAATTGAACAGTTTGTGATGATCGAACTCGAAGAATTAGAAAAAAAGATTAATCTGGCTATACGTCTCATCGAAAAAATGGATTTGAAAAATAACGAATTAAGTGATGAGAACGAAAATTTGCTGAACCAGGTTAAACAACAGGAACAAAAAATTAACTCAATGGAAAAAGAAATTCAGAGCATGAAGGAGCTCGGGATTTCTCAATCTTATGAGGATAAAGAAAAGATAATCAGGACCAAGATACAACAAGTTTTAGCCAAATTAGAAAACTTAAAAAAACTGGATAGCCAATATCAATAGCGGTTTAAATGGTCTTTTAAAACTGAAAAATGAATCGGAACCAAAAAGCAAGTCAAGCTGATGAGTGATGATTTAAACATACTTAAGGTTAATATTTACGGAACAGAGTACTCGATCCGTGGGAGCACGGATAAAGAATATATTAAAAGAGTTGCAAAATATGTTGATAGTAAAATGAGAGAGGTTAATAATACGATCTCAATAGATTCTTCTCTAAAAATTGCCATTCTAGCTGCTCTAAACATTGCAGACGAATTATTTAATGAGCGTGAGCAGAGTGACCAGAGAAAATCGAATTCAACAAATTCACTTTTATTTGATAGAATTTCCACTTTAAACAAAAACTTGGATGATTGTTTAAATAAATATAATTTGTAAAGTTTAATCATCGCTTATTAGAAATCCCTGTTTTCAGTAATTTTAGACGCATTTAAATCGCACCAATCAAGAAAAAGGAATAACTTCTTGTTTGATATTGATTTGCTCTATTAATTACCAAAAACAGGGATTTTTTTATAAAATGATAAATTGGAGGTAAGATGGAAATATATTGGATGATCGCACTCGTTATGGTTGGTTTCTTTACTTTTATTTTCGGTTGGTTGGCAAGCAAAAAGATCGGTCAATCAAAAATAGCCAATGCAGATAAAATAGCCGAAAAAACCATCGCAGATGCGGAGAAAGAGGCCGAAACTTTAAAAAAGGAAAAACTGCTCGAGGTAAAAGATGAGTGGATTCAACTTAAACAAAATTTTGAAAAGGAAACAAAATCTCGTAGAAACGAGCTTATCAAAATGGAGAAGCAATTAACTAATCGGGAAATTAATATGGACCGAAAGGTTGATTTGCTCAATAAGAAAGAAAAAGATCTAAACAGGCTTGAACAACGAGTTTCTGAAAAAGAAAAAAAGGTATTACGTCAGGAAGAAGAACTGGATCGCATTATTAAAGCCCAAAATGAAAAGCTGGAACGTATTTCCGGAATTTCAAATGAGGAAGCTAAAAAAATATTAATGGACAACTTGTTAGATAAGGCAAAACAAGAAGCGGCCCAAATGATAAAAGAGATCAAAGATGAGGCAAAATTAATGGCAAAAAAAGAAGCAAAGGAAATCATTATCCAGGCGATCCAACGCACTGCTGCTGATCATTCCGTAGAAACAACTGTATCGGTGGTCAACTTGCCAAGTGAAGAAATGAAGGGAAGAATTATTGGGCGAGAGGGACGAAACATTCGAAGTTTTGAAACTGCAACTGGAATTGAAGTGATTGTAGATGATACGCCGGAAGCGGTTATTTTGTCAGGCTTTGATCCATTAAGGCGGGAGATCGCTCGAATGGCTTTAGAAAGATTAATTGGTGATGGGCGGATTCATCCGGCAAGGATTGAAGAGGTTGTCGATAAATGCGCAAAGGAGATGGATGAAAAAATTGTCGAGATTGGTGAACAAGCTATGCTCGAAACCGGCATTCACAGTTTACATCCGGAATTAATTAAGCTTTTAGGGAAGCTAAATTATCGAACCAGTTACGGTCAGAATGTATTACAGCATTCAAAAGAAGTCGCATATTTAGCAGGAATTATGGCAGCCGATTTAGGATTGGATGCATCGCTTGCAAAAAGGGCAGGCTTACTTCACGATATTGGTAAAGCGATCGATAAAACAACAGAGGGAACTCACACGGAAATAGGGGGCGAGATTGCTAATAAATTTAAGGAACATCCCATTGTGATCAATGCTATTTTAAGCCATCATGAAGATGTCGAACCGATTTCACCTATTAGCATTCTGATTCAAGCCGCAGACGCGATTTCTGGCTCCCGGCCTGGCGCGCGTCGAGAGACGCTCGAAGGCTATGTTAAGCGCTTGGAAAAATTAGAAAAATTGGCTGAATCGTTTAGCGGCGTTGTAAAAACATACGCTATTCAGGCGGGACGTGAAGTTCGCGTAATGGTTGAACATGAACGGATCGATGATGCAATGGCTGATCAGTTAGCCTCAGATATTTCTGAAAAAATTCAATCCGAAATGGAATATCCGGGACAGATAAAAGTCACTGTGATTCGTGAATATCGATCGATCAACTATGCCAAATAGATGCAAATGTATCATAACGATTTTTTTATTTGATTTTTCATGATTAATATATTATATTAGAGAAAGGCGAAATTGAAAAAAGCCAGTCAAAATCTTAATATTCTATTCATTGCTGATATTATCGGGAACCCTGGATTAAAAATTGTCAAAAATAATCTACCGGATCTAAAAGGAAAATATAATGTTGATCTATGTATCGCTAACGGAGAAAACGGAGCGTCAGGAAAAGGGTTGAGTAGTGAAGTCGCACTTGAATATTTCAAGTGCGGAATTGATGTTATAACAAGCGGTAATCATATTTTTGAGAATTTCAAATTTTACAAGTTTTTGAGCAATAATACAAGAATTTTAAGGCCTATTAATTACCCTGCCGGTGTGATCGGCAGAGGTTCTTTGATATTCACATTACCGGACGATATCAAAGTAGGTATTATCAACGCCCAGGGAAGAACTTTTATGTACCCCATTGATTGTCCATTTCGTAGTGTCATCGAAGAAACGAAAAAGATAAAGGAGGTTACTCCGAATATCTTTTTGGACTTTCACGCTGAGGCTTCAGCAGAAAAAATGGCAATGGGGTGGTATCTGGATGGCAAGGTGAGTGCTGTAATCGGCACCCATACTCATGTTCAAACAGCAGACGAAAGGATACTGCCAAGCGGAACCGCATACATTACTGACGTTGGTATGACCGGGCCGATTAATTCTGTAATCGGAATGAAAAAAGATATTGCAATAAACAGATTTTTGTATCAAGTGCCAAGTCGATACCAACCAGCGATAGATGATTTGAGGCTTTCTGCTGTAATTTTGACAATAAATAAATTTTCCGGAAAAGCGCTGTCGATAAAGCGTCTGTTTTTAGCAACTAACGATGAGGGAAAAATATTAAATTATGGAAACAAAGATAATTGATGGAAAGAATATTGCAAATCAAATAAAAGCTGAACTTATTGATAAAATTACCGATTTAGAAAGTAAGGGAATTGTTCCCGGTCTGGCAACTGTGCTTGTTGGCGATGATCCTGCATCTGCATCTTATGTCAGAATGAAGGAAAAAATGTGTGAAAATTTGGGTATTTACACTAAAAGTATAAAATTATCCGCGGGAATTGCTGAAACAGAGTTGTTGGCAATAATTAAAGAACTTGAGCATGATCAAACGATTCACGGAATATTAGTTCAACTTCCTTTACCAAATCAAATCAACGAACAAAATATTATAAATGCCATTCCCATAAATAAAGATGTGGATGGATTTCATCCGATAAATTTTGGTAAAATGGTTCTTGGTCAAGCAGGTTTTTTGCCGTGTACTCCGGCCGGAATTAAAGAAATGTTAGTTCGGAGTGGAAACAATCCCGAGAAACAACATGTTGTCATACTTGGTCGGAGCAAAATCGTGGGTTTGCCGTTAGCCAATTTATTAGTACAAAAAGCTTTCGGAGCCAATGCAACTGTGACAATTTGCCACACCAGAACGAAAAAATTATCCCAAATAACGAATACTGCCGATATTTTGATTGCAGCCATGGGACAACCTGAAATTGTAACAGCAGAAATGGTCAAAGAAGGCGCTGTTGTAATTGATGTCGGATCAAATAGGGTGGAGGCGCCTGAAACAAAAAAAGGTTATCGTTTTGTTGGTGATGTCCAATTTGAATCAGTTTCAAAAAAAGTAAAAGCAATCTCTCCGGTACCCGGCGGTGTCGGACCAATGACCATTATCATGTTAATGCAAAATACAGTTAAAGCGGCCCAGTTAAATAATTGATAAAAAATGCGCCAGTAGCTCAATCGGACAGAGCGTTGGCCTCCGGAGCCAGAGGTTGTGGGTTCGATTCCCGCCTGGCGCACTTTTTGTCGCTCATGTATATTTTTTAAAAAAAATATATGGATAAAAATCGTTATCAAAAGAAAAAAATTAGTCTGTATGCGGTATTAAGCTATATTCCATTCTTGTGCTTCATTCCAATATTTAATTTTCATAATTTGGATGAATTCTCCAAAAAGCATACAAAACAGGGATTTTTATTGTTAATTGTGGAATTTACCGCACTTATCTTTTTAATCGAATTCATCAGTAAAGTTTTTTGGATAATTATTCTATTTTTCTGTCTCTTACTCTCGGTTATTGGTGTATTTAGAGTATTGTTTAAAACTGAGTTTAAAATACCATTTATCGGGAGCATTTTTGAAAAGTATGAGATATAGTGAAAACTTCAAGGCTTATTAAAAGAAAAACCCCATGACTAAAAAAGTTGCCCCTAAAATCATTAGCGCTGTAATTAACTTAAATGACTTAAAAGATTATGCGCAGCGGTTCACCAATAACCTGAAAGACGCTGAGAAAAATGCGCTGATCCGCGAGGTATTAGAATTGCCGAATAACTACAGTGATTCAATCGATTTTTTTGTTGATAAGAATAAAATTGTTTTTTATTGGGAAGTACCTAAAATAAACGAGCAAGCTGATAAATTCCATCAGAAAGCGTTAAACCTGGCTCGTGGGGGAGATTTAACAAAAGCTATTCTAAATTGGAAAGAAGCGACTTCAATAGATCCTTACAATCCGGAGTACTTGTTCAATTTAGGAGTTGCTAGTTTTGAGCAAAAGAAATATGAACAATGTATCGAAGTGTTAACAAGAACACTGGCAATTTGTCCGATATATTATAAAGCTCACTTAATAATTGGGACATCCTATTTAAAAATTAGGAAATTTACACAGGCAAAACACCACATTTTAAAAAGTCTAAAATACAATAAGAACAACGCATTAGCATATTTAAATTTGGGGACTGTAAACAGCGTTTTAAGAGATTATAAAAATGGTTTGAAGATGTTTGAGAGGGTGATTGAACTATCCCCGAACGAACCAAGAGCATATATGGGGATAGCTAAAATCTATGCAAGTAGCGGTAACACAGAAAAAGCAAATTATTATTATAAACAGGTTATTAAATATGATAAAAAAGGTAATTTAGCCAATTATGCCAAGAAATCGCTAATTACCGCTAATAAACATGAAGATATCGGCATTGATCAGCCGGATCAGGTTTCTTATGAGAACATTGACGAATATTATTCTGAGGGTTATCGGTGCTATTTAGCTGGGCATTTTGATAAGGCCGTGCAAATGTATAAAAGCTATCTTTCAAAAAAACAAGACGATGATTACGTTTGGTATGCTCTCGGTGAATCTCTGCTCCGTTTAGGAGAGATAGAATCTGCTGGTGACTCTTTTAAGCGAGCTGCAAAATTATCTCCACAAAAAGGGCTTTATTTTAAAAGCTTAGTCATTATTTTTGATAAAATGAAACAATACGAGAAAGTAATCGCTGCGGCGGCTAAAGCTAAAGAACTTGGAAAAACAGATAGTGTGTTGTACTGTATTTGGGGAAAGGCACTATTGTCGCTTAATAATGTGAATGAGGCAATTATTATGCTTGATCATTCATTGAAATTAAATAATAACAATCTACTTACAAAGTACTATTTAGCATTAGCGCTTGAGAAAAATGATGAGATAGATAATGCACTCGGATATGTCGAAGAAATATTAAAAATAGAAATGAAGACACCATTAAAATATAAAGCAGAACAATTAAAAGAAAGGCTTATTAAAAAAGAAGGCTTTTCAAAGTAAAAATTGTCTATTTTTATCAAATTTGAATTGACGCATAATAGATATTATGTAAACTTTATTGTAAAATATAGCAATTTTTTATCAATATATTTCCATCAGCATTGAAAAATCAAAAGCTGCTGCAGAATGCGTGATACGACCGACCGATATAAAATCTACGCCTGTTGAAGCCAATTGTTCAAAATTATCTAAATCAACACCCCCAGAAATCTCAATTTCCGTTTTTCCATTAATTATGTTCACAGCTTGTTTAATTTCAGCCACATTCATATTGTCAAGCATAATACGGTCAACACCTTCCTTGTTTGCTTCCGTAACTTCAATCATGTTTTTGGTTTCAACTTCTATCTTTAGTAACAAACTATTTTCTTTTAAATACTGTTTACACTTTCTAATTGCCGGAACAATACCACCTGCAGTCGAAATATGATTGTCCTTCAACATCACCATATCAAACAGCCCGATACGATGATTAAAAGCGCCTCCTAATCTAACTCCATATTTATCCAAATAACGCCAACCAGGGATCGTTTTTCTGGTGTCTAACACTTGAATATTATATTTTTGAGCAATTTGAACAAATTTGTTCGTATAAGTCGAAATCCCGCTCATTCTTGATATGAAATTTAGCGCAGTTCTTTCTCCTTTGAGAATGGTTGAAATTTTACCTTTGATTTCAGCAATAACTTTGGCATTACTTATATGTTCACCTTCTTTAACATAAACTGATACACAAATATTAGGATCCAATGTTTTAAAAACCTCATAAATAAAAAATCCTCCTGAAAACACCCCTTGTTGTTTCGCATAAATTTTTGCTTTACCTGTTTCATTGCAGTCAACAACTGAATCAGTGCTTACATCACCCAGTGTGCCTAAATCTTCCTCAAGAGCAAATTGAACTAAATTCCGAGCCTCATGAAGGACTTCATTGATGAAATTATTATCGAAATATTTTTTTTCAAATCCTACTCGATCGTTATGATCAAATTCCATTTTTGTTACCTATCAAAATTTACATTGGCAATAATTGTATTTATTTCATCTATTTTTTCTTTGGCTGGTTTCCCAAAAACACTTTCTCCACCCTGTTCTGTAACAATTTTTTTAAAGATATTTCGCGCATTTTCATATTCATCCGCCTTCATATATGCAATTCCTGCTTTATATTGAGCGGTTACTCCCCAATTTAATTTTGTCGGTCTGGACAGATAAGCAACTTTTAAGTATTCGCTAACAGATTGTTTAAATTGACCTTTACCAAAATAACATTCACCAATCCAATATTGGATTCTCGGTTCATTTTCGATATCAGCTTCCCGCTTTAATTTTGTTAAATATTCAATTGCGTAATCATATTCTTTCAATTTATAATAAATGATACCCATCAAAATTCTCTTTTCAAATACATCTTCAGCGGTTGGAAATTTTTCAACGTATTCATTAATTAACGGCAAAGCCTGCGCTTCCATTCCCAAATCCGTGTAGCACTTAATCAGATTATTCATTCCCAATTTTAACGTTGCTTGATCAATTTTATCGACTTCGGTCGCCTTTTTATAAGCTAACAGTGCGCTCTGAATTTGTTTCGCCTGTAAATAATAAAAATTGCCAAGCGAAATGTAAATTTGAGGTATAATCTCATTTTCAGGGAATTTTTCAACAATCTTTGTTAAAATTTGCAATGCTTCATCATCTTTATTCAATGTAAAATAGAGCTTTCCGAGAAAAAAGCTTGCCTTAATTCCAACGTTTGTCTCTTTGAAACTTGAACTAACTTCCTTAAAGATTTTTTCGGCTTTCTTGAAATCTTTGTTTTTTAAATAATAATTCCCTTTCTCAAGTTTTATTTTCGCTTGTAATTGATCATCATAATTGAATCGATCTTTAAAATTTTTCAGGGCTTGATCCCCTTTTGCTATCTCTCCCATCTTGTAAAGACCGATTACAATTTGCGAGATCGAATATGTTTTACTTAAATTTGGATGACCTTTATTAATAAATTCATTATAAAAATCATTTGCATTCGCATAATCATTTTTAATAAAATATAAATCTCCCAATTTTATCAATGTACTGTCTATATATTCGCTTGCATTATGGTCACTCTTTAATTGTTTCAAATAACTAATTGCCTGATCCGGATGATTTTTAGGAGGCAAAGAAAAAAGTGTGCCTAACGAATACAGCGCCTCATCAGCATATTGCCCTCGAGGAAACTGGTCTAAATACATCCGATAATAATCTATTGCATTTTCCGTAAGTCCCTTAATCTGTGTAAGTTTTCCAATCTCAATTAATGCATTTTCATAAATTAACTGATCTGTATCCTCTACTTGAATGGAATTTATCTGATAATATTTATCCAAAATTTGTTTATAATAATTAATTGCTTCCGATGATTTTTTTTCAGTTTTCAAAATTTGACCTATTTTTATGGTAGCTTCTTCAGCACGTTGGGTATAAAAATAATTTATCATAATTCGCTTCAAATATTTTTCTGCATTTTTAAAGTTACCCATTTTTTCTGAGATGCGTGCTAACATCCAATATGCTTCACAACTGTGGTGAGAATTGCTAAACTGATCCAATAAATTTTCAAGCACATCAAAAACCTTTGAATCATATCCCATTTTATCGTACAACTGCGCCTTGTAAAATTGGGCTTCAGCTTTTAATAAAGGATCATCACTTTTTTCCAAAACAAAATTACAGCAATTAATGACATCAAAACTATCGACTGCTGTCTCAACATCTTTTTGCAGGATAAGTTTAGCTAATTTTAAATTAATAATGTCCAGATATTCGCTATTCGGATATTTATAGCGAAATTGGTTAAGTGCATCTTTATAGAGTGAGCGACTGGAATCGCTTCTATTGTAAGCAGCATTTATTTTCAGGGTGTTTGTTCGATAAAATGCTGCATCTTCAGACAATTTTACATCCGACGCGTTATTGATTACCATATCAAAATACTGGACAGCGCTGTCGATAACTGATTGTTTTAAATAGTTTTCAACAGCCATTTTATCAGCTATCATTTGATATGAACGTCCCAGATAATAAATTAATTTTAAGATATCCAACTTGGGGTAAGATTCTTTCTTGAGATAAGCATCTTTCAGCAGGTTTGCTGCAGACCGGTAATCTTTCAATTCGTCAAAATAGAATAACCCTATTTTTATTGGTGTAACTTCATAATCGCTAATAAGTGACTGCTGTAATAATTTTCCCAGTTCATGAATTGCATTTTGCTTTACTAACAAATGATTTTCGATGTATTCAATTCTTGATTGAGCTAAAGGATAAAATTCACTTGCCTGATAGTAATTCATTAAATTTTGATATTCAATAATTGCCTGCTGATAATCTTTTTTCTTCTCAAAACAGCGTCCCACTGCCAATTGAGCATCATCAATATTTCGACTTTTCGGGTAACGGTCCATAAAATCATAATATCCCTGAATGGCACGCGTCACATTTCCGATCTCATGTTCATAAAATGAGACGATTTTGTATTCGATTATTTCTTTTTTATAACTTGAATCAATAATATCCAACAACTTATTTAAATATCGAATAGACTGTTGTGCATTTTTTAGTTTTGAATAGTTCTCGCTAATATTTATGTATGATTTTTCACAAAGCTGTATGATTTCATTATCCGTTCCAGTTTCGCATGAAATTATCACTTGCTCAAATTCATAATTAGAACGACTAAAATCTTTTAGTTTCCCATAACATTCGCCTAATTTAAAATGAGTTTTGGCTAATAATATTGAATCTGAATGCACTACATCAAATATTTGATTTAAAACTTTTATTGCGGATGAATAATTACCCCCGTTAAAGTAAATTTCACCAATTTGATAAAGGACAAGTTTATTTTGCATATAATTTGATATTCTTTCTAAATTCTGAATTGCTAAATCAAATAATCCTTTCTTGTTATAAATTCTACTTAAGTTGAGATAAGCTTGATTTAGTATGTCACCAATTTCTCGATTATTTGACTGATTTTGATAGGATGAAATTAAATTCTGATACAAATTTTCTGCTTCTTGCAACCGTTCAATTTCAAGATGTAATTTAGCTTTCTGAAGTAATCCCTTTGCATTAATAACACCCTTCTCCGTGTCCCCTAACAATCTGTTTAATTGAGCTTCTGATTGATCATATTTCCCTGTTTCAAAATATATGTCCGCCAGTAAAAGACGCGCTTCATGGTAAAAAGGATTAGTCAGATGGGTTTGCAATATCTCATACAACACCTCGTTTGCTTTTTCTGAATCTCCGGCTTTTTTAAACATTTGCGCTGATTTAAATAACGATTCATCAGCAAACTTGCTTTTAGGATAAAAAATGGCTACCTGCCGATATGTCTTTGCAGCAGAATGTAATTCATTCATTTCCATGAAGCACTTTGCAAGAAGAAACTGCGCTTCAGCAGCAAATTCAGACTCCGGAAATTTTACTATCAGATAAACAAATTCCTTTTTTGACTTTAGAAATTCGCTTACTGCAAAATAACTTTTCCCGGACATCAAGATAGCTTGTGATGCTTGGGGGCTATTCTCATTTTGTTCTGCAAATTGGTGAAATTGTTCAGCAGCCAGCTCATACATGCCGTCATTGTATAATTTTTGGGCATAAACAAAGGAAGTCCCATCATTCTCATTTTGAGCATCTCCTTTTGTTACTGAAAAAATTAATAGAATCATTAAAAATATATATTTTAAACGAAAATTCATGATATGATCTCCAAATTAGTATAATTCAGTAGAATTTTTTTTTCACCTAACTCTTCGAAAATAATATAGGCTTTAGGGTTGCTTTTTTCTCCGTCAATTTTTCGAATCACGCCGAATCCAAACCTCGGATGCTTAATTAAAATCCCTGGTTCCAATTTCTTTTTATCCGAATTTTGATCATTAAAACTAATAACCCTCTTTTTCGGTCGATTAGTCCGCGAGTTGGCGTGCCATGTGTCTGCTGTTTTATCTATTTCCAACACATCATGATCAACTTCATTAATAAATCTGGATACAGCGCTGTTGGTATTGTTGCCATATCTCTGGCGGAATTTTGCTGCCGAAATATACAATTTTTGTTGAGCTCGTGTTGCTCCTACATAAAACAACCTTCTTTCCTCCTCCAGATCCTCCTCGTTTGCCATTTGTCGTGAAAGAGGAAATAGCCCCTCTTCAAGTCCGGAGATAAATACGACTGGAAACTCTAATCCTTTGGCACTGTGCAAAGTTAATAAAGAGACCGCATTAGCTGTTTTATCCCAGTTGTCAACATCTGATACCAACGCAACATTTTCCAGATAATGTTCCAAACTCATACTCGGATTCTGTTTAATAAACTCATTGATACTGAATATGAGTTCCCGGATATTTTCAATTTTACTCAGTGAAGTGGGCGTTCCTTCTTCTTTTAACATTCTAAAAATGCCCAACTTTTCAACCAGTGTCGTAATCAATTCCCCAATGGGAAGCGTTGCTTTTAGTTTTCGATATTTTTCAATCAATTGATAAAAGTCTTTGATTGTAGCTTGTCTTTTCAAAGAAATTGTTTCTATTTTGTCGATCTGCTGAATTGACTGATAAAAAGTCAGATTTTTTTTGTAACTGTAATTATCAATCTGCTCAATGCTTGTTTGACCAATTCCTCTGGTCGGATAATTGATGATACGCTTCAGGCTAATGCTATCATCCGGATTAATTAACACCCTCAAATATGCTAACACGTCTTTGATTTCCTTGCGTTCATAGAAACGAATACCGCCGACAATAACATAAGGAATGTTATTATTTTTAAAAACATCCTCAATTGCACGGGATTGAGCATTAATTCTGTAAAGCACTGCAAAATCGGAAAAATTGCGCTGATGTTTATGTGATTCATCAATAATTGTATTAACAATAAAATTCGCTTCATCAGCAGATGTGTTCGCTATTTTAAGAGTTATTTTAGGGCCGTTTTCTTGTTGAGTCCAGAGCTCCTTTTTCATTCGATTATTGTTATGTGAAATAATCGAATGTGCAATTCTGAGGATGTTTGAAGTTGACCGGTAATTCTGCTCAAGTCTAAATATGTGGCAATTTGGAAAATCTTTTTCAAAATCCAGTATGTTTCGAATGTCAGCTCCCCTCCACCGATAAATCGACTGATCATCGTCACCAACGACAGAGATATTTTTTTGTTTTGCAGACAATAATTTTATTAACTCGTATTGCAGCCTGTTCGTATCCTGAAATTCATCTACTAATATATAATTGAATTGATTTTGGTAATACACTAATACAGAATTGAATAGCCTAAACAATTCAATTGATTTTAACAGCAGATCTTCAAAATCCATTGCATTATTCTGTTGCATTCGTAGATTATAATGTTGATAGATATTTTTAATATTGTCTAATTGATTGTTAGAGTGGTAATTATGCAATTGATTAAAATCGATACCGGAATTTTTTATTAATTTAATTTTTGACTGAATAGCTTTTGGTGAAATTGATTTGTCAAGGTGATAATTCAAATCATGGATTACTGTTTTGATTACTGCAAGTTGATCTGATTCATCATAAATGCTAAAGGCGCTTGTAAATCCTAATTTATCAGAATTTTTCCTCAAGATTCTGGCAAAATTCGAATGAAATGTGCCAATCCACATACCCTTTACCTGATTATTTAAAAGCTTAGCCACACGTGACTTCATCTCGTTCGCTGCTTTATTAGTAAAAGTGACTGCCAGTATATTTTGCGGTTTGATGTTCGCTTTTGCAATCAAATAGGCAATTTTATGAGTTAGGACACGTGTCTTTCCGCTGCCTGCGCCTGCCAAAATTAGATTTGGGCCATCTATTTGCGTGACGGCTTGCTTTTGTACTGAATTTAAATTGCGTAACAGAGATGTTTGTTTGCTGCTATTTGTCATTTTTCCTCTCTTGTCGTTTTATCATTCGTCTGTACTTATCGAATTCCGCTTTTGCTTTGAGATGTTGACTAAGTGTTTTACTAAAATTGTGTGAACCATCTCCCCTTGCAACAAAATATAAGTAATCCACATCTGCCGGATAGATTGCTGCAATAATCGATGCCAATCCCGGATTATTAACCGGACCGGGAGGAAGCCCCGGATAACGGTACGTATTATACGGAGAATCTATTTCCAAATCCTTGTTGAGTAATCGACGTGGTGGATCAAGAATAATGTATTGTATTGTCGGATCTGCCTGAAGCAGCATTCCCCGCTTTAATCGATTATGATAAACAGCAGCTATAATTGCACGTTCTGAATCGATAACAGCTTCACCCTCTATAATGGACGCCAAAGTTAAAATTTGATGGACAGACCAGCCTTTTTCTCTCACAGCATTTTTTAATGAATCTGAAAAGTTTTGGTTGAATTCAGTTAATAATATTTTTATGGCTTCCCGTTCTGAAATGCTCCAGTGCAGATGATATGTGTCGGGAAATAAATACCCTTCCAGTGAATTTGACTTGACATTAAATTGTGAGATTAGTTCAGGATCTCTCACCAGCTCAATGAATTTGACAGAATCCAAATCAACTTTCTGCTCCAAAATGGATGCTATTTGATATGATGTCAATCCCTCGGGAATGACCACTCGAATATGCGCTGTTTTACCTGAAACAATGATATTCATTATTTGGTAAACCGAACTGCCTGGATTTATTTTATAAAAGCCGGCTTTTAATTGATCTGCCTTGCCAAATAATTTGCATGCCAAAATAAAGTCACTCGCATTTTTGATTAATTCATTTTTATCAAGGGTGTCCGCAATTGCAGACATCGACAAACCGGGTTTAATTTTAATATCAATGGGTTCCACATCGCTGTCCACTGGTTGCGGGATGAATATTTTTCCGAGGACAAAATAACCCGCAACGACTATCAAAATCAGCAGGGGGATGATAACACCAAATTTTTTTCCTTTATTCTTCAATAACGTCACCATATTTTAAATAAAACCGTAAATCAATAACCAGCAGCATGACCGTGCCAGCGAAAATCAACAGAACCGATGAAAGCATGGGCATTCAAATCGAATTTTATTGCTGTAACCTCGGATGAAAATCCCATTTTATTGTATTCATGTCCCAAATTTTTTAAATTAACAATCACATCATTCGGAAATCTTAAACGCTCAACATAAATTTTATCGGGCTTCCATTGGTGGTGAATGCGCGGTGAAGCGATTGCTTCGAAAAGAGGCATATTAAAGTCAATCACATTAATAATCGTCTGCAACGTAGCAGTAATAATTTTCGGACCGCCCATTGCACCGACAGCTAAAACCAATTTCCCATCTTTGGTAACAATAGTCGGCGACATCGAGGAAAGCATTCGTTTTTCCGGCTCAATACGGTTCGCCTTGAATTCAATCAAACCATAAATATTAGGATTTCCAATTTTTGTGGCAAAGTCATCCATTTCATTATTCAACAAAAAACCGGCGCCGTCCACGACAGCTTTCGATCCGTAGCCAGAATTGATCGTCGTAGTCACAGCCACTACCATTTGATTTTTATCGACAACGTTGTAGTGTGTGGTATGGTCTCCCTCGAATCGGAACGGATTCAAAAATTGCAGACTATCCGAAGGTAATGCTCGATTCAAATCGATTTGCTTTAATACTTGTTCAGCGTATTCTTTCGATAAAAAGGTTTCCACAGGAACATCAACGAAATCAGTGTCGCCCAGATAGTGTGCCCGCAGTGCAAAAACATGGCGCAAAATTTCAGACAGCAAATGAATGTATCGGGACGAGTGATAGCTGTAAATCGAAAGGTCAAAATGCTGCAATAGATTCAACGATTGAATAAGCGCAATTCCACCCGAAGATGGCGGTCCCATGCCGACAATCTGATATCCCCGATAATTACCTTTAACCGGTGGGCGCTCGATTTCTTGATATTTTTCCAAGTCGTCATGACGAATTAAACCGCCATTTCTTTGCATATCGCGAACGATGAGGTTTGCAACTTTACCCTGATAAAATCCGGCAGCACCCTGTTCGGAAATTAATTTCAGTGTCTTGTACAGATCGGGCTGTCGGAAAATTTCTCCTTCCTGATAAATTTCACCGGTTTCCTTTAAAAAAACTTTGGCAGATGAAGGATATTTTTGAAATGTACTTTTCAATCGCTTAAAATCCTGATGCAGTGAATGCGAAACGGGAAACCCTTGTTTAGCCAATTTTAATGCGGGTTCCATCACGGTTTTCAGTTTCATTGTTCCGTATTTTTCCAATGTCATGACAAGTCCGGCGACTGATCCCGGAACTCCGCAGGCAAGGTATCCCCGGACACTTTTACCCGGAATAATGTCCCCCTGTTCATCCAAATACATCTCTGCAGTTGCCCTGATCGGCGCTTTTTCACGAAAATCAACGGTTGTCGATTCACCATCCGGAAAGAGAATAACCATAAATCCGCCGCCGCCGATGTTGCCAGCAGTTGGATATGTGACTGCAAGTGCAAAACCTACAGCAACAGCCGCGTCAACTGCGTTTCCTCCTTGTTTCAATATCTGAATGCCAACTTCGGAAGCTAACTTTTCAGATGTCACAACCATGCCGTTTTTACCTCTTGCCTCAAAATCAGCTGTGGCATTGGAAACATCACACAAAGTCAATAATCCGAGTAAAAACAGGCTCAATATTATTCGATGTTTTTTAATCATTTTCAAAATTTTCAATCCTCTTTTTCTTCCATTCCAGAATATGCTGATAGGAAAGACAGTTCAATAAATTCTCTTTGGTCAGCCAGGCGCGTCGGGCAGTGCCGATGCCATACTTTATGTAATCTAAATTCTCTGTGCTGTGCGCATCCGTGTTGATGACAAGTTTAACCCCCATGTCAGCCGCTTTTTTCGCATTCATATCGTTCAAATCCAATCGCGATGGATGACTGTTCATTTCAATAGCAATATTCTTATTATCGGCTTTTTCGAATAGGGCATCTAAATCAACTTCATAAGCTTTCCTGACATTGATCAATCTACCACTCGGATGACCAATAAAATCAACATACGGATTGTCCATTGCTTTCAGTAATCGCTGAGTCGGATTTTGTTTAAATCCACTGTGGATCGATGCGACCACAATGTCCAATTTTTCCAGTACATCATCCGGATAATCCAGACCCCCGTCCGAAAGAATGTCAACCTCGGTGCCCTTTAAAATTATGAAATTGTTAAATTGTTGATTCAGCTCATCAATTTCGTCCATTTGCTGTTTCAGTCTTTCGACAGATAGTCCATTTGCGTAATTGGCTGATTTGGAATGATCACAAATTGCCAGATATGAGTAGCCCATTTTTTGAGCTTTTTCCGCCATTTCTTTAATTGTGGAATGGCCATCACTGTAGTTGGAATGCACATGTAATTCACCCCGAATATCTCCGAATTCAACGAGCTGCGGAAGTGTGCCCTCTGCAGCTGATTCGACCTCTCCCCTATCTTCGCGCATTTCGGGCGGAACAAAACTCAAGCCAAGCTGCTGATAAATATCTTCCTCGCTCTGACCTCCGATTTTTTTATCGTTCTTAAAAATACCGTACTCGTTTATTTTCAGCGACTTTTTCTTCGCCAGACCGCGCAGCTTCACATTATGAGCCTGCGAACCAGTAAAGTATTGTAAGGCGGAGCCAAACACAACATCATCAACCACACGCAGATCAACCTGAATGTTGGACTTTAGGCGGACACTTGTCTTTGTGGTACCCTTGGCTATCACATCCTTGATCATTGGCATTGAAACGAATGTCTCAGTAATTTTTTTATTCGCTTCAGTCGAGACCAAAATATCAATGTCACCCGCCGTCTCTTTCATACGCCGCAGTGAACCGGCAAAAGAAATATTCTGAATATCCGCTTTCTCCCGGAGGTAAGCGATGATTTCTTCAGCAATGGGCATGGCAGTGCCCAGCGGCATTCTGTCCTGGGCCGATGTGTAAAATTTTAAACTGCTGGCAATATTTGCGGTTTTCTTTTCACCCAATCCGGGTAACTTTGCCATTTGTCCATTATCAATAACCTTTGCTAAATCCGCCAGATTGTTCACACTCAGTTCTCTGTGGATCAGCGCCAAAGTCTTCGGACCTAAATGCTGAATGTTGAGCAGTTCCAGCAAACCAGCAGGGATTTCTTTTTTCAACTCCTCATATTTTTTGATCTGACCATTGTCCAAATACTCTTCGATTTTTTTAACAAATGCATCGCCGATGCCCGGTAATTTGGATAATCCGCCATCATTACGAATTTCATCTAAATCCTTTTGCAAGTCTTTCAACACCCGGATTGCTTTTCGAAATGCATTTATTTTAAAAACGTTCTCCCCTTTCAGCTCGAGCATATCAGCAATTTGAGAAAATATATCTGCAATCTCTTGGTTTATCATAGGTTAAATTAGTTATAAGGTAGCTATTCAGCGCATTTTCTTTGCCACAAAGACGCCAAAACTCAAAGTTACACAAAGAAATACATCTCTAAAAATATTCGAACAGTCTTCTCTGCTTTTATTTGTGTCTTCGAGATTTCGTTGCTGAACATTAACGTTATAAGTCCCGATATCAAGTTTTAAAAATTAAGACTTTTAATATAT
>CAYYMH010000018.1:0-81174 GCA_964472785.1 uncultured Cytophagia bacterium | reverse complement strand
ATAATTAAAAATCCGATAGCGGGTAATTGGCGGTGCGGTTTTTATCCGAAATAGACGGTAAAAATTTGCCATCACCGTCGCCAATCCGGAGGCGATTTCAAAATCCAGCGATAGATATTTTAGTTGGACTCCCATCTCTTCACAAATTGCATCAATGAATTGCCGCCAGGAAATATTTAATCCATCGGAAATAATAAATTTCTCGCCAACCGCTTTCGGATGTGTTGCTGCCAGCCACAACGCATCGGTTAAATTTTCCACGTAAACTGGGCAGGTAAATGCCTTCCCGTTGTCAATCAATGGAATAATTCTTTTTTCCAATAGCGGAGCAAATTTCAGAAAGAAGGTTCGGTCAAAAGGACCAAAGACATTGGAAGGCTGAATAATTGTTACGGGCAAACCGGTTCGACCGGAGAAATTTAGCAGCCAATCTTCCGCGAGCTTTTTAGCGATAGCGTAACTAAAATTTTTGCACGGCCGGGGGAATTTCTCGTTTTCATTCCGATATCCGGAAAAACCGTAAACAGCAGTTGTGCTCACAAAGATGAATCGCCTTATACCGGCTTCAAATGCACAGCGGGCAATATGCTTCGTTGCCTTGAAATTGATGTTTAAAAAATCGTGCTTTTTGCCCCAATCGGAAGCGAATCCAGCCGCGTGAAATACAATGTCCACTTTTCGAAAACAGGTATTCCAGAATCTCTGATCAAATAAACTTCCGGTAAAGAGGGTGATTGGCAGATTTCGAATAAATTGGAAATCACTGGTCTGTCTGACTGAACCCGATACCTGACAATTTTTGATGAGCAAATAACGAGCTAAATTGGAGCCGATGAAGCCATTAATGCCGGTGATAAAAACGTGCATTCTTATTTTCCGAATCCTGGATATTCTACTTCAAAACCTGATCTTTAATTTTCAGTAAATATTCATAAGCGGCTTCATATTCGTTGGGAATGATCCCGTCCAGAATTGCCTCTTCGATCATTTTCTTCAGCTTCCCAACCTTCGGTCCCGGTTTGAGATCACACACGTCCATAATCACATCACCGCGCACCGGAGACTGGAAGGAGCGCATTTTATCCTTTTCTTCCACCTGTTTGATACGTTCGACAACCCGGTCGAAGTTTGCCAGATGTTTTTTCACCCGGGCAGGGTTTTGGGACGTAATATCTGCTCGGCATAGTAACAATAAATCATCAGTTTCATCCCCTGACTGAACGATCAGCCTCCGAATCGCTGAATCGGTCACATCTTCTTCGGACAAACTGATCGGACGCAAATGAAGGCGGGTCAATTTTTGGGCATATTTCAGCATGTCATTGGGTAGTTTCAGCCTTTGGAAAATTTTGGGAAGCATGCGAGCCCCAATCTCATCATGCCCGTGGAAGGTCCAGCCAACACCTTCCACAAATTTTTTGGTCACTGGTTTTCCCACATCGTGGACCAGTGCCGTGAGTCTCAGCTCACGTTTACCGGTCACTTCAGCCACATTATCCACGACCATCAGCGTGTGCTGGAACACGTCCTTATGATGATAACCCTGACGCTGCTCTACACCTTTCATGGCAACTAATTCCGGTAAAATCAATGGCAGAGCGTCGATCTGATCTAAAAGTTTAAAACCGAGCGACGGCTGTTCACAATCCAAAATTTTCATCAATTCTTCGGTTATCCTCTCCTGAGAAATAATCTCCAATCGCTGGGACATTTTTTTTAAAGCGTCAAAAGTGGACGATTCGATTTTAAATTTTAACTGGGTGGCAAAGCGAACTGCCCGCATAATTCTGAGCGGATCGTCTTTGAACGTTACGACCGGGTCCAGAGGCGTGCGAATTATTTTGTTATCTAAGTCGTCCTGTCCTTTCAGCGGATCATAAATTTTTCCAAAATTTGAACGATTGACCCCCAAAGCCATCGCATTGATAGTAAAATCTCGTCGCAGTAAATCCTCGTCGAGATCGGTGTATGCTACCTCCGGTTTACGAGAATTTTCCTGATAGACTTCTTTTCTTGTGCCGACAAACTCAAGTTTATGATCCTGATAGTGAATCATTGCTGTGCCAAATTTTTCGAACACCACAATGTTCTTTTTTTTAAATTCTTTGGCTATCTTTCTGGCAAAATCCGGACCGTCCCCAACTACAGCGAAGTCAATATCTTTGCCCGTTTTTTCTAACATTTTATCCCTGACAAATCCGCCCACAGCCCAGACTTCAGTGTGTTCACGATCGGCAATTTGCCCAATTTTTTTTAAAATCTGATCTGTATTCATAAAAATTCTATTCTATTTTAATTTTAACCACTATCATCTGATATTAGAAATGAAAACTTGTCCCCAATTGAAACGTGTACCCGCCAATACTGTGTCCCACAAAACCGGGCGTGCCGCCTTCCCCGGCTGATGAGGCTTCAAATTCAAAACCCACCGAAACATGCGGCAGAACAATGTATTCAAAACCCAATTCAATAAAAAAACCACTGCCGTCATTATCATCGGCGGTCACATTCTCGAAAACGCTGATACCTTCGGGTTCGCTGATATCGATAAATGTGAGACCGAAACCGGAGTAAAAGTTCCATTTACCCAGAGAATCCGAATACCAGCGGATACCAATATTATATATTTTCTGATCCCATTTTGCATTATTTGGAATATTATGGCTCATCTGAATGGATTGGCGGATATTATCATTCTGATACTGTGAGTATTGGATTGTCACGAAAGTACTTTTATAGAAACGCACATTAAAATGAGCGCCGTATGTTTCATTCCAGCGGCTTGAATAAACTTCGTTGTAATCATCCAATGAAATCCGAAAATAGCCGGCTGAAACGCCGCCGATAAAACGCGGCAGTACGAACGAACTCCAACTGAATGCTGAAGTCGTCTGAAGGATAAAAATAGTAAAAACAATAATGCCTATAGTAAAATATTTCTTATTCATATTTTCTCCAAATTTTTTAGATAATGGCAACCTTTTACATAATCTGAGTGTCTTAATAAATGATGCAACAAACTAAACCAAAACAGGGAATATGAAAAATGTCAAGTTTAATCATTATTCTGCTTGCAATAATCATTATCTTCTGGCGTCCCCCATTTCGGATGCCTGGTTTCTTTTATAAGGTATTTACTCCCTTGTCCGTGCTCATCGTATTTGTTCTAATTTTGTTGTTCAGTATTTTGAAATCTATTTCCTTGACCAAAGAATCCACAATTCGCGCGAAATTGGAAACTCATCACAGTCAATATTGCCAACAAATTCCTCATGAACCTCTGAAAAGAAACCGATAATTTCAGGCTAACACTTTTAAACCAAATTATTATTCGAATTTAAATTTACTTTTTTGGTGAATGGAATAAAATATCACCACTAAACCTACTCCGATAATATCCGCCATTACGTCAAAAGCATCAGCATGTCGCCCTGGCACAAAAAATTGGTGCACTTCATCAAACACAGCATAAAAGCTCCCGATGAGAAAAGTTAATAATGCAGCTTTTTCCCGAACATATTTATTTTCAAAGTGCGATAAGGAGCGCATCAATAATACGGCTAAAATGGCATACTCAATTGCATGGGCAACTTTATCCTGCAATTCAAACCCAAAATCCGGCGCGGATAAGCTCGGAATTGATGATTGAATGAAAATAGCACATAACCATAATATCAGCGGAAATTGATACCAGAAAAATTTTTTCACTTTAGAACCAGTCACAAGCAATTCTATATTAAAATTTTCAAATCTGTTATTTATTTAATCTGAACCTATAAAATAAGATTATTTTTTTTCATATTCAACTATTTTCTCCTTGATTGTTTAAAAAAATTGGCGTAACTTAAAATTTAAATAAAAATTGTGAACGAGATGATTTTGTAAAGATAATGCCGGAAGTAAAACCTGACATCGAATTAATTAAACGGGCACTGGATGGTGAGCAACAGGCTTATGCAGAAATTTTAAAGAAATATCGCGCTCCGCTTTATAATTTGCTTTACCGGATGGTGCGGAATAAGATCGAGACAGAAGACCTGGTGCAGGAAGCTTTTATCAAGGCATTTTCCTCATTGGCATCATTTAATGATGATTATGCGTTTTCAACCTGGCTTTATCGAATCGCGATCAACAATTGTATCGATCATTTCCGTAAAAAGAAATTGAAGACCTTGTCCATCGATAAACCGATCACCATGAAAAATGGTGATATTAAAAGAGAATTTTCTGATGGGACGTACAGGCCTGATAAATCCTTGCTGTCAAAAGAAAAAGATAAAATCATCGATGATGCCATCGAATGTCTCCCGCCAAAATACCGAACACCGATTGTGCTTCGTCATAAGGAAGATAAGTCTTACGAAGAGATCAGTCAGATTATGAATATTCCTTTAGGTACGGTTAAAGCGAGGATCTTCCGGGCGCGGGAAATGCTAAAAAAACAATTGAAACATAAGCTCTATCCAAGGTAAACCTACCAACAAAAATTTTTCTGAACATAATAATTTGGGCGTTATCGCGCATTTTATATTTATCATATCTGTTCAAAGCGAGACCGGATTATTGAAGACTAATAAACCAACGGAACTTCCAGTTGGATTCGGATTGGTTTGATTTATTAAAATCAGGCTGACTCAGCCAAAGCGGAAACCCTACCTTGAGCGTTCTCAGTTTACCAATAATTCTCTTTTTGAATTGAAATCCCATACCCGCATCAAACAGGGTGTTTGTTTCTTTGTTCATGGAATAAATCCAGCCGCCATCAAAGAAAATGTAAAAGTCAATACCAATATTTTTCAGCTTTCTAATTTTGGGAATTATTTTATGGATATTTTGCTGGAAGATATCCAAATTGGCGGAAAGAATCCGCTGGGCAGTTAGCGGATTGGTATCATCATCGAGTTTGTAAAGATAACCTCTCAAGTTCCCATCACCAGGAAAATGATTTTTAAACCAAACAGGCAATGCCCCGGGTGAGCGCAGATAAACGTGTTTGTAGCGTTCTATTGGATCGGCTTCCGCAACCCAGAACCGATCCTGAACAGGTGCAGCATTACTTTCCGGTAGGAACATACCTCCAAAGCTTCTGATCTCAAGACATAAATTTTGCCACATGCACATTACTGATTTATTCAGTTCCAACGAGAGACGCGTGTATTCAAATTTGCTTTTGAATTTTTTATTTGCGGAGTGAAGCTGAAACTCGAGCTTAAGGGGGAATGAGTTTTTGTCGCGATTTAACGTGTATTGAAAATAAAATTTGTTCAGCTCACCCTGTTCCCACTCAGATATTTTTTTTGTATCATCATTCACAGTTACTTTGCGATAAATATATCGATTGTCAGTGACCTTCGCACTGATCACCCCTATCCTGAAATTGTGAGTCGGTTGTTGGGCAAAAGAGGAAATGACATTATAATTGAAGTTTGCATTTATCAATCGCCGTCCTTCCACATTGATGACTTGTAAATGTTGCCATAAATTTCTGCTAATTTTTTCCAGGGGCATGGAATAACCGATTTTAAAATCAAAATTTTCGCTTTTAAAATTGTACCATACATCGTTTCGAAATATATAATATCTGTTTAAATAACTTCCTAATATTTTTAGTCCTAACTTCAAGCCGTCAATGTCATTGTACCAGCTTTGTGGCCACAGAAAAAGCGAGTAATGATCACGTGGCAGATAGTACATGGTGGGAAAATCAGGATAAAGAAACGGTTTGACTTTGAGTTTGCTGTTATTTAGCCTGTTCTGATCCAATATGATATCTCTTGGGTCGATGATCACATCTTTTACTTTAGATTCCGTCAGAACAGAAAATGAATGTTGCTGTTTTTTGCCATCCAATTTTTTAACTATTTTTTCTCCCGAGCTGCATCTGATTTCAGTCTCAAAGGGAATCATGCCATCCCCAATTCGGTCGATAATGATCTCTGTTTTGTAAGATTGATTGGTCTTTTTTGAATTGAGGGCGGACAAACTATAATCAACCTTTGGCGTATGGTACACCCACTGATCAAAGAAAAAATTCAAATCCTGTTGGGCGACTTCATTGACAATTTTTCTGAGAGACTCTACATTGACATGGCGAAATTTGTGACGTTTATAGAATGTTCTTAATATGTCAAAGTAAGTATCCCTTCCGACAATATAATCCAGTAACGAAAAGAATTTGGTAGATTTGACATAAATATTGTAGCTATAAAGATACGGATTTTTTAATTTATAACATGGTGTGGCTAAAGGTTTTTCAAAACCGCTGTAAAAATAATAATAAAGCGAGTTGAGTTGTACGTCTTTGTATCGTGAAAAAGGAAGAAATTGATTTCTCAGTTTGGTTATACTCACCTGTGGCATCAAAGTGTCTTGAAGTTGTGAGTAGGTTGTCTCCTTAAACAAATCTGTGTGGAAAGTGACAATTCCTTCGTCGAGCCATCCCTCTTTCTGTTCATTGTTTGCTAATGCACCGTAAAAATACATGTGCCCGATTTCATGGGCTAACAAAATTAAGTCAAAATGTCCCAATGTGGTGAGCATGGGATATTCCATCCCACCATCCACAACACCCTCACAAATTGTGAGCTGGGGATATGGATATTCACCCACTGTTTCTTCCCACCAGTTTAACGCTTGTTTTGCAGCGTTGATGGCTGTTTCGTGCCAATTTTCGTATGAAGATTTTTGATAAAAAATATGTAATTTTATACCGTTCCATTGACCATGTTCAGACAGATAATCCGGAGAGGTTAGCCAAACAAAATCGTGAACATTTTCGGCGTAAAAAGTGACTTCACGCGTTGACGCCATTTGAGTAATTTTATTTATTGGCGATAATAGCGTTACATGATTGACGTTTTGATCTTCAATTTTTTTTATTTTGTTATTCCAGCCGGCATCGCCACTGATGATTTCTCCGGTTGCCGCAACAATATAGGAATCAGGTACTTTGATGGAGACTTCATAAGTACCAAATTCACCATAGAACTCACCCAGATAGTGATAAGGAACTGCATCCCAGCCGTTTTCGTCATAAACGCATAGCTTCGGATACCAATTGCTTATCTGAAACAAATTATTTCTGTAACCACCCACATCATAACTGGGATTATAGTGATGTATTTTGGTTAAAAATGTCATTGTAATTTTGATGCTTTCACCGGGTGGAATATTTTTATCCAAAACGAGTTTCATCAGCGTACTATCACTGTTATAGGCTACGGTGACGTTTATTTGATTTGCTGAAGAGTCGTTCAAATGTGCAGAATGGATATTGACACGCATGAAGCTTTTGTGGGACTCGGACTTGATCAAGTTAATCGAAGCTGCGGCTGCCTCCTTGTCCATGATTGATCCTTTTCTGAAGGCATTGGGATATAAATGAAAATAGAGGTCGGTGAGGGTGTCCGGTGAGTTGTTGAAATAATGAACCTGCTCTTTACCTTCAAGCAGGAACGTTTGTGGATTTAGTTCACAATCAATGGAATAATCGACCGATTGTTGCCAAGGTACTGTACAAGTTTCTTTGCCAAACACCCCCCCGATTAAGCCAACCAAACAGAAAAGTAATTTAGTACCATGAATTTTCAAAACGGCTTCACTCTTTTTTAACGATTTTCATAACTTGACGTCTTAATTGAAAATTTAACTTAAATCCGCAGGATTGGAATCACGTCATGATTTTATCAACCGCTTCAGAGCAAAATTATTTTCAGAGAATTAAATAAAATGAATCACTCTCGTTCCTCAAACTTAGAATATCACTCGGAATGTGACAACGTAATTTGTATCGTTACAACATGGTGAATTTAATAAAAAATATCAAAATCGAATCGAGTTTCACAAAAGATACATCAATCATAAATTTGGAACGTGTTCTTAACTGTATCACAGACTATGGATTCAAATTATAAGCCATTTCAGTGTTGGTGTGAATAACTTTGCTTCCGGGTTTGTAAATTTTATCGAAAGTCAAACAAAATCTCTTATCGCTCGCCTTAGTTTTTCCGGTGTAATCGGTACAACGCCAACGTCACCGCAAACAGCGCCAGCCGCATAATTTGCTAACGTAACCGCCTCTTTTAAATCCGCGCCAGCGGTTAGCGCCAGCGTCAAAGCGCTTATAACCGTATCGCCCGCTCCGGAGACATCATGCACTTTTTGGGCTTTGGTTGGAACATGAAAAAAATCTCCTTCGGAGTTAAGGCAACACATGCCTTTTTCTCCCAGCGTAATTAACACAATTTTGGCTCGCAGACTTTTTAATATGGAGTTGCAGGCAGCTTTTAATTCTTCATCGCCCTGAATTTTTTTCCCTAACGCTGCCTCTGCTTCCTTGCGATTCGGTTTAAAAAGTGTAACCGATTTGTAGTGAAAAAAATTATTAAATTTAGGATCGACGGTTATGATTTTTTTTTGACTATCCGTAATCTGAACGATCTTTTTGATCAGTGTTTTGGAGAGTAAGCCTTTGTCATAATCTTCAATAATGACAGCATCGACAATTTTAATGTTGACTCGGATTGCATCTACAATTTTCTGCAAAACTTCATTATTGACAATTTCCTTTGACTCAAAATCTGCTCTCACTACATGCTGGTCATTCGCGATAACGCGGGTTTTGGTTATTGTCGGCCTTTGTTTATCAACAGCCACATGGTCGGTGCAGAAGTTATATTTTTTCATCAGGTTCATCAGGTTAGCACCTGCGGCATCATCACCAATAACTCCAATCAAAATCGGTAATGCACCTAATGAATGCAGATTGTAAGCTACATTGGCTGCACCACCCAAGCGCATGTATTCCTTCTTGACCTCCACAACCGGTACAGGCGCTTCAGGAGAAATGCGTTCAACCGTACCTTCCAGATAGTGATCTAACATTAAATCACCAATAACGATAATTTTTTTAGAACGAAATTTTTTAAAATATTCGGTTAATCTGTTCTCTGATATCGTAACCATTTACTTATCTTTCGTACTATTTAATATAGCAAATTGAAAATAAAAATGCAACAAGTTTTTACGATAAACTAAATTAAAAGATATAATTAATAATTTTAATAGCTTAGAAAATGGATTTCGGCGTAGATGGTTTCCAAATTGCAAATGGCAATTGTAGATTTCCCCGAAAGCCAGCCACCACATTCACCGGGATTCACGATCAAAGTACCATCTTCCAATTTATCAATAAAAGCTTCATGGTCGTGACCGTAAATAATTAAATCATATCGTGTTTTTTGATACAAATCCTTTACTAAAATCGGATCGTGTAAAACCAGGATAGAACGTCCATTCAACTCGATATGGAACGGCGGTTGGTGAACATGACCATCATATATTTTATAAAGCCCAAGAATTTCGCCATCGTTATTCCCGAGTACAATTTCATAAGGGCAGACCAATCGCTTAATTTCCCGGGCAGTGAATGGTGCGATAAGATCACCAGCATGAATTACATAATCCACCTGTTTTTCATTAAAAAAGTTTACAGCACTGCGAATCGCTTTCATATTATCGTGACTGTCAGACATAATGCCGAGTGTTTTAATTGTTACCATATCGTTGTTTTCAAACTTCTTTTTATTAAAAATTGGCTAAGGTAGTTAATATTGTTAATAGCTGATTTTTATTTTCTGCTGAATAAAATTGGAACAGTAAACTCCTGCTCCAGTAAATTGCGGTCAATAAAATCGATGTATCCGAAAACTTGAAATCCATCCGGAGCAAAGCGCGGACTTTCATCCAGCGTGAATTCCAATTGTTTGCTGATTGTCGGATACAACCAGAATAGTCGGTCATTTTCTGAGAAAATCTTTACGTCAATCAGGTCATTGATAAAATATTTTTCTGTTAACTCAAATGTCCAGCGAAAATTATCGAGGGGGTAAACAGCAGCGATGATGACCTCTAATGTGTAAAAATTATCTTTAATTTGTTCCAAAGTGACATCTCCGACATTCGAAATTAGAGATTGTTCCGCTACGGCAAATCCCTTTGAATCATATAAATTAACTGTTATATCGCTCATCTTTAAAAAAGTTTCATCTTCAAAATCAAAAAGAAAAGCAGCGCTTTTTACGCCTTTTTCTACCATGAAGTTATAATTAAATTTATCATTCTGTAGAATTTCATGCGTTCTCTGTCTTTGATAGCCCTCAATTTTTCCTCTTCCGAATCCGTAAAAAGGGACATTAAATTGGTTGGTCACAGTGAAGCTGCCATTAGGTTCCTGACCTAACTGGTAATTGAAAGTTGAGATGGTCGGCGGATCAATCTTGAATCCGTTGAAATGAACGGAAAGATTATAATGCGAGTCCTTTTCATTTGTAAAATAGGCATGAACGTCAATTTCCCAGATACCAAGCGTCAAGTGCTGGGTTGGAATAATGGTAATTTCCTTATTTTGTTCCTTACTTTTAACAATGTCTGTCTGATGATATTTTCTCCCTTCCGGGGTGTAGAGATAAGCATTCACATTGCAGTATGCTCCCCGTATTGAAGAAAGCGTAATTTTTGCAGAGGTCGCCCCTGAAGGCACCAGGATAAAATACCGTTGAATTTCCCCTGCTTGTATTTCACAACGTTCAAAATTTTGCTGATAGTCATTATGATGATCGAAGTTGTACGGAACGATGACGGTATTCAACAATTCGAATTCGATCTTTGCTCGATCAAGACCTGTATTCAGTCGTTTACGGAATGCAGTAATTTTTCCTGAGTAGAGCCCGGGATTTTTGAGCAACTCTTTTTTATATTCAACCGGAATTTTTACCGCAGTTTCCCCCTTGATAGCGACAGATTTTTTAAGAGGTTTTAGCCATGGATCAGAGGTTTTAAGCTGAAAAGCACGATAAAATCCCGCTCGTTCGTCTGCATCGGTGCTATCATTAAAACGAGGTCGCACAAGAAAAATTTGCTCCTGTTCGTCGGCGGGAAAATAGCCGGCGGTTCGCCAATAGGCAGATTGACTGATTTCCTGATGAGATGTCGGACAATTTGTGTTGATATGGTAAGCGATGGCGTCTTGGCTTGCTAAAGTTTGTGCATATTCTTTTATTAGCTCAAATGCTTTAGGAACATTGATGACACCGTTTCCCTGATCAAGATATGTGTAATTTTCCAAAGGATCAGCGCTGAATTTGAGAGCTCTTTTAAGTAGAAGCGATTTATTTTCTATTTTTAAATTTTGTTGGTTCATTGCGCTGATCAAAATTGCGGCAGCGCCGGCTACCTGTGGCGCAGCCATACTGGTGCCGCGCATAAAATCATCATCCGTAAAACGCGGGACGGTTGATGAGGCAGAACCGGGAGCAATGGCATCTGGCTTGTTTAAATCACCACCGCGTGAACTAAAATAATAAATCATATTTTTGTTCAACTTCGCTCCGTAGCATGTATTAGCAACAGCTTTGGGAAGATAGGCACCAACTGAAAATGCCATATCCGCCGCAGCCGGCGATCCGGTCGTTGAAATGCCAGGACCCTGATTACCATTACTGACGGAAGTGAAAAGCTCCGGATTATAGCTGATCAGATTATTTACGACATAATCGGCGTCGCTTTCACCTTCGCGGACAGATCCGATACCGTAACTTATATTTACGACACCTGTTATTGCATGAGTCTGACAATAGTCCTCGATAAAATTTAATGCCCTTCGAAGACTGCCGGTTACCGTAGCGCCGCCTTCATATTTCCCATTACCGATTTTGAGACTAATGAGGTGAGCGCCCGGCGCAATTCCGCTGAAATTTGGTTGATTGTTTATCTGATATCCGGATGCAATCCCAGCCACATGCGTTCCGTGTCCGTTGTCATCAAAATGAAAAGAGACTTTCATTTCATAGGGAAAGATATTGATGGCAAATGTCATCAACCGCCGATCAAAATCGGGGTTTCCTCCTCTTAATTGAAAAGAATCGAAATTGATTAGATAGTCTCGAATTGCTTTTTCATCTTCTAAATGACAGTCTCCGTCTGTGTCAACGTAAGCGTACCAATGAATCGAATCCCCGGAGACGGTCTCAAAAACCAGCACCCCGAACAAATCATCCTCTCTGCCATTATTATTAACATCCTGTATTTTTGAATTCTTGAATCGCTTTTCATCCAGATAGCCAATATAATATTCCTGATTAACAGGTTTTTTACTCAGTAAATGATAATTATACAAACGAAATCCATCCGGATGTTCGATGTATTTTTCTTTTCCTTCATCAGCGATTTTTCCTACGTAAAGCGAAACATCTCCCTGACCAGAAAAATCGCGAACATCAATTATCTTGGTCTTATCTTCGGTGGTTTTCTGCAAGCCCGGCAGTCCAATGTCTATTCCACTGTCGCAAATAAAAATAACAACGCCCCTGCCGTCAGCGGTCGGATTGGTTTCGATGAATTGTTTCGCGCCAATGCCTTCGGTGGTAAGAAAACACCATTCTTGTTCATTTGTCTCTTTTGTAAACCCAAACACAACTGATAAAATCATTATAGAAAATGTCATCAATAATTTTTTCATCACATCCTAACCTCGTTCAAACAATTGCATTGTTGAATCCCAACTTGCTGATTTTAAATAATTCATTTTCAAACAGTGATTAGGGGCGCCATTGTTAAACTCTATTTCCCCTGTACGTGATAACCCATTTCCATTAGTTTTGTCGAAACATGCTGTCGCTGATCACCCTGAATTTCGATTGTCTGATCTTTGACAGTCCCACCCGTGCTACAGATTTTTTTTAACTGACGTGCGATCCCGGACATGGTTTCCGAATCATGCTGAAAGCCTTTTAAAACAGTCACTTTTTTTCCTTTTCGACCTTTTGTTTGTAGCAGAACTTTGATGTGTTGCTTGTCCGGCGGTACATTTTCTATTTTATTTGTTTTGCTTTCCGCGTCAGCAATTTTTTTTCGCAAATCAGGATCGGTTGAATAGACCAGTATTGATTTCTTATTTTTCATAATTCATATCCACTATGCTCAACGATAACCTTTTTACAACAAAATAAAATATAGATATTGAAGCCCACAAATGCAAGCAAAATTTAAAATTGCGTCAAAATTATCATTTTTTTTATAAAAGCGATTAAGTTTATTGATCGGAAAAAACAATTGAATCTTGATAGAAGAATGGCGCTGGTTGGTTTTCAAACCAAGCTCAGCACCATAAATAGGTTTAAACGAACAAACTGTTCACCGACTGATGTCAGTTTGATGCGTTCGAATTTAAAACATACGATCCCAGGGCGGAAGGATTGCAGGTTTTTGTTCCAAAATATTGAGTACCTCATGTGAGACGTATTTTTTGTTTACGACCAGCCTGAACATGTATTCGTCAAACCACTGATCGGTCATCGTGAGATAACCATTGTGTCCGGCTGATTTCCCCCAGCTATTTTCCAGTAACCATTGTGTAATTTTTCCATCTGGTGTTTCGTCATACCCGATCAATGCCATTCCGTGTGTTGAACCACTGCTAAAAGTGAGAATACGTTCTTTTTTATTCATCCCAAAGGGAAAGCCGTAAATCGCTCCATAATCGTAAATGCCGACCTGGAGCACACCTTCGTCTCTGTCAAGTTGCTTGCCTACGTCGCAGGCAAAATACATGGCTTCATTATCCTGAATCGATGCTTTGGCGAATTGCTTGATTTGATCAGTAGGCAGATTTATAAAAACCCAGTTGTCACCTTCCTGTAAATTTCGATCGTAGCGGATTTCGTATAATTTGTGGTAAGGTTTGGTCGGATCGTTCATCAATTGGACATATTCATTCAAATCGATACCAACAAATTCCTGGTAGAACTGTTGTGGCGAATAGGTTTTTAATTCTGAAATTTTGCCGTCTTTATCCTCGTAGCGCCAGTCAAATTCCTGTGGCGGAACGCCAAGATTGATCACTAACATGCGATAAATATCTTTCATCATTTCCAATTTTTTCTGACGTAAATCAGAAAGCGACATCCCATTTTCATGCATCTGCCTGAGATTGAGTCCGAATTCTTTCAGCTTCAGACTGAGCAGACGACGCATCATGCCGGTATTTTCGCTGTTATGCGTTTCCGGCATGGCAATCTCCGGGACGACACCATATTTTTCAAGGACACCGACGGCATAGTTCCAAATACCGCCATCCTGAATCGGATGTTTGAACAGCCATTCAACCTCGCGGTCGTCAAGGTCTTTTTTTCGTGTGCTAATGATACCTTCTAAAAATAGATTGGCTTTTTCAAATTGATCCCAAAAAAACGAATAATTTTCTGAAAAAAAGAATTCTTTTAAATTGTATTTCTCAATTACTTTAGGACGCAACACGTTCAAGCTGGTGAATAACCAGCAGCGACCAGTCGATTTTTGATCTGTGATTCCCTTTGCATTCACACGATATTGAAAGAAATGATCGGTTTTGCCTGCGAGTTCCCGGTTATATGCCAGGTTCTTAATGTTGTTGTTGGACACCGCGTTGATCATCGCTCGTGTTGATTCATCCAATTCCAGTGAGGATTGAATTTTTTTCAATGCATCCTTTGAAACCGCGCCTTCTCCCGATATCTGAGGGTAAGAATTTGTGGTGAAAACAAAAATGAAAGTTGCTAAAAGAACGATTGGAAAAGAATACTTTTTCATAAGTAAACTCCCTGATTTTATGATTTTGAAGTTTTAAAAAAAAATTTAGATTCTCAAAATTATGCTGATTTTACGCTTTCACCGCAGCAAGCAGATTGATATTTTTTGCACCTGCCAAAAACAACTCTTTGGCGCATGAATTCATCGTCGCGCCTGTGGTCAGTACGTCATCCACTAAAAATATTGTTTTGTCATTCAACTCCTTTTTGCTGACCGCTTTAAAAGCTCCCGCTACATTTTGATGCCGTTCTTTTGCAGTCAGTCGAGTCTGAGATTGGGTATAGCGGATTCTTTTTAATATGTTATCGGAGAATGGCAAACCAGTAGCTTCATAAATAGCCTGACACAGCAATTCACTTTGATTGTATCCGCGCTCCCGAATTCTTGTTCGGTGCAGCGGTACGGGTATCAGTATCGTATCTTTCGGTGATGATCCGAATCGGATTAATTTTTCACCCATCGCTTTGCCAATGATTTTGGCAAGTTGTCGAAAATCCATGTATTTTAAATAATGGATGATGGTTTGAACTTCCGGACTAAAACTCCAGACAACAATGGATTTATTAAAATAGCAATCGTCTTGAATTTGCTTATGAACAATATTCGTGATATACTCATCACGATCAATCGCCGGGATTTGTGACCAGCAGTTTTTACAGACAGATGTGTCAGTTTCAATTTGAGTCGTCTGGCAAATAATGCAAAACCGTGGTAAAAAGAAGTGACAGAGATCAATGAAAATATTTGATATGAGTGTGTTGAAATGATTTATACGAATTATATTCATCGGCGAACAAATAATAGTGGTAATATGAAAAAGCTGAACACTTGATTTAGAGCCGCATCAAGTGTTCAGCAAATATTTTTCATAAATCAAACTTTTATGATCAGAAATTATAAACAAAAGCCACTCTGGGCGAATATCTCTTTTGTGCTTCGTATTTATTCTTCTCTTCATTAAACTGGAATGTGTAAATATAATCTAAAAATAGGAGTAAATACGGTTTCACTTTATAGCCGATACCGACGCGAGCCATTGACTGATCATCCAGCGTGAACGCATTGTTCAGGGTTTCGATGCCGATTTTATCATAAGTTGCTTGCAATGCAATTGTGGGAATGTTTTGCTTGGTTTCCGCAGCGAGGTGCATCACGCCGCTATTTTTTTCTCCGTCCAGTCGTTGGAAATTCCCGACTAAGGTGATCGTATTTAAAATATGACCGGCAAGTTCGCCAAACGTTCCTTTTGTTTCATCCTGAATTGTGGGTAATGTTGCATCTAAACGATAAATATCGCCGCCTTCCAACGGACGATAGCGATTGATTTCGTAAAAAGCGTTAAAGTAAGAAGGTATAAATTCTTTTCCTAATAATCGACGTTCCAGGCGAGCAGTTACCTCTGCCACACCGGCAATGAGCTGCAGATCAGCGGCGATACCCACCGCTGAACCGGAACCAAAGTTGGCAATTTTTGCCCAGTCGTAATAGGTGTAAGTGCGAAACATCGGCAGCGTAATAAGCGGTAATTCCACATCCCACCCGTATTCAAAAACGCCATCATGCGTATTCCGATTTTCATCGGGATCAACATCCATGACATAAGTTGTTCCAAAGGTCAAATTTTTGATGATCGGAATATCCAGTACACGTTGTAACGGTCTGACATAACCACGAATTCCAAACACCTCAAATCGACCCAGATTATTCGTCACCGTTTCAAATCCTGCTGTGCCAAAATCCATGTCAAAAACGAGTCCGATTTTACGTTCATCGTAACTGGCTTCATTGGTATAATAATTCATAATAAAGCCATGGCCCAGACGTGCATGATCCAGGGTACCGACTTTGCTGTAAAATTTATTTCCTTTGCGTCCGTAACGAACATAGCGGATTAATCGCGCCCAGTCATAATTTTCATCCCAGTCTTCATGACGGATAGCACCATTCTCGGTGTTGTAAAGCAAATTTATATTCAAGCCGAGTCCAAACTTTCCCAGGGCAATATCGGGTGTTAAATTAATCGTAATATAAGATTGGTCGTCTATAACTGTCATTCCTAAAGCTCCGGTGAGTGAACCGCTGTTGCCGAATGGGCTTGCATTCTGACTAAATACTGGTAAAGTGAAGAGTAACGTTAGCAATACAATTGTAAGATGATGGCACATTTTTTTCATGGTTATTCCCTTTCGATGGTTGTTGTATTTTTGAATTATATGAAAAATATAGAAATATCACGGTAAAAAGTCAAGCGATATTTTTTTTAAAATTATTATTTTAAAATTTGAAGATAAACCAGGTTTCTTTAAGAAACCTGGTTTATACACCTTTGGTTTATACATCTTAATTTTTTTTACTTGCATTTTTGAAAAAAAATCATTATAATTCAATTTGCAATTTTTGTGAATTAAAAATAAATTATCATGTCAATTCAGAGATAAAGATTTAGGGAGTAATTTATGTCAAAGCATTGTGATATATGCGGAAAGAAGCCTCAAGTTGGTCATCATGTTAGCCATGCCCATAATATAAATAAGAGACGTTTCAATCCAAATATACATAAAATGAAAATCAAAGTGGATGGTGCTGTAAAACGAGCCAATGTGTGCACCCGCTGTCTTAGATCGGGAAAAGTGACCAAAGTTGTGTAAACGGTATCGCTATCAAAAATGATGAATCTACCTATTTGAAAGTACCACCTTCCAGTGGTACTTTTTTATTTTTATGCGATCCATCTCTATTCATAAGAAATTAAAGCCAATACTTAAAATTCAGGTGATTTTTTAACCAACTATTGGGAGGTAAACAATGAAACCCTACGCAAAGATCATCGTTTTGCTGTTGGCTGCTATCCTTCTTCTGTCTTGTGCTCCCTATAAAATGAAAGCGATCCGGGCTCAACGCGATCAACGATACGACCTGTCCATAAAATTTGCGCTCAAACATCTCTCATCACATCCGAATGATAATTCTGTTATTCAAATATTGGACAAGGCTTCTGCCGAATATTACAAAAATCTGATTCAGAAAATTCAACATTTTGAGCAATTGAGCGACTGGAACCGAGTGGCAAAGATTGCCGAAGATGGACACAAAATGTTGTTAAAGGTTGCAAATGTCTATTCAACAGAGTTCCCGACGAAAAAAGAGCTTGATTTCCTCGAATCCAAGAGCAAGCAGTCCAGATTGAATGAAGCGAATGAAGTGTATGCCGCGGCAGTTGAATCCTATCAAAACAGCGATTGGGAACCAGCGCTGGAAAAATTAAAACAATGTCAAACGTTGATTCCACGCTTCAAAGATTCGGAGAATTATATTGCCAAAATTAACAGCACCCTCGCGCAAAAATATTATGGAGAGGCAAATGGATTGCTGGCTCAGGGAAGTCTGACAGAGGCGCTGGATCGATTCGAAAAGACGGAGCAATACGTTCCCAATTTTCTGGACGTATCAGAAAAAATAGGCATGGTCAGCCAGAATTTGTCAGACCGTCATTATCAAAAAGGCAGGCAGTTTTACGAAGCGGGAAAATATAAGGTGGCGCTTTCGGAGTTGAAACATTCATTAAAAATAAAAAATGATCATGCGGAAGCTGACAAACTTATCGATGAGATAAAAAATAAACTTACCGTGAGACTGGCAGTCTTTCCTTTTGAAACAGCCAGGTTAGAACCAAAATTCGGCTCCATTGCCTCGGATAATATTTTGACTAAAGCTATGTTCAACAAAAATGATTTGCTGGTCTTTCTCGATCGGCAGAATTTACAAAAAATATTTGAAGAGCAGGCGCTGTCTCAAACCGGAGCCATCGACGAAAAAACAGCGGTAAAAGTTGGGCAAATGAGCGGTGTAAATACAATCGCAATCGGTTCGGTAACATTGACCAACAGTGAATTAACAAAGCCGACACGAAGGACGTTGACCGGGCATTACAAACAAAGATATCGCGACGCAAAAGGAGTGCAGCGAGAGAAAAAAATGCCCTTTAATTATATCGAATACGAAGTCAAACGAAACGTGGAAGTGGCCTTGAGCTACCGTTTGATAAACGTGGAAACCGGTGAAATTGTATTCAGCGAATCTCTGTCGGAGCAGGAAACAAGTTCAGCAGAATGGATTACCTGTACCAAAAAATTTGTCAAAAGTCTTTCGAGCTCAGAGCGAGGAAAATTGAAAGCATCGAAGACACCGGCATCAGAAGAGACACTGATCAACCAGGCGCTTAAAAAATTATCTCAGCGCGCGGCGTCAAAAATTGTATCAGAAGTGTCACCGCTTTAAGTTTTGCTCACGATGAAAGAAAGGAAGTTCATTATGAGAAAATTAAACCTATTGATCGTTGTGCTGATTTTAGCAAATATATTATTATCGCCTCGTTTTCTTCAAGCTGTCGAGTATCCGATCATCTCGTTGGGACTGAACGGCGGCTACGCTAAAAGTGAATTGGCAGAAGGCATCGATTCAAGAATCTTTTTGAGATACTCTTTGGAAGCCTACATTCCCGGATTCCAAATCGACGTCAGTTATGGGCAGACGTTCTTTGGAGCTATCGAGGACACGACAATCACCAATATTGCGCAGGACGATACAACGTTCAAGACTCGAATTAACAATATCTATCCCGCAGTATCCGGCACATTCCATTTTAAACCGTTCGGTGAAAAGTTGATCGTGTATTTTGGCGGCGGTGCACAGTTCCATTTTCTCTCAGCGAATCGGACATTGAAGGAAAAATATTGGGACAATGTCGGAGAGAAATTTCAAGAGCGGGAAATTAGCTCAAGGGAATTGCTCAACCAGGTCAAATTCGGTTATCACTATCTCGGCGGTCTTCGATTGTTGTTAGGTAAATTCGGAACACTTGATGTGGAAGTGCGGCAAAATATCATCAATTTGACCGAAGATGATTGGGAAGAAGGCTATGGTCGCAATCGCTGGGGAAAAGAAAGCTGGGATCAGTTTAGTGTGAATGCGGGTTTGACCATTTTCATTTTTTGAAGCCACCGAGGCACAGAGAGCACAGAGAATAAGTGCAAAGTACCTCAAAAACATTTTATCTTTTCTCTGTGTACTCCAAAACTCTGCGGCAATTTAAAAACAAGAGTAACTATTCAGCCACCGAGTCACAGAGAACACGGAGAAAAATTCAATCAAAAATTGCCATCATTTTTTGTAAATATGATTGCCAAACAGTGAATACTATCTTTTTATAGTTACATACATTAAAAACGAATTCATATTTATGCGAAGAATACGTATTACATCATGTTATTCTGTTTCCAAATAGTTAATGAAAATATTTTTCAATCACATATAAGACATACTTTCCGCAAATAATTTATGAGAAAATCTCTGAGACCTCTGTGTCTCGGTGGCATTTTTCATAAGCCTGATATGGTTACAAACAAGATTAGAGCCCCTGAATTATCTCTTGCACATAATCTGCAATTGACAGACACGCGGTTAATCCCGGCGAGTCGATCCCGATTAATTGGATAAATTTTGGATGCTTTTCGTCCGGTTGAATGACCCAATCATATTGCTGTACTAACTTTGCCTGAATACCGGCTTGATGTAATGAAATATCCTCTATTCTTAAATTGGGAAAGAAATTTTTCACTGAATCAAAATAATATTGGGGTTCGAATAAATCCTCTGAATAATCCTCTTTGTGTTTCGCCAGTTTTGGTGCAGGTCCCAGTGTGACGACGTTTCCGATTTCATAATCTCCGTTTTTCATGTCAAATGTCGGCGTCAGATGTACCCCGACTGTTTTGACGACTTTCTTCTCGTTAAATAATTTTTTAAACTCATCAAACGGAAGTTCAGCTCTGCTACCGTCCGGATAAATCGGGAATGGGACCGGATAGACATTTAAACCGGCATGATAAATATCTTCGCGTTTGGTTTTGTAAAATTTGGCGGCTTCGCCGCGAATCGGCAAAATATCGAACGGCAGGTCCGGATTAACCATTTTACCGATTTCATCCGAGTAAAGACCGGCGGAATTAATCACGATTTCACTTTCGAACACTTCTGTCCGCGAACCTGACTGAGTCGTTATTTCAAAAAAACCAGCTTTTGGGCGAATGTCAATCACATTTGTGTTCGTCAAAAAAAATGCTCCCTCTTGATTTGCCAGTGTGTATAATTTATGCACCAATTGCGTTGCTTCCACAATACCGGAAGTTGGGACATGCGCCGCTTTCAAGCAGCGAACATTGGGCTCGGTTTTTTTGGCTTCATTACCAGTGATAAGTTTCGCATTAGGAACACCGTTTTCGCAAGCGATGTCAAATGTGTCCTGCAAATAGGGCAATTCGCGTTCATTAACAGCGACAATTAATTTCCCGGTTTGACGACTCGGCACATCAAATTCCGCGCAAAAATCATAGAGCAATTTGTTGCCTTTTACACAGAGCTCACCCTTTAACGGGCCTTCATCTTTTGGATAATATACGCCGGCATGGACAACTCCTGAATTGCGCGACGATTGATTTTCAGAAGTGACTTTGGGATTCTTTTCAATTACAAATACTTCTTTATTTAATTTAGATAACTGATAAGCGATGGCACAACCAACAACGCCAGCGCCAATTATCGTAATCGGGACTCGTTCGGACACATTCATTTCCTGACTATTTTTTTATCGATGGTTCGAAGTTATTTCTCAATTCGGTTAATAATGATAACAAAAAAATATAATTTTTGCAAGTAATTAATTGATTCTTAAATTTATTTTATTTATCTTTATTTCATCCAATGATATTGCAACAGTCAGGCTTACTTTTGAAAATTTGAATTAAATTTCAGAAATAAGCGACGCAAATGATTTGAGAATATGTGCTCTTGGAGACCTGATATGGATATTCTGAAAGATCCGGTTGCTGTGCTGCAAAAATATCTGCAAATTGATACCACTGATAGTCAGAACGACCATGAAGCTTGCCAATTTTGGTCATCAGTTTTTTCAAAATATCATGTGAAAAATCAAGTCGTCTCCTCAGACTCATTCCAAAATTTTGAAACTGTATCGAATCCAAATCAAAAAGAACGGATTCTGCTGCAGAATCACCTGGATGTGGTGCCTGCAAACCGGGAAGGCTGGGATTACGATCCGTTTAGCGGCCATATTGACGGAAAGTATTTGTATGGCAGAGGCGCTCTGGATATGAAATCTATCGGGGTACTTCAGGCTTATGCTTTCCTCCGGCTAGTAAAAGAAAATCATTCACAAAAGGAACTCATCAAATTCTGCTCGCTTGTTCAGGAAGAAACGTCCTCTGAAAATGGCGCCAAGTTTTATGTCAAATATCTCGAAGACGAGGGGTACCAAAATTTGATTGTGTTGGGAGAGGGCGGATTTTGTATGAAAATTCCCGAAATATTTGAAGGCGATCTTTTTCTGTATGAAGCTGAACAAAAAGGGTTACTCTGGTTGTCGATGACAGTGCATTCAAAAGGAGGACACGGATCAATCGCCAGTAAGTCCGGTAAAAACAATCCGGTGATCCAAGCTGCCAAAGTGGCTCAAAAATTAACCAGCTATCCTTTTCCCTTAAGAGTTGAAAATTCAGTCGCTAACTTTATTAACATTTTATTCGAACAAAGCCATAATAAAATTATACGTTTGATTGGCGATTTACCAGGACTTCGAAAATTTCTGTTCAGAACGAGGATCGGCACTTATCTGCTTTTTAACATTATCACGCGGGTGACAGGCATCCCTGATCTGTTCCGAACTTCGTTGAACGTAACCAATATTTCAACAGATAAAATGAGTGGCGTTTTCGATAAAGATAAAAAACGCGGTTCATTTATCAGGCGATTGATTGGATCGCAACGTAAGAAAAAATATAATCCTGTGTCAAGGCTGGGAGTAAACGTAATCCCGAATTATGCGACACTCACGTGCGATATTCGTTTTAACTCTGTTTACGATTGTGAAAACCTGACCGAATTAATCAAGCGAATTGTTCCTAAACATGTTGATTTTCAACAGATAAATTGTCAGCAATTTTCAACCTCGGATTATCATATTATTCAGCAAACGCTTCAGGCAGAGCTTAAAAAGCAATACGGAAGAAATATAATCGTTTCACCGTTCCTGTTCATTGCCAGCTCGGATAACTACTTTTTTAGAAAACACGGACACCGGTCATTCGGTCTGGCGCCGATCAGGGTGACAGTCAGTGATTTGGAGCGGATTCATGGTGATAATGAGCGCATCAACATTGATAGTTTCAAAAAAGGATGTGAGGATTATTATCGGATTCTCAAAGCATTGGTTGAATCCTTAAAATAAAATAATCGAGTCAATTTGTAACTGTTCAGCCATCAAGACTCAAAGGCATAAAGAAATACCAAAAAAAGTCAAAAAATTCCAATGAGAAATATTAACTTTTAATATAATCATTTGAAGGAAAAAATGAGTATGAGCTTAAAACGAATGACGTTTTTGTGGGGATTGATTTTCTTTTTCCTGTTATCAGTTTATTCAATTTTATTAGCTAATGAAACCAAATCAGTTGATGCTGTCCAATATAAATTGGAAAATGATAAGCTGCGCTGTTTAATATCTTTTGAGAACGATCAGTTAGCTTATGACTTATTAGAAAACAAGAACGGGGATGAGCCGGAACAGTTAAAAACCGATGCTGATTTTACGCTGGATTTGATGTGGACCGGCTGGCGGCCTCCCGGAAAAATGAATAACGCCGAAAACCCCCTGCTTCTATCCAAAAAAGATTTTCGTCTATTGAATCAGCAGGAAATTGCACATGCCGAAGGGGGCACTGAAACGCATTTTATCCTGCAAGGCATTAATTCACCGTTTCAATTAAAATTAATTTATAAAATAAAACCAGGTTGGTTTTATGTGAAAAAGAAAATTGCAATCTGCGATACTATTTTTGGTAAACATTTTCTCCGAAAAATTTATCCGCTCGATGCTCAGCTGTTTGGTAAAGGCGAGGTCATTAAACCTGGTGGTTTTGGACAACCGGCAGCATTGAAATTTGAAGAGAGCGGCACTTTTTTTGGATTGGAATACCCGACTTCTTCAAATGAAATCGTGAAAAAAACAGTGTGTAAACTTCATTTCAGGTGCGGACAGGAAATAGGAACGCGTGTTGGAAGAGAATGGATCGAAAGTGATTGGGTTGTTATTGCACTAACGCCGGATCAACATGTGAAAAAGTGGTTCATGAATTATCTGAACCATATTCGTGTAGCACCACTTAAACCATATTCGCTGTACAATAGCTGGTACGATTTACGAGCGCCGGAGATGGTCAACGATTCCTTGCATATTATGAATGAAGAAAACACATTGCGCATCATCGATTTATTCAAAAAAAATATGATTGAAAAATATGGGATTCAGTTGGACGCTTTTGTGCTGGATGATGGCTGGGATGTTTATCGCAGCGATTGGGTGTTGCGCAAAAAAGAGTTCCCCAATGGCCTGTTACCAATTTCGAAGGCGCTGGAGAAAATTGGCACTGATCTTGGTATCTGGTTCGGACCCATCGGTGGGTATTCGCATCGGGACTGGCGAATTAACTGGATGAAAGATCACGGTTACGAAGTCATTGGGGATCAATTATGTCTGGCTGGGAAAAATTACAAGGAGCTGTTCAAAAAACGCGTAGTGGATTTTGTCACCGAGGATGATGTCGGCTATTACAAATGGGATGGTATCCAGTTTTCGTGCAGTGAGCCGGATCACGGACATCCGGTCGGGATTTATTCACGGCGGGCAGTCATGGAATCGGTCATTGAAATGTGCGAGGCGGTGCGGGAACAGAATCCTGATATTTTTCTGAACATCACGTCCGGGACCTGGCTCAGTCCCTGGTGGCTAAAATATGCCAATCAAATTTGGATGCAGGGTTACGATTACGGCTATGCCAATGTGCCTTCGATCAGCCGGAGAGACGGCGCGATCACGTATCGTGATTTTGTGCTTTACGAAGATTTTCACAAAAAGAATTTCTGGTTCCCCATTGCCAATTTGATGACGCATGGCATCATCAAAGGGAATCTGCAAAAGTTAGGCGGGGAAGCAGAGCCATTAGATAAATTCACCGATAATGCGTTGCTCTATTTCGCGCGTGGTGTCTCCATGTGGGAGTTTTATATTTCGCCGGATTTACTCACAGATGATGAATGGCGTGCCCTGGCAGAATCAATCAACTGGGCAAAAGACCGTTTCCCAATACTTAAAAATACCGAAATGATCGGCGGTGATCCTGGTGAAAGAAAAACTTACGGCTATGTTCATTATGACAGACACAACGGAATCATCGCAGCGCGGAATCCGAAGATTGAGAAAGATGTGCTCAATGTTGTGCTCTCTGAAGAAATGGGGTTGTGCCCCAAAGCTGCGTCGCTGGTTTTGGAGCGGGTTTATCCGACACACTGGATTTCGCCTCGACTGTACGCTGCCGGAGCGAAAATTCAAATACAATTGGAGGGATATGAAACTGCTGTCTATGAGATTTATCCGCTTGAAAGCAGTGACCGACCGTTACTTGCCAGTGTCATTTTCGAAGAGCAACATGTAAATGACCAAAATTATGAAATCGGGATTTTTGAAAAAACAGGTACGGTAAGACTGTTAAATCCCGAGAAAATTTACCGGATGAAACTGGATCAAGTCGAATTGGACTTGCATGAAGTTGGCAACATATTTGAAGAGCCACAACCTGTTTTATCCGATTATGATGTCCAATTTAATTGCGGTAAACATAAAGCAGAGGTTGATATAACCATTGCGATTCCTCAAAGCATGGCATCCGCACAAATGGCAATGTTGTTGGAACCGATTGACAAAAATACGGAACTTCCTAAATTAAAAATTCAAATAAAAAACAACGGAAAACAAATAGATCCCGAAGTTGAGAAACAGAAAAACCGATGGGCTTGGTACAAGACAGATTTAGTTCGCGGAAAAAATGAGATGAACATTAAGATTCAATCTGCTCAAAAAAGGGAAGCGTTGAAATTAATAGGTTCGATCTGGTTGGTCGGAAATCAGCAAAAGGAATTGAAGACGGTAAATTTCGAATTAGTCGAAATTTTAACAAAACGACCGATGCCGCCGAAACCCTGGGCTCCCGGGCAAATTCGCCGAACGATTAAATTGAAAAATTTTGTGTTTAATAAATAGAGTTTTTTATGATTGAGTGTTTATACTAATGTGAAAGTGGTTTTAAGATTTTCTATTATAAGAACTCATTTGAGTCCTCTATTAGCAAGAGAGGATAAAAAGGAGAAATCTTAAAACCATTTTGTGATGACTTTAATTAAAAAATAAAAACACAAAGATCGCCGAGATTTCACAAAGCACACAAAGTGAATATTTTTTTATTTTGTTGATTGAACATCGATGATATTTATTTTGAAAGTAAATGTGGTTTAAATAATCAAGAAAACTTTGTGACCTTTGTGCATTCTTTGGGAGCTTTGTGGTTAACATTAATTGAGCCTAAAAGATATCACCTATTTTTTTAAACGCACCGGAGGTATTCATGATAAAATATCAAATCAAGTTAGTCACGATTGCACTACTTGTGATAATTGCAGCTTGCGCACAAATGGGAAAAATGAAAAAATCTAAGCAACCACCAAAAATGAAGGAGATTTCCGTGATTCCAAAACCAACCAAAATTCAGCCCAAACAAGGCAGATTTATATTAAATCCGCAGACGAAAATTTTAATTGTTACTGAAGAAGAAAAAGCCAATTTAGTCGCGGATTATTTGCAGATTTTGCTCAACAAACCAACCGGTTTTCAATTGGAATCCCGAAAGATTGACCAAAGACAAGGTGATTCAAATTCGATTTTATTGAGGTTAAATGATTCGGAGAAGCAATTAGGCGATGAAGGATATAAATTAAATATTAGAACAGATGGTGTCGAAATCATCGCTCAAAAGCCAGCCGGATTGTTTTATGGCGTTCAGACGCTGCGACAACTTTTTCCGGAGGAAATCGAACGAGAGCAGAAGGTTTTGGGTATGCAGTGGCAGGTTCCCTGTGTCGAAATTACGGATAAGCCAAGATTTACCTGGCGGGGTATGCATTTGGACGTGTGCCGTCATTTTTTCTCCAAAGAGTTTGTGAAAAAATATATCGATATTTTGGCGATGCACAAGTTGAACACGTTTCATTGGCATCTGACTGAGGATCAGGGCTGGCGCATCGAAATTAAGAAATATCCAAAGTTAACTGAAATCGGCGCATGGCGGGTGGACCGGAGCGGCATCACCTGGCGGGAACGAGAGCCGCAACAGTCAGGGGAAGAGCCGACCTACGGCGGATATTACACACAAGAAGATGTGAAAGAAATTGTCGAGTACGCTCGGAAACGGTTCATTACAGTCGTTCCTGAAATCGAAATGCCGGGACATGCACTGGCGGCATTAACTGCTTATCCGGAGTTGTCCTGCTTTGGCGGACCGTTTACCGTAGCGACCGGCGGCTATTGGCCTATCAAAGACATTTATTGCGCCGGCAATGACAGCACTTTTATTTTCCTCCAAAACGTGTTAGACGAAGTGCTGGATTTGTTTCCCTCAAAATTTATTCACATCGGCGGTGACGAGGCTTACAAGGAAAATTGGAAGAAGTGCCCCAAATGCCAGCAACGAATTAAAGATGAGGATTTAAAAGATGTACATGAGCTCCAAAGTTATTTTATCCGGCGCATCGAAAAATATCTGAATTCACGCGACAGACGACTGATCGGTTGGGATGAGATTTTAGAAGGCGGATTAGCGCCCAACGCAACGGTCATGTCATGGCGGGGTATTGACGGTGGAATTAAGGCTGCCAATGCCGGACACGATGTGGTGATGTCACCAACAACGCACTGTTATTTTGATTATTATCAGGGGAAATACGGTGAACCGGAAGCAATCGGTGGATATCTGCCGCTGGAAAAAGTGTATGCATTTGAACCGATTCCACCCGATATTGCTCCCGAAAAAAAGCATCATATTTTGGGCGCTCAGGCGAATTTGTGGACTGAATACATTCCGACTCCAGAACATGCTGAATACATGTTGCTGCCCAGACTTTCCGCTCTGGCGGAAGTGGTTTGGTCTCCGAAGGATGATCGAAATTATATGCAGTTTATAAATAGAATGGAAAAACACTTCGACCGATTGAAACACGCCGACATCAATTATCGCGTGCCAACGCCCGGTAATGTTGGCGGCGAATCTGTTATTTTTGGAAAGACTAAAATCGCGATGCGGAAGCCGGTTCAGAACGCGGAAATTTATTACACAATGGACGGTTCGGTACCGGCGCTGGATGCAAAATTTTACCAAGAGCCGATTGACATTCCCGGCGACGCTATTCTCAAAGCGCGGACTGTCATGAATAACGGTAAAATGAGCAATGTGGTGATCGAGCGATTTATTTTGGTGGATCAGGAAAGAAACGGAATGCAATTCGAGTATTACACTGGTAAGTGGGACAGCCTGCCGGATTTCAGTCAGTTGAATCCGGCTGAAACGGGAAAATGCTACCATTTTGATTTGGACAAAATCGGTCAAAGAGGGGCATATTATGCAATGGTATTTAAGGGATTTCTTGAAATAGACCAAAGCGGTGAATACACGTTTTCGCTCATCTCGGACGATGGCAGCAAATTATTCATTAATAACAATCTGATTATTGATAACGATGGCAGGCACGGCGCCATTGAAAAGTCCGGGAGCGTTGTGCTGAATAAAGGAAGACATCCCTTCGAAGTCCAATATCTTCAATCTGGCGGTGGTGAGAAACTGGAAGTGCTGTACGAGGGTCACGCAATTGCAAAAGAATTAATTTCACCAAAAATGATTTTTTCGACATTAGATAAATAAACTCAACAAATAAAAAGAGAGGTATTCAATGAGTGATCCAAAAATGAAACGCCGCGATTTTATTAAAACTGCGGGGATCGGTGCCGGTGTTTTAGCCAGTCCGGCACTGCTGACTTCTTGTTTTAAAGGTCAAAAACGACCCAACATTCTTTTTATCATGAGCGATGACCACGCTTTTCAGGCGATTAGTGCTTACGGCAGCAACCTGATTCAAACACCGAATATAGACCGAATCGCAGCGGAAGGAGCGCGGTTTAACAATAGTTTTGTGACCAATTCTATTTGCGCGCCCAGCCGGGCTGTTCTCTTGACAGGAAAATATAGCCACGTCAATGGATTGATCGACAACAGGGTCGAATTCGACGGTAGCCAGCAAACTTTTCCCAAACTGCTTCAAAAGGCAGGATATGAAACCGCGATTATTGGCAAATGGCACTTGAAAAGCGATCCCACCGGATTTGATTACTGGAATGTTCTGCCGGGACAGGGACAGTATTATAACCCCGACATGATCGAGATGGGGGAGCGGAAACGAATCGAAGGACACTCGACCGATATTATCACAGATGTTTGTCTGGACTGGTTGAAGAATCGCTCATCGAAGAAGCCATTTTGTACCATGCTCCATTTTAAAGCGCCGCACCGCAACTGGATGCCGAAATTGAAGCATTTAAAGAAATATGAAGATGAGGATTTACCAATCCCGGAAACATTTTTTGACGATTACAACACCCGCAGTGCTGCTGCCAAAGAACAGGAGATGGAAATTGCAGAAGATACCTTTCCCAATTTTGATTTGAAACTGACTTATGAGGACGAGCCAGAGACCGATGCGGAGAAAAGAGACGCGGCATTCTGGAAAACTGCTTACAGCCGGATGACTGAGGAGCAGAAGAAGGAGTGGAATGAAATCTACGAACCGCGGAATGACGCATTTCGGCAAAAAAATCTGACAGGCAAAGAGCTGGCAAAATGGAAATATCAGCGCTATATCAAAGATTATCTGCGCACCATCGCTGGTGTGGACGAAAATGTCGGTCGGGTGTTGGATTATCTGGACAAAAGCGGTCTGGCTGAAAACACGGTGGTGGTTTACACATCGGATCAGGGGTTTTATCTGGGTGAACACGGCTGGTTTGATAAGCGCTTCATGTACGAAGAATCATTACGAATGCCATTGCTGGTTCGTTATCCGAAAGAGATCATGCCGCACTTGAACGATACGGATATGGTGCTTAATCTGGATTTCGCGCCGACCATTTTGGACTTTGCCGGGGTGAACATTCCGAAAGATATGCAGGGGCGGTCAATGCGCCGTGTTTTGCAGCATAATACGCCGGAGGATTGGAGAGAGTCAATTTATTACCATTATTATGAATATCCGGCGTGGCACATGGTGAAGCGGCACTACGGGATACGGAATAAGCGGTATAAACTGATACATTTTTATTACGACATCGATGCCTGGGAATTGTACGATTTGAAAAATGATCCGCACGAATTGAACAATGTGTACGATCATCCCGATTATCAGGATGTGGTTAAAAAACTGCAAGTGCAACTGGATCAATTGCAAAAGCACTACGGTGACACTGATTACTTGAAATATTTGCCTGAAGAAGAAAAGTAAGCTCACAAATATAAATAGACAACGATTTAAAACAACCTAACTCGCGGAGCAACTCATGATTCATGAATGGGATTTGACGGAAACAAACCTGGCACGTTTGTCTGAAAAACAGTATGAAGTGGCAGTACTACCCATCGGAGCAATCGAGCCGCACAATCTACATTTACCAGAGGGACAGGATTTTCTTCATGTAACACATCTGGCAAAGGAATGCTGCAAGCGCGCCTGGGAGCATGTAAAATCTGTGATTTGTCTGCCCACGATCCCGTATGGCGTGGACTGCAATCTGATGGATTTTCCGATGGCAATTCATGTGTCCCAACAGACGCTGGATTCGATAGTGCGGGATATTATCCAATCTGTTCGGCACTACGGTATTCGGAAGATTGTGTTGTTTAACGGACACGGTGGAAACGACTTCGCACCGCTGATCCGCCAAATCCAATGCGATCTGGATGTGTTTGTGTTTCAGTGCAACTGGTGGACCGTGGGAATGGATCGCTACAACGAGATTTTTGACAAGCCGGATGACCACGCCGGTGAATTTGAGACCTCGGTGGCGCTGGCACTTTTTCCCGAGTTGGTGGAAATCGAAAAAGCGAAAGACGGTCGCGCACGGCCGTTCCGCTTTGAAGCGCTGGAAAAAGGCTGGGTCAAAACCAGCCGCCGCTTTTCCAAACTCAATGATCATTGCGCCACCGCTGATCCAGCCAACGCTTCTGCTGAAAAGGGCGTGAGATATATGGACATTGTAATCGAGCGCATTTCTGATTTTTTAGTAGAATTGGCAGAAGCGACGATTGATGAGTTGTTTCCGCATGGAGTGCTGTAACTGTGTTACAGCCATATTGACGAAGTCAATATAATCGCTGAAACTACGACCAATTCGACTCTGTGATGTATACAGCTAAATTGAAGCAGTTTACAGAGATTTATTTGTAATTTGGATGCGGGATTATCAAATCTGACATTATTTTAAACGGCTCCGCCGCTTGGCATTAACACAGTTAATGTAATCCAAAAAAGAAGTCAATATATAAATTAATTCAATCAAAAATTAAAACGAAGATGAGAGAAGAATTTAAAACGTATTTTCATGCGCCGACTCATCTTTTTAGACCCAATGCGAAATATTTCATTACCGGGTCAACCTATCAGAGGAAACCATATTTCCGGGATGCAAAGTTGAAGCAGGGAGTTCTCAAATATATGTTTAAGAGCTTTGAACATTTCGGGTGGAAAATCGAGGATTGGGTTTTGCTGGATAATCACTATCATTTGATGGCAGATGCACCAGAAGACGCGAGCACCTTATCCAGAGTAATCAAGAACTTCCATCAATTTAGCGCGCTTTGGTTAAAAAAGAATACTGCAGATTTTAAAAATATTCATAAAATTTGGTACAACTACTGGGACAAATGCATTACTTATGAGAAATCTTATTTCGTCCGTATCAATTATATCTGGTTTAATCCAGTGAAGCATGGCTATGTTGAAGACGCTAAATTGTGGAAGTTTGGCAGTTTTTACCAACGTTCGAAAGAATGGAGAGATGTTAAGGGGATTGTAGAAAAATTCCCGTTCGATAAGATATCTGTCGAAGATGATTTTTAATTTTTGGAGTGCTGTAACTGTGTTACAGCCATATTGACGAAGTCAATATATTCGCTGAAACTAATCCCAATTCGACTCGGTGATGTATTACAGCTAAATTGAAGCAGTTTACAGAGATTTATTTGTAATTTGGATGTCGAATTGTTAAGGCTGGCTTTGTTTAAGCGGCTCCGCCGCTTGGCATTAACACAGTTAATGCAATCCAAAGAACCTGTTGTTTTGGGGCACTGTAACTGTGTACAGCCATATTGACGAAGTCAATATATTCGCTGAAACTAATCCCAATTCGACTCGGGGATGTATTATAGCTAAATTGAAGCAGTTTACAGAGATTTATTTGTAATTTGGATGTCGAATTATTACGGCTGGCTTTATTTAAGCGGCTCCGCCGCTTGGCATTAACATAGTTAATGCAATCCAAAAAAGAAACTGTTTTTGCGCCGATGCTTGGTAAAAGAGGAAAAGATGAAAATTGGAACTTTACTAAAACGCTTTCTAAATTTCGAGGGTAGAATCCTTATCATCACTTTCATCCTCATTCTGATCACTGGGTGTATTACCTGGAACACCTTTTTCAAATCACCGAATACTGACCGGATCAGGCGGGATTATTTGATTGAAGATATTGCTCAACATTCGTCGATCGATCTTGGTCGGCTGAAAGAATACGATGTGCTGGAATTGGAAATTGTGGACAGACTGGATTTGAACGGCTTGATCGCACTGGAAAAATATCCCGAAGCAACCAGGCGAGTTTATGAGGAACTAAAAAATTATCAGCTTTTTTATGATGTGGTTGAGGAATTCGGACCCCATCACACAGTGCCGGTGCTGGATTATTTTTACGATGAGGGAAATCTCGCGTTGAACATTGAACAGAAAATGTCCGAATGGATTTCCGATCTTTTTGGAAAGGGCACTGAAAATGATTCCCTCTCCCAACGCCAGAAGCGATTGCTTGCTATTTTAAATGAAATTCACCAGCAGAAGCATAATTTTTTAGCCCGGTTTATTTACACCGAAAATGGCGCTAAACGAAATTATGTCTCCACCACAACCAGCGCACTGGTCAACTTTTTCACCGGCGGACTTTCCCAATTTAATGAAGCAGTAGTAACGAGAGGAGTTAAAAAGGTGACGGCAAGTGAACTGATCGACGCTGGAATTGATGTGGTGGTACTCATTCCGTTTGCGGTTTGGTTCACGCGGTCGGCTAAAGCAGGCATTGCTTCCCTGCGAGGAACGCGGGTGGTTTCATTTGCTGAAAAATCAGCGGTTCGTCAGGGTACGCGAACAGCGGTAAAATCGAGCCGGCTTGCGCGTGTGGGAAGCGTTTCAAGAGCAGTCTGGCGGACGATTCCGATCCGAACGCTATTTCGCTTCCGCTATGTGAAGTGGTATGTTTTGGCGCTGGCAATTGCAAAACCCGATTTGATTAACCATGCGGCATCCCTGATTGCAAAGGCAGTGTCGGTGCCGCCAATTTTGCTTAAAACCGGATTCTGGTTTCTGATTTTATTTCCGGCGTTAAATGTGCTCATGACCGCTATTATTTTTGGTCGTTTTTTCTGGCGGAAATTTAAACCGAAGGTAAAAATCGCTGCTTAATGTTCAAGCAGAAAGGTGCATTCATGCTCAAAGTTGGAATCACAGGCGGGATCGGCTGCGGAAAATCTGAAGTCAGTAAAATACTCCGGGAACAAGGCATCCCGATCATTCCGGCAGATTTAGTCGCACGCAAATTGATGAATAGCGATGAAGAAATCAGATCAAGTTTGATCGAATCGTTTGGCGAAGATGTTTATTTCCCGAACGGGCGGCTGAACCGCAAAAGAGTTTCTGAAATAATATTCAATGATGAACCGGCTAAAGAGAAAATTAATCGGATTGTCCATCCCAAAGTCATCGAAGCAGAACATCGCATGCTTGAAAAACTGTTTCAATCCGGGCATTTTCAAATCGCCGGTATTGAAGCAGCATTGATTTACGAATCCGGATCGGATAAATATTTTGATCTCGTTATCGTGGTGAGCGCCTCTCCCGAAACAGTCATTCAGCGGTTAAAAATAAGAGATGATACTGATGAGATTCAGATTCAGAAACGCATCGAATCCCAAATGCCACTGAGTGAGAAAATACGTCGGGCAGATTACGTGATCCATAATAACGGCACATTGAATGATTTGAAAAGTCGGACAAAAGCGTTGGCGCGTTGGCTTCAGGAAAAAGCAAATTCACCAAAACACGGAACCGTTTAATTTTTGACCTTCACAGATGAAGTCACTGATAAATTATTTCGATACAAAACCTGCCCTCAAGTTCGTCATTCCCTTCATGGTCGGGATCATTATCGGTAACTTTTTTTTCGTCAATCTGTTTTTTCTGCTGGCGGCGTTACTGGTTCTCCTGATCCTGATTTTGTTTACTATGCGATACTTTAGTACGTCAAATGCGATTTTCATCATATTAGCCATCATTATAGCCGGTCTCTTTCGTTATTCAATCTCTACCAAAATATTCCCGGGAAATCATATCACCCGTTATTTGGATTCCAACGAACGTATCACCATCATTGGAAAAGTCGTCGGATTTCCCCATCAGCGGCAAAATCGCATTGAATTTGAAATGGCAGTCGATACCCTGATTTTCGATTCGGCTGTTCATCAGACAAATGGTAAGATACTCGTCCGCGTGAAGGACTTTAAATTTGATCCGGTTTACGGAGATAAAATTCAGCTTTATTCAAAATTGAGGGAACCACCCGGAGAACGCAATCCGGGAGAATTCAATTATAAAAAATATCTGGCAGCCCAGGGTGTTTACGGTATCGTCACTGTTTATCGGAAACAGCATTTGATAAAGTTGTCGAGTCCGGAACATTTCTCCTTCCGAAAAACAATCTTTGGAGTTAAAGCTAAAATTCAGCAAACAATTAATTCTTTATATGACGGAAAACCCAGAACGCTGATGCAAGGACTGCTGTTGGGTGAACGCGGAGAAATTCCCTACGAGTTGAAAGAATCCTTTGCAAAGTGTGGCGTTATTCACGCCCTGGCCATTTCCGGGCTGCATGTGGGGTATTTGTTAATCATCTTCTTTGCGATTTTTGGTCTGCTTCAAATACCCGGTCGCTGGAAAATAATCTTCGTTTTATTGAGCCTGCTGTTTTATAATTTGATTGTCGGTTTTAAACCGCCGATTGTTCGGGCTTCATTAATGGCTTCTTTGTTTCTGTTCGGCCGATTGCTGCAGCGACCGGTGGATATTATTAATATCATCGCGGCAGCCGCGGTAATTATTTTATTCATCAATCCGTTGGAGTTATTTCAGGCATCATTCCAACTATCATTTGCAGCCATCCTTTCTATCGTGCTCATTTATCAAAAATTAAAAAACCTCTTTGAAAAGAACCGATTAATTCGTAAATTAATGCAGAAGAAATTCGGTGAATATACCATTACTCTATTTTTGGTTTCGCTGGCGGCACAATTGGGCACACTGCCGATTGTTGTTTATTATTTTCATCGGTTGCCCGTGGTTTCGATTTTGGTGAATTTACTGGTTATCCCTGCTGTGGGAATTGTCATTGCGTACGGATTTGCGTCGGTGCTATTTGGTGTGATCTGTTTCCCGGTTGGCGAACTTTTTGCCAATACCAGCAGTTTATGTCTCCGTTTTTTGATCTGGCTGATCGAAACAGTGGGACGCTTGGATTTTGCTTCATTCGAAATGATCGCAATAAGCTTTTGGTTGATTGCTGTTTACTATTTTTTCTTGTGGATCTTCTTAAATTTAAACAAAAGAAGATTTCAAAAGCTGCTGATTTTTTCGGTGCTCGTTTTGGGGAATATTCTGCTGTGGCGGTCAGTACTTCTTTCTCAAAATTGGTTGTACGTGACATTTTTTGATGTGGGTCAGGGAGACGCTGCGCTGGTCACTTTTCCCAACGGCGAGAACATGCTGATTGATGCCGGGCCCAATTTGTTAGGATTCGATGCCGGGGAAGCTTTTTTGGTTCCTTATTTTAAAAGACAAGGGATTGATGAAATCCAAACACTGGTGTTGTCTCATGCGGATAACGATCACATCGGCGGGATGCCGGCAGTTTTGCGACATGTTCGGGCGGAGCGAATAATCGACACTGGTTTGTACCATGATTCACAGGTTTGCTCGATATATCAATTTTTGATCGATAGTTTGCAGCTTCAGCATCAATTGGTAAATCGAGCCTCGTTTTTGAAAATGATCGATGGCGTCGGTGTTTTTGTGCTTCATCCGGGAGACGCTTTTCTGCGGCAATATCAGCATGATGTAAACAACAGTTCGGTGGTATTGAAAATTGTTTACGGTGAGCGCAGTTTTCTTTTTGCCGGCGATATTGAGCAGAAGGCTGAAATCGTACTGACTTATTATGGTGATATTTTAAAATCGGATGTGCTCAAAATTCCGCATCACGGCAGCAAAACGTCATCAACGCTGAATTTATTGACACAGGTCAATCCGGAATACGCTGTCGTTTCGCTCGGTAAACACAATCGGTTTAATTTTCCTGATTCGTCCGTGATAAACCGACTAAAAAGATTGAAAATCAATGTCCTGCGAACAGACCAGCAGGGCGCCATTATTTTCCGAACCGATGGTAAAAAATTAGAACGAATTCATTGAGTGGAAATTAAATATGCGAAGAACAAAAATTGTGTGTACACTCGGTCCGGCAACAGACACCGGCGAAAAGGTTGCTGAACTCATCAAAATAGGCATGGATGTGGCGCGGCTGAATTTTTCCCACGGCACACAAGAATACCACAAAAAGATGATTGAAATTTTGAGATCATTGTCCCGTAAATTAGATAAACCGATCACGATATTGCAGGACCTGCAGGGACCGAAACTGCGAGTGGGGAAGATAAAAAACGGGAAAGTCCAGCTTATTTCAGGATCGAAAATCAAAATAGTAGTCGATGATGTGATGGGTGATGAAAACCAAATTTCAACCACTTACAAAGAATTGCCCGGCGATGTCAAAAAAGGGGACACGGTTTTACTGGACGACGGATTGATTCGATTAAAAGTGGAGAAAGTATTCAATAATGAGGTGCTCTGTTTGGTTGAAGAAGGTGGCACATTATCCGATCATAAGGGGATTAATTTGCCCGGCGTTTTTATCAGCCAACCATCATTCACTGAAAAAGACCAGAATGATTTGCTCTTTGGGATCGAACACGACGTGGATATGGTAGCGTTGTCATTTGTCAGGAAAGCAGAAGATATCAAGCAGGTAAAAAAAATTATCGATGAGAAAAAGAAAAACATCATGGTGATGGCGAAATTGGAGAAGCCCGAAGCAATCGAAAATCTGGAAGATATTGTCGATACCAGTGACGGGATTATGATTGCCCGGGGTGATTTGGGTGTTGAAATGCCGCTGGAATTAGTACCAACGTTGCAGAAAAAAATCATCCGTCTCTGTTTGAAAAAAGGAAAACCGGTGATTACTGCAACACAGATGCTGGAATCGATGCGCGATGCGTCGCGACCTACACGCGCAGAAGTCTCTGATGTTGCCAATGCCATTTTTGACGGAACCGACGCGGTGATGCTGTCGGCAGAGACTGCCACCGGACATTATCCGATGGAGACGGTCAAAACCATGGATAAAATCATCAGAGAAGCGGAAGCATCCAGTAACATCTGTTACGAATCCCATCTGGAAACAACAATTCAACAGACGCAGTCCATCGCTGATGCAGTGAGTAACTCTGCCTGCGAAGCGGCTGAACAGCTTAACGTGAAAGCTATCGTTGCCTTTACAAATTCCGGATTCACAGCGCGTATGGTTTCAAAGTACCGGCCGCGGACAGATATTATTGCATTTACGTCGGACGATAAGGTGCAACATCAACTGAACCTATCGTGGGGAGTAGTGCCGCTAAAAATGGATTATATCGACACTACAGATGAGATTATTGAGCAGACGGAAAAAATTTTGCTGGAACGAAATATTGTTGATGAAGGCGACGTAATTATTGTTTCATTGGGCACACCGATTTTTGTCAAAGGCACCACCAATTTGATGAAAATTCATGTGGTTAGTGAGTCATAATTTTTTAGAATGTGAACAATTATAGAATTGAACCAGAATTAGTTGAAGGATACAAATGAATATTTTCCATTCCACAACTCGGCCTGACGAAAAATTATTTTACAGCCGAAATGATCCCAACGATTTAAAAATGGGAGAGCATGTCCAACGTGATCCGGCTGAATACGATGATGCTCAAGTCGTCATTTTGGGTTGTCCGCAGGATGAAGGCGTCAGGCGAAATAAAGGGCGTATCGGTGCGGCAAAAGCACCCGCAGCGATTCGACAGCAATTTTACAAATTTTCAGTTCAAGCAAATCTGATGGCTGCGAATCTTTTCGATCTTGGGGATGTGAAAATTAAAGAGAAATTGGAAGACACGCACACCCTGTTATCCGATGTCGTCGCTCAGGTATTGAAGCATGGCAAACAGTTGATCATTTTAGGCGGCGGTAACGATATTTCCTATGCCGATTGCCTCGGACTGTCACGGACTTCCGGTGACATTTTGGCTTTCAACATCGACAGCCACTACGATGTACGGGCGGATCAGCCCAGCAACAGCGGAACACCTTACCGGCAACTTTTAGAGGAAAAAATCGTGGCTCCACAGTCATTTTATGAAATGGCGATCAAATCATTAACGAATTCGACAAATTACACTCAATATTTGAATGAGTTGGGTGTCAACATTTTTTCTCTGGAAGAATTGAGGCAACAGGGCATCCGAAAAATTTTTCAACAGATTTTGCAAAAGCATCATTCGGAATCGATTTTCTGGGGATTTGATATGGATGCGGTACGTAGCTCCGATGCGCCGGGAGTGAGCGCTTCCTATCCCATCGGATTGACAGCCGATGAAAGCTGTGACATTGCTGAAATTGCCGGAACGGATCAACGCACGAAAATTTTTGAAATTTCTGAAGTGAACCCAAATTATGACATCGACAACCGAACCAATAAATTAGCAGCGATGATGATTGTCAGTTTCCTGGTAGCAAGATTCAGTCAATGAAAGAGAAAACTAAATTTAAACTGAATTTAAAAATGATAACTTTTTCTTGATTTCAACTATTAAATTTATTATATTTGACCCTTTGAAAAATTGTAATTTGAATTAGCCACCGTAGCTCAGCTGGTAGAGCAACTGATTCGTAATTAGTAGGTCAGCGGTTCGACTCCGCTCGGTGGCTCTTTTTTTTTATTCGTAGAACCTTCTGCATGTCCACGGAATAATCTCCACGCAAAGCCGCATAAGACGCAAAGAAAAAAGCTGACATGAAGACACAAATTGAAATTGGATTCCATCAATTTGTTATCCAATTTTTTACATTTCTACTTTACTTTTATGGTAAATTTCATTATATTAGCATTAATTGAAATTAACAGCATCTCTCACATGAAGGGGCATTGCCCTGACATTCAGGAGGTAAAAAAAATGAACAAAAACACCACAGAACGCCGAATCGGAGTTGTCGGGATCATCGTCTATGATCGCGACACTGCCCACCAAAAATTAAATGACATCCTTCACAAATTTTCTTCCATTATTATCGGGCGCATGGGTCTCCCCTATCGGGACCGTAATCTGTCGATAATTTCATTAATTGTTGATGGCAGCACCGATAAAATTGGCGCCATGACCGGACAAGTGGGACAATTGCCGGACGTGACGATCAAAACTGGCTTTGCCAAATTAATGGATCCGGATAAGGCGACCTGATTTTTGAAGATCATTTTTTATTTTCCTGAAGATAAATACGCATTGTAAGTCGAATAATGCTCCTTTAATAAAGAGAGCCTGATAAAAAATAATTAACTGAATGAAATTCAATCAGGCAATGAAAAGAGAATCGAAACGTATGGATTAATTGAATGAGGAGTTATGATGAAAAATGTTAAAATTTTTTTGGTCAGCGTAATTTTAGTTTGCTTTCTTTCGCTTAATGCAATAGCAGAAAATAATGAATCAATACCGGATAGCATCGAATACGAGCTCCCCGGCGTGGTTGTAACTGCCAATCGGTACGAGAAGAATGTTTTTGAAACTCACGTTCCGGTAAATATTATTCGTGGCCGAGTCGTGTGGCGAACTGGTGCTGCAACCGTCGGTGACTTAATGGAAAGAGAAGTTGGCGTCACCTACACCAATGTCGGACCATGGAGTCAGAAAGTTGCCATTCGAGGGCTAATTGGGCCGCATGTACTCACTCTGGTCGATGGACTGCCCGTCAACGCGCTGCGGAGTTACGGAAACCATGCGCCACTCATCGATGTATCTCAAATCGAACGCGTGGAAATTATCCGCGGACCCGCATCGATTCTGTACGGATCAGAAGCAGTGGCAGGCGTTGTCAATTATATCACGCGCAAACCGAGCCTGTTTAACGCCGGCTTTGCTGTGCGAGGAAATGCAGGCATTCAGTACAACTCCGTCAATCAGCAACATGCGGAACACCTTTCCGTTACAGGCGGTTTGAACAACTGGTCATTTCTGATCGGTGTGAATCATCGTCAGGCAGACAACGTAAACACGCCCGCAGGGGAGCTTAAAAACACCGGTTTCAGCGGCTACACATTCGACGGAAAACTGGGTTTTCAGCCGCAAAAGCATCATCAATTCTATTTATCGGCCCAACTGAACCGATTTGAAGATGTGGGCGTTCCCATTAATCTGTATGCGGAGCGCGCCAAATTTTTGAAATATTACCGGGACTTTTACACCTTCAGTTATGAATATGCTAATCCGGGAAAAACCTGGTTCAATTCAAAGCTGGATATTTATTTTCAAAAAGGTGAACGCAATTTCGACGCCTATTTGTACCATATTCCCAAGGGTCAGAAGCTCGTGAATCAAAGTTTGAATGCTCACCGTTTTGTCGACTCATACGGCGGTTCACTGCAAAACAGCTTTCGGTTATTTGACAAAAATCTGCTCATTATTGGTGCCGATGTGTTTGTTAATTTCGATGATACGGAACGAACCGCCGATCCGGAAATCGTATTGCCCAACGGCGATATTATCGATCCACCAGCCGATCTTACACCGCCAACACCAACGTCAAATCGAAAAGGCGCCGGTGTATTTCTGCAAAACGAGTTTGCTCCTGCTCAGTCATGGAGTTTCACTTTTGGCGCGCGTTTTGATCACATCATCAGTCAGGCGGATGCCACCGCAAATACGCTGGCGGAACAAAAAATGGAAAAGCAAGACAGTGACTTTAGCGGTAACTTTGGTTTACTCCATAAATTATCGAACAACTTTCATTTCACAGCAAACATCGGCAGAGCTTTCAAAGCACCAACGTTGCAGGAACGATTTTTCAAAGGCACGGCTCAGGTCGGGTATCTGTACGGAAATCCAAATTTGGATTCGGAAATCAGTTTGAATTTGGATAGCGGATTAAAATGGCAGACCAGAAGATTGACAAGCGAGTTCAATATTTTCCGCAACACCGTCGATAACTACATTGTGATGAAACCGACTTCAGCAAATGCGGATACGTTTCGTTACGATAATGTTGGCGATGCTGAATTATACGGTGCTGAAATTCAATTCAATTTTAGACTGACAAAACACATCGATCTGTTTGCAAACAGCGCCTATGTTCACGGTCAGGATAAAAATGCGGATGAACCACTACCCCAGATCCCGCCGCTCAAAAGCCGGATCGGATTACGCTATGAAGCAAAAACCGGTAATTACTGGGCGGAAATGTCGAGCCAGATTGTGAACGATCAGTCCCGGGTAACAGAGAATGAAAAGAAGACCGGTGGCTATACATTGTTCAATTTTAGTTCGGGGTTAAATCTGCAACAGATTTTCCGAATCCGTATGCCGCTATATTTTATATTTAACGTGCACAACATTTTTGACAGAAGTTATCGCGACCATCTGTCAGCAGTCAATTGGTGGGATGCGCCGGGACGAAACATCAGCATCGGCATTCGAACTCAATTTTAGAACGATACACAACAGGGCTGTATCAGAAATGCATTTGGACTTTTGATACAGCCCCATCCTTCAATCGGGAAATAGCACATGCAAAAACGAACACATTTCATCGCACGGTTAGCCATTATTTTGTCCCTGACAATGGTCATTCAGTTGGCTGGATTTCCGCAGCCAATCACCGGGCCGTTGATCAATACCATGCTTTTTATCACCGCGAGCTTGATGGGAAATATTGCCGGCGTCCTTTTGGGATGTCTGACGCCAACCGTCGCATTAGTGCGCGGACAACTCCCTCCTGTTTTGGCGCCGATGGTACTCTTCATTGCTTTGGGTAATGCTACTTTAGTGCTGGTGTTTAACATCATCGTTCGGAGATTCAATTTTCAGCGCTTATTTTGGCAAAAATTGAAAATGTACATTGGGATCATCAGTGCTGCGTTTTTCAAATTTTTATTTTTACTGTTGTCCGTTAAAATTCTGCTGCCGGTAATTTTAAACATCCCCATTCCAGACAAAGTCGCCGTGCTCATGTCCACCCCTCAATTGATCACAGCCATCATCGGCGGCGTGATTGCGATTGTCTTGCTCAAAATCATTGAGAAAGCGGGCATTGAACGTGGGAGCTGAATTAAACTCAGTGAATTATTTTTCGCCGAAGACCTTGTACCGTGATCGACCATAATTATCACCGGAATTAATGCGTAAGCATTTTAGCCATAAGTAGAAAAATAAAATCCTGACGGATTAACTCCACTACCCTTTGATAATGCGCTGTAATTTTATTTACCCAATCTTCTTTTCATAAATCCGGTACCGCTTTACCATTTCAAAATTGAGCTGTTTCAGCGAATTATTCATTAAATGATTATCTTCCAAAACCCAGTTCGCTTCCACATAAGATTTTTTCGGAGCTAAAATCTCGTTGAGGCGACGAAACATGAGCACGGAAATTCCCTTTTTTTGATAGGGTTTGAGTAAACCCATCGCCCAGATTCGGTAGCGGTTTATTTTTTTTATGCCCCTGAGCAACTTAAAAATGCCAAACGGAAGCAACCGACCGTTCATGTTTTTTAAGATCGTATTGACATCAGGCAGCGTGATGATGTAGCCGATGGGTTCACCCATTATTTCAGCGATCAACACTACTTCCGGATGGACGATCATTTTCAAATCCGCAGCGATTTGTTCGGCTTCTCTCACATCCACCGGATAATAACCCCAGTTATCCTGCAACGATCTGTTAGTCAAATCCACAATGATTCGGGCGTCTTCGAGCATATTTTTTAAACGGATGGGTCGCACTGTCACCTGATACCGCTCCGCTATTTTATCGGTCAACCGCAAGAACCGCTCTGGAATTTTGTAGTCCTGACTCAGATCACAATTGTACACCAACAGGTCTTTGGCTTTTTGCATGCCAAAATCATGCACCTGTTGATTGTAATAATCCGGATTGTATGAGGACAAAATAATGGGCGCAATCTCAAAACCTTCACAAATAAACCCCATATCCTGAGAGACAAGATTCCAGGGACCGCTCATTTTATTCATGTTCCGTTGGACGAGCCAGTTCTCAGCAGTTTGTAAAAGTGCCCGGGCGGATGAGGCATCATCCACGCACTCATAGTGGCCGAAAAATCCGACTTTCGTTTGCCAGTATTCGTTCGCGGCACGGTTCACGTAAACTGCAATCCGTCCCAGGACTTCATTCTGATCAAATAATAAAAATAACTGATAATCACAATGGTGGAGCATGTTGTTCTTTTTGGGATTGAAAATGTTTTTCTGATCCATTATGAGCGGCGGTATCCAATGCCGGTCGCAACGATAAAGTTCATAGGGTAAGTTGATGAATTTTTGAAAGAGAGATGCCGAAGTAACCGGTGTAATCTCCATTAATTCTCCTTTTTAAAATGTATTAGAACGTGACTGCCCTTTCTAATTTTTCTGTAAATCGGATTTAATCCGTCAGGATTTTATAAAAACACTACCGCATCAAAATCATTTTCCGAACAATAGATTGATCAGTAGTTTTTAACCGACAAAAATAAATACCATCCGACAAATCATTGGCTTCAAATACGACCGAATGCGCCCCTTGCTTTTTAAAATCGCTGACCAGTGAAGTCACCTGCTCACCTAAGACATTGTAAACAGTCAGCTTTACAAAACCCGGACTTCCAATGGTGTAGCAAATTTTTGTTGACGGATTGAATGGATTAGGGTGATTTTGCCCGAGCGAAGATTTGACTGGCAACCCGGATTTTTCAAATGCGACTCCGGTGTTTCCGTTACAAAACTTCACATCCATGCTGTCCACCGTTGCGTTGCCGTATTCATCTCTCGCCTCGACATAAATCCGGTAATCGCCATCCGGATAATCAACGGTGGAAAAAGCCAGATCCTTTTCCGCTAACTCCACAAATTCATCACCATTGTTGTTGGTCAAAATGTGATAAAACTGCCGCTGCTGGGACATCCAGCTACTTGGCACCAGCAGGCTATCCCGTTTGTAAATCGTTGTCGCGTAAGGTTCGTAATGACCTGCCGCATAAAAATCGAAAGCGTGGTTCAGACGCTGCCCCAGCGTTTTGGGAACAATCGTTTCGTTATTCGCGATCCGTTTGATCCAGTAGAACGTCTCGAAAGCCGGCTGTTCCCAGGGCGAATCGCCGATAAAATCTTTGACTTTGACAATGATGTCAATGTCACCGAACAAACAATCCGGCTCCAAATAATAGCTGGACTCGTTAAAGCAAAAGCCGAATTTGGAATGCGGAAACACCGGCTCGATCAGCGGCGGCATCGTGTCGGTGTCCGGTGTCAAAGCAAGTAGCGGATTGAAAGTAATGCCCCACTCGCCATCATTGTAATACCAGACCGGGCCGCTGTCCTCAATTTCCACAAAATGAATGTGTCCCCAGTCATCGTGCCACTGAACAATGTCCCCCAAATACTGATGCTGCTCCACAAAATCACCCACGCCCACCTGAATCGAGCTTTCGATCAAATGGGCGTACAGCCAGCCCTTTGATTTGGAATCCACTTGTTCTTTACTGATGGCAGTTCGCCAGTAAACCGCACCGCCAAGGGTCAGCACACATTTCACGTAACCAGCTTCCACCGCATACACCGGTTCAGCAATTGGCACGATCAAATCCAGTCCCTGATGCAAATAGGAAAAATCCGTACCATAACCGCCCATGTGCTGCTCATAATAATTCCATACGGTACGCATACTGTCGAAGGGAGCAAAGGGCCAGGGAATCGAGTTTTCATCTGAGTTTGTCTTTTTCAGTTTCTTCGGTTTAACCGTTTCCTTTAATTGCCGAACCGCCTGTTCGCTCTCTTGAAGCACTTTACCGTTCAAATCGTACGTCTTTAAAATCCCTTTAGATTCACAGCGTGTCCGATAATGAATCCCGGCGAAAATCTGATTTTTAGACAGCAGCACATCCCGGAACGATTGCTGACCTGACAATTGATCGGAAAAAAGCAACTCACCTTTTTCAATTGAGTAAACCAGCAGATTTCGTTTGTCAATCACCGCGACATATCGAGCATCTGGTGAAAGTTTTATTTTTCTGGGATAATTGAAACCGGTGTTGAATCTCTCAATTACTGCTCCTTCCCGATAAACCCTAACCGCATCTTGGAAAGCCGTGGCAAGCAGTTTACCGTTCTCCGCCATGTCAAACTGGTCACAGCGCGGAATATTTTTGAAACTGTGATCCGCCAAACCGATGATCGTCAGCGATTCTGCGGTGCCCACACCAAAATGATTTCCCTGTTGGGAAAAACCAAACAGCGACGCATCAGTAAACTGCTCCGAAAATAGCGCCTGTCCGGTTTTATCATAAAAATGAATCATTAACTCGCCTTTAAAATGAAAGCGCATATCCATAAACGCGATGTTTCCGGAGTTAGAAATGTACACATCCGAACCCGGCACTTTTTCCATCGAAAACAGCCGCTCGTTTCCAGCGAACAGGGTGAAATTTTCCAGCCGCCGTACTTCGTCACTGACAGCAGCAATATCGTACCGGCACCAGTAAACACCATTGGGAGAATTGGCTCTGCTGTTTTTTTCACACGGCTGATAAAGAAACGTCCCGTTGTATGATAGCGAAACATGATCCTCCAGTGGCTGTGCCTTTTCAAGCTGCGAATACACTGGCACACAAAATAGCAGCACAACTATTCCAATAAAAATTGTTTTTTTTGTTAGCACTTTTTCCTCTTTCATCCTGTTGTTTTTTTATCCAGTCGCTATAATTTCAGATCCAATGAACAAAACCAATTTCAAAATACCAAATTGTTATTTCAATGTCAACTAAAAAAAATAATCCGCCCGTAAATTGTTTTTTTTGCCTAACGGATGCAACAACCCGGAATTTTTGAAGGTAAAAATCTGACGCCTTAACTCCCCCACTTCTTTTTTCTGTTTCACTCTTGATGGTTTTTAAAAAACCCGAAATTAATCCGTCAAGATTTAAAAATTTCCCAATTTTTCTGTTGACATTTAAAGGGAAATATTTTAACTTAATAAAAAACAAATAAGTTGCTGGTTAAAATCAAAACACAAAAACAAAAATTTTTGATATTTCATCAATAAAAATATTATTTTGAATTAAGGAACACATGTCACTCGACCTAAAAAAAATCTGCCACGACAAAATCCTCGTCTTTGACGGCGCCATGGGCACCAGCATTCAGCAACTAAATTTATCTTCAGACGATTTTCGAGAGAAGACAGGTTGCAGCGAAATTCTCAATCTGTCCAAACCAAAAGCCATTCAGGAAATCCATGCCAGTTTTTTCGACGCCGGCTGTGACGTGGTCGAAACCAACACCTTTGGCGCCAATGGCGTGGTATTAAGCGAGTATGGATTAACAGATAAAATTTATGAAATCAACCGCGCCGCAGCAGAATTGGCGAGACAGGTGGCGACCGATTTTTCATCGAAACAGCAACAACGATACGTGGCGGGCAGTATCGGCCCCGGTACCAAGCTACCTTCGTTGCGGCAGACTCAGTTTGACCAACTGCGGGATGCTTACCTCCCCCAGGTCGAGGGACTGATTGACGGCGGCGCTGATCTGCTCATCGTGGAAACCTGTCAGGACATACTACAACTGAAAACGGTTTTAATTACCATCTTTGAGGTTTTTCAAAAAAAGAAAATCCGCCTGCCGGTGATTGCCCAGGTGACCATGGAAACCAACGGCAAAACATTGGTCGGTTCGGACATGCTGACGGTGATTGTTACCCTGTCGCCATTCCCAATCGACGCGCTCGGAATCAATTGTTCCACCGGCCCCAAACCCATGGCCGGTCATTTGAAAACCCTGGCAACAAATTGGGATCGGCTTATTTCGGTGATGCCCAACGCAGGGATGCCCCGCGTGGAGAACGGTGCGGTTTTTTATGATTTGTCACCCAAGGAACTGGCAACTCATCTGCGAAATTTTATCACCGACCTGGACGTAAACATCGTCGGTGGCTGCTGTGGCACAACGCCGGAACATTTGCGCGCGGTTTCTGGTGTTGTCAGTGGAACCTCTCCCCAAAAACGAGTTCCGGAGAAAATTCATGCTGCCTCCAGTTTGTATGGCATCGCCAGTTATCGGGTAGAGCCCAAACCGCTGATTATCGGCGAACGCTGCAATGCCAGCGGCTCAAAAAAGTTCAGGGATTTTCTGTTGGACGATGACATGAACGGCTTGCTCTCTATCGCGCATCAGCAGGAAAAAGAGGGCGCGCATCTGCTGGATGTCTCAACCGCTTATGTCGGATTGGACGAAAAACAGCACATGGCGCAATTGGTGGAACAGCTTAACACGGATGTTTCTTTGCCACTGATGATCGATTCGACAAAACCGGAGGTGATCGAAAACGCGCTTCAACGCATCGCCGGAAAAGCCATTGTGAACTCGGTGAATCTGGAAAACGAGGATAATTTTCGCGCGATTTTGAAACGATGCAAACAATACGGCGCCGCAGTCATCGGGCTGACGATCGACGAAAAAGGCATGGCAAAAACCGCTGATCACAAATGTGCTATCGCTCAAAAAATGATTCGCATTATTACCCAGGACTTTGAAATTCCGGCGCAAGATATTTTCATTGACACGCTGACGTTCACTTTAGGCAGTGGTGACGAAACAACCCGCAATGCGGCTGTTGAGACAATGCAGGCGATCCGGCAGATTAAATCAGCCTTCCCGGATGTTAATACGATTTTGGGCGTTTCCAATGTGTCGTACGGATTGAAACCGCACATTCGCCAGCGCCTCAATTCGGTCTTTCTGTTTCATGCTATCAAGGCGGGACTGGACGCTGCCATTTTGCACGCAGGAAAAATTTTGCCACTGTACCAAATACCGCAAGCTGAACGGGAACTGCTGGAAAAACTCATCTTTAATCGACAGCATGACGGACGCGATCCATTACTTGAGGTGATTCACTATTTTGAAAAAATTGATGCCAAACCGACAGCGCCGAAATCCGCTCACAAATTATCTCCTGAACAAAGGCTCGAACAACGCATCATTGACGGCAACGCTGCTGAAATCGAAAGCGAATTGGAAATCTGCCTCAAAAATCATTCAGCGATTGATATCATCAATCAGATTTTATTGAAGGCGATGAAGCGGGTCGGTGAGTTTTTCGGCTCTGGCGAAATGCAGTTGCCCTTTGTGCTCAAGTCCGCCGAAACCATGAAAGCGGCGGTCAGATTTCTTCAACCACATCTTGATAAATCCGAAACCAAAAGCAGGGGAAAAATTGTCCTCGCCACGGTGAGCGGTGATGTGCACGATATTGGGAAAAATCTGGTTGATATCATTTTATCCAATAACGGCTACGAAGTGATCAACCTGGGCGTGAAGCAGCCGATCGAAGCCATTCTTGAAGCCTTCCGCGAAAACAACGCTGATGCGATCGGAATGAGCGGACTACTTGTAAAATCCACGCTGATCATGGAAGACAATCTAAAGACGATGAAAAAAATCGGTCTTTCCGTACCAGTGCTTTTGGGCGGTGCAGCATTGAGTCAAAAATTTGTTGAAAACGATTTACGGAAATCTTACGGATCGTTGGTATTTTATGCCAAAGATGCGTTTGACGGATTAAAAATAATGGACAATATTGTTGCACATACAGATCTAAAAAAGCCGAATAATTTTAATGAATTTAAGGAAAATAAAAATACCTCTCCCAGAAAAACAACCGTAACGAAAAAGATAACGCCGGTTAAACCACCGGTTCCGCCGTTCTGGGGAAAAAAAATTGTTTCGAAAATTCCATTAAAAAGGATCACGCCCTTTATCAACAAAAAAGCACTCTTTCGCGGTCGCTGGCAGGTGAAAGGCCAACAGATCGAAGATCAGATTTTAGAGCCCAAGCTGAAGGAATTGATTGAATTGGCAGAGAATCGTAATTCAGTTGAGCCGGCGGTAGTCTATGGATATTTTCCGTGTCAATCGAAAGATAATTCACTTTTAATTTATTCCCAGCCAAATAATAAAACACCGTTGCTCCAATTTAACTTTCCGCGGCAAACCAAAAAAAGCAGACTGTGCATCGCGAATTACTTTTTGTCGGATCAGCAGCACGAAAAAGATCTGGTGGCATTTCAAATCGTCACCATCGGTCACAAGGCATCCGAGGAGTCGAAGCGGTTATTCAAGAATGACAAATTTCAGGATTACTTGTATTGGCATGGGTTTACTGTGGAGTTAGCCGAAGCGTTAGCCGAATACTGGCATCAACAAATTCGGCTGGAGCTGGGGATAAACAAAGCGGATGCACAAAACCCAGAGGATTTATTTAAGGGTCATTATCAGGGAGCCCGTTTTTCATTAGGTTATTCTGCCTGTCCCAATCTTAAAGATCAGGAAAAAATTTTTCGGTTATTGAAACCGGAGGAGATTGGAATGGGTTTAACTGAAAATTATCAGTTGGTGCCGGAACAATCCACCTCTGCCATTATTGTTCATCATCCCCAAGCACGATATTTTAATATTTAAATAAAGTTAAGGCAATTGATATGAAGGTTATTGATCATTTGAAAAAATCAGATAATCCCCAATTTAGTTTTGAAATCATTCCCCCCAAAAGAGGGAAATCAGGAAAAATTATCCTTGATATCGTTGAAAAATTGAAACACTTTAATCCTCAATTTATCGATGTTACCAGTCATGCGGCAGTGGCTGACTACGAAGAATTGGATAATGGCACAATTCGCAGAAAAGTCCGGCGTAAACGTCCGGGTACCATTGGTATCTGTGGCGTGATTCAAAACCGGTTTGGCATCGATACGGTGGCGCATTTGTTGTGCCAGGGATTCACGCAGGAAGAGACTGAAGACGCATTGATTGAACTGGAGTTTCTTGGCATTCAAAATGTGTTTGCTGTTCGCGGGGACGACACCAATTACAAAAAACCTATTGATCCGTACCGAAAGGAGAATATCTACGCCTGCAATCTGGTGAAACAGATTAGCGACCTCCGCTCCGGGATTTATGTCGAAGAAATTTTAAACGCGGATACGATGAATTTTTGTATCGGTGTGGCGGGTTATCCTGAAAAACATTTCGAGGCGCCGAATTTGAAAACCGATATTCGTTTTCTGAAAGATAAAATTGACAGCGGAGCGGATTATATCGTCACCCAAATGTTTTTTGATAACGACCAATATTTCAAATTTGTTAAGCGGTGTCGAGCAGCTTGTATTGACGCACCGATTTTGCCCGGCTTAAAAATCATTCATAATATTCGACAGCTCAATTCCATCCCCAAAAATTTTCACGTTGATCTCCCTGAAGAGTTAGTGGACGAAATGGTTGAAAATCCGCAACACTGCGAAGAAATCGGTTTTAAATGGGTTTTGAAACAGAGCCAGGATTTACTCGATGCGGGAGAAAAACATCTTCATTTTTACGTGATGAATGATCCGGATAGTATTTCAAAATTGATTAAATCGTTGTAACGGGAATTAACCAGATTAAAGGAAAGCAAATGGCAGCGGATGAAAACCAAATAAAGTGTAGTTACTGTGATCAGCCGGTAGCTGAGTCCGATGATTTTTGCCCCAAATGTGGCAGATTGTTTGCCGATGATGTATTCTGTGAAAACCATCCTGAAATCGAGGCTGATGGCGTTTGTGTTATTTGTGCAACTCCGTTTTGCCATCACTGTGGTTCTGTTGTCAATGGAAAATTTTTGTGTGAACAGCACGCCGGGTATGAAATTTATCAAAATCTGGCTCGTGTTTACGGTGTCAGTGACGATTCGCAGGCACAGTATGTGAAAAATTGTCTGGAGGAAGCGGGTTTGCATCCGTTTATTTTTTCGCGCAAAGCCGGTCCATGGCACATGGGTTCGGGCGATTATACACTTTTTCGTGCATCCGGAGAATATGACGGCCATATTATAAATGAAGTAAAAGTTATGGTTCCATTGCAAGAGGTAATCGAGGCAGAAAAAACTTTAAAAGATTTGGAAATAATTCAATAAAACAAAATTTATTCAAAAGGAGAATTGTCTCATGCAAAAAAAGCTGATACTTGTTTCTCTCATTTTCTTGCTTCTGTTCACAACGCTAAACGCTCAGGAGCGACGGATCGTCATTCCCAAACCGGTGGCTGGCGCACCCTATGTGATGAATGATACCGAGGATTTATTCGGGAAAGCGTGGCGATTTTACCGCGATGGCTTCACCTCCTGGGCAGTGGACAGTTTGCGGAAATTAATCGCTGAATTTGGTTTTGAGATTAATCCCAACCATTATTACATCGTGGTTGCCAACTTCACACCGGAGCTGAGTCCGATTGGGATGTTTCACGGAAATGCCCATTTTCACGACACCCGACTCTACGGACTGAAATCTGATTCACTGTACTACATTTTTATTTCCAGAGATGAAGAAGCAAAATCCTATCTGTCAACAGTATTAGTAAGTAAACCATCATATTTTGAAGAGGTGTTGCCTTACTTCATCGGGCTGTTTCCGATTTTTTCACAGGTGCAAACACAAGTCACTGGCGAGTACCGCACCTGGATGGATGTGCGCAAATTCGAGATTCCCAAAAAATTTCAAAAGAACTGTGATATTAAAGTGATCGTCAAAAAAGATTTGTCCGAAGAGCGATTCCTCGCCCACGAAGTTTTTGACAACACATCGCTGGAAAAATGGAGCTTTGGTATTGCAACCGCGTTGACCAGTGTGGATGATGTGGACATCATTGTTGATAACGGAACCATTGTCGTTCGTCCCAAACCCAAAGGCGATCTGGCGACTTTTGGCGTGATTAATTATCATTTCAAAGCAGTGGACACCAAAGCCCGAGGCCTTGCCACATCGTTCCACGTTTCCGGCGGTTTACGAATTTCAGAAACCATTGAGCCGGTTATTGGACTCGGGTTTGGCATTCCCATCAGCATGATCGATCTGCATTTGTTCGGCGGTTACAGCGTCGAGTTCGCCCAGGAATTAAAATCCGAATATGCGGTAGAAAAAGTGGTTCCCGAAGGTGTAAATCCGTTCAAACTCAAAATACGGGGCAAGCCAAGAATCGGACTTGAAGTAAAATTTCCATAAAGGTTAAAAACGTGTGCTCCACTTTTGAAGTGGAGTACATGTTACTTGAGGAAGATAAAACCGGTGGTTTGTAATTATTTTCTTGACAATTGTTTTCTTAAATGCTATATTTCAAAGCCACATAAAATTTCATAACTTTTATTTATTCGGAACATTGAAATGAAACAATCAAAAACACAAAAGGCAATTATCGAGAACATTAAAAGCCTTTCAGATGATAAGGCAAGGGAAGTTCTGGATTTTATATTATTTTTAAAACAACAAAAAAAAACCAAGATAATTGTTCTAAAAAAAACATCAAAAACTGAAAATCGTGATCTATTGCTTGATTTAAAGGAAGGGTTATTTGACGGCGAAGACGAACCAAATAATACCGCATCAGAGCACGATAAATATTTATATGGTAGTGGCAAATGAATAACAACCGCATTTTTGTCGATACCTGGGCATGGTATGCGTTAGCAAATAGAATTGATAAAGATCATAAATCTGCTGTAGAAAATCATAAGAGGCTATTAGAAGAAAAAGTGCAATACGTTACCTCGAATTTCGTATTCGGAGAAACTTACACCTTGATTTTAATTCGAGGTAAAAATCACAAAGCAGCAATTGAGTTCGGTGAAAGAATAATGAAAATGGCAGAAATCGGTGAAATCGAATTAATTAGAATTTCTGAAAAAATTGAAAACGATGCTTGGAACATTGCAAAGAAATATGATGACAAAGCTTTTTCCTATGTCGATTGTACGAGTTTTGCTATAATGAAAGAATTAGAAATAAAACGTGCTTTCACAAAAGATACTCACTTCGAACAAATTGGCTTTCAGATAATTGGTTAAGTCTTTTTAATCTCTTAACTATCTCATTTTTCTCTTCCCCAAACAAAACTTTTCCCCCCTTCCAACAGTCTAACAATTAGAATTCACAGAAAAAATCCCGAGGAAAAATGACAGAAAAAGAGTTGATTCAACGTATTGTGAATGGCGACCGGAGTGGTTTCAATCTGCTTGTTCAGCGATGGGAAAAACCGATTTATAATTTCGCCCTGCGCTATTTGGGGAGAGATGAGTTAGCCCGGGACATGACTCAGAAAACTTTTATTCGCGTTTACAAAAATATTCATAAACTCCGGGACGCTAAAAAATTTTCCTCGTGGACCTATCAAATCGCAGCCAATTTGTGCAAAGACGAACTTAAGAAAACAAAGAAACATATCGTGGTATCGGTTGATTCGATCCAAGAAAACTGTGACAATGGTCATCTTATGCCTGATGAATTGATTGATAAAAAAACAAACCTTCCCGACATTGAGCTAAATAAGCAGCAGGTTGGGAAAATCATTCAGCAGGCTTTGAAACAATTACCCGAAGAACAGAGGATTGTCATCATCATGAAAGAATATCAGGGATTAAAATTCAAAGAGATCGCCGAAGCATTAGGTGAACCTTTGAATACGGTGAAATCACGTATGTATTACGGGTTGAATGGCCTGCGAAAGATATTTGAAAAATGGCAAATCACAGAGGAGGTGCTGAGCTATGAAATGTGATCAAATACATCCATTAATCATAGATTTTCTTTACGATGAAATATCGACTGAAGATAATCAACTGTTGCAAAAACATTTGAAGGCGTGTGCCAAATGCCGCGAGGAATTGGCGCATCTAAAAAGTACGTCCAATATTTTACAAAAATGGGAAGACGAGGAGCCGACGTTTAATCTGGTTATGGTGTCCGAAAATGTCACACGATGGGAAACGCTGAAACAATGGTTGAAAAAATGGCTTCCCTCACCGAAAAAAATCGGTTTAGGTTTGGCTTACGGTTTCGCTGGAATATTTCTGTTATTGGCAATCGCAAACACGGAAATATCTTATCAGGATAGTCAGTTTAATATGCGAATCGCTTTGTTTTCCGCGTCGAAAAAACAACAGCAATCGGGATTGAGTGAAATGCAAACACAGCAGATTGTGCAACAGATTCAACGTGACAATTATTACATGATGAAAGCGATGATTGAACAAAGTGAAGCCGAGCAAAAGAAAGAATGGGCAACAATGCTAACCCGTTACAACCAATCATTGGAGCAGCAGCGACTGCGTGATTTAAGCCTTATCGGCGCCGGACTTGAGGACATTGAGCAAAATACGATTAAAAAACTGCAACGGACAGACGAATCACTGAACGAGCTAATCCGTTACATCAATTCGCCTCAAAGATAGGATAATGAGTGAATGTGATTTTATCAGATTCACAAGAAGATGATAGTAAAAATTTTAATAAATGGAGATCATAAAATGAAAACATTGTTTCGACACATCATGATGACCGTTCTTTTAAGTGGTTGTATTTCATCGATGTTGTTCGCGCAAACAAGCAAACCATCAGAAAGTTTACTGAACGACATCGAAATCATGGAAACAGTTTTGGACAAATTAATTAAATCAAATCGATCACATCCCGTCCCATTCGGCACAAACAGCAAAGGATTCTATTTGTACGATTATGGCGTCATATTTAATACGGATTACTCGTTCCCTTCAGAAAAACTCTTTACCGTCAAAGCTGAAGGATTATTTTACAAGTACCGAGCAGCAACGGTACGTATTGATGAAGAAGAAAAGGTTGAAAAGAAGAAATTTGATGTTAAGGAAGAAATTCAAAAAATCGAACAAAGTCTTACCCGGTTTTTAGGTACCTATGCCTCCTCGATCCGGGACTTAAATCCGGATGAACGCGTAACCGTGATTATTGATTTTAATGGATTCGCTAAAAGCTTTCGGACCACTTCCGATGAGATACCATACCAAATTATCGCATCAGTCGAGATGGAAGATTTGAAAAAATATCGTCAGGGTAATCTTTCGGAGCAGGCATTTTCCAAAAAAATCGAATTCAGGCGAATTGAATTTGTGGAAGAAGATATTTCAATTTTAGCCAATGTCATTAAAACATCACTAGAACATACGGATGGCATTGATCTGTTTGGATCACGAAATGAGGTAAAAGGATTTCGGTTTGAAGGGCATGGTGTATTGTTCATTACCAATGTTTCGCTGGGCTCAGCGGAAATTCATAAAATATTTTTAAATGGTACTGTCGAAAAAGAATTCGCATTCGTCTCAGAAAAATATAAGGGTAAAAAAAATGAAAATTATCAGGAAAATATAAAACAATTAGAGCAGAAATTACTGCACTCGATTTCTACTTACGGGCACTCGTTGAGAAATTTAAACCCCAATGACTGGATTGAAATCGCTATTAATTTCAAGGATGTTGTAGCCGATGAAAAATATTCGAAAAGCATTATTAAAGTAAAAAAGAAAGCGATCGACGAATATTACCGGGACAAAATCAATTTTGACCAGTTTAAAAATGCAGTGCACATTATTTATTATTAATCACGATTCATGATTTCTCTTTATTCACCATCACAAAAAAAAGCCAGATGGCAATTATCTGCTCTCCGGCTTTTTTGTGGATTTCTATTTTGAATTAACAGTTATTCTTTCTTTTCATCAGATTTTTTTGTGCCGCGAATAATCAATCCTGCCCCTGAAATAATAATGACCAAAGGAAATAGCATATCTGCAATTTTACTGTCCGATTCCTGACTCAAAATGAAAAACGACAGGATTGACAAAATGAGACCGACAATTCCCGCCCAGGCTAATTTATTTTGCTCATCCCGAATCAAATACAGATACCAAAAAACCAAACTAATGCCCATCATAAAAATGAATCCCAAAAAATCATTATCGATCAGACTGAAGGCATCGAGAAAAACGACGAATCCGCCAACGAGAAATAAACCGCCGGGAAGCACAGCCCACCATCGCTGATTGTAGCGGATGTAAATCGAAATAAAAATTAAACCCACTACCCACAGGAATAAAGAACCGAGGATATCATCCGGGATATAAACAAAGGACTCGATGACCATCCAGATGCCAAGAATAATGAACGCAATTCCAACAACCAGCGGACCCTTTTTTCTTTCTTGCTGTTTATGCACATTGAGAAATATCATTCCCAGCGCGAAAAATATGAGTCCCCACCAGAAGCTACCGGCGAGATAAATGACGCCAACATTATCGAACAGCAGCAACAATCCGAAAAGTATAATAAAAACTCCGATGAATAAACTAATTTTTTTTGATTGCATCCTCACCTCCGACAATTGACTTAATCACGTGTGTTGCATTTTTGCTTAATTAACGAGAGATGATTCTGATAAGTTTCACTTTTGAGTCTATTCCATCAAATCTGTCTACAGATTTTTTATTAAAAAAGCCCTGAAATAAAGATATTTTTCAACCCCCAAATCATTTTTGTTGCAATTCATCCCAAGCTTCAAATGCCCTTCGTAGATGCGGGATGGTAATCGAACCGCCTACGACAAGTGCTATTGAAAGTGCCTCTTCCAATTCTTCGCTACTGACGCCTTCATCAAAACAGCGACCGATATGATATTTAACGCAGTCATCGCACCGAAGCACCAGCGATGCGACTAATCCCATCATCTCTTTCGTCTTTACAGAAAGCGCTCCTTTGCGGTAGACCTGACCGTCAAGACTGAAGAAGCGCTTGGTTTCCAACTGGGCGTATTTCATGACAATCTCATTTAAACGTTCCCGGTCTTTTTGGAATTTATCCATGATTTTCTCGCTCATAGTGTGACACTCCTGAATTTATTGTTCGAAATTTTGCTTTCATTATATTGGCATCTGAATGAAATTAATTTGACAATTTGGAAAATAGTCTATTTTTGATTAAATTTCAAGGTATTTTTTGGTTGAATGGTATGTCATAACTATTTCACAATGTCAATTTTAGACAATTTGGTGAAAGTTTGAGAAGCAAGAGCCTTATCAGATTGTGGGGATTGGGGTTGAGGATACGGAGGGAATGGACTATTTCAGTGCAGTTTTCAAAAGGTTTCTTATTTGTTTCAATGCTTTAATTGCAATTTTTGCTTGATTTTCTATCGTGTGTTGTGTTACTCCGGAGTTAAGTCCCCTAACAAATAGTAATAAATATCTTTACAATTAATTAAAGATCACTTTCTTCTTGCATCTGTAACATTCAATGCTTATTTTTATCCAACAACTAAAAATTAAACCGGAAAAATTATCGAAAGGATATCCAATGAGAATTCCAAAAACACAACTTTATCTTTGTGTCATGTTGAGTCTTTTGTTATTCATACCTCTTGCTTCTCAAGCCCGGACCGTTAAAGGCATTGTTTTTCACGACCTGAATAAAAATCTAAAACTGGACGATGGAGAGCCGGGCATACCAGGTGTGCTGGTTTCTAATCAGCAAGATGTGGTAAAAACCGATAAAAACGGGGAATATAAAATGTCAGTGAACAGCAGTTGCATCCTTTTCATCACCAAACCCGCCGGCTATATGACACCGGTTGATGAAAATAATCTGCCGCAATTTTATTATGTGCATCAGGAAACCGCGCTGCCGAACTATAAATTCAGTACCATGGATATCACTGGTCAATTGCCCAAGCGAATAAATTTTCCCCTGTTCAAAACCGAGGAATCGGATACGTTTGAGGTGCTGGTGTTCGGCGATCCGCAGCCGCGGGATCGGAAAGAGATCAGCTATGTTCGCGATGATGTAGCTGCCGAAACCATCGGAACCAGCGCTAAATTTGGCATCGCATTGGGCGATCTTATGTTCGACGACCTTTCGTTGTTTGAATATTACAATCAGGTGGTGGCGCAAATCGGGATACCGTTTTACAATGTTCCCGGCAATCACGACCGAAATTATGATGCGCCAACTGACGAACTTTCTCTGGAAACGTTCAAGAAAGCTTATGGCCCGCCCTATTATTCATTCAATTACGGAAAAGTGCATTTTATCGTTTTGGACGATGTGCTGCATTTCATTGACGAGGAAGGAAAGGCAAAATACAAAGGCGGACTGGATGAACAACAACTTTATTGGCTGGAACAGGATATTGGCAATGTCGATCCTGATCATTTGATTGTGTTTACCATACATATTCCCTTTGCCTGGATTGACAGAGAAGGTCAGTTTGAACTTCTGGTCGAAAATATGGACGATCTTTTCAAAATTATTCAAGACCGAAATCACCTGCTGGCGTTATCAGGACACATGCACATGATTCAGCATAACTACATCGGAAAAAGTCTGGGTTTCGAAGGGGAAAATCCTTTTCACCACATGGTGTGCGCCACTGTTTCCGGCTCCTGGTGGTCAGGGCCCAAAGATGATCGGGGAATCCCGATCTCGGAAATGCGCGACGGCGCGCCCAATGGTTACCACGTATTTAGATTTGAAGGGAATCAGTACAGCGAGAAGTTTTATCCTGCTTTCCATGATGATGATTTTCAAATGCGGATTCATAGCCCACGGGATACGGTGGCTCTTGAATACGTATCGGAAACCCAGGTGATTGTCAATGTGTTTGATGGCGGTGAGCACAGTGAGGTTTTCTATCAAATTGATGGGTTGGCGCCTCAGCCTATGGGAAGAACAGCCATGAAAGATCCATTCTTTCTTGAAATGTACAACCGGTTCAAGGATGAAGTACCGAACTGGCTGCAACCGGATGTATCCAGTCACATTTGGACTGCTCCTATGTTCAGTGAATTAGAACCTGGTGTCCACAAAATTGTGGTAACGACGGTTGACCAGTTTGGGCAGAAATTTTCGGCAGCGAGAATTTTTGAAATACGATAAGCTATGGTTCGCTTTTTGAAAAAGTCTGGTTAAAATAGGCACACATTAATTAAAAAGATTGACGGGGCGGGTAAATTCTGATGAATAAAATAAATGGTCAATAGTAAACCGTTAATTGTCAATAGAAAATTTCGTTGTTGTTTCAATCCGCACAATAGAATTTAATGCCATTATTCATCAAGCCAAGACTTAAAACAATATAAGCCTGACATTCACATCAGGCTTATGTTTTTTTGATACATGAGCTATTGAAAAAGGGTTATTTATCTTTATTTTTTTGCCGGTAACCGATCCTGTGAAATGGGTTTACCAGGCTGGTGGCAACGTTAGACAAATGCGCTGCAACCCTCTTAAGATAGCGCATATAAAGCGCCAAGGCTACCGCGTCATGGGTTTTTAAACCCAGGTTATCATTTTCCAATAGGATAAAATTTCTCTCATCACATTTTCGCTTCACTTTCCAAAGGTCATCGAGAAGCTGCTTTGCAAGCGCTGAATCTGATTTTTCAAATGCTTCAATTAATATACCGAAACTTTTGGATATTTTTATCTCAGTCTCCTTGAGCTCCTCTTCCCATTGTTCAATGTATAATTTTCCGGGATGTTTTTGAGCAAGCTCCACAATGTTTTTCGTATAATCCCCGATCCGCTCGATATCGACAACAATACTGATCAAAATCAGACTCACATTTAGATCGCTCACATCATTTACTGCCAGATGTGTGAGTATCTTTTTCCTGACCTCGCGCTCATACTTATTGATCATAATATCTTTTTCTTCAATATCGAATGGCAGTTCGGCTGATTCACTCTCTCTCAACGATTTCACGGATTCATCAAACATCGCCCAATCCACACGCAGCATCTCCAGTGAATCTTCAATTGATTGTTCTATAAGCCCTTTGCGTTGAAATATTTTCTGTAATTCTTTAAGCATAATGTTACCTCAAAAAATAGATAATTAATAACGGAAATATAAAAAACATAATTAGAATATATAAGACCGGATACAATTTGCTTTTAAGTGTTAATTTCGCCATCAATCTTGCCATTTTAATCGGTATAAATTGCACCTGGAATATAATGGTTACTCCAATAAGATTAAAACATAAGTGAGCGAATGCAACCTGAATCGCTGCAATGTTACCTGCTGCCAGCGCTGCTAACATCGAGGTCATCGTGGTGCCGATATTTGCGCCCATCGTATAGGGAAAGATCTGTTCTAAAGTCAGAATACCTGCTCCGACCAGCGGTACAATCAACGACGTTGTAATTGAACTGCTTTGACAGATCGATGTAAGAGCAAATCCAAAAAACAAGCTGATAAACGCGTTTCTAAAAAGGACCTTATCAAAAAATTTCTCAACTTTTCCTATAATCAGCGATTTAATTACTTTGACCAAATATCTCAATGACAAAAATAAAAGCACCAGCGATAATATCAAGCAAATCACTCCGGATTGGCCTGTGATACCCAGAATAATTTTTACAGCAGGTTCTGTTATCACTTTGATCGGGCTGACAGCCTCAAGTCCTCCGATATTTTGAAAAACACCCGCTAAAAAGCCGGAAGCATGCTCCAGAAAATTTGTAAAATACTGCAAAGGAAAAATAAGAATTACCGCAATGATATTAAAAAAATCATGAACGATAGAGGCAGAAAACGCCCGTTCAAATTCCTCCTTTATCGAAATATGTCCCAATGAAACGATCGTATTTGTTACCGAAGTTCCGATATTTGCACCCATAATTATGGGAATCGCATTGTGAATTGTCAACGCGCCCGCACCGACTAAACCGACAACGATGGACGTTGTGGTTGATGAACTCTGGATAACACTGGTTGCTAAAACCCCGATCACCAATCCTACCAACGGATTTGATGTGGTGGCAATTAACTCCTTGGCAAAATCTTTACCGAATAGTTTGAACGACGCTCCCATCAACGTAATGCTGAGCATAAAAAGATAAAGCAGCCCAATCAGCATCAATATTCTGATAATGGTGGACGTGTACGGATAGGCTTTACCCGCTCTGTATGTTTCAAGAAATTTAACGAACCTATGGTTGTTTTTGTTCATTTTAGATGTCGAGTTATCTTGCATTTATTGCTCCATTAGAGAATAATAAAATAATAACTTGAAATGATAAAAGCAAACGAAATAATTTTAAGTGGAATAAAGTATGAATTCATTCAAAAAAAATTTTAAAAAACTAATGTTACATCCATGTTACGAAATCAATAATTTAAATAATTATTAAAAAAAATGCCGAAGGTTGAGAGTGACCTCCGGCATTCAGTAGAATAAGAGAACAAGAGAGTTAAATTAGGGTGTTATTCTACGGCTTCTCTTATTTCAATAACATCATTTTATGACTGATTATTGTTGCACCAGCTTCCAAACGATATATATACATTCCGCTCGGCAAATCAGCTGCATTCCATTCAACCTGATGAACTCCTGCGTTTACTTTGCCATTGATTAAAGTTGCAACTTTCTGTCCCATGACATTATATACTGATAAAGTCACATTAGCGGTTTCCGGCAAATCAAATCTAATCGATGTCGTTGGATTAAATGGGTTCGGGTAGTTTTGAGACAGCTTATAGGACTTCGGCTTTTCATTTGTGAAAACTGGAATATACTCAACAGCAGTGATTGGATATTCAGCCAAATTCGTGTACGCCTCGCCACCCTGAACCGGTCGGGGATCTAATCCTTTATTCTGTTCACGACCAATGGAAACTACCGGAGATGAAGCAAGAATCGGATTCGTCCCTGTTCCTTCCATATATGTCGCTTCATAATCATGTGCTGCCAAATCAGCCCAGGTATTTCCCGGTGCAAAATTGAACCACAAGTTATTTTCAAGAACAATTTGACCATCATCTAAACGTTTCTTGCTATCCTGTTCATAGCTGCTTGATTCTTCAATATCAATAGCCTTACCTGATCGATCGCCAAAAATCGAGTTCTTGTATTCACCACCCCAGTTATCGCGTAATTTCAGGCAAACATCTTCCTGTGAGGATTCCATGCCCGGTCCTAAATAGGTTGCATTGTAAATTACAGGATAAGCAAAGGGAAGTCCGTCTTCTGGTTCATGTCCACCATCATGCTCGCCTGCTCGACCAGCAGAAGCTGAATCCTGAATGGTAAACAAAAACTGCATCTTACAGGTCAAACCTTCGTCATGATCAAAACCATCATCACCACAGAAGGCAGCGATTAAATGCTTACAATTCACCGTGCCGCCAAACCATTCAAAACCATCATCTTTGTTGGCAAAGACTTCAATGTACTCAATGGTTGTGCCGCGTCCAATTGCGCCAAGGGTCAATCCGTTGATCTCATCACCAGGAGCCAATTCTGTTCCACCGTGACGAATGGATACGAAACGAAGCACACCGGAATTGTCATCATCGTCATCTCCACCAAATTTGGTGCGATCTGATTGTTCTGAGATGCCTTCAACATAATCGATGCCGCCTTCTTCGTTGATCACGGCGTTACCCAAGATTATTACTCCGCCCCATTGACCGCGGGTATCAAAAGCGATGTCATAAGGATCGTTCATATCATCACCTTCAGCAGTGAAAATAATCGGGTTTGTACCGGTACCTTCAGCATAAATCTTTGCACCCTGACAGATAATCAACGCACTGGTATTATCTCCGGTGCCCGGTTTTGCCTGAATCACTGTGCCGGCTTGGATGTTCAATACTGCGCCAGCTTCAACATAGACCAATCCGTCTAATACGTAAGTATTGTCTGCTGTCCAGTAAACAACGTCTCCTGCGTTAATATCAGCATCAGTAACGTTTACTGTACCAGATGGTGTTGCATCATCAGCTAAAAAGCCGTATTCATCTAGCGCTGTCCAACCTTTCATCCAGTTGCTGGAGCCAAATGCACCCTTGTAATTGACTTTTTCAAAAAAGGGATCATCCGGATATTCAGCCAAATTCGTGTACGCCTCGCCACCCTGAACCGGGCGGGGATCTAATCCTTTATTCTGTTCACGACCAATGGAAACTACAGGGGATGAAGCAAGAATCGGATTCGTCCCTGTTCCTTCCATATATGTCGCTTCATAATCATGTGCTGCCAAATCAGCCCAGGTATTTCCCGGTGCAAAATTGAACCACAAGTTATTTTCAAGAACAATTTGACCATCATCTAAACGTTTCTTGCTATCCTGTTCATAGCTGCTTGATTCTTCAATATCAATAGCCTTACCTGATCGATCGCCAAAAATCGAGTTCTTGTATTCACCACCCCAGTTATCGCGTAATTTCAGGCAAACATCTTCCTGTGAGGATTCCATGCCCGGTCCTAAATAGGTTGCATTGTAAATTACAGGATAAGCAAAGGGAAGTCCGTCTTCTGGTTCATGTCCACCATCATGCTCGCCTGCTCGACCAGCAGAAGCTGAATCCTGAATGGTAAACAAAAACTGCATCTTACAGGTCAAACCTTCGTCATGATCAAAACCATCATCACCACAGAAGGCAGCGATTAAATGCTTACAATTCACCGTGCCGCCAAACCATTCAAAACCATCATCTTTGTTGGCAAAGACTTCAATGTACTCAATGGTTGTGCCGCGTCCAATTGCGCCAAGGGTCAATCCGTTGATCTCATCACCAGGAGCCAATTCTGTTCCACCGTGACGAATGGATACGAAACGAAGCACACCGGAATTGTCATCATCGTCATCTCCACCAAATTTGGTGCGATCTGATTGTTCTGAGATGCCTTCAACATAATCGATGCCGCCTTCTTCGTTGATCACGGCGTTACCCAAGATTATTACTCCGCCCCATTGACCGCGGGTATCAAAAGCGATGTCATAAGGATCGTTCATATCATCACCTTCAGCAGTGAAAATAATCGGGTTTGTACCGGTACCTTCAGCATAAATCTTTGCACCCTGACAGATAATCAACGCACTGGTATTATCTCCGGTGCCCGGTTTTGCCTGAATCACTGTGCCGGCTTGGATGTTCAATACTGCGCCAGCTTCAACATAGACCAATCCGTCTAATACGTAAGTATTGTCTGCTGTCCAGTAAACAACGTCTCCTGCGTTAATATCAGCATCAGTAACGTTTACTGTACCAGATGGTGTTGCATCATCAGCTAAAAAGCCGTATTCATCTAGCGCTGTCCAACCTTTCATCCAGTTGCTGGAGCCAAATGCACCCTTGTAATTGACTTTTTCAAAAAAAGGATCCATTGTTTGACTTTGCGCAACTGAAAAGAGACCTGCACTAACAACTACCAAAAGCATAAGTAGCTTTTTTCTCATTGATTTTTCCTCCGTTAAATTAATGATTAACTTACTCTCGTTAGGTAACTTAATGGTTTTTTTTAATTAATTATTTCTTCGTTATAACGACTTTTTTATTTCTAAAATTTATCGACAGTTTAAAGTGTATAATTAAAGCCTAATGAGAATGTCCGTCCACTCCGATGGTAACGGGATACAAACTCTTTACCTTTAAACTCTTGAACTTCTTTGTTCGTATCGTTTAAAATATTATTTACAGCAAAATTCAAAGCAATTTGTGGTGTTAATTTTTTCGATAAAGAGAAATTAAGCGTTGCTGCCGGTTGTTCATAAATATTTGGCGCATCACCTTTTCCGATTGCAGCCAATCTTTCACCAAAAATATTATAATAAAGATTAGCAGCGATTCCTCGTTTCAGATTATCATAGGAAGCTGATACGTTAATGAGGTACGGAGATTGACCTTGGAATGGTCTTGAGTCACTACTATCGATAGAAACTTCAGATTTGATGATTGAAAAATTAGAACCCAGTGAAAAGTTCCGAAGGGATTCATTAATAATATCCAGTCCTTGTCTGATTTCAAATTCCATTCCGTAGCTTATTGCTTCATCTACGTTTTCCCATGTGATACGATAGTTATTTGTTTTTAAAATCACCATTTCGACGGGATTTCTAAACCGTTTATAAAAAGCACTCACAGCAATAATTTCACCTGGTTCCGGGAACCATTCCCATCTGATATCAGCGTTATGAATCAAAGTGCGTTTTAATGTGTCGTTACCAAAAAATTTATCACCTTCTTTGAAATCGTAAGAAACAAGTGGAGAAATCTCTCTGAAATTTGGACGCGATAATGTCTTTCCATAAGCCAGCCGAATATTCATATCTTCAAAGAAATTGTATAACAGATTAAAAGACGGTAAGAAATCATCAGTTTTGATTTCACTCTTAAAATCTTTGGTTTCATTTTCAACAGCCATGTCTGTCTTTTCGTATCGAAGACCGGTGATCAATCGCAATTTATGGGTTAAAAATAAATCAGTCATGAGATAAGCAGCATTGATGTCCTGTCTGCCTGTGTAATTTTTACTTCTTTGATCAGTTTCTAAAAGAGCGATGCCGAGATCATAATATTTAATTGAGCTGTCAGCAGCGACTGGATAGCGATAACCAATTAATCCCAAATACTCATCGTTAAACGCATCATTTATATTTCCTTGCGAGGCATTCAAATTTTTTTGAATTTCATTATTTGGCTGGTAAACAAATCGTCGTTCAATGAAATCACGATTCTTTTGAGCATAAAACCAACCCATTTTAATTTTTCCTTTTCGACCAATCAGGGATTGAATGGGTAGTTCCAAATCGACTTTACTCTCAAATCGGTCTTCCGTGAGATCGCGATAATATCTTTCCTGCTCAAGGTTAGAAGGAATTCGGTACTGATAGGATCCATTCTGCAAGGTATCAGTGATTGAGGCAACAAAGTACCGGATATCAGGTTCTGCCTGATTGGATTCTGTGTAAGATGTTTGCCAATTCACTTTTAAACCGCCGAAACCCTTGAGTTGATGATCTCCGTCGAATTGCATGGATGCTAAACTTCGTTCCTTATAATGCTGTGATAATGCATCGTAAACCTGATCATCCTGGATGTCATAATTAAAAAATCCCTGTAACCGACGTCCGGTTGCCTCGCCATTTCGGTTGTATAGTCCGCTGAAGCTTATCTTATTTAAAGGTGACAATGAATAGGAAGTCTTTATGTTTGCTCCCCATAAAACTTCATCTATTGTTTTTTGTTCTTTAAAGTCATACCAGTTTTCTAACCCGCTGGCAGCAGCTTGATCAGCTTTCAGCTCCCATCGTGCGTATGTTCCGTCGGTATAACTCCTAAAATTTCTTTTGTATGTCAGACTGGCGATGAATCCTAAAGGCCTATTAAATAATCTTGTTTGATTACCAATGGATAAAGAATATTTTTGATTAAGTGGCGACTTTTTGCTGGTGGGCGCCATTGAATGGTTGAATGATTTAGTGAAATTATTAATATAATCGGTAACTGAATCATTCACAGCGATCCCAGGTTTTTTTTCTCCCTTCAGGTAAGAAATATCTTCAGCTAATGTATCAGATACAGCATTAGGAATATCCAAATTTCCATTGTCTGTACCTAACCATATCATATTTCCACCATTGGTGATCCCTAAACCGTCCTTAAATGTGGTTTGTGTATTGAATGACGTCGCTGCTGAAAAAGATATTCTCAAATCTTCTGGAAAATCCTTGGTATTGATATTAACAGTTCCACCTGAAAAGTTACCGGGTTTGTCCGGCGTAAAACTTTTTTCTGTGACGATGTTATCAATTAAATTAGACGGGATAATATCAATTGTTCCCGATCTTGTATAAGGATCAGCGCTTGGCAGTTCTGCTCCGTTTAACTGGGTGCTCGTGTATCGATCACCCAAACCGCGCACAAATACATGTTTACCATCAACGACTGAAGCGCCGGTTATTTGTTTCATTGCTTCCGCAGCATCGCCGCTGCCGGCTCTTGAAATTGCTTCAATGCTAATTGCGTCACTTAAACTGGTTGCTTTCTGACGATCTTTCAGCAGTACTGCTTCGGTATTCCGAATCGCTTTGGCTGTAACAACAACACCTTCGGTTTCCAGCACTTCTGATTGAAGCGTTGTGTTAATCGTGGTCACTTCGCCGGCGTTTACGATGACGTCAGTGACCGTAACCTGGGTATAACCAATCATTGTAACCACAACTTCATAATTACCCGGAGGTACTGCCGGCACATAAAAACTACCTTCCAGATCCGTGGCTGCACCCATTTGTGTGCCTTTTAAAACGACATTGGCTCCAATAAGCGCCTCGCCGGTTTCGGCGTCAAGGATTTTACCGGAAATTTTACCTTTGAGTGATTGAGCAGTTAATGGTGAATAAAGTGAAGCTAATATCAAAAATGAAAGTAGCACTGCTAACAGCAGATGAATTTGAGAGTGAATTAAATAGGCTTTTGTTTTTTCTCTCAATGTACATGCTTCTTGTTTTCTCATGGTTTAACCTCTCTTGTTTTGTGATTCTCTTATTCCTGTTCTCTCTCGTTAAAAATTTGAATACAAATATGTCCAAAGTATGTTACACCTATATTACAAGGAAATGATATTTCCATTAATTTTGGTCACACACTTTTTGGTGTTTGTAATGCTCCCCAAAATGTTCACAATCATGCTGGCACAAGCTGTTCTTTTTCTAATTTATCCGCTCCAAAATATATTTCGCTTTCTGGTTTTCCCACTGTGTTATCGTGCATTTTATCCATTTCCAGGGTGTCCACTTTTGAATAAAACCAGCTAATGTATTTATCAATCAGCGCCATTACTTTATTATCGGCAACTGCTTTTTCAATTTGAAAAATGAAATCAGAATTATAAAATCCCCGACACGGGACGTTTAATAATCTTGACAACAGCAATCCAACTAATCCCACCGGACCGGGAGTAGAGATACAAATTTCACTTGGCGTCTCATTAGCAATCAGCTCCAATGCATCTAATATTGATGGAACTGAAATATCTCCGCTTTTTAAGGCTGAAACATGAAACTGATATATTGACGGTAACCGAATAATATCCGAACCAGAATGGATAGTTTTAAATCCATTCCGTTTTGCCGTCACGAACTTGACACACGCATTGTTATCATTCTTCCTTGATTCAAAATTATTACCAAAATCATAGCGATCGGCGAGATCATCCGTAAACCACAAAATTTGCCTATGGCTATCCAATGTTCGGATGTTCAACCGACTCTCGATTTTCCGAATCAGTGTTCGGTTGATGTTCAAATGTCTGAGCGTTGATACAAATGGCAGAAATAAAACTGCACCCATCAACGAGGAAGAAAAGCTGTTTATTAACCGTCCCAAATTGCCATTGTGAATCACCTGCTGAGCTGAAATAATAAATTGTTTCAAGTATTCATCTGAGATGTCGGTCAGTTTTTGAAAAACCAATTTCAACCGGCTGTCCATATCCAGCATGGGAATTTCTTCGACTGACTCAATCAGCTCGATAATAGATTTGGTGATTTTATCCTGTTTCTTTCGGTTGGCGCGCTTCATCCGATGAAGCATTAATTTTTCTTTAAAATTGAGCGACTCCGATTCGAATACCTTTTCGGTGATCTGAAATAAAAAGGAACGAGAACCGCTGTAATTACTGGCTTTGGCAAAATCGAATCCCACTTTGTAAATTGTAAAAGCCAGGTTTTTGAAATTATTATTATTCCCCTTTGGTGTTGTCTGCTTCGTTTTGATATTTTTAACCACATCATTCACTGTCTTCGCGTTTATTTCAGTGTAGGTATTTCCGACAAACAATCCGGCATGATCATCCGATCCGGCAGTGAACGATTTGATCCACGCCATATCACTGATCGGCTTTATTCGGTATTTGTGATATAATTTTTCAATGTGCTCCGGCGTCAGTTTTTTCATCAGCTCCATCCACTGCTTGTTGGCGTAATAATTACGCCCGCCGTTGATTCCCTCGAAAACATCAAACAGCAAAATTAATTTCTCGAGATGCACGGCATCGATTTTTTTATTCACTGAATACGTCGCGTGAGCGACCGAATAAGCGATTTCATTTTCAATAATAAAATTTCGGAGCAAATAAATATTGGAGCGTAACTTTTGAATCTCCTCAAACTGATTCATTGTAATCCCGTACATCAGCAAATGGATTTTGCAGTCATCTTCAGGAAAAGACACTGTCGCTTCCACTCCTACAATGATTTCATCCGGATACTTTTCCTTCAGCAACAATGCACCATTGATTCGATTATGATCCGTAATAGCGATAAAATCCATTCCTCTGGCTTTTGCGAGCCGGTAAATATGTTCGGGTTCAGTGTAGGACTCTTTCGAGCCGACTCGGCGTAAAATCCAATCTGACGGCTGCTCCGAAAATCGTGAATGAACGTGAAGATCAACTTTTGCCATGTCAAATCCTTTATGCAATTTTTCAGTTCCGAAACTTGAGACTTGAAGTCAATATTTTTCATTTATCAAATTATTTAAGTTGACACAATTTTACAAAGAGCGCATTACATTTAAATGAACATTGAATAAAAAAGGCATTACAGACCAATGAAATATCGGTGAAGTTGGTATTTTGAAACCGAGTGAACAGTGGATGAGTAAAATTTATCGTAACTACTCACCGCAGAGCACACAGAGAACACAAAGTTAACAATTAATGAGTTTAATGTAAAACATCTTTAAAGACTTGAAGCTATTTTTAGCATGGATATTCAATTAAAATTATTAATGTTATCAACTATGGATTGGTGACTGTATCAAAAGTCACAATGCAAGATGTTTAGCCCAATTTGTAGTAGCGAACTTATTCGTTCAACCCAATATATAATATTTGACGAATAAATTCGTCACTACAAGTTAACTTTTGATACAGCCCGGGTGAATTTTATCACTAAAATTGGGCTTTAGCCCGACCTGTGACTGAGATATTATACATAGCTAAATATTTTACTTGATTTTATGACAAGAATGAATTATTATTAAGAAGCACACGAATCACAGGGGCGTATTTTTGAAATTTATAAAATACATCATTTTCAGTATTATCTTTTCAGGGCTGTATTTGCAGTTACCAATAGCCGGAGCGGACGATATCAGCTACGAACGCATATCCGCTGACTCGATCAAAAAACACGTGGAATATCTTGGCAGCGATTCACTGCAAGGCAGAGGCACGGGCACCACAGGTGGAAATTCGGCAGCCCAATATATCGCTGACCAGCTCCAAAAATATCAATTGAAACCAATGGGCGACAACCAGACCTTTTTTCAATCAATTCCCATGCGCGGAAGCATTCCGCTTCCGGAGTCCGAGTTGTTATTGTTTTCGCAAAACGACATGATTGAATTGGAATTAAAAAAGGACTACCTGTTGTACAAATCCGGCGCCAGCACCTTCATTCCGCAGGCTGTGCCGCTTGTGTTTGTGGGCTACGGCATCATCGCTCCGGAGTTTGATTATAATGATTATCAAAGCGTGAATGTGGAGGGCAAGATCGCTGTCTTTCTGACCGGTGAACCGACTTCAGAGGATTCAACCTACTTTGACGGTGCTGACCCGACCATCTACTCCTATCCCGAATCAAAACAGCGGTTAGCTATTTCCCGAGGAGCACAAGGCAGTATTTTGATCCCGACAGACAGGATTGAAAAATATAAAAACTGGAATTACTGGGTAAATACATTCGCCTTTGAAGACGTTGCCTTAGCATATTCGGTTACGGCAAACTTAAGCCTGTTGATGAACCCGGATGCGGCGGAAAAATTATTCACAGACTCTCCTTATTCCCTGTCAGAAATTTTTGACATGGAACATCGGAACACCATCCGCAGCTTTGAACTTAACACCAGCATTTCATTTCAGGGAAGATTTTTGCGGCGTGAATTTTTGGCATCCAATGTCATCGGACTTTTACCGGGTACGAATCCGAAACCTGAAACTCAATATCTGATTATTTCAGCGCACTACGACCATTTGGGCATCGGGATGGCGGTTGAGGGAGATTCCATTTATAACGGCGTCTTTGACAACGCCGTTGGCGTGGCAGCAGTGCTGGAAATCGCGCGTGTGTTTTCATCAAATCCGAATCAGCCAAAACACTCGATTCTGTTTTTATTCACCACCGGAGAGGAAAAAGGTTTGCTCGGTTCTCAATATTACGTAGATCATCCCATTGTCCCACTTTACAAAACAATTGCCAACGTCAACATGGATGGTTTATCCATGTTAGATGAATTCGAGACGGTGATCGGTGTAGGTTCGGAATATTCGACGCTGGGGAATGAATTAGCCGAAGTCGCCAGAAAATTCGGCGTTAAGACAACAGCCATTCCGTCCGAATTTATCGCATCTGAATCGTTTGCGCGCTCTGATCAGATTTCATTTGCCAAAGCCGGCATACCATCGCTTCTGATTGCCGAAGGATTAAAATTGAAAAATTATACTGAAACCGAAACATTACAAAAATATATCGACTGGTACGAAAATATCTATCACTCGCCGTTCGATGATTTAAATCAGCCGATGAATTTTTCAGCAGCGCAGCAGCATTGCCGGTTTATCTATGCTTTTTGCTATCACATTGCCAATAGCGAAGAATTGCCGCAATGGAAAGCCGGATCGCCTTTTATCAATGCACGATTGCGTTCCATTGCCGAGCAGCGGTAATATTAGGAATGAGATTAAAATTTATGATCACTGAATGGTGAAAAGCACTTTATGATACATTTTTAAAAATCGTAATAGTGTCAAATGACCTATACTATACTCTCTACAACACCGATAATGGTTACTTTTTGTAATTATTTGTTTGTAGATAAATTTTTTTATATTCTTTTATCAACGATTCACTCAAACGGGTATAAAAGGCAATTTTAACAACAGATTGACCTTCGTTAAAGAAAAGAACCGTTCTTTCATAATCTCTGATGTATCGATCCACGCAAGCGGGATCATGGTCCATTTTTCGAGCGATTTCACTGGGCATGAATCCTTGCAAATGATATTCAATGATTTGCTGTTTGTGGGTAAATGTGCGTCCCAAATCATGATAGCTTCCTTTGGATGGCAATGTTTGGTTGTTCTGTTTTTCCCATCCGACACGCAATTGGGAGGTTCGAGCTGGACTTAAATTTAAAATTAATCCTGTATCGACACAGGAGAGCACGGCGCCCTGTTCAAATGCCTAATTGTGAAATCGAGCGATAATCTGTTGCAGGCGAAACGGATAAAAACATTTTTTGGTACTTCAGAAAATGCTGTGAAAACCCAACTTTGGATCGCGGTTTGTGTCTATGTCTATGCAGCAATCCTAAAAGAAAAAATGAAACTGGACATGTCACTTTACACTTTTTTGGATATTCTGGGCACATCAGCATTCGATGAAGTTGTTATTTTACAAATATTTACAAAAAACAATAAATTAACAATAACAACTGAAAATTATAACCAATTGAATTTATTCAACTTTTAACCGGACACTAGTGGCTAAATAAAATGAAACTAAGTAGAAAAAACAAATAATGTTTTCTCAACAGTTAGAAAACTGAAAAATCTTAAAACCACTTTGTTGTGAGTATAAATAATTATTGAAATGCCTCTGTGCTCTCTATGTCTCTGTGGCATTTTTTTTATCTGAATAGTCACCATTCATCTATCTTCACTTTACAACTTTGCCCAACACCTCTTTTGCTTCCGCATAGCCGATTTTAATCAGATCGTCAATCTGATCCGTATCCACTAAATTGAATGACGACAAATCCGGAGCGATAAGCACATCCGCTTCTTCGGTCTGAATTTTCGTCGCGTTCAGTAACGTAATATCAAACGTATTTACAAGCACATCAATAATATTCTCAGGCTTTTTGAATTTGTGTTTCGCATTCAAATCGACTCCGATAATCTGATCGGCGTTCATCTCTTCCAGCGGCGTAATCGGGACGTTCTCCATCACACCACCATCGACCAATAAACGGTTGTCAATTTCCACCGGAATAAAAACTCCCGGGATGCACGTGCTTGACATGACGGATTCAGCGACTTTTCCCTCTTTTAAAATCACTTTTTCTCCTTTGCCAATGTCCACAGCAACCATGGCAAGCGGAATCTCCGCCTCTTCAAATTTCACATCACCCAATGCGTCTTTAATGATATTCCCTAATTTTTCGTTTGACAACAAGCCGAATTGAGATAACGATAAACGGGAAATATCAAGCCAATCCAACTTTTTGGTCAACCTTTCAATCTCATCCGACTTTTTACCAAAAGCATAAAAAGCGGCGGCAAATGCGCCAATACTCGTGCCGGCGATACATGCGATTTCAATTTCAAATTCTTCAATTGCTTTTAGCACCCCAATATGGGCAGCGCCCAACACAGCGCCTCCGCCTAAAGCAAGTCCAATTTTCTTTTTTCGTTTTAATTTTTTCATCGGATCACTTTTGATTATTTTATTTTTTAAACTTTCAAGAAACATAAAAAGGCTTTCAGCAATTAGCATTCAGCTATCAGCTCAAAATACGATAATTTATTTTGTGTTATTGCAGTTCCGACGATTTCTGGCGTTTTCCGGAATCTCTATGTTTAAAAATAAGTTTCTTAAAAAAATAATTTGATTCGATTTTCAAACAATCCCCTGAAATCTTATGACCCTTCAAATTCAGCGATTTCCAATTCCTTGCCGGAAATAATGTCTATTTTGGAATGCTGGCATTGCGGGCAGTTCTCCAGCCAACTGTTGAGCTGAAGCTCATGCCCGCATTTACTGCAACGTCCGGTGATGGGTACATTTTCGATATTCAACTGAGCGCCTTCCAGCGGCGTGTTTTTGCTGATACATTCGAAACCAAAATGCATCGCTTCCGGGACAACCTGACGCATCTCTCCGATTCGCAGGGACACCGTTTCGACTTTTTTCAAATTATGTTTGGGCATTTCCTGCAAGACAATTTCGATAATGTTTTCGATGATCGAAAATTCATGCATGGTTCAGATTTGCCTCCTCTGATATCAGTTCGATGAGGCCAGATAGTTCTTAAATCCGCAAGCGCCCCCCAGAAAAATGTCCCATCTCATATTCATCATCCGTATCCCGCTCGAAAAAAGAAGAAGCCTGTTCCAAAGCGCTTTCGCTTTTTACCAACCACCTTTACAATGCCGATTTAATTCGCTCTAACCGTCTATCCCGCTCTTTGACAAACTTTTCAATCCCTTTAAACAGCCAGTCCGGTGAGATATGTGCTTCTTCACAGAGCTCTTCCACAGAACCGCCAGTGCGCCAGCGATTATCCCAATCTGACGACATGGCATATTCTTCGGAAACTTTAGTGTACAGCCAATCGTGCATATTCCGCCGTGCTGCATTGGTCGCTACGGTCGAATCCAACCAGTCCTTTTCAGAAACGATTTGCTGCTGATAACTTTCCGGTTGCATTTTAAACAATTCATAGCTCACAGCGGCGATTAGTTTCACATTGAGTTTTGCCGCATCCAACTTGGAGAGGATTTTTAAAATATTAGCTGTCGTACTGGTACCCTGCACGAAAATACAACCCATTTTCGGTAAATCATTTCGGTAATCTCGAATAATATACGCCCCTTTTGCCGCATCCAAATGGGAAGCCATACCCAGCTTTTCCCGGTCAGGAATTTCCACTGGCGGACGAGTTAGGTGGAGCGCAATAATTGGTTTGTCAGTCGCCATTGCCGCTGCGATAGCAGGCGCCACTTCATTGTGCTCCCAGGGATACAAATTAATCACCTGTCCCTCGGGAAACATTTGCATGATCCCTGGTGAAAAAATCCCAAAATGGGTTCGCGAATCTTCTGCGGTTTCGGGGCCGGAATGACCGGCAATCCAGAGCACTTTACCGGTTTTGATTTCAGAATCCTGATTCAATTGGCTAAACAATCGCATTGGCCCGTATTTCAAATACACGAAGGAACCGTAAGTGGAGCACGTCGAATAAAATCCATTAAACTCCTCAAACGGCTTATCGGCTAAATTCACGGTAGCAATGCCGGCTGAAATTCCGGAATTAGCGAATTCAGTAATCCCCTGAGGCAATAGACAACCCCGTGGATTTTCGTTTCGTTCGTAAGCACCAAAACCTTCAAAATCTCCGTAGCCCTTTGCAAATCCAGAAATATTGGTCGAATCTGCCAGATCAGCAGACATGGCAATAAACATGGGTCTGCCATATCGCTTTTTGCATTCTGCATTGATCCAGGCACCGAATTTTGCCAGACCAGCTCGATTGGGTGCTTTTTCACCAGGTTTGACAAATATATCAGATGGAAAATTTTTGTAATCGGTGAACACCGGGTCGTTAAACGGATTTTTATCAAAATCATAATACAGGGAGGTTTTGCTCTCGGGAATCGATTCGCCTAAATTTACCAGCGTATCTGCAACGTAATTCAGTAACCCTTCGTCCTGATCGTATAGTTCAAAAACGCGACTTAGATTGGTGCGCGTCTGCTCAACTTGTTCTTTGTGAGTCGGTGGTGCTTCCTTGCCGAATCCTTCAAATTCGATGTTGTAACGTTCGGTGAAGATTTTTGTCGTTTCCCAGAAGCCGGGACTGTTCATCGGTTTGTGAGGGCTGCCGTGAGATTTATTATCGTAAATCCCGTATTGACGCCCTTTTTTGGTTTTGAACCAGCTCACATTAGGCTGCATTTCTTTATTCTCGCTGTAAATCATTTCCACTAATGTTTTCGCGACTGAATCCCATTGCATTCCTTTTTCTGTTCCAAAAACTCGCCAGCCATGGGCGCCAAACCAATCATCAGGAGAGCCGTGGACGATTGCACTGATCGGATGATTATCAATTCCGAAATCGTTCCAGTCAATCAGAAAATAGAGATTGTTCAATCCTAATCCCCAGGCAGAATTTTGAGTCTCGTGAATAGCGCCGGCTGTGGTTCCGCCCTCGCCTTCGATGGCAAAAACGCGAACATCATCAGCTCCGGCTATTTTGAGTGCCGTGGCTTCGCCGGCAGCGACCGGTGATCCGTGACCCGACGGACCGGTGTTAAATTTCAAAAACATGGTCTTTCCGGCTTGTTCCGCGTGACCGGGCAATCCGCCATTATGCCTCAGCGTGAGTAAATCTTCCCAATAAAGCGCCTTTTCCGGTTCCCCGGTAATTTGATAGATTTTGTCTCCGGTTTGTTCAAATTTTCGTCGCAGCGCCTCATTCAACACTGCCAGCACAGCATAAACCAACGGAATCGTGTGACCGGCAACCAAAATAAAACGATCCGAGAATCGCTTTTCCGGATTTCGAATGTCATAGCGCATAATACCACTGAGCATCGTCGTCAACAGCATGTGAACTTTGGACCTGGAGCCACCCGGGTGACCACTCTGGCGTAAATTCAACATCATGTCGATGCACTGATCAACCATATCTTTGAGCTTTTCCCATTTATCAAAATGTTTTTCAAGCTGCTGATATCTCTGTTCGACGGATTCGGATTGAGCAACCATAAATCTACTCCATTTTTTTGTGAATGATTTACTTAATTTTGTATTTTATTCAAATTTTATTTATTTATTTTTTAAAATATAGAATAGACAAAAGATAGTCACCTTTAATTAAAAATCAACATAATAATATTCTTAAATTAAAAATTTTTTTTGTAATATTCAAGGAATTTTTCTCTATTTGAAGAGTCCATTGACGATTCGTGAACGAAAAACGACTTCACTTAATATAAAAATGCAGAACTAATGGCAACGCCATCAACTCTGCATTACTTTTAACATTTTAAATTTGATTTTAATTGGCTTTTCTCTTTTCACTCAATTGGAGTATATCGTTCAATTTCTCAATAAGCTTATCAATATTTTCAATATTTCTGATTTGCGCTTGCAACTCAAGCGTACCCCATGCCGGGTGACCGCCTCAAGAGAAACAGTAAATTCCATATTTTTCTAACTCATCGATCAATTCCGGATAGCTATACACAATCTCTGAAATCTTTGTCTTTTTGGTAATCATCAGCTCAATCCTTTCCATTTTGAGGTTTTCGAATTAAAATGATTTTGCCTAATTTCTAATAGATGTAACTGGTTTAGAAAAGATTCAACCAATATAAATTTTATCCATGGTCTGATAAATTTTTAATTAATTTTTTAATAAGATTCTGCGCCAGCTTTATTTTAAAGCCATTCTCTTTCATTGGCTCCGCATCTGACAGGGCTTGACTGGCTACTCGATTTATATTTTCTTCAGTTAATTTAAATCCTTTAAGATTGCTGTTGAAATTTTTGTCGGTCCACGGTTTCGGCGCCACGCCACCTAATGCGATTTTTCCTTGTTTGATGACACCATTTGTTCTTTCCAGCACTGCCGCCACACTTACAATAGCAAAATCCCATGTCGAACGCTCCATGAATTTAATGTAACCGCTTACCGTATTTTTTGTCGGCTCCGGCACATAAATTCCGGTCACGATCTGATTCGGTTCCAGAATATTCTCGCGTTCCACATTTTTATCCGGCAATACAAAGAAATCCTTTAGCGGTAATTTAATTTGATTTTCACCGTCAAACATCGTCACTACAGCATCCAGAACTAACAGAGCAACAGCGAGATCTGACTGATGAACAATAAAACAGGGGCCGCCACCAACAACGCAGTGATATTTATTGCTCCCGTCAACAGCAAAGCACACGTCACCGCCCTTTCGCAGGCAATCAAAATCTCCGCGATAATACCAGCAGCGCGGTCGCTGACACAGATTGCCGCCGACTGTCCCCACATTCCTCAGTTGAGGCGACGCTATTTTTTGAGCAGCCTGATTTATCACGGTAAATTTTTCCTTAATCACCGGATGTTTCATCAATTCGGTTATCGTCACCAATGCACCGATTCGCAATCCCTGACCGGGTTGGTAGGATATCCTGTCCAGATCAGTGACCGATTTCAGATTGACTACCTTTTCAGGTTTTTCAACATTGTCTTTCATCAGTCCGACTAAATCTGTTCCACCCGCTAACAGAAGTTGTTTTTTCCAGTCATCACCTAAAAATACACTGGCTTCTGCTAAATTTTTTGGTTGAAGATATTCAAATTTATTCATTGGATCACTCCGATTTTTTTCAATTATTAGCCATACAACGCATGCAAAACTTTATCCGGCGTAATGGGCAGGCTCTTCACCCGAACACCAATCGCATTATAAATTGCATTTCCGATAGCCCCCGGAGTCGGAATTATCGCCGGTTCGCCAATGCCTTTTACACCCGTATTGCTGATAAGTGGGTCGCCTTCGCTGACAATAATTAATTCCACTTCAGGGGAGTCCATCACTGTTGGCATTTTATAATCATGCAGATTAGTTGTGAGGACTTTTCCAGTATATTGATCGATAACACGATTTTCCATGAGTGCAAAACCGATCCCCTGAATGATACCTCCTTGAAATTGATTCTCGGCTGTTTTTCGATTAAGAATTCGACCGACATCATGGGCGGCAACAACCTTTTTCACGGTCACTTTTCCGGTTTCAGTATCCACCTCGACTTCAGCAAACTGAGCGCCGAAAGAATTAATGGCATAGCCATCGGGATTTGCCGAGCGTGCGCCGGTCGTAATCATGACCCGCTCACCCATTTCGCGAATGATTTTTGAAATAGCGACTTTTTTTGATTTATCTTCTCTGGAATAAACTGTGCCTTTTTCATAAACCAGTTTTTCTTCCGGCTGCTCCAAAATCGCCGCAGCACCGGACATCAGTTTTTCCTTCATCTGTTCGGCTGCATCCCGAACCGCCGGCGAAATTGACTGAGCTGTTGTGCTTCCTCCACTGGATGGTCCATATGGTGCGACTGCCGTGTCGCCAAGCACGACGTTGATTTTTTCCATCGGTATTTCCAACACTTCAGCAGCAACCTGCGCAATGAACGTATATGTCCCGGTGCCAAGATTCTGGGTGCCGGCGATTACCGTCACACTCCCATCTCTGTTCAACTTCAGTGTAGCATAAGCCGGTGGGCCGCCTCCTCCCCACCATATTTGTGACGCCATACCGATGCCGGTTTTGATCGGTCCGGGTGAACGTCCCGGTGCTTTCCGGCGGGTGCGCCAGCCAATCGCTTCCGCACCTTGTTCGTAGCACTCGCGTAATTTTTTGCTGGTGTATGGATTGCCCGAAACCGGGTCTTTTTCCGAATAATTTTTCAATCGAAAATCCAACGGATCCATGCCCAGTTTTTCAGCCATTTCATCAATAATTGCATCCATCGCGAAAGTACCCTGGACATGTCCCGGTGCGCGAAATGGTCTGCCCGGCCCGGCATTGATGTAAACGGAATAATCTGTTGTTGTTACGTTCGGACATTTGTAAATCGAACGGAAAGGCCAACTGCACGTTGCACCGCTCGGGTATGCTCCGGATGCGCCATAACTCTCATGAATCATTGCTGTTAATCTGCCGTCTTTTTTGGCAGCGACTTTTAACTTTTGTACCGAATCGGGACGGTTACCCACTGCCAGATTCATTTCTTTCCGGTCGAGTGCGATTTTAACCGGTCTGCCAATTTTTTTAGCCAGCAAAGCAGCCATCACGGTATATTTTCCGGTCGCCAGTTTACTGCCAAATGCGCCGCCCATATATTTCTTGATGATCCGGACATGGCTGGCTGGGATGTTCAGACTGTCAGCAACATTATCTCTTACTGAAAAAATACCCTGCGTCGAATCCCACACGGTCAGATAATCGCCATCCCAATCAACGACACTACAATGAACCTCAGTGGGATTGTGCACTTCGACCTGCGTACTGAACGTATCCTCGACAATTTCATCAGCTTCTGTCAATCCCTTCTCGGTGTCACCGCGTTCGTAAACACTGGGCTCACCGCGCATGATGTTTGACTCATGAACTTTCGGTGCGTCCTCTTTCATAGCTTCGCCAGCATCAACGACAAACGGCAACTGCTCATATTCTACTTCCATCAACTTCAACGCATCTTCGGCAATCTTATCAGTCTCCGCTACCACACATGCCACTTCATCGCCCTCGAACTTTACCACCGGATCGAAAAGCAAACTCATCCCGTAATACCATCTTATCTCCGGAGCATTTTTGTGCGTCATTACAGCTAACACGCCCTTGAGTTTCTCTGCATTCTGTGTATTTATCGATTTAATTCTGGCATGTGGGAAAGGCGATCGGAGTGTTCGGGCATGCGCCATATTCGGAAGCTGAATATCGAAAGTATATCTGGCGGTACCGCTTACTTTGTCGTATCCGTCAACTCTGGAATGTGGTTTGCCGACCACTTTCAACCTGGCGTTTTTATCCCACGCATCTCTCTTTTCAGTGGGGACTTCAGCCAGCGATTCGACAAAGTCCTCTTCGAAAAAATACTTTGACTTGATAATTTTCTTTGAAGGCATAACTCCTCCATTTATTTTGAATCATCTGTTTTCAAAAATGGATATTAAATGAACTGTTTACTTTAAAACCTTTTCAGCCGCTGCCAACACCGAATCAACGATTTTAGGATAAGCGGCGCAACGGCAGATATTTCCGGACATACCTTTCACCACTTGATCCCGGGAAGGATGCGGATTTTCGAGCAACAGCGCATGTGCTGCCATGATTTGTCCGGGTGTGCAAAATCCACACTGCATCCCATCCTTGTCGATAAATGCTTGCTGGAGATCATTAATCTTCTCTCCGTCCATCAAACCTTCGATGGTCGTCACTTCCTTTCCGTTAGCATCCAACGCCAGCAACATGCAGGAATAGACAGCTTTATCATCCAAAAGGACGGTGCAGCCACCGCACTGTCCTTGATTGCACACGATTTTGGTACCGGTAAGTTGAAGCTCCTCACGGAGAACATCTGTTAACGTGGCTCGGGGTTCGACTAATATTTTGAGCCGTTTTCCGTTTACTTTAAAATCGAGCATTGCTTTGCCTTCATGAGGTTGCTGATCTGATTTTTTATCCTGACTGAAACCGGGCAACGTTCGAGCGAGTACCGTGCCGCCGACAACGCCTCCGCCAAATCCTTTCATAAATTTACGGCGAGTAATGGTTTGAGATTTTTTCTTTTCTGCCATAGGAAATCTCCTTATTTATGAAAAAATGAAATGCCATTTTATCCAAGTCTCAATTATTTGG
>CAYYMH010000017.1:0-82649 GCA_964472785.1 uncultured Cytophagia bacterium | reverse complement strand
CTGATTTACAAAAATTATGCCACTTTAATTAAGTTTATTGTTGACAAAGTCAGATAATTATTTTATATTTAACTTTGCTTGTTTAGCAGACGAAAAAAGCACCAATTTTGTAAGAAAATCATCAAAACGACATTTTTTGGATTTATGCCAATTACCAAAACAGAAATTGATAAAATTGCCGGTCTGGCAAAATTGAGTTTTACGGACAGCGAAAAGAAGAAGTTAGCTAAAGACCTGGATCAGATCATTCAGTATTTTGATAAATTGGATGAGCTGAATTTGGAACAGGTTGAGTTGCCGCTTCCGGAGGCACATGCAGCGCATACGTTGCGGGAAGATAAAGTTGAGCAGGGATTGAGTCAACAAGGCGCGCTTCGGAATGCGCCGAAAACAGAAAACGGTTATTTTGTGGTACCAAAAGTGATTGACCTGGACTGAAAGCAGAATGAATTGGGGATTATGAAGGTCGTAGGAATTATACCGGCACGTTTCGGTTCGACCCGGTTTCCGGGTAAACCATTGACAGATATTCTCGGCAAAACAATGATCCGCCGCGTTTACGAACAGGTGAAAAAAGCGCATCTGGTTGATTATGTGGCTGTGGCAACAGATGACCAGCGGATTTATGATGAAGTGAAATTTTTTGGCGGCGATGCAAAAATGACCTCTGCAGACGCGGCAAACGGAACAGTGCGGGTTGCAGAAGTTGCGAGGGATTTGAGCTGTGATTATGTGGTCAATATTCAGGGCGATGAGCCGGTCATCGATCCGAAAGTGATTGATCATTTAATTAATGTCATGCTCAACAATCCCAGCATTCCGGTGGGTACCCTCGTTAAGAAAATTACCGACAGCCGGATATTGAATAATCCGAATATTCCCAAAGTTGTTTTGAATAACAACAATGAGGCGCTTTATTTTTCGCGATCGCCAATCCCGTTTTTCAGGGATGAAAAAAGTAAAAGGAAATGGACCAACGAAGCGGATTACTATCAGCATATTGGGATTTATATTTATCAGCGGGAATTCTTGCTTAAACTGGTCGATTTAAAAGAGACAAGCTTAGAGCGAATCGAGCAACTCGAGCAATTACGGGTGCTTGGTCACGGGTATAAAATCAAAGTTGCGATAACGGAAACTGAACAAATCGGGGTGGATGTGCCAGAGGATGTGGAAAAGGTCATTACATATCTTAAGGGGAAAGGAATTGAGTAAAAAACATCAGACGAAATTTATCTTTGTGACAGGCGGTGTTGTTTCTTCGTTAGGAAAAGGAATTGCGTCTGCTTCTTTAGGCATGTTGTTGCAGTCGCGCGGACTGAACGTAACTATTTTAAAAATGGATCCGTATTTGAATGTTGATCCGGGAACGCTGAGTCCTTATCAGCATGGTGAAGTGTACGTGACCGATGATGGCGCTGAAACTGATCTGGATTTGGGGCATTACGAAAGATTCCTGAATAAAAATATGAGTCAGAAAAATAATGCCACCACCGGTCAGATTTATTACACGGTGATTCAGCGGGAACGGAATGGCGATTATTTGGGAAAAACAGTGCAAGTCATCCCGCACATCACCGATGAGATAAAACGCCGGATCATGGAATTAACGAAAGATGATAAGCTGGATGTCGTTATCACAGAAGTAGGCGGTACCGTGGGTGATATCGAGAGTCTGCCATTTTTGGAAGCGATCCGGCAATTTCGTCTCGATGTTGGTACGGAAAATCAGTTGAATGTTCATCTGACGTTGGTCCCGTACATTAAAGCAGCAAAAGAGTTTAAAACAAAGCCAACCCAGCATTCTGTCATGCGGTTACGGGAAATCGGTATCCAGCCGGACATACTTTTATGCCGGGCGGAAACATCGCTGGACAAGGAAATGAAACAAAAAATCGGACTTTTTTGTAGTGTACCGGTGGAATCTGTCATCAGCGCGCCGGATGTGCCGTCCATTTATGAGGTTCCGTTGATGTTCCGCGAGGGCGGATTGGACGATATTCTTGTCGATAAGCTGAAATTGCAATGTCAGAAGCCAAAATTAGGCGAATGGAAACAGGTTATCGAAAAAGCCATGCATCCAAAATCCGAAGTGAAAATTGTTGTGTGTGGCAAGTATGTCGAACTGCAGGATTCATACAAAAGTATCGCCGAATCTTTTGCGCACGCAGGGATGGCGAATGATACCAGAGTCAATTTGGAATGGATTGAAGCGGAGCACATTGAAGGAAAAAGTCCGGAAGAAGTGCTGAAAGATATTCATGGGCTGCTTGTTCCCGGTGGATTCGGAACACGCGGCAGCGAAGGAAAAATCGACGCCATTCGTTATGCCAGGGAAAATAACATCCCATTTTTCGGCATTTGTTTGGGTTTGCAGTGTGCGGTCATCGAATTTTCGAGGAATGTTTGCGGGCTAAATCGGGCAAATAGTAAAGAGTTCGATGAGACCACACCTCATCCGGTGATTGATTTGATGGAAGATCAGAAACGGATAAAATCCAAAGGTGGTACCATGCGGTTAGGTGCTCAACCCTGTCAGATAACAAAGGGAACAAAGGCGTATGGAATTTATGGGAAAGAGCTGATCTCTGAACGTCACCGTCACCGATATGAAGTCAATAATCAGTACAAAGAAATTTTGGAAGAGCAGGGGATGAAATTGAGCGGAATTAATCCGGAACTGGATTTAGTGGAAATCATCGAGATACCGGAACATCCGTGGTTTGTGGCTGTTCAGTTTCATCCGGAACTGAAATCGCGGGTGATAAATCCACATCCCTTATTCCGGGAATTTGTCAAAGCAGCGTTGAAATATCAGAAAACCAAAAAGTGAGATCATGCGAACCGTTAAAATAAATGACATCACTATCGATGAATCGTCACCGTTTGTATTAATCGCTGGTCCGTGTGTGATCGAGACAGAAAAAATCGCACTGGATACGGCTCATGAAATTAAACAGATAACCGATGAGCTCAACATTCCTTACATTTATAAATCGTCTTATCGGAAAGCAAACCGGCAGAGTCTCGATTCCTACTCCGGGCCGGGTTTGAAAATGGGATTGCAAATTCTGGAAAAAGTGAAAAATGAGTTCAACATTCCGATTCTGACGGACATTCATACTGCGGAAGAGGCGGAAACGGTAGCCGAGGTAGCTGATATTTTGCAAATACCCGCGTTTCTGTGCAGACAGACAGATATTGTGGTAGCTGCTGCCAAAACAGGCAAACCGGTCAATATCAAAAAAGGGCAATTCATGGCGCCGGAAGATATGGACGCTGTGGCGAAAAAAGCGGAACGCTTCGATAATGATCAAATCCTGATTACCGAACGGGGAGTGACATTTGGCTATCACAATCTGGTTGTGGATTTTCGCGCTTTGACGATTTTGAAGAATTTGGGTTATCCGGTTGTTTTTGATGCGACTCACAGTTTGCAGCTACCCGGTGCCGGAGGCGGTAAATCCGGCGGACAGCCCCAGTTCATTTTTCCCATGGCGCGGGCAGCATTGGCGGTCGGTTGTCAGGCGATTTTTTTGGAGACGCATCCCTGCGTTGAAGAAGCGCTGTGCGACGCATCCAATATGTTGCCGTTACAGAAATTGAGGCAATTATTGGAGCAGCTAAAAAAAGTTGATGAGTTGATAAAAGACATGGTGTGATTGATTGAGTAATTTCAAAAATATTAAAAAAATAAAATTGCTGATTTTGGATGTGGATGGTGTGCTGACTGACGGCAGTATTATCTATTTTGCTGATGGTGATGAGTACAAAATCTTTAATGTGAAAGACGGATTGGGCATACATTTAGCCCAGCGCGCCGGAATAAAAATCGCTATTATCACAGGACGAAGTTCTAAAGCTGTGGACCGAAGAGCCAGAGAGCTCGATATTCAACTGGTTTACCAGAATCACAAAAATAAAATTCCGGTTTATGAGCAAATAAAAAAGGATCTGCAACTCAAAGACGAGGAAATCGCATACATCGGTGATGATTTAACAGATTTAGCGGTCATGCAGCAGGTCGGTTTTAGTGTGGCGGTAAATGATGCAGCGCCTGATGTGAAAGTGATTGCGGATTACGTTACAGAGAAATCAGGCGGACAAGGCGCAGTTCGAGAATTGATTGAAATGATATTGAAGGAACAAGGATTGTGGGAACAGGCGACGCAAAAATATCACAAACAATTGGAGGAGTAATTAAAAAGTGAAACAGATATCGCGAATTTTCATAATTTCACTTTTTGTTTTTTGCATCTTTTTGGAGGTTGCTTTTGGACAACCGATTCGATCCGCTGATAAGATTTCGCTGGCGGTGATGGATTTTAAAAATAATACCGATATCATCCGTTACGATCGATTGCAGCGGGCAGTACCGGAAATGCTAAAAACCGAACTCTCTTATTATCAGGAGATTGTGGTACTGGAGCGGGAAAAAATCGAGAGTGTCCTGTCCGAAATGGCGCTCGCTCAGGCTGGTTTTATTGAAGAAGATGAGGCACAAGAGTTGGGAAGATTAGCCGGTGCAGAGTACATTATTACCGGAGAGATTAACAGAGTCGGCAGATTGCTCAGAATCGATACCCATTTGATCAAAGTTGCCACTGGTCAGATTTTAGGAGAAAAAGTGTCCGGAAAACATCAGGAAAATATTGAGCCGATGGTGAAGCTTTTGGCGCAAAATTTAATGTTTGATCTGACCGGAATCGGGGAACGGAAAGATTTTGCCAGGATACAAAATTATCACACCACCTGGTTTTTAACCGCCACTGTGGGATTAGCTATTACGACGTCCGTTTACCACTTTTCGTATCGGGATAATTATAAAAAATATCATGACACAGCCGATTTTGATAAGTTTGACTATTTTTACAAAAAGGCGAACAACAATTATAAAACCAGAAATATTATGATGCTGGTAACCGGCGCATCACTTTTGACCACATTTATTTTGTGGCAGAGCGAAGAAAGTGAGAAAAACAAACTTTACGCACATCACACAGGGGAGAGTCCGAAATTCGCGCAAAAAATGAATCTCGGATTTTATATTTCGGACGATGAATGTTTTTTTTCATTAAATTATCGATTTTAAGGAGAAACGCTTGAAAAAGGTAATTTTAGTATTTCTCATTTTAATTACAATACTCTATTTCTGCGGTGACCTGGAACGCGATAATCCGCTCGATCCAAAAAACAAATCGAGCTTTACGGAGCAGAAAATATTAGTTGAATTGTTTGTAAACGATAGCACAGGATTTGATTATAGTAAATACGCTTTGGAAAAAATAGAGGAAATTGAACAACGGGCAAGCTATCAGGATAAGCTGCTGGTTCTTGAATATCATATCAAAACAAATCAGTGGAATGATCCACTTTCATCGAATGCGAATTATGAACGCTACCGGTCGTACGTACCAAATTCATCGGAGCGGGGAGTTCCGGATGCATTTTTTAACGGTATCGACAACAGGGTTCAGGGTGCTTCGGAGCAGAATATCGAGTCACGTTATCTGGCTGTCATCGATGAATTATTAGGGAAAAAATCCTACTTTCGCATTGAAGCGGATAAAATTGTTGATGGTAATTCCGTAGAAATTACTGTCCAGCTCGCCAGATTGGGAAGTACGGCAAAGGATAATATTCATTTGAACGCTGTGGTGTACGAGGATTTGAACCGTTCCGGTCATCGGTTTGTGGTGCGGAAAATTTTCCAAAACCATTCGATCAACAATATAAAACCAGGACAGGTAGAAACGTTTTCGTTTTCAGGAAATGTTAGCAATGTTTCTGATCCTGATGCACTGTATGCACTTGTTTTTGTGCAGGACCAAAGTCAATCAAATTTGCACGTTTATCAAGTTGCTCGTTTTTAATCATGGAGAGATCGGTGAAAAAAATAACGCTTTTTATCGTCTTGCCAGTTATTTTTATTCTGTTGAACTGCGGGGTCGTCGATAAGTTGGCAAATAAAGATCCCATCATTAATGAAATTACAGCGACACCGCAACAGATTGGCACGCAGGATACAACATTACTGAAGGTCGTCGCCGAAGACCCGGACGGGGATTTGCTCTCCTATAATTGGGATAACCACTCGAACGGCGAGTTGCTGGAAACTATGGGCGATGAAGTTCACTGGCTGGCGCCCAATGCATCGGGGCAATATAAAATATCCGTTAAAGTAACTGATGAGAATGGCGGAAAAGTGAGCGGAGACATTATCGTGAAGGTCAAGGGCGATGAGAGTCCGATTGTCACGATTACACAACCGGTTGAAAATCAGATTGTTCAGGGGATCGGATATTACACCGTCAAGGCTGAGGTCGTCTTCGATTGGTCTGTCGAACATGTGAAGTTTTTTCTCAACGGTGATTCGCTCATGCACACGGATCAGGTGGTGCCGTTTGAGTATGAGAATTGGTATGTCAGCAATTTGTATGGACAACAACTGATTACAGCTATAGTGTATGAAAAAGGAGATTTAACCAACTTTGGGGCGGATTCCGTACATGTTTTTATCGAAGGAATTGTCCCGGTGCCGAAATAGAGATACAAAGGATAATTCCTGAAAATGATAAACGGGAATCCGGAAGACAATATTTTTTAATTAAGGGACAGAGAATTGGGTAACAATAAAAAGAATTCTGATTTGATTATAAAAACAGCAAGGGACACAGTTCGCAAAGAAGCGAATTCGATTATTGCACTTGAAGAACGTATCAATAATAATTTCGTCCGGGCAGTAGAGTTGATTGCCCAATGCAAGGGCAGAGTTGTCATCTCCGGAATGGGAAAATCAGGCATCATCGGACGGAAAATAGCTGCCACTTTTACCAGTACCGGAACGGCGGCGATTTTTCTGCATCCGGCGGAAGGGATGCACGGCGACATTGGTATCGTCCATAAAGATGATGTCGTCATCTGCATTTCGAAAAGTGGCGACACGAACGAGCTGTTTCAAATTGTCCCGCTACTGAAAAGAATTGGTGTGCCAATTATTTCCATTGTCGGCAACAAAAGATCCCGTTTAGCGGAACGCAGCGACATTATCCTCGATGCCAGCGTCAAAGAAGAGGCGTGTCCGAATAATTTAGCGCCAACATCCAGCACCACCGTAGCGCTCGTCATGGGAGATGCGTTGGCAGTCGCTTTGCTGGAAAAGCGCAAATTCAAACCCGAAGATTTTGCTTTACTACATCCCGGCGGCAGTCTGGGCAAGAAATTGACAATGAAAATCGATGACATTATGTTCACTGGTGACAGGATTCCAAAAGTTGCAGAAGATGAACCGCTGGATAAAGTCATTTTTGAGATCACATCGAAACGGTTTGGTTCCACATGTGTGGTCAATGATATTGGCAGATTGATGGGAATTATCACAGACGGCGATATTCGGCGCTTGCTGGAAAAATCAAAGGATGTCTGGAATTTAAAAGCGAAAGATATTATGAGCAAAAATCCAAAAACAGTGCACATGGGAATTATGGCTGCGGATGCCATGAAACTGATGACAGATTTTAGTATTATGCAGGTTATCATTGTTGACGAAGAAGATGTCCCGGCAGGTATCATTCATCTGCATGATATTTTGGAGGCGGGTATCCTGTGAGAAAGCGGCTGCGACGGATTCGGAAAAGGATAAAAAATTGGCTGATATATGTTGCCGTGAAAAGCGGCGTGAAGTGGTTACTGACGATACAGCGGGATACTGCAATTAAGTTTATGCAGAGATTGTCTTTTTTGGGTTATTATTTGGTGAAGCAAGAGCGAGACAAGACGATCAGACATTTGAAGAAAATATTTGGGGAGCACAAGAGCGATCTTGAAATCCAAGATATGGCGAAAGGTGTATTTCATAATTTAGGTCGGAATATGGCGGATGCATTCACCATCGAACGTTTTAATGCGGGGAATATTGATAATTATGTACAGTCAACAGGATTGGAAAATTTGGAGCATGCGTTGTCGCTGGGAAATGGCGTGATCGCTCTGACCGGACATATTGGTAATTGGGAACTGATGGGCGCTTATTTATCGATGAAGGGTTTTCCCATCAATGTGGTTGGTGCGCCGAGTTATGATCCGCGGCTGGACGAACTGATTATAAAAAACCGGAAAAGCTCGGGAATGAAATACATTGCCCGCGGTTCGGCAACCCGCAGCATTATTCGGGCGCTGAAACAAAATGAGGTGGTGGGAATTCTGATTGATCAGGATACAAAAAAAGTCGAAGGTGTTTTCGCGGAATTTCTGGGGCATCCGGCTTATACCCCCATCGGTCCGGTGATTCTGGCAATGAAAACCAGTTCTGCTATTGTTCCGATGGTAATTCATATTCGGAAAGACGGGACGCATTTGATCCGGGTTAAACCAAAATTACCGCTAAAAATAGAGGGTGATGATCAAAACAATTTGCATCATAATATTCAATTGTGTAATGATGCGTTGTCGGAATTTATTTTGGAACATCCAACCCAGTGGGTATGGATGCACGAACGATGGAAAACAAAGCCGTCCGATGTCAAAGTCAGTTAATTTGTTTCGTTTATTAAATTTATTATTAACCACGGATTGACACGGATTTTCACGGATATTCACATTAGAGACGCTGTGTTTTTCGTGAACTCGGTAGTTAAATTTTGAATGGCTGAAATTGTAACCTGTTTTTTAACATCATTTGAAAATCTATGTCAGAATGATTTATCGACTGAAAAATAAACTATACCTGAAAAATTCGTAGCTACAGAGGCTCAGAGGACACAGAGTTTTATTTTCCAAAACGTTACAAAAAATATGCGATCAGATATTTATCAACTTTATTTGAAAGATACTATGTTCACAAGTTATTGTTTCTCTGTGACCTCATTGCCTCTGTGGCAAAGTTTATGAATAATGCAGGTATATAAAAATCAATTTTTTTTCCGTTTAATTGTTTTGCCATAAAAAATACTTTGAATTGTTCAAGCTATATGAGTAGAATATTAAAAAATAAAATTGCATTGGTATTTATTATTTTGGGAATTTCTGTTCAGTTTGCTTATTTTGGCTGTAGCAGTGATGAAAATGAAAAGCCGAAAAAGAGAATAAGCACCCCAGAATTTCCCGATCAGGAGGGCTGGAATTCGACTGTGATTTCCACAAAGAATGGTGTCCGGAACGCGATTATCAGATACGGGCACATGCAGCGTTTCAAAAAACGGAAAATCGTTGAGTTCGATGACGGCATCGAGATTGACTTTTACAATGATGAAGGAGAGCATACTTCAAAACTGAAATCTGAAAGGGGACGGTTAAAAGAATCAACCAATGATATCGAAGCGATCGAAAATGTGGTTGTGGTTTCCGACAGCGGAATTACCCTGCAAACCGAAAGGCTGTGGTGGGATAACAGTATTGAAAAAGTAGTCACGGATAAGTTTGTCACCATTACCACGGTTGAAAATGATACGTTGTACGGATACGGTTTTGAATCCGATCAATATTTGAAAAATTGGCAGATCAAGAATGTATCCGGTAAAGCAGGCAGAGGTTTTGATCTAAATTTTAAAATGTCTAAAGAAGAGCAAAAAACGGACTCGGTGAGTTCCGATTCTCAAATAATTAAAAACGATTCCTTAAGCAATGGTGAATGAGGTTGTATTTTAAATATTTATTTATTATATTACATATAGCCGCAACTTTGCTGTTGGCTCAGTCGGACGAGAGATTGGAGATCGTACCGACAGATAGTACGGATATGAAGCAGCGAACCACGGAAAAGGGAATTGTGGTGGAATTGGTCGGCAATGTGCATCTTCGTCAGGGCGCCGCAGAAATGTTTTGTAAACGCGTCGAATGGTGGAAGAAAATCGGCGAAGTGATTATTGAAAAGGATGTGGAGATTTACGACGAAGACAAAACGCTGTTTGCTGATAAAGTCTATTACTACACTGATACGAAGGTGTATAAAGCTTTTGGGAATGTGGTGTTAAAGGATTCGGCGCGAGAAGTTAAGGCAGATCAAATATTTTATTTTAAAAATGATGATAAAGTGATCGCGGATGGTGATGTTGTGATGTTCGATTTTGAAAATAACGTGAACATTTACGCACACCATTCGGAATTGGAGAATGAAAGAGAATATGCAATCGCAACCGGCGATCCGGTTTTGGTTAAAAGAGACAGCACCGGAAAACAGGAAGTTCGTATTTCCGGCGTTAAAATGGAATTGTTCAATGGCGGTGACAAAGCCGTTGTAACTGATAGCGTCAGGATAAAGCAGGAAGACGCGACCGCAACCTGCGGATTGGCAGAATACTATCGAAAGAAAGATGAAATAATTTTGAAGCAAGAACCGGTTGCCTGGCAAAAAGGAGATCGGATAAGCGGAGAAGTCATCCATTTATTCATAGAAAAGGATAAGTTAGTTAAGGCAATTGTGAATAACAAAGCGATAATCGTTTCGCGGGTGGATACAACAAGCCAGGATGATCGATTGAATAAACTGAGCGGACAGAAGATTACGTTACTTTTCGAAAACAATGAACTGTATAAGGCGATTGTCGAAAAAAAAGCAACAAGCTATTATTACGTAAAAGAGGAAGATGAAGAAAAGGGGTTGAATAAAATTATTGGTGATAAAATAATTGTGACCATCGAGGATCGCGAAATTGTCGATATAGTGATCGAGAGTCACCCACAGTTGTCTGAAGGAATTTTTTATCCGGTTGGATTCGAACCGAAAACAGAAATGCAGTCGAAGAAATGAACCTAACACTGAGAGCTGAAAATCTGGTTAAAATTTACAGTAAGCGAACTGTTGTCGATAACGTGAGTCTGGAGATACAACAGGGAGAGATAGTTGGTTTGCTGGGTCCAAACGGTGCCGGAAAGACGACCAGTTTTTACATGATTACGGGAATGATTCGTCCGAACAACGGGAAGATATTTCTGAACGATCGGGATATTACCGGTTTGCCCATGTACAAGCGGGCTCGACTGGGTATCAGTTATTTGCCACAGGAGGCATCCATTTTCAGGAAACTGACGGTCGAGGAAAATATCTTGGCAATTTTAGAAACTATGTCCCTGTCAAAGCGCGAACGCTACGAACGAAAGGATGCCTTGTTAGATGAGTTAAACATTGGCTATTTAGCTAAAAACAAAGCCTACACACTATCCGGTGGGGAGCGGAGACGCGCAGAAATTACCCGGGCATTGGTGACGAATCCGAAATTTATTCTGCTGGATGAACCGTTTGCCGGCATTGATCCCATTGCAGTGGAAGATATTCAAAAGATTGTTAAAGGACTGATCGAAAAAGGAATTGGTGTTTTAATTACAGATCATAATGTTCATGAAACACTTTCGATTACGGATCGAGCCTATTTGCTTTATGACGGCGTCGTGTTAAAATCGGGGAGCTCTGAATTTTTGGCAAACGATCCTGAGACGAAACGACTCTATTTAGGGGAAAAATTCAAATTAGACCGTTAAAACATGGAGTGAATCAATAATTTAAAAGCGAGACCAGAAGTAGGAAAAAAGCGCTATGATGAATGTTGGTTTTTATCAAAAGCCGGGGCTGTACATGAAACAGTCGCCCCAACAAGTTCTTCTTTCAACGTTGCTGCAATTGCCGATTTTGAGCTTGGAACAGCGGATAAAGCTGGAGCTTGAACAGAATCCATTGCTCGAAGAAGAGCTTGAAATGGAGCAAGAGCAGGAGATGGAAGAGGAGCTTAAATTAGAAGAGGATGAGGTAGATGGCGAAAATTTAAGTGAAGACGATGATGAAGACGATGTTTACGAGGAGCAAGAAGAAGAGGTGGATTGGGATACCATATTGAATGATGAAAACAATTATGAAATAAAAGCCCCCAAGGATGATAGTGCGGAAACCTACACGCCGCCGGATGTTTATGAAATGACTCTGGCCGAACATCTGCTGAGTCAACTCCACATGACAAAGTTATCTGAAACAGAGATAACGATTGGTGAATATATTATCTGGAATATTAACGAAGTCGGTTATCTGTCCTGTAGTGTGGAAACCATTGCACAAAATCTGGATGTTTCTATTGATGATGTGGAAAATGTGTTGGCGGCTATACAGACTTTTGAACCGTCAGGAATTGGCGCACGCAATCTGCAGGAATGCTTGCTGATCCAGTTGCAGGAGGAACCAGAGAAAAATAAGTATGCTATAATCATCATCAGTGATCATTTTGATGATTTTAAAAATAAGCGATTTGAAAAAATCGCCAAAAAAATGGGAATTACACTTGATGAGTTTCGGGATGTGTTAAATGATATTATTCAACTGAATCCTAAACCCGGCGCAGGCTATGTTAGTCTCGCCAACAACACCATCACACCGGATGTCATCGTCACCAAAGAGGGTGACGATTTCAAAATTGTTTTGAATGATTGGAACATCCCGCATCTGAGGATAAATCATCAATATAAAAATCTGTTACTGGACAAGAAAAAAACATCGAAGAAAACAAAAGAATATATTAAAAACAGACTGGAATCAGCACGCTGGTTAATTAATTCGATACACCAACGCAGAGTGACAATTTACAAAGTTGTGGAAGCCATTTTGAGACGACAATGTGATTTTTTCGAGAAAGGCGACATGCATATTAAGCCAATGATTCTTAAAGACATTGCAGATGAAATCGAAATGGACATTTCCACAGTCAGTCGGGTGACTAATGGAAAATATGTTCAAACAGATTTCGGTGTGTATGAACTCAAACACTTCTTTAGTGAGAAGATTAGACGAGACGATGGCGAAGATGTTTCGAATAAAGAAATTAAAGATCGCATTAAAAAAATTATCGAAAAAGAGGATAAAAAAGCACCACTAAATGATTCAAAAATAGTGGAAATTTTAAAAAAAGAAGGCTTTTCCATTGCGCGCCGCACCATTGCAAAATATCGTGAACAAATGGGAATTCCTATTTCACGATTGAGAAAAGCGATCTAATCAAACTAAACAGGAGGAATTTATGGAACATCAACGAGGAAAACGTGTCAATATCGGTGGCGAAGTTGTCACACTACCACCGGTAAATAAAAATCACATCATCATTGGTGTTGTGATTTTAATTGTTGTTGTATTCGCTTTTACTTCATTTTATACCGTTAAGACAGAAGAGGTCGGTGTTATAAAACGGTTTGGGGAGTATGCGAACACGACGATGCCAGGATTACATTTCAAGCTCCCCTTCGGAATCGAGACTGTGACCAAAGTTAAAGGCAGACGATTTATCTTTCGTGAAGAATTTGGTTACCGAACAGCTAAACCCGGGGTCAGAACTCAAATTCGCCGTGATGCCAGCTTATTGTCCGAATCACTTATGTTGACAGGCGATTTGAATATCGCGACTGTGGAATGGGTCGTTCGCTATCGGATTAAAGATCCGCGGGCTTATATTTTTAATGTTCGGAACATACAAAAAACGGTGCGCGATGTGGCTGAGACAGTGACACGGCAGATTGTCGGAAATCATAGTGTCGATGAAGTCTGGATTTTGATGCGGCCTGAGATTGCATTGGGTATCAGAGAAAAGATGCAAAAAGTGTTGGATGAATATCAAACCGGTATTGATATTGAGACAGTTGAGCTACAGGATGTAAATCCACCGGAACGCGTGAGACCTGCAGTTAATGAAGTGAATGAATCTCGTCAGGAAATGGAAAAGATGATTAATCAGGCCAATCAGGCTTACAACAAAGTGATTCCCAAAGCCAAGGGAGAAGCTGAGAAAACGATCAGGCAGGCAGAAGGCTACGCACTTGATAGAATTAACAGAGCGGAAGGTGACGCTTCAAAATTCAATTCGATCTATGAGTCCTATCGAATGTCAAAGGATGTGACAAAGCGCCGGATGTATTTGGAGACCATGTCTGAAATATTTCCGAGAATCGAAAAGAAGTATATTATTGACAAAGATCAGTTCGGTCTGTTGAAAATGTTACAACTTGATCAAAAACAAAAGGGAGAACAGTAATGAATTCAAGAAAATTTTTTACATATCTAATTGTTGTTATTTTATTAGTTGCCATTTTTGTTTTGGCAAATGCGTTTTATATTGTCGATGAAACACAACAGGTTGTGATCACTCAGTTTGGTAAACCGATTGGTGATCCGATTAAAAAGGCGGGTTTGCATATCAAATTACCTTTTATTCAAAACGTTAATTTTTTTGAAAAGCGGATATTAGCCTGGGACGGAAATCCGGCTGAAATATTAGCACAGGATAAAAAGTTTATTTTAGTGGACACTTATGCGCGCTGGAGAATAGCTGAACCGCTTACATTTTATACTTCGGTTGTTAATGAAAATGGCGCACAAAGTCAGTTGGATAATGTTATCGAAGCTGCGACTCGAGATTTTGTCACTAGTCATGTGTTGATCGAGGTCGTTCGAAGCAGCAACCGTGAGATGAGCTATGGCGAATATGATATTGAATTTAGTATTGATTCCGGCATCGATTCAATTTCTGTGGGGCGTGCTAATTTGGCCCGTGAAATTTTAAACGCCGCTAAAAAAGAAGTCAAGCAGGTTGGAATTGATTTGATTGATTTTCGAATCAAGCGCATCAATTATGTTGATGAAGTGCGTCAAAAAGTATTCGATCGCATGATTTCTGAGAGAAAGCGAATTGCAGAAAAATATCGATCCGAGGGAATGGGCAAAAAAGCTGAAATCGAAGGTCAGATGGAAAAGGAATTACAGCGGATAACTTCTGAGGCGTACCGAACAGCACAGGAAATCAAAGGTAAGGCTGACGCTAAAGCGATAAAGATATATGCGAATGCCTATGAAAAGGACGCTGATTTTTATTCATTTACAAAAAGTTTGGAATCCTATAAAACAACACTGGATGAAAAAAGCTGGCTCATTCTTTCGACGGACAGCGATTATTTAAAATATCTGAAAGATATCAACGCAAAATAAAATTTATTTGGAAGGAAAATATGTTTCGAGCAACAACAATCCTTTGTGTGAGAAATAAAAAGGAAGTGGCAATGGGGGGGGACGGACAGGTCACGTTTGGTGACACCGTCCTGAAGATGGGCGCCCGAAAAATTCGGCGGATTTACAACGATTCGGTTGTGGTTGGATTTGCGGGCGCTTCGGCTGATGCATTGACCTTGTTCGAAAAATTTGAAGCAAAGTTGGAACAATATAATGGAAACCTTTCCCGTGCCGCCGTTGAATTGGCAAAAGATTGGCGAACTGACCGTTACTTGCGTCGGCTTGAAGCACAATTAGTTGTCGCTGACAAGAAAAACAGTTTTTTAATTTCCGGCACCGGTGATGTGGTGGAACCGGATGATGATATTGTCGCGCTTGGCTCCGGTGGACCTTATGCATTGGCTGCTGCGCGAGCATTGGTCAAACACACTGATGAAATGGACGTGGCCGATATTGTCAGAGAAGCACTTTCGATCGCCGGTGAAATTTGTATTTATACCAATACCAATATTTCTGTTGAGAAGCTTTGATTCATAATTTGAAATATTTTTGAAAAGTAGTCGATTCTGATTTATAATAGTTGTTAAAAATAATAACGAAACATTAAACATTGATAAATTTAAATGAAAACACCCGAAAAAATTCGGGTGTTAGTTTAATATATCAATCAAACACGATTTAAGTGAAAAATTTAGGAAATATATTATGAGAAAGCATGGATTAAAATAATATTGGAATAGATGAACGAAAGGAAAATAATGAGAATTGATATAGACCAATTAACACCGATACAAATTGTAAAAGAACTGGACAAGTACATCATCGGTCAGGATAAAGCAAAGAAATCTGTTGCTATTGCTTTACGTAATCGATGGAGAAGACAAAAAGTTGAGGAGGACCTTCGCGAAGAAATTTTACCAAATAATATCATATTGATCGGTCCCACTGGCGTTGGTAAAACGGAAATCGCCAGAAGATTAGCCAGACTGGCGAGCGCACCATTCATCAAAGTCGAAGCATCGAAATTTACTGAGGTTGGCTATGTGGGGCGCGATGTGGAGTCGATAGTCAGAGACATTGTGGATTTGGCTGTTTCCATGGTTCGAAATGAAAAAACAGTCCTGGTTGAAGAAAAGGCAGCCGAAATGTCAGAGGATCGGCTACTGGATATTTTATTACCCTCTCCGCCGGATGTAAAAGATAAAGCGGTTTCCTATAATGATGAAGAACAGGAGGATGAGACGATCAGGAAGTGGCGGCGAACGAGAGAGAAGCTGAGAGAACAGCTTCGTTCTGGTAAGTTGGATGAACGGAAAGTGGAATTGGATGTTCCGGCTTCATCGGCGCCCACGATGCAGATTATCTCACCGATGGGGGTTGAAGAAATGGGAATGAATATTCAGGATTTGTTAGGTCCGATGTTGCCGAAGAAAACAAAAAAGCGGAAGATGACAATACCAGATGCACGGAAGTTTCTGATTCAGGAAGAATCACAAAAATTAATCGATATGGAGGAGGTCGTCAAGGAAGCGATTTATCGTGTCGAAAATTCCGGGATCGTTTTTTTGGATGAAATCGATAAGATTGCTGGTGAAGATTCCGGCCATGGTCCTGACGTGTCCCGCGAAGGCGTGCAGCGCGATCTGCTGCCAATTGTCGAGGGCTCAAGCGTCGTGACAAAATACGGTATGGTAAAAACTGACCACATTTTGTTCATTGCTTCCGGTGCGTTTCACGTCTCCAAACCTTCGGACTTGATTCCTGAATTACAGGGGCGCTTCCCGATTCGGGTTGAACTGGACAGTTTGAATGCCGATGATTTTGTGAGGATTTTGACCGAACCGGAAAACGCGCTGCTCAAACAATACGTCGCACTGATGAAGACTGAAGAAGTTGATTTGAAATTCACCAAAGGCGCAATACGGGAAGTCGCCAAGATCGCAGATGAAGTGAACAACAAAGCGGAAAATATTGGTGCGCGCCGATTGCATACAGTTTTGACGACACTGCTTGAAACGATTTTGTTTGAGGTGCCGGATAGTGGTGTAAACGAATTTAAAATCACTGAAAAAGAAGTCAGAGAAGCACTGAAAGATATTGTTGAAGATGAAGATTTAAGCCGTTATATTTTATAAAGTTGATAGTTGAGAACATCTTGGAGAAAAATGTAGGAGGTTGAGTTGAAAAAGGATTTTTTGTCGATTGCGGATTTTAGCAAAGATGAGATCATTGAACTGTTGGATTTGAGCAGTGAAATTAAAACAAAGTTGAAAAATGGTGAACAAACGCCAGCCCTCAAAGGACAAACCCTGGCGATGATTTTTCAAAAACCGTCGGCACGTACGCGAATCTCTTTTGAGGTTGGCATGTTTCAATTGGGAGGACATGCGCTTTATCTTTCACCAAATGATATCGGCATTGGTAAACGGGAACCGGTCAAAGACATCGCACGGGTTTTATCGCGATATAATGATGGTATCATGGCGCGTCTCTTCGGACACGAGGATATTATTGAATTAGCCGAATATGCAACAGTACCGGTGATCAACGGGTTGACTGACTTGTTACATCCGTGTCAGGTGATGGGCGATGTGCTGACTATTTTGGAACACCGAAAAAACCTGGATAATTTAAAGGTGAGTTTTATCGGTGACGGCAATAATTTGGCACATTCGTGGTTAAATTTTGCTTCGCGCTATCCAATGATTCTGGCGCTCGCCATTCCCGAAGGTTATGATCCGGATGCGGATATTTTGAAAAATGCGAGAGACACGGGCATCAGTGAGGTGCAGGTTTACCGCGATCCGAAAGAGGCAGTTGAAAATACCGATGTGATTTATAGTGATGTTTGGACAAGTATGGGACAAGAAGCAGAAGCCGAAAAAAGAAGGCGCGATTTGAAAGATTTTCAGGTGAATGATGAATTGATGAAACACGCGCGTCCCGATACGTATGTGATGCATTGTTTACCGGCACACCGTGGAGAAGAAATTACAGACAGTGTCATTGAAAGCTCGAATTCGATTGTGTTTGATGAGGCGGAAAATCGGCTGCACGTTCAAAAGGCAATTATGGTTAAATTAATGGCGAAGTGAAGTTATGAGTCAGCTTGTTGTTGAAAAGTTCGAGAAGTCTATTGAGCAGGAATGGGATGATTTTGTCTGGCAGGCAAATAACGGGACCATTTTTCATACACGAAAATTTTTGAATTACCATCCGCCCAAAAGATTTGAAGATCACTCGCTGATTTTCCGAAAAAATAAGCGAGTCATCGCTCTCTTCCCGGCAACCATCCGTTTTCAAAATCACCGGCGGATTCTGACATCGCACCGTGGTTCTTCATACGGCGGTATTATCACTAAATATAATTTGAGCATAAAGGATGCCTTCCGGATTGTGGAACAACTTCTGCAATTTGGCTACGACAATAATTTCAAAGGGATCGAGCTCACACCGCCGCCACAAATTTATTTTCTACGACCCAGCAATTATATCGATTTTGCTTTGGTTAAAAATCAATTCGGTTATCGCAAGCGGGAAATATCCAGTGTGATTCCGCTGACTTTCCCGGAGTCAGAAATTTTGAGCACGTTTTCGTCTCAATCTCGACGGGCAGTCAGGCGGGCAGTTAAACTCGGGGTGGAGGTCAGAGAGAGCGAGGATTATGAATTCTTTTATGAAATTTTGCAGCGTAATTTAAAAATGAGACACAATGTCCAGCCAACTCACACGCTACAAGAATTACATCTGTTGAAAAAGATTTTCCCGGAGCGAATCCGGTTGTTCGGCGCCTACGCCGGTCAAGAGATGGTAGCAGGTGTTGTGATATTAGATTGTAACGAACGTGTCGTGCTTGCTTTTTATATCAGTCATAACGAGGAAAAACAGCAGTTTCGTGGTGTCAATCTACTATTTTACGAAATTATTAAATGGGCGATCAGGAATAAATACGGACATTTAGATTTTGGCATTTTTACAGTGAATATGGAGCCGAATTGGGGACTGGGGAGATTCAAGGAAAGCTTCGGCGCACAGGGTGTGTTCCGTGATACATTTCTGAAATATTTGGATTGACAAATTTTGTTAGAATAAAATTTGCAACGGCTGTGTTATTGATTTACTGTTTCCGAAAAATAGTCACAAACCAGTAGTAGCAAAATATGAGAATATTACACATTGCCCCCTTTAATGTCGCTGGCGTACCAATCACGTTTGTCAAAGCGGAGAGAAAATTAGGACACGAAAGTCGACTGATTACATTGGGCAGGAATCCGCGTCGCTATGAGGAAGATGTTTGTTTGAATCTTCCTTTTTTAAATTTTAGAGGATTCACATTTTTTAAAGGGCTTATCGGTGGAAAATCTCGGATAAATGTCACAAATCAAATCCCTGAAAGCAAGGAAGTTCCCAAAAAATGGCAGCCCAATAAGTTGGAGAAATTGTTGATCCTGACCAGGGAGGCACTCTGGAAATCGAAAATAGACGAACTTTTCCGTAAACTTGAAATCAATAAATTTGACGTCATTCAACTGGATGGCGGTATCGGATTTTACCGTAATGGTCGCGATATCATTAGTTTAAAAGGGCAGGGCAAAAAAATAATCTGCTGCTATACCGGTAGTGATTTACGTGTCCGTGGTATCATTCCTCAAATCGATGCGGTTTCCGATTTGAATGTAACAGTCGAATTTGACCACCTTCTGCTTCATCCCAATGTACACCATGTCTTCTTTCCGTTTGACGCCCATCAATTTAAACTGTCCAAATTTGAGCAGGAAGAGATGATTAATATCGGCCATGCCCCAACCAATCGGGCGGCAAAGGGAAGTGATGTCATTATTACGATCGTAAAAAAAATTGAAAAATCTTTCCCTGTAAAATTACAATTGATCGAAAATTTGCCCTATGAGGAAGCAATTAAAAGAAAAGCAAAATGCCATATTTTTATCGATCAGATTGGTGATTTGGGGTATGGGATCAGCGGATTGGAAGCGCTGGCAATGGGGATCCCGACCTGTTCCTGTTTAGCGCCGGGATTCGATGAAAAATATCCGGATCATCCGTTTGTGGTTATCAATGAAAATAATTTAGAATCTCGCTTAATTCATTTGATACAGGACAGCGAATTGAGATTGAAAAAAGGAAGGGAAGGCCGCGAATGGGTCAAGCAATACCACGATCCGGTCAATGTTGTGAGACAAATCCAAGCTTTAGCTGGGCTGTCATATTTAAATCAGCGGATTAAGAACTCTCCATTATCTTCGAATCAAAATTCATTAACCGAATAAAATTTTACCGGCAAATGAAAAATTTAAGAATTCATGGAAAAAACCCTTTTCGCGTCGCATTAATCCATGGCGGACCGGGCGCCCGGGGAGAGATGAAACCGGTTGCGGAAAACTTATCCAGAAAACAGGGCATCCTCGAACCACTTCAAACAGCTACTTCGATTGATGGACAGATTGGGGAATTGAAATCTGTGTTCAGTAGAAACGCGGACTTGCCGGTCACTCTGGTCGGATTCTCATGGGGCGCCTGGTTGAGTTTTTTATTTGCAGCTGAATATCCGAGGCTCGTCAGAAAAATCATGCTGACCGGATGTGGTGGACTGGAAGAAAGTGATGGGATTGTCACCATCCAGACGCGGATGAGTCGGCTCGATGAAGAAAACCGGGAAAAAGTAATATGTTTTCAGGAAATATTGAAAGATCCGGATGCGACCGACAAGCAAAATGCATTGATTCAATTGGGTGAAATATTTTCAAAAACGGATGCATTTGATCCGTTTCCGGTAGTTGAAGAAGGTGTCGATGTGGATGTCGCCGTTTTTGAGAACGTTTGGACGGAAGCAGAGGATTTTAGAAAAAGTGGTAAATTGATTGATACAGTGAAAAAAATAAAATGTCCGGTGGTTGCAATTCATGGTGATTATGACCCCCATCCCGGAAAACGGGTCGAGAAAACCTTGTCCCAATTGGTGAGTGATTTTCGATTCATTTCACTGAAGGACTGTGGCCATAAACCCTGGATTGAACAAAGGGCGAGGGAGGATTTTTATCAAATATTAGAAGAAGAACTTTCCGTGATATAAAAAAATGGATCAACGTTTTGCTGATCCATTTCCTTTTGACTTCGTTATTTTTAGTTGGGAAAAAGTTTTGACAAAATAGGGATGAAGTTAAGGTTTTATATTTTTCCCAAGATACTTAAAATTTTCAGTTTCCATACCATCCATACTGCTTCCCAAATAATGCGTTTTGACATTTTAGAACTACCAATTTCCCTGTCAGTAAAAACAATAGGTATCTCTTTGATGCGGAAGCCTTTTTTCCATGCCTTAAAATTCATCTCGATTTGAAATGAGTATCCATCAGACCGTACCTTATCCAGGTCTATCGATTCGAGCACATCGCTTCGGAAACATTTGAATCCACCGGTTCCATCGTGAATTGGCATCCCGGTGATGATTTGAGTGTATTTGTTCGCACCCACACTGAGAATCAATCGTCCCAGCGGCCAGTTGATAACGTTAACGCCGGTCACGTATCTGGATCCGATAACCAGATCATAATCGTTCATATTTTTGAGAAAGTTGGGAATTTCATCGGGATTGTGAGAAAAATCCGCATCCATTTCAAATATAAAATCATAACCGTTTTTCAGGGCGTATTTGAAACCGGTCACGTAGGCAGTACCCAGTCCAGCTTTCTCCGGACGTTTTAATAAATTAATATTGGGCTCATCTTGTGTTATCCGCTCGACGATTTGAGCTGTACCGTCCGGTGAATTATCGTCCACAACCAACACATGAAGATTGGTAATTCCTAAAAACAAAATCTGCTCAATCAGCTTCTCAATATTTTCCGCCTCATTATAAGTAGGAATGACAATTAAAGATTTCATTCGTGTGCTTTTCCTGAGTTAGTTCGACTGTTGTTCATTTGTATTTTTTGTACTGCTTCTTGAACTTTTTGAGTCCCTGTTCAATATTCGATAGATTCACCCCCAGTTCATTTGTCGCTTTATCAATATTAAAACCCGATTTTAACGGACGGGGTGCTTTCTGTTGCAATTCCGAAGTAGTGATTTGCTTGATTAATTTTTTATTTAATCCGAACGTGTCAGCGATCTGCAACGCAAACCGATATCGGTCAATGATTTCACTGCCTGAGATGTGAAATGTATCCCACTTATCCAGCTTGACAATCTGCAAAATCGCTGCGGCTAAATCATCGGCTAAAGTTGGGCTGCCAAACTGATCATTGACGATGGTGACCTCCTCATCCGATTTCAATGCTGAGATGAGCCAGGTTACAAAATTGGGACGAACGTTATTGGCCACACCGTAGAGAACCATCGTACGAACAATCGTAAAATCAAGTTCGGATGAACGCAGCAAATTTTCGCTGGCAAGTTTGGATTTTCCGTAATATCCCTGCGGTGCTGGTGTGTCATCTTCACTGTAAGGACCATTTTTCCCATCGAAAATGTAATCTGTGGAAAGTTGCACCATCCTCGAACCGATTTTCCTCGCTGCGTAAATCAAATTCTCGACCGCTTCCACATTGATTCGCCAGCAATCTTCTTTATGATCTTCACATCCATCCACATTGGTCATGGCGGCTGTATTAATGATGTAGTTCGGGTAAAAGTTCAGCACCGTATCTTTGAGCAACCTGCGGTCTGTAATATCCAATTTTAAGTAATCAAACTTGATTTTTTGTATCGCCGGCTCATCATGAATATCCACTCCCAGTATGGCATAATCCGATGCAGCTTGCTCAAGTATCTTTTGGCCTAATAGTCCGTTAACGCCGGTAATGATGAGATTGTCCATATTTATCTTCCCCTCTAAGTAATCTGGCTAAAGATTGGCTGGAATAATTCCAATTCATCGGTTCCGCTTTTCGTACAGCTCAAAGCGGCAACAAAATTAGCAAATCGCGTTGCAGTGACGACATCCTGATTTTTGATAAAGTGGACTAAAAATCCGGCTAAAAATGCATCACCACTTCCTGTGACATCGACAACCTGATCCACTTCGTGCGGTGAAATTGCGTAGTGAATTGGCTTTCTATTTTTGTTCAGGAACAAAAATGAGCCCTTTGATCCGCGTGTAAGATGAAAAATTGTTATCCCTTTCCGCATCAATTTTTTTCCAAAGTTGATGAGTTCTTTTTCAGAAGCATTTTCACGACCGCTCAAAGTAGCTGCCTCATTGTTGTTCATTTGTAAAACATCAACACCTTTAAGCCACTGGTCCCAATTTTCGGATCGTTTTGGAAATCGTTTCCCCTCATTACTAATACCCAACGCCAGACTGTGATAATCCATGAAAACAGGAGCTTTCATGTTCTCCTTGAATTGACTGAACGTTTCTAACGACATTTCAAAGCCGGTAATAAAATTTATCAACCAGGCATCCATACCATTATGGTTTTTCAATACATCCATTTTTAATTTGGGTAATAGATTTTTCAAATATTCATCACGATGTTCCCTATCGTGATAAATGAGTCTGACACTGGTGTTGGGCTGCTTCGCCCGAATGATCGAGGAAAACTTCACGTTTTTATATTTACTCAATTTTTCGGTAACCGAATCGTAAATATCATCACCCAGATAACACACCGGGTAAATTTCATCGCTTTTTGATAAAAGATTTGCCAGAATTGTAACCGTGTAAAAAATGCCACCAAAACTTTGAGTCTGCGATCTGTCTGCTAATGTAATTTGGTCATTGATAAAAGTTCCGATTACTCCTATCTTCACGTCTGATTCAACCCTCTGTCTGTTCGTCCGTTGTCATTTTATTTAGTGATTCTCAATATGCTGTAAATTATTATTCGAATGACCAATGTAATTATAAATTTTGTTGGCTAAACATTCTAAAATTTATTATACGTTTAACACAATTGATTGCGGAAATGTTTCCACAAAATATTTAAAAAATTAGAGTTATTTAGTCCTAATTGTATCCATTCAAAAACAGATGGTGAACATGCACCCTTTCAAAGGTTCAAAACCTTTGAAAGGGTATTGCCATAAAATATTGAGTGGATACTCCTAATTTGCCACATTACATTATTTTGCTTGTCATTCCGGTTTTGAACAAAGGCTACTACTGGAATCTCAATCTAAATTAGTTGGAGATTCCGGCACAAAAACATGCCGGAATGACCCCACTCGATGAATGAATAACCTGTTTTGATCAATACGGATAAAAAATGTAAAAAATCAATGAAATCGCTCCCAAAATCCATGAACCTAATTCGACTTCATTCACTCGCCCGGCGATAAGCTTTACCAGCGGATAAGTAACCAGTCCGGCGGTAATCCCGATACCCAGATTATAAGTAAAGCTCATAAAAATAATGGTGAAAAAAGCTGGCACGAGTTCTGTCATGTCGGAAAAGTCTATTTTTTTAACCGAATCGATCATTAAAATGCCAACGATAATAAGCGCCGGACCGTAAGCGCACTTCGGAATCGCCGTTAAGATTGGTGTAAAAAATAGCGCAAGTATAAACAGTCCTGCCGTGATTAATGTCGTGAAACCGGTTCTGCCTCCTTCCTCGATTCCCGCGGCAGATTCGATGTAGGCGCCCGTTGTGGTGGTCCCGCAACAGGCCCCAACTACAGTGGCAATTGCATCGGCAAACATCGGTTTTTCGATTTCCGGAAGATCGCCGTTTTCGTCTAAAAAGCCACCGCGGGCACTGACGCCGATCAGCGTTCCCATCGTGTCCACAAAATCCATCAAAAATATGGACAAAAGCACCGGTAAAAATCCGATCGTTAGCACTTCGTGGAAACGGAATTGAAAGGCAATCGGTGCAATTGATGGCGGAGCAGAAACCAACTTCTCTGGGAACACAACCTCCGGCAGATTCACTCCCAAAGCTTTGAACAGATATGCCAGCACTGTTGTGCCCAATATCCCGATCATGATGCCACCCCGAACTTTTTTGATCATCAGCACTACCATGAGAAAAAATGCAAACAGCGCTAACAACACACTTGGAGAAGTCAAATGACCGATGGAAACGGGAACGGTGCTATCCGGATTGAGATCTTTGACGACCATTCCAGTGTCGATCAAACCGATAAAGGTCAGAAACAGTCCGATGCCGACAACAAACGCGTATTTTAATGATGGCGGCACGGCTTTCGCCAACCAGGCTCTCAAACCAGCTAAAGTGATGATGACAAAAATAACACCACCGAGAAACACCGAAGTAATTCCTGCCTGCCACGAGTAGCCGAGGCTCAGCACCACCGTGAAAGCGATGAAAGCATTTTCACCCATGTAAGGCGCAATGGCAATCGGGCGGTTGGCGTATAAAGCCATGATCAATGTTCCGACAACAGCGGCAATAATCGTCGCTACAGTTGAAGGGCCTTTCGGTATTCCTGCTGCCGAAAGTATCGCCGGATTCACTACGATGATATATGACATGGTCAAAAATGTGGTAATCCCGGCGATGGTCTCCCGCTTGTAATTTGTGCCGAACTTATCAAATTTGAAAAACTGGCGCATAATGCATCCTCCTTCCTAATTCTTGAGCACGTTCTCAGTCAATTGCTAATTGAAGTATGGTTGAGACCAAACTTCGAAATCTGCTTGATATCCTGGATTTCATTCGTTAGAATTTTAATCAAATGAAGAAATCTGAATTTCGGCTAATATTGGATTAGTGCGATTTTTTTAGTTTGCTTCCCATTTTTCTGAAATCATGAATTTTTTCTTTTATTTTTTCATTGTGAAGGCTTAAAATTTCTGCAGCCAAAACAGCAGCGTTTATCGCACCGGCTTTGCCGATAGCGCAGGTCGCTACCGGAATTCCCGAGGGCATTTGTACAATGGAATACAATGAATCCAAACCGTTCAACGCAGAACCTTCCAACGGAACACCGATCACCGGAAGTGATGTGTGAGCAGCGATTACGCCGGGAAGATGTGCCGCCATTCCCGCGGCAGCAATGATGAGTTGAAAACCGTTTGCCTCAGCATTTTTTGCAAATTGGGCAGTGTCATCGGGATTTCGATGAGCGGATAAAATGTGCTGCTGATACGGGATACCGAAAAATTCCAAATGGCGCGTACATTCAGACATCACAGGTTCGTCTGATTTACTGCCCATGATCACCGCAACCGATTTTAAAGGTCCTGATTCATTCATGTTTCGATTCCTTCCTTATTTTTTTCATAAAATCAATTCGACAAAGTGAGAGATACATTGTTTAATCCATCAATTAAAATAATATCAAATCTTTTTCATATCATCAAATCCGTGTTCATCCGTGTCAATCCGTGGCTATGAAAAATATTTATAATAGCAAATAGACTCTCTATCCTTGCTTCTGATTCGGATTAAAAAATTGCCGCACTGATTCAATTTCAGACGTATCTGCTTCTTTCAGTGTTCCCTGAAATAAAATCCGTCCTTGATCCAGAAAAATAATTTTGTCGGCAATGCGTTTGATACTGGTTAATTCGTGAGTCACGATGACCATGGTCATGTTGAGCAATTCACGCAATTTCAGCAAAAGATTATCCAACGAAGCGGCTGTCACCGGATCGAGTCCAGCACCCGGTTCGTCACCGAAAAGAATTAACGGATCCAACGCAATCGAACGCGCCAGCGCTGCCCGCTTCCGCATACCTCCGGACAATTGAGACGGAAAAAGATCAATCGCATGGTCCAAATCGACAAGATTGAGTTTTTTTTGAATCAAACGGTCGATGATCGCTGGCGGAAGATCGGTGTGCTGCTCAATTGGGATGGCAATATTCTCTTTTACTTTTATCGAATTTAAAAGTGCGCCATTCTGGAATAGCACCCCAATTTTTTGGAGAATTTGATTAAATTCCCTCTCCTCCATCAGCGTGACATCCTGCCCAAACATTTCAATTGTGCCTGACGATGGTTGATACAAACGAATGATATTTTTAAGCAGCGTTGTTTTTCCGCAGCCACTTTTCCCCAAAATGACCGTTATTTCGTTGGGAAATATATCTATGTTAATATCTTCTAAAACGGTTTCTGTGTCGTATTTCGCTGTTAAATTTCGGACTTTGATAATCGGTTCCATAACGTTGAGTCGTTATTAAATAGGTTGACCAAAATAAAAAATTAAACCCAGTATTGAATCAGCAACAATGACCAAAAAAATTGATACGACAACTGATGCTGTGGTTGCTTTTCCGACGCCTTCCGCACCACCGGTGACGTGCATACCAAAATAGGTTCCGACAATGACAATAATCCAGGCAAAAACAACGCTTTTAATTAATCCGGTAACAAGGTCTTTCAAAATCAATACTGTCATGAGCTCATTGATAAAGGCTGCCGGACTTAATTGAAGATAGGTTATCCCGATAATGAATCCGCCGAAAATCCCGATTAAATCAGCCATTATAGTCAGCAGCGGCATAGTCAGTGTGATTGCGTGAAATTTGGGAACAACCACAAACCGAATGGGATTTAACGCCATCGTCTTTAAAGCATCAATTTCTTCGGTGACGACCATCGTTGCAATTTCAGAAGCGATAGCCGAGCCACTTCGACCTGCCAGAATGATTGCCGTCATAATCGGACCCATTTCGCGCAGCATGGCGATCCCGATTAAATCCGCAATATAAATATTAGCGCCGAATTGGCGCAATTGAGCTGCTGACTGCAGGGCTAAAATGAAGCCAATTAAAAACGAGATTAACGCAACTATTTGAAGTGCATCAACACCAATCAACACACCCTGTTGAATGGTTGCTCCTTTACGCTGACCTTTCCTTTTTACTAGCCCGACAATGCTCCAATAAAATATGTCAGCAGTGAGATAAAGGAGCTTGACAATTTTATCTCCGAGGTTTAATAGTTTTTCCCCCAAAAATTCAAAAAAATGAGTCTTTTCGGTAGTCGTTTTACCTTTGGCTCTTATGGTCGTAAAGGCTTCTAATGATTCCCGAATTGATGGCGCAATATCGACTATTTCGATATGTTTTACGGATTCAGATTTTAACTCATCGAGCATAGCAACGCCAGCGCTATCGATTCCTTTGACATGCTCCAGGCTGATCAAAATATTGTCCTGGTCGATTTCCTCTATGGCATTTGTCAGTTTTTGCCAGACAGGTTTAACATGCTCTTTAGTTAAAGAACCAGAAAGGTGGATTGTATTTTCTGATATGCGAATATCGCTCATGTGACTCTAAAATAAAATATATGAATATCTCAGTAAAAGAATTTGTTCCGATTGTACATAGGGCACAATCGACGGATCTTTTTTAATGCGAACCGTGTAGTCGATTGAAATATTTTTGGACACACGATAATTTAAATTGTTTTCCCAATCATAGACTAACTGATTGTCTTGACCGGATGGAATGAGCATATCCAATTCTGAAGTGATCATAACGTTTCTAAAAATACGTAAATTCCCCAGCACCGAGGCCTCGGGTCCGCGGAGGTACGCCGATTCTTTTTCAAAAAATGTCGTGTCGTCATCTGTGTTTTGCGTGAACAATTTCCAGTTAATATTCTGACGGAATCCCATCCCCATTCTGATGTTAAAGTTGGCGCGTAATGAACGTATAAACGATATATTGATTCCCAGTCCCTCCTTTAACTCCAACGGAGAAAATTTTGGTGAAACTGAGATGTCTTTGACATCGACGTGTCTTTTTTTTACGTTTCCCTCTTTATCATAAAAAATGACCGTGGTCGGTTTGTCGTAGTAATAAATCGTTTCAAAGAGGTTGGTTTCCAGAAAAAATCGCCCGTAAAGTCCGATGCCTGACAGAAAGTAAAAAATGTAGGTGTTTTTGAGTCGAATATTATCCAGGTAGCTGCGAAAACTGCTCTGCTCCTGCTGCATGTTCCAGCCTTCCTCGATTAATCCGCGGGACAGGAAATAATGCTGCTTTGTGTTGTAATTAATATTATAATCCAGTTGAGCGACGAACGCCATACTGGTTTGCTCCTCTTCCGAAGTAATATTGTTCGCTCGATTCAAGGTGAAGCTTCCGTACAACGCCCCATAGGTCGTCCAGTTTGTTCTGCTTCGTGATTTCATTTCGGATTCGAGAATTCCGGCGCCTTTGAAATTCTTTGTTTCGCTGTCAATCACGATTGTGTATTGTGTCAAGTCGCCGGGCAACAGACGGACAGTCGCAAAATTGACGTAGGTGTTCACGTGTTCACCCAGCTTTACGATTTTATACAGGCCGGGCTTCAATATCCATGTTTGGAGATTTTCTCCTAATTGCTCATCGGCACCATAACCAATGCCGTAGGCTTCTCCCTCAGGCAGGCGGTACAATTCATAAGGCTCTTTCAGCCAGTTACGCAACTCGTCAATGATGCGGATGGTCAAACCGCTCCAGGTCGGTTCAATGATGCGAGTTTCCTCAGCTCGCAGCTCAATCGTTCGCGTCATCATTTGGTCTAATGTGCCGGAACCGAAGGTGATGGTATATTTGCCGGGACGCAGGAAAACGCTTTTGCCCATCTTCTGAACTTTGATCATGGAGTCATTTTGAAAAACAGTGTATACCGGCTCGAAATCCGAATTGGTCATGGTGGGAAGAAAAATACGCCCTAATCCTTTAACATCATCCAAACCCTCCTGATCGAGCTGATACTGCGGAGGTGGGGCGATCCAATTGTATTTTTTTTCATGTTGAGCATAGGTTTGGCTCAAAAGAAAAAATATTCCCCAAAGGAACATCCAAAAATATACCTGTTTTTTATTAAATGATATGTGTGAATTATTTTTTTTCATTGGAAGTTTCAATCCCCTTTTTTTTCTCTTCTTCGATGGTTTCCTGATCCAGTTTTTCGTTGAAATACTGGATCATTTTACCAATAAAAATGTCAGTCTCCTCTTTCAAAATATCACTCAACTTTTTAGCGAATAAATCCATTCGGAATACGGGCATTTCTTCTTCTCTGTCGAATTCGTGTGTAAGCACGGTTTCGTAACCTTCGTATGTTCGCAAGTTGAGCTCCATGGAAAAATGTGCGGCGGTGTACGCTTCACTATCAAATTTCTCAATTGCCCGAATAAAACCATAGATTTCATAATCGGGTCGTTCCTCTAAAAATTCTCGCTGACATTTATTGAAAATTTCATAATTAGAAATCTGTTTGACAATCAAGTCCGAAATAATAATCTGCGGACGGATCGCCCATAAATTATAACGGTAATAGTTCAACTGGTGAGCGGAGTAGCGAACGACGATTCCCACTCGATCGTAAGTTCGGGGAATATCCATAGTGCGAACTTGAACTTCATAAGGAAATGGATTTTCCACAGTAAGCGAGCTATCACGAAGCACTGGTTGATAATCTAAGATAAAATATTTTCGCTGTATTGTGCGGGACGAACACCCAAGTATGAGTACAGTAAGCATCAACAAAAAAACGATGATTATTTTACGAAATTCAAATATAATTTTCATTTAATCTATCGCTCCTCGATTTCTTTTTGTGGGGCACTCCGCAATAATAAAGACGGATTTTCACTGATTAAGCGGGTGAATTCGTTAAAATATTCCAGACTTTCCCGCAAAATTTCTGTCGATTGAATGATGTCGCGTCGGCTCTTTAATAAAGTTAAATCCAGATGCGTGAACGTACGGTTCGTTTGCTCCAGCGCTTCTGACATTTTTTGGATAAGCTCTGACAGATTTGCCTGCTCCAATTCGGATGATACGACCTCGATATTTTTGATAGTGGATCTCAGCTCTGTCGATCTTGTGAGCGCTCGAATATCGTTCATTGCCAGATTCGAGGTCACCATGAACGTATCCAGCCGACCGCTAAATTTTTCAAAATTCTGAATCGTCAGATGAATATTGGTCTGATTGGTGTCCAGCAAGGTTTGAAAGCTCTCCAATGTTTTGCTTGTATTGTCCACCAGTCTGAAAAGCTGATCTCTGCGAGTGGGCTCAAGAAATTTGGCAAAATTGTTAAGTATTTGCTCTAATTTTTGGGTGATAATTTCTGCCCGCCCTGAAATAGTTTCAACCAGTGAATGACCAGCCGTGATATAACTTTGGGGGGGCAACGGTTCTGCTTCGTTGGTTCCGCCTTGCAGTTCGATCATTTTGAGTCCGGTGATCCCAATTAAAGTGAGCACTGCTTCGGTATCCTCTTTGATTGGGACATCCGGCTTAATACTGATCTTAACAATAATTGAAGTGATATCTTGTTTGTCAATAAAGATATCTTCAATTTTTCCGATGCGGATACCGCGATATTTGACTGCTGAACCGATTTCCAAACCAGTGAGCGAAACATCTTTGAATCGAATGAAATAAATGTCTCTCTTTTTGAAAAACTGACTGCCGGTAATTAACCCGACAGCGATAATCAGAATCATAATCGATACAAAGAGAAAAACACCGAGTCGAATTTTTTGAGCGCGTGTGACCATGGTTGCTCATCCTATTTTCTTACTTACCACGGAGTCACAGAATACACAGAGAATAAAATAAAAAAATATGTTACTCTGTGTACTCTGATTCTCTGTGGCTAATATTAAATTCTAATTAACATCAATCCACTCTGCAATCCAATCATGAACCGTCTTCCACCACAGTTTCGCATTTTGTGGCTTGGTGACGAAATGGTCTTCATCGGGAAAATAGAGCAATTTCGAAGGTACACCGTTTCGCTGGAGTGCAGTGAACATTTGAAACCCTTGAGTGACAGGAACGCGAAAGTCATTTTCTCCGTGGATTACCAGCGTCGGCGTTTCAAAATTCTTGGCATAATTCGATGGTGACCATTTTTCGTAAAGCTTGGGATTTTCATAGGGTGTACCGCCAAACTCCCATTCCGGAAACCACAGCTCCTCGGTCGCGCCGTACATGGAGCGTTGATCGTAAACACCGTCGTGCGATACCAATACGTTGAACGGATGGTCGCGTCCGGCGATCCAGTTAATCATGAATCCGCCGTAAGATGCGCCGGCTGCGGCTAACCTTTTACCGTCGATGAAATCATAATTTTGGGTCAGATAATTCACGCCCTCCATCAAATCTTTGTACGGCCCGCCTCCCCAGTTTTTACTGACTGCGTTACAGAATTCCTGCCCGTATCCCTTTGACCCTCGAAAATTCACCATCGCCACAACGTAACCCGGTGCGGCGAACATTTGGGCATTCCAGCGGTAGTGGAAGTTGTCTGACCACATACCCTGGGGACCGCCGTGAATTAAGTAAATCATCGGATATTTTTTATTCGGATCGAACCGCGGTGGTTTAATCAGCATGCCGTTTACTTTTTGACCGTCAAAGCTCTGAAACCAGAAGTCCTCCAGATCGTTCATTTCCAATTGATCCACTAAATTCTTATTGGTAAAGGTGAGCTGGGTAATGGCTTCACCATTGATTTTAGCCCGGTAAATTTCAGTGGGTTGATTAATCGACTCCCGGGTAAAATAGAGATGTTCACTATCCGGTGAAATACAAAAATCTCTGATGTAATGAGACTGAACAACTTTTTCCACATCTCCCCCGGCAGCAGGAACTCTGTAAATACAGTTTCTGCCCTGATTTTGAGCAGTGAAGTAAATGATTTTTCCGTTCGGTGTGAATTGAAAATCACCCACCGTACGATCAAAAGCTAATGTCAGATTTGTTCGCTTTTCAGATTGCCGGTTAAAGAGAATCAAATCATACTGATCTGCTTCAAAACCCGGATGCTCCATGGCGCGATAGGCTAAATAAATGCCGTCCGGAGAGAAAACCGGCTGATTATCGTTGGCTTTGTTTGTTGTAATTTTCGTTATTTTTCCACCCAATACAGGTGTGACGAAAATATCATTATTGGTGGAAATCGCCACTACCGGATCTTCATTCCGGACGAAGGCGATGTGTTTGCTGTCCGGCGAAAAAGCATAATCGTGGCTGCTCCCCAAATCCAGCGGCGGAGAATCGTAATCACCCGGTGTGACATCCCAGGCTTCACCGCCATCGCTGCGCATCACGAAGACATGGCTTCGTTTTTCCTCGGTCCAGCGGTTCCAATGCCGGTAAAAGAGCCGGTCGATAATTTTGGCTTTGACTAACGATTCGTCCTTTTGTTGATCGCGTAATTTATTTTCCTCATCCGTTTTTAAATCGGGATAAACCTCTGATGAAAAAGCGATATATTTTCCATCCGGCGACCAGACGATACCGCTGGCGCCGGTCGAAATCGTGCTCAATTGTTTGGGATTTTTATCCTCCGGAGAAATCAGGTAAATTTGAGGCGTACCGGTCCGGGTGGAAACGAATGCGATTTTCTCACCATCCGGGTGCCATCTGGCGCCGAAGTCCGCTTTTTCATGGCTTGTAAGTTGTTCGGTCACTTTTCCGTCACTGGAAACCAGCCAAATGTCGCTGTTGCTTTTGTTCGTTTCCATTTCATAAAATTTCACGGTGTAGCTGATCCATTTCCCGTCCGGTGAAAGTTGGGGATCAGAAACTCGCCCAAAGGAAAACAGGTCTTCAACTGTGATGGGGCGATTATTTTGAGCAATAGATAGGTTTAAAAATATAAACAGAATGAAGAAAACTATCATGCAGCGTTTCATAACAAATCCTCCGAAATAATCTTTCCATTGTATTTTTGCAAATAATATCCACTTTAGTGATTGCATGAAAACAGAAATAGTGTTACTCTGTCACTAAAGGTCACGGATTTTTTAAAAAATTCTCTGCAATCTTCGCCAACTCAGCGGTTAAATTAATATAATTTATGTTGATAATTAATCCGAGAAGCAGCAAGCTTAATATAGTAACTTTGTTGAAAAATGTCAAGTAAATGTGTATGAAATTAAAAAATAAACGTTAACCCGATACCCATGCTGAACAATAATGCAAAAAATAAATGGAGTTGCACATTGAACATGGCTGCTTTTTTTGTTTCATCAGCATTGTCAAAGTGCTGTTGCATGATTTTCCAGACTTTTGGTAAAAATATTAAATACGGGATCAGTGCGATCAGTACGAAAAATCCGTTGTTTGGAATCATGAATGAGAGCACTACGATATTTAACATGGCAAATAGCTGGACTGACAAATAAAAATAGGCAGTGACTTTATTGCCTTTCCTGGCTGAGATACCGTGTTTTCCTGTTGCTTTGTCCGCATCCAAATCGATCATCTGTCCGATTAGCAGAATGGATAAAGTGCTGATGCCGGTAATTGGTAAGGCCGTGATAATTGTAGGATGAAAACCAACATTCTGGCTGACGGCTGCGACCATGATTGCCATGGGCCCAAAAGCAAACCAGACGAAAAATTCTCCCAAACCGCGATAAGCCAATTTCACAGGTGCTGCTGTATAATATTTGCTAAAGAACGCTGACAGTCCGTACAGAATCCACAGGTGGAGCCAGAGTTCTTTTTTGACAACAAACATCAGTGCAATTGTTGCGGCGAGAGCAATGAGTAAAGATATGCGGGCGATTTTATAAAGCGTTGGCATAAGCTCCGGATTCGTTAACAGCGTTCCTGAACCACCACTAAATTCATTGCGATGTACGTTTATTTTGTCTGTTCCCTGAATCGTATCGTAAATATCATTGTAAACATTGGTGGCAGCATGCAGACCGATTCCCATGATTAGTACAAATAAAAATCCCAAAATACTGAACGATTCATTAATTGTTGCGGCAAGCAAGGTTCCGGCGATCAGTGGGGAAAGAATCGAAGAAAGAAACCGGGCGCGAATCATCATCGAGAGAGCGGGTTTTTGGTTAGTCATGGGGAAGTCCTTTCTTAATTAAAATATTCCTTGTTTTTTAATATTAGAATTTTAAATTAATTAAAACGTTATCATTAATAAATGTTTAGATGAAGATGAATATATTACGATTCTGGCGACCGCAGGTTTTTCACGGTGACCGCATAAAAGAAAATTTTTTCGAAGGATGGTTTTTTAAGATTGTCGACAAGAACCGCAATTATGTCTATGCCTTTATCCCCGGTGTCTATATTGACAAGGCGAATGATGACTCCCACGCATTTATTCAAATTTTGGATGGGCATACTCATCAATCAACCTATCATCGCTTTCCGATTGAACAATTTTTTGCATCGACACAAAAATTTGAAATCAGGATTGATCAAAATTATTTCTGCTCGGATTACATGAGTCTAAAAATCGAATCCGAAGAACGGCGTGTAGAGGGCACGATAAATTTTAGTGAATTTAAACCATGGCCCGTGAAGTTGCTTTCTCCGGGAATCATGGGATGGTATGCTTTCGTTCCCTTTATGGAATGTTACCATGGCGTATTAAGTTTTGACCATGCATTAACTGGAAAAATGCAAATTAACGGAGATAACATCGATTTTACTGACGGACGCGGCTATGTTGAAAAGGATTGGGGACATTCCTTTCCCAGTGCCTATATTTGGATTCAATCCAATCATTTCAAAAATCAGAGTATCAGTTTAGTCGCTTCGATTGCCAAAATTCCCTGGTTGAAAAGTTCCTTTCGGGGATTTATCATCGGACTTCTATTTTCGGGAAAACTCTACCGTTTTGCCACGTACACCGGCGCAAAGTTAAATAAATGTCAAGTTACAGATAAACATGCTCAAATTGAAGTGAGTGACGGTAAGTATATGTTGAAAATATCAGCGGAGCGAACGATTGGCGGCGTATTGCAGGGACCTTCAAATGCAAATATGGTCACCCGTATTTCCGAGTCGTTGAGTTCTCGAGTTGAAGTTGAATTTTATCGCTTACAGAAAAATGGGAAAGAGCTATTATTCAAAGGGTTGGGTGATCCCGCCGGTTTGGATGTCAATGGTAAATTGCCGGAAATCGTGGATAATTTAACTGAAGATTAGGTTTAATTATACATGAAAAAAAGTGCGATTATTAGCGATTCGACTGAAATTGAGTAATTTAATTCTAAATTCCTGATCATTCAAAAAATTATCATATAAATCTTGACTCTGATATTTCTTTTAATTATATTGAATTCATTTTAAATCAGCTCGCAATTCTCATTTGGAAAATCAGAATGGCGAAGAATTTTAATTCATTAAATTTTATTAACTTGGATTTATGAAGGAGGTGAGTGAAGCGAAATTTATTTCGCGCGAATTATGGATTTTAAAAAAGAGTCATTAATTTATCACAGCAGAGACCGAAAAGGTAAAGTTGAGGTCACTCCGACGAAACCGTGTGCGACGCAACGAGACTTGTCCATGGCTTACACACCGGGAGTAGCTGAACCTTGTCGAAAGATTGAAGAAAATCCTGAGGATGTTTTCACTTACACAGCAAAAGGGAATTTGGTTGCGGTCGTTTCAAACGGAACGGCAGTACTTGGATTAGGAAATATCGGTGCGCTTGCCGGTAAACCGGTGATGGAAGGTAAAGGAGTGTTGTTTAAAAGATTTGCAGACATTGATGTTTTTGATATCGAGTTGGACACAGAAGATCCGGATGAAGTTATTAAAGCAGTTCAACTGATGGAACCAACTTTTGGAGGCATCAATTTAGAAGATATTAAAGCTCCGGAATGTTTTTACATCGAAGAAACACTCAAGAAGACAACCAACATTCCTATCTTCCATGATGATCAACACGGTACCGCGATTATCTCGGGCGCTGCATTGATCAATGCGCTTGAGTTAGCCGATAAAAAAATCGAAGATGTGATAGTGGTCATCAACGGTGCGGGTGCGGCTGGAATCGCCTGTGCAGACCTGTACGTGCTGTTAGGTGTCAAACACGAAAATATCATTATGTGCGATTCAAAAGGCGTTATTTATAAAGGACGCGAAGCCGGCATGAATCCGTACAAGGAAAAATATGCAGTGGACACAAAGCGTCGCACTTTGGAAGACGCTATGAAAGGGTCGGATGTTTTTTGCGGCGTTTCAGTGAAAGATTGTGTGTCCCAGGATATGGTGCGTTCCATGGCGGACAACCCGATTATTTTTGCCATGGCAAATCCCGATCCTGAAATAACCTACGGAGATGCGGTTGCTGCACGCTCCGATGTGATTATGGCAACAGGTCGTTCCGATTATCCCAATCAGGTTAATAATGTGCTGGGATTTCCGTTTATTTTCCGCGGTGCATTGGACGTGCGTGCCAAAGCGATTAATGATGAAATGAAAATTGCAGCATCCTATGCATTGGCGAATTTAACAAAAGAGGATGTCCCTGACTCTGTTTGCAAGGCTTACGGCGTAGAGCGTCTTTCTTTTGGAAGAGAATATATCATTCCGAAACCGTTTGATCCGCGTGTGTTGCTCTGGGAAGCAGTGGCAGTGGCAAAAGCAGCCATGGATTCCGGAGTCGCGAAAATTCAGATTGATCTGGATCAATACCGGGAAGAGTTGGAAGCGCGACTGGGCCGTTCACAGGAGATGATGCGCATTGTAATTAATAAAGCGACCAAAGATCCGAAACGGGTTGTCTATCCTGAAGGTGAGCATGACAAAGTTTTACGTGCTGCCAATATTGCGATCCAGGAGAAAATCGCCACGCCGCTTCTGCTGGGTCGAAAAGAAGTAATCGAAAAACGTGCTAAAGAGTTACAATTGGACCTCAAAGATGTTGAAATTATCGATCCGGAAACCTCATCGAAATTTGACGACTACTGCGAAGAGTACTATAAAATGCGTCAGCGCAGAGGACACTCCATGTATGACGTGCGGAAAATTATGTCACAAAAACGTTTCTTTGCACCAATGATGGTTCACAAAGGAGATGCGGATTGTGTGATAGCCGGATTGACAATGAATTATCCCGATACGATCCGACCTGCACTCAGAATAATTAAAAAGCGTCCTGAAGTATCCAAAGTCGCTGGTATGTACATGCTGCTGTTTAAAAACAAAATTATCTGCTGTGCAGATACTACGGTGAACATTGAGACGACTGCTGAAGAAATGGCAGATATCGCGATACTGACCGCTGAAACGGTGAAGCGTTTTGATGTCGAGCCTCGGATTGCCATGTTGTCGTTCTCGAATTTTGGCAGTGTTGAACACCCGTTATCCGTGAAAGTAAAGCAAGCGGTTGAGCTGGTAAAAACAAAAGATCCTTCACTGATGATCGATGGTGAAATGCAGGCTGATACGGCAGTGGTGCCTGAAATCATCAATGAAGACTATCCGTTCTCCAGCTTGAAAGGCGGCGCCAATGTGCTGATATTCCCGGATTTGGCATCAGGCAATATTGCTTATAAATTGCTAATGCGTTTAGGCGGGGCTGAAGCGATCGGACCGATTTTGATGGGACTTCAGAAATCAGTGCATATTCTGCAGCGTGGTTGCGAAGTGAACGATATTGTCAACATGACTTCAATCGGTGTCGTTGAAGCGCAAGACCAGTGTGAGTAATTTTTTCAACAATCATTTTATAATTAAGGCTCTGCCTGTTAAATGGGTAAGAGCCTTTTTTATAACTGGTGGGCTATTCGCGTGATTTCGATAGCCACTGATTCGCTCGGAATATGATAAAAATAATCAGTGGAAATTTTTGTGAATCCGTGACTAATATAAACTTGCGCTGATAAAATATCGTGAAACCTACTCTTTCAAGCACAGTATAAAAATTATCAAAAAATTATTGATTTAAAAAATGGGAGAAAAGAGAGTGAAATCGATAAATCGAAGGGAGTTTTTAATGAAAAGTGGAACAGGTTTGGCAGTCGCAGTCGGATCCACTTTGTGGTTTGATTTGCTCATGGCCGGGAAAGTACCGGCAAATGCTTTATCAATGTTTGAAAAACGATTTGGCATAACTCAAAAAAATATCAGAGATTTATTAGAGGTCGCGAAATCCAAAGGCGGAGATTTTTCTGAACTTTATTTTCAGTACCGGATTTCCAATTCCATTAACATGGAAGAGGACATTATAAAAGAAACGTCTGAAAATATTTCGTTGGGTCTGGGAATTCGAGTGCTCTCCGGAGAAAAAACCGGCTATGGATATACGAATGATCTTAGTTTTGAATCAATGAAAAATGCAGCATTGACTGCTGCGGCGATTGCGAATCAGCCGTCTCGCGGTGAAGTCGCAAACTTGTCAGTCGAGAAACCAAGCCATCAAGTTTATGATTTGAATAAGACGTTAACCGAAATAGATTTTGAAAAAAAATTGGCTTTAGTGAAAGAAACCTACCACGCAGCCAAAGGATATGATCCTACCATCAATAAAGCCAGAGCCATTTTATCGGATTCTTTAGATTATATCACTATAGCGAATTCAGACGGATTGGTCATGTCCGATGTTCGTCCGCAAACGCGCTTGTTTGCATTTGCTGTTGCTGAAAAAAAAGGGGTGCGTAATTTTGGATTTTACAGCGGTGGCGGACGCGTGGGAATGAATTATTTCCAAAACAAAGTAACAGGCAAAGAGATCGGTGAAAAAGCAGCGGAAGAGGCAATCATTTTATTGGATGCCAAAGACGCGGAAGCAGGTGAACAGCCGGTGGTGCTCGGCGTTGGTCAAAGTGGCGTGATGATTCACGAAGCAGTTGGACATCCGTTGGAAGCGGATGGCAATCGAAAAGGCACGTCGATTATGTCGGATAAACTGGGTAAAAAGGTGGCTCAAAATATTGTGACCATTTACGAAGACCCAACCATTCCGCATTTTCGGGGTTCTCTAAATGTCGATGATGAAGGCGTGGCAACCAAAAAAACAGTGCTGGTGGAGAATGGTAAATTAGTCGGCTATATTCAGGATCGATTGTCAGCAAAAATTATGAAAATGAAACCAACAGGTAACGGCAGACGGCAATCGTATCAAAATAATCCCATTCCCCGTATGACGAACACTATTTTAGCAAAAGGGGAGAGTGATCCCGAAGAAATTATTCGCTCCGTGAAACGTGGGTTTTACGCAAAATCGTACCAGGGCGGTCAGGTCAATGATACGGGCAAGTTTGTTTTTTCGGTTAATCTGGGGTACCAGATTGAAGACGGAAAATTGGCTTATCCGGTGAAAAATGCCACTTTGATCGGTACGAATGTTCAGATTTTAAATGAGGTTTCGATGATCGGAAATGACATGGGCTTTTTCCTTGGTACCTGCGGAAAAGATGGACAATCCGTACCCGTTACCGCCGGAACGCCGACACTAAAAATTGACCGAATGACGGTAGGAGGGCGAAAATGATGAAAATAAATAAAGAATTAATAGGTCTCGCTGAATCTCTGGTTGAATACGCCACGAAAAAAGGCGCTGATGAAATCGAAGTGAGCATTAACAGCGGCAGCGAATTTTCAGTGGATGTGTTAAAAGGTGAAATTGAAAAATTGTCGGAAGCTGGTGAGAAACAGTTATCGCTCAAAATAATCAAAGATCAGAAAACAGCGACTGCCAGCTCTTCGGATTTTAAAAAAGATACGCTGACCCATCTGATCGATAATGCAGTCAAACGTGCGGAGGTTTCCAGTCCGGATCCTTTTGCCGGATTGCCGGAGCTACCGAAAGACGTTCAGTTAGCAAATTGGCGTGAACTGGAAATTTTTGATCCGTCAATCGATGAATTGACGCCTCAAAAGCGAATCGAACTGGCAAAGGAAACTGATAAAATTGCCCGGGCGGACGAACGGATTAGCAACTCTCATGGCGCAAGTTTCAGCAATCATTCCGGCGAGAGAATTCTGGTGAATTCCAAAGGATTCAGCGGCGCCTATAAAAAAAGTAGTTGTAGTTTGGGCGTCTATTTGCAGGCCGGAAAGGGAGACAATAAAGTCGAAGACGGTTGGTACGAAAGCAGCATCGATTTTAAAGATTTGTGGAGTCCGGAAAAAATCGCCGAGACCGCTGTGAAGCGGGTGACCAGAATGATTGAGCCGAGAAAGGTGAAAACCCAAAATGTGCCGGTCGTACTGGAACCCAATATGACGCGCAGTATCCTCGGCTTTTTGTATCAGTGCATAAATGGCACCTCAATTTATATGAACCGGTCGTTTCTGGTTGATAAAATTGGGGAGGAAATTGCCAACAAAAATGTGACTATTATCGATAATGGATTGATTCCTGGCGCCTTAGGCACGAGACCGTTTGATGGTGACGGCATACCGGTACAAAAGCATGTCGTCATTAATCAGGGAGTTTTAAAGACATATTTAACAGATGTCTATTCGGCGCGGAAGTTAAATATGGAACCCACCGGGAACGCATCCGGTGCTAATAATTTTTACCTCGAAAAAGGCGAATATTCGCCGGACGAGATTATTAAATCCGTGGATAACGGTCTGCTGCTGATCAGCACGATGGGACAGGGAACCAATACAGTTACTGGTGATTTTTCCCGGGGTGCTTTTGGCATGTGGATTGAAAACGGTGAGATTGCTTATCCGGTGGCTGAAATTACCGTGTCCGGAAATTTGAGTCAGATGCTGGAAAATATCGAAATGATCGGAAACGATCTCCGCTTTAACCGGTCGATCACCGGACCGACAGTTAAAATTAGTGAGATGACGGTTTCCGGGACTTAATTTGAAATATTTGAAAAAATAAACGCGAAGTCGCCAAGACCGCGAAGAAAAAGCAAGAAAATTGACAGGTTTGGCGTTCTTTGCGGCTTTGCGTGGATAATTTAATTTTAATAAAGAGTCTCTTCAAATCCAAAAATATCCGATCGCCAATAACTGCCGGATATTTTTTCAACTGAGCAATTGTTTAATAGTAATTGCTAATTTATCGACTTCTTCAAAATTATTGAATACATGAAAACTGCATCGTATCGCATTGAGATTGTTTTCGTGAATTCCCCTTAACCGAATGTTAGCTTCTTTGCTGATTTCTCGTTGCAGATCTGAATACGCCATAGTTTTCGGATAAAATGTTACAATCGAAGCTCGGGAAATTTCCTCATCCGTTGTAAGGATTTCAACCAAATCCGGCATCTCGCGAAGCTTGTTAATAAAATAATCTGCCATCGCTTTTCCGCGAGCGGCAATGTTGTCGATTCCGATAGTGTTGATAAAATCAATGGCTGCGCCCAGCGCTAAAATCAGCGGGGTATTTCGTGTGCCATATTCTGTGGCGTTTGCTTCTTCTTTAATTTCGAATAATAACTCATTTAATTTGAATTCACCGGAATAGGCTCCTACATAAGTCGGACGCCAGTGTTCGTGCATCTCTTTTCGGACGTAAAGAATGCCGGTTCCCTTTGGTCCCATGAGCCATTTGTGCCCACTGGTCGCATAAAAATCACAACCGATATCATGTAAATCAACCGGAATCATTCCCGGCGGATGCGCACCGTCGAGCACATAAAAAAGGTTATTTTCCCGGCACAGGGCAGTGATTTCTTTTACTGGAAAAATGAGTCCCGTGGTACAGGGAATATGGCTAATGGAAAGTACTTTTGTTTTGGGTGAAATTTGTTTTTTGATGATGTCCAGGTTTTCCGCTTGAGTCTTTCCGGGTTCAAAAAGTTTGACACGAATCCCGATGTCATTTTGTAGCGCCAGCCATGGAATCGCCCCGCCCGGGTGTTCATGCGTTGACATAATGACTTCATCGCCTTTTTTCAGCGGTAGTCCGCGAGCAATGATATTCATGCCCTCAGTGGTATTTCGTGTGATTGCGATTTCATCTGGAGAAGCGCCGAGCAAAGCGGCAGCTTTCTCATTGACTTCGTGGACATATTTATGTCCGGTTTCACTGATCTCTTCCAGTTCCATTGTTGTTTTGATTAATTTATCAATCACCGTTCGCGGTGAAGGCCCCAATCCGCCTGTGTTCATGTAGATTTTTTCCGGCTTTAAAACAAACTGATTTCTGACCAAATTCCAGAATCGCTCATCCAGTGCCGGGTTTTGTGTTGAGAGCTTTGGGAACGATGGCGCGGCAACTGATTTATGGCTGACGGCTGGTAATCCGATGGTGGCACCCGCGACTGCGCCCATCATTTTAGCGACAAAATTCCGGCGATTGATGTTTTTATCTGATAAATATTTCATGACCAAACTCCCTGTTTTCAATTTTAACCTGAAATTTTAAAACGACAATAAACATAGCCCGCGAAACACTCAAAACACACAAAAGGTTATTTTTTTGATTTTGAATTTAGTGTCATTTCGTGTATTCCGTTGATAATAAATTTATGTTTTCATTGCTATACACCAATTAAGAAATTTAGTCTAAATTTTTATCCAAATTTCGAAAAAAGTTTTCAAAGTTGCTCGGTATTTGCATCAAAAGCTCAATCTCATCAGCAGATTTGGGCAATTGTTCCGTAAGTACCCGGTGACCATCTTCTGTAATCAACACGTCGTCCTCGATACGAATTCCGATATTCCAGTAAGCGGTATCCAGTTCATCATTGGGCTGAATGTAAATTCCGGGTTCAACTGTCACCACGCATCCGGACTCCAACGGTTTTTTCCAGTCCCCGACATCGTGCACATCCAGTCCCAGATAGTGGGTGCAGCTGTGTCGAATATATTTTCCATAACCGGCATCTTTGATAACTTGATTGGCAATTTCATTCATTTGTTTAATCGTGATCCCGGGCTTTAGCGCATGAATAACCTGTTTATTTGCTCTCAACACAATGTCATAAATTTCCCGCTGCTCTGGGGTAAACTTTCCAGTAGCTGGTATGGTTCGGGTGATGTCAGCGCAGTAATGGCCGAACTCACACCCGATATCCACGACCACCAAATCACCCGGCTCAATTTTGCGTTCACCTTTGTCATAATGGAGAATCAGACTGTTTGGACCAGAGCCAACAATCGAGGGGAATGCCAGTTGTTTCGAGCCATTGGCTTTGAATACAAATTCAATCACCCCTTCGATCTGATATTCGTACAGTCCGGGACGCATTGCCTGAAATGCATGACGGTGGGCATTTGCGGTGATATCAATCGCCTTCTGTATCAAAGCGATTTCAGTTTCATCTTTGATACGCCGGAACGGGCTGGTTAATTTTGTCGCTGGTTGGAAAACGACCTCTTTGAATTGCTTGACAAATTTATTCAGCGTTTTTTCGAAAATTGTTTGGCCAAATTGGAAATATTCCTCATCAAGATTGGTGTACAGCGTATCAAGCTGGATTATGTCTGCCAGTAATCTGCGCAATTTCATTTGATTGCAAACTATATCGAATTTCAAGCTGTCTGCCAGATGTCGAAACGTTTTATCATCTTCCGGTCTGGCGATGAGCAAAATGCTGTGAACCGGTTTTTCTTCGGAATCCAATTTAATACCATTTTTCGACAAAATAAGGGAGACATGCGGCTCATCCATTCCGGTAAGATAAAACAGGTCGCTATTCTGCTGAAATCCGAATCCGAACCGGTCACCGTCTCCCGATGTTCGCAGCACCAGTAATCCGTGATCGGACATTTTTTTAATAACATGTTGGCGTCTTTGGTGGAAAGGATTATCAGTTTGAGAAAAAGATAAAGATGAGATAGTTAAAATGAAAAGAGTGAGTAAGCAGACTTGAAAGTACTTTTTATTCATTGTAGTTTCACCGATTTAGATTTGCAGTTAAAAGAGTACAAATGGATTTCAAATCCTACTTTTTTTATTAGCTACAGTTCAACACATATTTTCACTGAAATACTGAAACATAATTAAAAAAATCAAATCAAGCAAGCAGAAAATGAAAAAATTGGTAATGAAAAATATATATTGGTAGATTCGCTGTGTTCAGCAAAATTGAAACTTCAATTCATTATTTCTCCAAAAAATCCTTGCAAATCTGAAAAAAAATCGTTATAATAAATAATGCAATTTAATTATCATATAATGTGAAAAGCGATTTTTGCAGAACAAGATTCCAAAAAAATGCAAATTTAATGAATATTATTAAGGAGGCTTTTATGCGAGATGATATAGTTGAAGTCGATATCCCGCTGCCGGCGTTGAAGGTTGTCAGTGAACTGTGTAAGGGATGTGGTCTTTGCATAGAGCATTGTCCAAAAAAGGTGATTGAGTTTTCAGATAAATTTAATAAGTTGGGCTACAAATACGCCCAATACAAAGGTGAAGGATGTACAGGGTGCAATATTTGTTTTTATTTGTGCCCGGAACCCGGAGCAATTCAGGTATTTAAAAAAGCGAAGGGAGAGTAAATATGTACAAAGAATTGATAAAAGGTAATGAGGCTGTGGTAAAAGGGGCGTTGCTTGCCGGATGTAGTTTGTATTTTGGCTATCCGATTACGCCGGCGAGTGAGATTGCGGAGGCTGCTGCTTTTTATTTTCCGCTGATGGGCGGGACATTTGTGCAGGCGGAAAGTGAAGTGGCATCGATAAATATGGTTTATGGTTCAGCCGGAACGGGCAAGCGCGTGATGACGGCTTCGTCCGGCCCCGGTTTGAGTTTGAAACAGGAAGGTATTTCATATTGCGCGGGCGCTGAATTGCCGTGTGTGATTGTTGATGTGATGCGCGCCGGTCCGGGTTTGGGAAATATTTGGCCGGAACAGGGTGATTATAATCAGATCGTAAAAGGAGGCGGTCACGGAAATTATAAAGCCATCGTATTGGCTCCGAATTCGGCTCAGGAAATGTGTGATTTGACCATGTTAGCTTTTGACCTGTCCGATGAGTATCGCAATCCGGCGATTGTGCTCACAGACGCCTATATCGGACAAATGATGGAACCAGTCGAATTTCCAAACACCAGAAAAAAAGTACCGTTCAGAGATTTTGCGCTTTACGGGAATAAAGAGTCCAAACATAATTTAATTACGTCAATTTTTATGAGTACCGACTTACTCGAAAAGCATAACCAGAAATTGCAGAAGAAATATCAGCAATTAGAGGAAAATGAGGTTCGCTTTGAAACCATGTATCTGGACGATGCGGAGTTAATCTTAGTTGGCTACGGAATCGTTTCCCGAATGCTCCAGAATGTTGTTGAGATTTTACGTGATCAGGGCAGAAAAGTCGGCTTATTTCGACCGATTACGTTATCCCCATTCCCAAGAAAAAAACTGAATGAACTCAGTCAAACAGCAAAGCAATTTCTGGTCGCTGAATTGAGTAACGGGCAAATGACGGATGACGTAAAGTTGTCGGTTTGTGGGACAAGCGATGTTCATTTATATTCCAGAATGGGCGGCTCAGTCCCATCTGTTGAAGAAATTTTGGAAGAAACAAAAAAGTATCTTTAAATTGACACAGAGGAGAGATTATGAAGGCGAACGTATTACAAAAGCCGAAATCTTTTTATGATAAATTCGAACGAAAAGGAGGCGCGAATTTAGAGACAACGCATTATTGCCCTGGCTGCGGACACGGCAATGTCCATAAAATAATGGCTGAGGCAATCGATGATTTTGATATTGCAGATCGCACCTTGTTGGTGTCCCCGGTTGGGTGTTCAGTATTCGCTTACTATTATTTTGACGTGGGTAACAGTCAGGCTGCGCATGGCCGAGCCCCGGCAGTAGCGACTGGTTTGAAGCGAGCGAATCCGAACAGTATCGTTATTTCATACCAGGGCGACGGTGACTTGGCAGCGATAGGCAGTGCGGAAATACTCAATGCTGCAAATCGCGGTGAGAAAATTACCGTGATTTTTATCAATAACGCGATTTACGGAATGACCGGCGGGCAGATGGCACCCACGACATTAGTCGGACAGAAAACAACCACCAGCCCATACGGACGTTCTACGGAAAATGAAGGTTATCCCATCCGGATGTGCGAAATTATTAGCACGTTGGAGGCGCCGGTCTATGTGGAAAGAACATCAATGATTGATTTCAAATCCATCAATCGCACCAGAAAAGCGATTCGAAAGGCGTTAAAGAATCAAGTTGAAAATAAGGGATTTTCTTTTGTTGAAGTGCTCTCACCGTGTCCGACCGGTTGGAAAGTGACACCGGTGGAAGCTCAAAAATGGGTTGAAGAGAAAATGATGCCGTATTTTCCAGTGCAAGTATTTAAAGATGTTTCCGACGAAGTTGAACCTCGTCCGGTCAAGGAAAAAGAATATTCGGACGAAGAGGTTTTGGATTTGTTGGGACTGACAAAATTAGGTGAGGCGAAAAAAGAAGATAAGGAATTTCTGGAAAAATTTCCTGAACAGACCCTCAAAATAGCCGGGTTTGGTGGTCAGGGCGTTCTGACCGCTGGGGTGATGTTAGCGGCTATGGCGATGAAGGAAAACCTGCATGTCAGTTGGATTCCCTCCTATGGACCGGAAATGCGAGGTGGTACCGCGAATTGCAGTGTGATCTTGTCAAATAAGCGAATTGGCTCTCCGCTGACGACAAACCCCAATGTGCTGATTGCCATGAACAGACCTTCCCTGGATGCGTTTGAAGATTCAGTAGAAAAAGACGGGTTAATTATTGTCAACAGCTCCATTGTTGATCAGAAAGTAAAACGGGATGATGTAAAAGTGTTGTACATCCCCTTGACTGAAATGGCATCAAATTTAGGGATGACAGCAGTCGCCAATATGGTGTGCATTGGCGCTTATTTGGAATACACGAAAATAATGGATCCTGAAGCGGCGAAGGTCGGTATTAAAGAAAATTTGAAGAAGAAAAAATATGTTGATATCAATCTGAAAGCTGTCGATGAGGGAGTGAAGTTCATTCGTGAAAATTATGCGTGATTAATGTGCGTTAATTTTTAATGTGAAGTTGTATTAAAATTTAGTTTTAAATTTCAAATCGGGTATGTCAGCACCTGGCTGCCCGATTTCTTATTTAGCTTCGTATAAATAAATGTCTAGTGAACGTAAACGATAATAATTTATGAGAATGACACCTTTCGCGATAGTTGTATCTACTGTAATTAGATGCCCGAAATCGAGCGATAATACAGGAACTTTTGCCAATATGAATAGTTGAAATATCAACCTATTGTAGATTAATTAAAAAAACAAAAAATATCGTAATTTTTTTAAAAAAATATTATTACTAAAGAATTGAATGGAAAATTATCAGGAGATTATTGAAAAACAAATTATACCCCTCGTTTCCAAACCAGGACGTTATGTGGGAAACGAGATTCATGTTATTAAAAAGGATTGGTCAGAGACCGCGGTAAAATTCGGGTTAGTTTTTCCCGATCTGTACGAAATCGGAATGTCTCACATTGGTTTTGAAATACTGTATCATATTTTGAACAAAATGGATGATACAGTTGCTGAACGTATTTACGCGCCGGCAGATGATGTTGAAGAAAAGCTGCGAGAGAAGAACCTGCCATTATTCTCGCTAGAGTCTAAACAACCGTTGCAGAATTTTGATGTATTGGGTTTTACGCTGCAATATGAACTCCATTTTACCAATGTGCTTAACATCCTTGATTTGGGACAGATTCCGGTTTATCGAAAGGAGAGAGACGGACAATATCCTCTCATCATTGCCGGAGGGCCATGTGCGTTCAATCCGGAACCATTGGCGGATTTTATGGATGCGTTCGTGGTTGGCGATGGTGAAGACGTTGTTGGCGAGTTTGTTGAATTCATCAAACAATCCAAAAAGGAAGGGATGCCGCGCGGAGACGTATTGAGAAAATTGGCGCAAATTCGGGGAGTTTATGTGCCTGAATTTTACCAACCTCAATATGAAAATGGTGTTTTTAAGGGCGTTGTTAAATTAAAAGAAGATGTGCCCGATAAAGTTCGGGCGAGAACAGTGGACGGATTGAAAGCGGATTACTATCCGTTGAAACCACTGGTTCCCTTAATTGAAAGTACACATGACCGCTATTCTGTTGAAATCATGCGCGGTTGCACCCAGGGGTGTCGGTTTTGTAACGCCGGTTACGTTTATCGCCCGGTTCGCGAGCGTTCAGTTGATGATTTGACGCGTCATATTGAAACTGTCATTCGTAATACTGGCTATGACGAAATTTCTCTGGCGTCGTTGTCCACCTCGGATTATAGCCAATTACCTTCCCTGTTAAATCGTTTGAATCGCAAATTGGAGCCGCTGATGGTGAACGTCTCTTTTCCGTCGTTACGGACAGAAACGTTTACCCTCGAGATGGCACGGTACGCGAAAAGAGTAAAAAAATCAGGCATCACTTTGGCACCTGAAGCGGGTACTGAACGGCTGAGAAAAATCATTAACAAAACAAATACCAATGAGGATTTATTACGCGCCGTTAAAATCGCCTTTCAAGAGGGGTGGAATTCCATTAAGCTGTATTTTATGATTGGTCAGCCGGGTGAAGAAAAAGAGGACATGGACGGTATTATTGATCTGATAAAAATGGTCAAAAAAGTAGCGAAACAAAATCGCGGCAAAGCGATTAACATTTCTATCTCTCCGTTTTGCCCGAAATCGAATACGCCGTTCCAGTGGGTTGTTCAAGATTCAGTTGAAGAGATGAAGCAGAAGATTTTTTATCTCAAAGACAATCTGACAGACCCGATGATCAAATTAAGCTGGCGGGATCCAGAGGTATCACTGATCGAAGGCATTACAGCCAGGGGCGATCGAAGATTGGGCAGTGTCATTTATCAAGCGTGGAAAGACGGCGCAAAATTTGATTCGTGGGGCGACCATTTCAACTATGATATTTGGAAAAACGCCTTTGATATTTGCCAAATTGATTCGAATCAGTACACCAGGGAAAGAAAATTAGACGAACCCTTACCGTGGGATCACATTCAAAAAGGAGTGAATAAAGAGTTTCTGAAAAAGGAATATCAGAAAGCGCAATCTGTTCAGACAACTGAAGATTGTCGGGAAACTTCTTGTCATGGCTGCGGACTGATGGCTCACGCTGAATGTCAGGAAATAATTAAAAGCAGAGCACACGGGAAAACTGAACAATTCCATTTTAAAGATACTGCTGATTCGACCAATGTGAATTACGGGCGCTCCCGAAAAAGAATTCAAACTGCTTCCGCGCCGGTTCCCCAAATCGTACGTTTGAAATACAGAAAAGGGGAAACGGTTCGGTTTACTTCACATTTGGATGTCGTTCGAATTTTCGAACGTGCATTTCGAAGGGCAGGCGTGAATCTGGCGTACTCGCAAGGGTTTCATCCGCATCCCAAAATTGCTTACAGTCCGCCATTACCGGTTGGCTACACAAGCAGCAGTGAATATCTTGACGTTCAATATTTCAGAGAACACAGTCAGGATCTTGTGAGGTCAGTGAATCGTGTGTTACCCAAAGGTTTGGAATTTATAAAATCCGTGCCTTTATTAGCAAAGCAGCGATCACTGTCAGCAATGATAAACCTTTCTGAATATCGTGTGATTTTACCGAAATCTTTTGACCAATCCTATCTTAATAAATCAATTAACGAGTATCTCGGGAGAGATGAGATTATTGTTGACCGGGTAAAAGCGAATGCAACCGTCTCATTGGATATTCGCCCGTATATCGAATCTATTGAAACGGGCAAAGAAAATGATACGTTGCATATTACTGTTAATTTTGATCAAGGACGAACTGCTCGTGTCTCCGAAATACTCGATGGCATGTTAAATTTGACCGAAGATGAAATTGCACTGTCACAAGTGGAACGGACAAATTTAGCAGTCAAAGTCGGTGACATTGTCATGTCGCCGATGGATGTGTAAGCAGCAGAAACTCAAAAATTTAAATTTAAGATAGGACAAGATGAATAAAGAAATTATTATCAACTCCACCGTTGGAGAAACACGTATCGCCATTCTGGAGAATGGCAAATTAGTTGAACTGTTTGTTGAAAAGCCCGAACACGAGCGTTTAGTGGGTAATATTTATTTGGGAAAAGTTGTCAACGTCGTTAAAGGTATGCGGGCCGCGTTTGTGGATATCGGACAGAAACAGGATGCATTTCTACATTTTTCAGATATCGGTGAATCATTTTCACCGGTGCAGGCCATGATTGATCTCGATGAGGATAATAACCACATAGAATCATTACCACCCGAAAAAATCAAAGAGGGCCAGAAACTTTTAGTTCAGATTATCAAAGAACCCATCAGCACGAAAGGTTCGAGGCTAACAACGCAAATTTCGATTCCGGGGCGATTTTTAGTGTTGGTTCCCCAGTCAAAAATGGTGGGCGTTTCCAAAAAGGTCGAAAGCCACCGGGAACGGCGTCGATTGAAGAAAATCGGCAGGGCGATTCGACCGGAAGGTTTCGGACTTATCATTCGCACGGCTGCTGAAGGGCGCAATAATTTGGTATTAAAAGCTGATGTTGAATCGTTATTAAAAGCGTGGAAAAGAATCGAAGCCCAGGTAAAAAAGAGCAAACCTCCCACACTGGTTTATAAAGACATGGGAATGATTTCCAGTGTGATTCGTGATTTGATGACTAAAGATGTCACGCGCCTGGTAATAGATTCACGTAAATTATACCGTCAAATCATTACCTACCTGAAAGATGTCGCCCATGATATGCTGGGTGTGGTTGAGCATTACTCTCGTAAAGAGCCAATATTCGATTATTTTAAGGTCGAAGATGATATTCAAAAAAGCCTGGCGAGAAAAGTCCTGTTGAGGAGCGGTGGTTCAATCATCTTCGAACAAACAGAAGCTCTTGCTGCGATTGACGTTAACAGCGGGCGTTATATCGGCGGAAAAAATCATGAAAAAAATGCCCTCAAGATAAACCTGGAAGCAGCACGGGAAATTGCCCGACAGCTCCGGTTACGCGATATGGGTGGCATAATTGTTATCGATTTTATTGACATGAGAGATGAGAAGTTTAAAAAACGACTCCATGATGAACTGAAAAACGAACTCAGAAAAGATCGCGCTCAAGCAAACATTACTCAACTTTCGGAATTTGGATTAATTGAAATGACCCGGGAACGCGTACGTCCAAGTCTGGTTTATACTTTGAGCGAGACTTGTCCAACCTGTAACGGTATGGGGTTTATTACGTCAAAAAGTACGATTCTGAACCAAATCGAAAGTTGGATTAAACGCTACAGAGTAAAATCAAATGATCGGAAAATTAAGATTGTTACACATCCTCAATTGAAATCGTATTTGTCAAAAGGCTTTAGAAGTCCGGTTAACAAGTTGATGTGGAAGTATTTAATTAAGATTGATTTAAAAACCGACAAGAATATTGCTTTTGATGAAGTGCGCTTCTACTCGAAGAAAAATGAGGAGATTACTGACAAATTTAGGGCTTGACATAATCAATAATTATTATTATATTTGTCTCTGTAAAATTTTCAATTTACCGAAATTTTAAGAACATAATTAGCTATATTAAAAGTATAGTATGCCGGAGGATATGATTCATGTATGCAGTCGTTGAAGTTGGTGGTCATCAATTTAAGGTTCAAAAAGATGACGAAATTTTAGCGCCCAAAATCGAGGGAAAAGAAGGCGCTACTGTTGAGTTAGATAAAGTATTTTTAACCTCAGATGAAAAAGGTGTTAAAGTTGGGAATCCAGTTATAAAAAAAGCAAAAGTCAAAGCAAAAATTGTTGCCTTTGAAAGAGGTGACAAAGTCATTGTCTTCAAGAAAAAGCGAAGAAAGGGATATAAAGTAAAGCGAGGACATCGACAGGATTTGACGCGATTAAAAATTGAAGATATTGTTTTAAGTTAAATATGTATTGGAGGTTCATATAAAATGGCTCATAAAAAAGGTGTTGGAAGCACAAAGAACGGTCGAGACAGTAATGCTCAAATGAGAGGTGTGAAATGTTTCGGCGGTGAGCGAGTCACAGCCGGAAGCATTTTAGTGCGCCAATGTGGCACAAAATTTCATCCGGGTCAAAATGTCGGACTGGGCGGTGATTACACATTGTTTGCTAAAATTGACGGTGTGGTAAAATATACATCCCAGGGAAGATCACGAAAATTGGTTCATGTGTTGTAGATAGAGATAATTGTTGTTTTATTTGTTATAGATGGCGACGCGCGGGATAGTTTTATCTGCATGACTTATTGAGCAGGACTTTCGATCATTTTGAAAGATTCATCTTCTAAATCGATGCGGAATTGCTCTGTAACTACCGGGTAAATGTTCTGAGTTTAATGCATTTCAGATAAAAAAGCCTATAATTCACTTTTAAAATAAATTAGCCACACATTTATTAATTAAGGAGAGTCGTATGGCAAGAAAAAAAATTGCATTAATTGGTGGAGGACAAATCGGTGGTATCTTAGCACTTCTTGTTGCACAGAAAGAATTGGGTGATCCAATAATGCTTGAAATCCCGGATAAAGAGGGAATGGCCAAGGGAAAAACATTAGATATTTTCGAAGCCACGCCATTGCTCGACGTGGACAGCAACTTATCGGGTACAAGCAATTATGAAGATATCAAGGGCGCTGACGTTGTCATCGTCACAGCGGGGTTACCCAGAAAACCGGGAATGACCCGCGAAGATTTGTTGGAAGTTAATTTGAAGATTATGTCGAATGTGGCTGAAAACGTTAAAAAATATTGTCCGGACGCGTTTTGTATCATTCTGACAAATCCATTGGATGCAATGGTTTACTCATTTAAGCAAATCACAGGGTTTCCCAAAAACCGCGTAGTTGGTATGGCTGGCGTGTTGGATACCGGGCGCTTCAAATCCTTCGTTTCACTTGAATTAGGCGTTTCTACAGAAGATGTTTCCGCTACAGTGTTAGGTGGACACGGACCGACGATGGTACCCTTGCCCCGTCTGGCAACTGTTGGAGGCGTTCCTTTAACTGAACTGTTACCAAAAGATAAAATAGACGCGATTGTTGACAGAACGCGCAAAGCGGGAACTGAAATTGTCGGTTTGTTAGGGAATGGCAGTGCGTTTTTTAGTCCGGCAGTTAGCGCAATCGAAATGGCTGAAGCTTATCTTAAAGACAAAAAACGTGTGTTGCCGTGTGCAGCCTATTTAGAGGGTGAGTATGGTATCAAAGGATACTACTTGGGTGTGCCGGTGATTATTGGTGCCGGAGGCGTAGAGGAAGTACTCGAAATCAAGCTGACTGATGAAGAAAAAGATATGTTGGAAAATTCATTGAATGCTGTGAAAAAAGCAGTCGAAGAAACAAAGTTATAAGATAGTGAATAGTTAAAATTGTCGATCAAAGAAACCGAGATGTCACTTATTCTCGGTTTCTTTTTAGTAAATATAACATGATCACAAATAACTGAAACGAATCCCATGGATATTGTTAAAGAAAAAATTGATCAGGCAATTAAGATTCTGAAACAGAAAAACATTGATCTCTGGCTCGTTTTTGTCCGGGAAAGCCATACTATCACAGATCCCTGTTTACCACTCATTCTGAACGCGAGCTGCACCTGGCAATCCGCTTTTTTAATCTCTGCGAATGGTCGCACTACCGCCATTGTCGGCAATCTGGATTATGCCGGAATAAACGACCTCGGGGTGTACCAAAACGTTATCAGCTATAAAGCAGCTATTCGTGACCCTTTGATTCGTGAAATTGAAGAAGTCAATCCAAACAAGATCGCTGTCAATTTTTCGGTCAACGATCACATGTCCGATGGATTGACGCACGGAATGTATTTGTTATTAAAACAGTATCTCAAGGGAAGTGTTTTTGAAGACAAATTGGTTTCTGCTGAAGAGATCATTTCAGCATTAAGGGGCAGAAAATCGCCGACCGAACTTAGCCGGTTAAAGAGCGCTATCAGTGAAACAATCTCAATTTTTGATAAGGTGACCAATTTTCTGAAACCGGGGTTAAGTGAAAAACAAATTGCAAAATTCATACTCGACGAAGTTGAGCAAAGAGGATTGGGCTTGTCCTGGGATCAGTCATCCTGTCCTTCAGTTTTTACCGGGCCGGATACCGCAGGTGCCCACTATGGTCCCACCGATCGAAAGACCAAACCAGGACATATTATTAATATGGATTTTGGTGTCAAAAAAGACGATTACGTGTCTGATTTGCAACGCACCTGGTACTTTTTAAAAAACGGAGAACAGGATGCGCCGCCGGAAGTTAAAAAAGCATTTAACGCGGTGCGGGATGCGATAACTGAAGCGGCGAAATTTTTAAAACCGGGTGTCGAAGGATGGCAGGTGGATGATGTGGCACGGAACTATATTGTAGATCAGGGATTTGAAGAATATCCTCACGCTCTTGGCCATCAGGTTGGCAGAGAAGCTCACGATGGCTCTGGTACACTCTGTCCGCAATGGGAGCGATACGGCAAATTACCTTTCCTGAAAGTAGAAGAGGGACAGGTGTACACTTTGGAACCGCGTGTGACTTGCGAAGGCTACGGCGTTGCTACAATAGAGGAGGAAGTCGTCGTTACGCATAATGGCTGTGAATTTCTGTCACCTCGCCAAATGGAGCTCATTTTGATCAAGTAACTGTTCACTGAAATAATGGTGGCAGAATCGAATGAAAATTGTCGAATGCGTTCCCAACTTCAGTGAGGGACGAGATAAAAATATAATTCAAGCCATAGCGGATGAAATTCAGCAGACACCTCAGGTAAAATTGTTGGATATCTATTCCGGTGAATCAACGAATCGAACCGTGATTACTTATATTGGAACTCCCAACGGTGTTAAAGAGGCTGCTTTCAAATCGATAAAAAAAGCTGCCGAGCTGATTGATATGTGCAATCATCAGGGGGTCCATCCGAGATTGGGAGCAACTGACGTCTGTCCCTTTGTGCCCGTTGCTGATGTGACAATGGAACAATGTTCTGAAATTGCACGCACGGTTGGGAAACGCGTCGGAGAGGAATTGGGCATTCCGGTTTACCTCTATGAAAAATCAGCCACGCGGGAGGATTGTCAAAGTCTTGCCAATATTCGCAGCGGGCAGTACGAAAAACTTGCTGAAAAAATTCATGACCTTAAATGGAGACCGGATTTTGGTGAAACAAAATTTAATGCTAAATCAGGTGCGACGGTCATGGGCGCGCGCGATTTTCTGATTGCGTTTAATGTTAATCTCGCTACAAAACAAAAGAAAATAGCACAACACATCGCAGCAACCATTCGGGAAAGCGGGCAGGTGAAAAGGGACAGCTCGGGAGCGATTGTGCATGATAAGAGCGGAGTCCGATTGCGAACGGCCGGCTTGTTGAAAGCAGTGCGCGCAATCGGTTGGTACATTGAAGAATTCGGTCATACTCAGGTGTCGATGAACCTGACAAATTTTCGGGTGTCACCTTTGCATATTGTTTACGATACAATTCGTTCTGAAGCCATGAAAATGGGCACACAGGTGACAGGCAGTGAATTGGTCGGTTTAATTCCCCGTGAAGCATTAATGATGGCAGGAAGTTATTATTTAAAGAAACAGCGCAAGGACACAAATAAAACAGAAAAAGAAATTATTGACACAGCAATTCAATCACTCGGTTTGAAAAAATTTGGTGAATTCGATCCGAGCAAGAAAATCATTGAATATCGGATTAAAGAATTAGAAAATTCAATCGGTAATTATTGATAATAATTGGACTAAATGAAGCAAGATTTTGATTGTCTCGGCTTTGGTATCTGTGCTGCTGACTATCTGTCCGTCGTTCCAAAGTATCCGAAATTGGATGAAAAAACGGAAGCAGTAGATTTTTCTTATCAGGGCGGAGGACCGGTGGCTACGGCAATGGTTACTGTTGCTCGCCTCGGTTTTAAAACAAGTTATATCGGAAAGGTCGGCAAAGATGCTGACGGACGATTTGTTCTGAAACAATTTGTCGCACAGGGCGTTGATACAACAGGAGTTATCGTCGCTGAAAATATGCCCACTAACAGAGCATTAATCTGGATCGATCAGGAAACTGGTAAAAAATCGATTGTCCTGAATGGCAATCAGTATCGTTCAGTGACTCTGGAAGAGCTTTTTTTGGATCACATCCGAAGTTTGAAATTTATGCTCATTGACGGCCGGGATACTGAAGCCACGTTTGAATTGATAAGATGGGCAAAATCAAAAAAAGCAAAAATAGTTATCGATGCAGGCAGCCCGCGGAATCAGATGGATTCTATTCTTTCTGCCGTCGAGTATCCGGTGGTATCACAATCCTTTTGTCACAAATATTTACAGACAGCGGATTATAAATACGCGATCAAAAAAATGCTTGAATTAGGAGCAACCGCGGCTGTGGTCACTTGCGGAGATAAAGGGTGTTATGGCGGAGACAGCACGGGTGTTTATTTTCAACCGGCGTTCAATGTTGATGTGGTTGATACAACCGGCGCCGGAGATGTATTCCATGGCGCCTTTGTCGCGGGCTTAATAAAAGAAATGTCGCTTACAGAGAATTTGAAGTTTGCCAGCGCTATTGCTGCGATAAAATGTACACAACTTGGCGGCAGGCGAGGAATTCCAACTTTTGAGATGGTAAATAGTTTTCTTCATAAAAATGAAATTTTAGGTGGAGGAAAAGAAAAATGAAACGACTAATGGTTATCGTGTTAATGGGATTAATTTTCACTCAGGTATTCGTTTTGCATGCTCAACTCAAGATAAACCGAGGTGATGAACTGTATATCAAACCAGAGGCAGAAAATTTCCGTTTATCTCCCAACGGTTCTGTTGTCTGTCAATTACCACAGGGGACAAAGGTGATTGCGATCCAGGACCAGGGGAACTGGGTTGCTGTTCAAATGGTCGGTTATATTTGGAAAAAATCATTGACAGATTCGCGGTTTAACATTGACGGTTTCAATCTCAGAGCGCTTCACATTTTGGTTGCAACAGAAGATGAAGCCAATGAAGTTAAAAAATTATTGGACGAAGGAGCAGATTTCAAAGAATTGGCGCGTAGCCGATCAAAAGGCCCGAATGCTGAAAAGGGGGGCGATCTTGGATTGGTGAGCAAGGGAGACTTAATGCCGGAACTTGATCGTGAGCTCAGTTCATTAAAAGTAGGCGAGATCAGTGATATTATAAAAACAGAAATGGGTTATCATATCTTTAAGCGGATTGAATAATTTTAAGATTTGTAAAATTAAAAGCCCGCTGTTCACTGCCAATTAAGCGAAACAGTGGGCTTTTTATTATTTCTGAAATCAAAGTATTGTTTAATGAAGAAGTGAATTTATCAGTTTCAAAAATTGGGTTTGAATAACAATGCCATTCATTTACTTAATCAATTAAGGACTTTCGCTGGTTCATCCATCCTCGAATCAAAAAGTAACCACTCACAGCAAACAACCCCAACAATAAGAGATGATTGGCATTAAAGGTAATCGGACCTAAACTGGCAAGCACCTGAGGCGTTTCATAAAAGCGAAATTGATCCACGATAAAGCGGCTCACTGAATAGTAAAAAAATACCAGCCAAAACGTAAATCCTCTGAACCTTTGGGTAGAATCAAGCCATAATACCAGACCGAATCCGATAAAGCCAAAAGCTGCTGCGAACAGTTGCGCGGGCCAGATCTGCGTACCCGGAAAATACGCAGCAGCCACACCTTCCGGCGGAAACACCACGCCGAGAGGTGATTCTGTGGGACTTCCAAAACAGCAGCCGTTCAAATAGCACCCGCCAAGCCGAACTATTCCGGCGCCAAGCAAAAAAACAGGAGCAATGATATCCGCCAGCGATAAAAAATGGATCTTTTTTATTTTTGCGTAAGCTACGGACGAAATAATTGCTAAAACAATACCCCCGACCATAGACAGTCCGGCAATACCAACCGTTCCATTTTGAAAAGGATTGATGATATTTAACCATTGACCACGGAATTCATCGAGATGGTAAACGACGTACCAGAGCCGGCTCCCCACAATTGAAGCGATCATTACAATCACAGCAAAATCCATGATGACTTCGGGTCTGACATCATATCTTCGGGCGCGTCTCATGGATATCCAGACACCCAACAGAACACTGATAGCCAAAGATAAACCATAAGTCCGAATTTCAAAACCACCGATCTTGAATAATACGGGCAACATCTGTAAATAACCTCGTTTTAAATTCGATACATTATTCGGAGAGAAAAAGTAATTTTTTCTGATACTCTTATTTTAACCAATAGTTCCGAAGAAAAGTATGATATTTTTGAGTGAGCGCTAAATTCTATTTTTTCATTATTTCAAAAAATTTTCCAACTCCGGAACGAATAAAGTTGTTACCAAAACCCTGCTCAAAGATCTCAATTGCTTTTTCGCCTGTACAGTGACTCGGAGCCACATATTCAACACCTATTTCCTTTAGCGTTTGAACGATCAGATTAAGTTCTTCTTCGGAGTGGTTTTTCAAATGGAAACCGCCCAAAACCAGATATAGAGATTCTTTTTGAAAAAATTTACGTGCCTGTTTCACGACATTAACAATACCCGGATGGGCGCAGCCGGTCATGATAATCAAGCCAGCTTCTGTCCGAATCGCGATGGATTGTTCCGAAATCGAAGTCCCCATTTCTCCCAATGATAAAATATTATCGGCAATCTGTTGAAATGAATCCACTTTGATTGGAGTTGCTCCGGCTTTTCGCACATCAGGTCCTATCTTTTGAAATGAGGAAGACGGTAAATACACTTTGACATTCGGATTGACTTCAAGAAATTGGGAAAGCCCTCCCACGTGATCCAAATGCTCGTGGGAAATGATTATGGTTTGAATGGATTTGGGCTCAATATTGAGCTTGTTCATATTTTTGAGCAAAATCGAACCATTATTGCCAGTATCAAACAGGATAGTATCCTGATCAGTCTCGATTACGCAGGCGAATCCCCATTCCGTTTCCATATCTGGTAAGTAACCAATGTTGTCAAAAACAATGGTTAATTTTACGCTTTTTGAATCTAACATTTTGGCGCCCTCCGAAATTTTTGGTGATGTCAGGAGAAGTAAGTTCAAAAGGATTGAATTGACCATGTTAACCTCCTTGCGAATTGATATGCTTTTTGATTAACTCAAATTTGATGCCAAAACAAATCGTTTGTATTTAATTCTTTGAATGTTATCGATTTAAGAAAAAGATTAGTATCCTTTTGCACTCTGAAAATGGAGCAAAGTGCGCTGGCTAAAAAAAGAGAACAGGTGTTTTTTGCACAGTTTCATCCTTTGTTCGAAAAAAGCAATATCCACATTGATGGTGGTGAAAAGTTGACTTATTAAAAACAGAAAGATGGAAAGTGATTTTGGTTGTTGATGCTTACCAAATTTCCTATTGCTAATGAAAGAGTCACGATTTCATTTTGAAATGAAATAGCCTCTATTTAAATTCTTTAAATATTTTGTCCAGATTTTTGATAATCAATATGTCTGAACTAAAAATTATAATAGCAATAAAAACAGTAAGATAAATTGATTTATTAGTTTATTGTAAATAAAAATCTTTAATATAACACAAAGTTTTTTTGTGGAATAGAGTTTGCCTTTTACAGAATCTAATGTGTGATATCGTGAGAGGAGAGCACTATTTTATCGATTTTGTTTATTTATGCTGCATTTTTTGTAAAAGTAAGATCATAACGAGATTATTTTTATGAACAAAAAGTCCAAACGACGAAAGTTTGACGGAGAGTTGGATAAAATACCGGAAATTCGAAACTGGGTCATAACCGAATTGAAAAAATGTCAGGTTTCCAATTCCGAAATTAATGATTTCAAAGTTGCGTTGACAGAAGCACTTTCCAATATTTTTCGACATGCTTACGATTCGGAAATGATTAAGCCGGTTGCGGTCACCGTGAACGTTGAGGCTAAGCAGATTGAAATCACACTGAGGGATTTTGGAAAAAGATTCGACGTCCGCACGATACCCGGTCCTGATCTTGAAAAGGCATCGGAAGGTGGTTACGGTGTATATTTGATGCGAAATTTGCTGGATGATGTGCAATATTTTTCGATGAAAATCGGGACGAAAACCGTATTACGGAAAGGTAGGGGGAAATAACGATGCATGTGAGTATGATTTTAGAGGGTACGTACCCGTATATTGTGGGAGGTGTTTCAACATGGGTTCATCATCTGATTTCCGAAATGCAGGACATCGAATTCTCAATCGTTCATCTTTACTCGGGGAAAAAACCGGAGGACAACAACTACCGCGTACCAAAAAATGTAAGGCGGATCATTCGATTGCCGGTTTTAACAAATAAACATCATAGTGAATTCCATGATATTTTAAGCGTTATTCCTGAGGCTGATTTGTATCACTCTTTATCAACAGGATTTGCCGGGTGGATTGGCACAGAGCTTAAGAGACAACGTGATATTCCATTGTTGTTAACCGAACACGGTATCTACTGGCATGAGATTGAACTTGGGGCGGATGAGATCGAGTGTGGATTTAAAGTAATGAAAATGAAACGAAGAGCAATGTGCATTGGCAATAATTGGTTTACATGGCTACAATTTTTTAAACATATAGCGAAACAGGCTTATACTGATGCAGATGTGATAACTACAGTATGTGAGAAAAATCGAGTGATCGAAATGTCAATTTCCAGGGAAGCAAAAAAATGTCGCGTCATTCCGAATGGTGTGCCATTGGTTGGTCTGTCGAAAATAGCTCATGGCCAGCGAACACAAGCGCCTGCTATCGGATTAATTGGCAGGGTAACACCGATCAAGGACGTGGAAAGCTTTATTCGCGCTTGTGAAATTGTAAGCAAAGAATTGCCTTTGGCACGATTTTACGTTATTGGTCCCATTGATCAAAATCCGGATTATTATTTAAGATGCCAAAAGTTAGCTGAAAAATTGGGACTGGAAAATTTATTTTTTACAGGAAATATTGATGTTAAGAATTATTATAAGAACCTCGATCTCGTGGTCTTAACGAGCGTAAGTGAGGGACTGCCGTTTTCATTACTGGAAGCCATGGCAGTTGAGATTCCTGTTGTTGCAACGAAAGTGGGCGGATGTGAAGAGCTAATAAACGGAGCAGATGATGGTCTGGGTCAGGCTGGTTTGCTCTGTCGTGTTGGGGATGTTGCCGGAATCGCGGCTGCCATGATCCAGATTTTAAAAGAGCAATCGCTTGCGCAGAAGTTTGGGCAGGTCGGAAGGAAGCGCATTGAAAAATATTATCGATTGGAAGATATGGTTGAAAAATATCGCTCAATTTATTACGAATTAAGCACATTACCGGAACAGAGCATGATTCAGGTTGCAAATTATATTTAATAAAAGGAGCAGTTGAAATGGCAAAAATATTAGTAACCGGTGGCGCCGGATTTATTGGCAGTCATATTGTCGAACACTTTCACGAGACAGATGATGTGGTTGTGCTGGATAATCTTCGCAGTGGATATAAAAGGAATATTCAGGATTTCGATGTAAAATTTGTCCAGGGAAGTGTGACGAATGAAACATTAGTGAAGCGGGTAACAAAGAATGTGGATTATATTTTTCATCTTGCGGCATTAGTCAGTGTACCCGAGTCCATGTCTGAACCCGCGACGACATTGAGTATAAACGTCAGAGGTACATTGAATTTGTTGGACGCAGCTCGTGAAAATGGTGTCAAGAAAATGGTGCTCTCTTCCTCTGCAGCCATTTACGGTGATAACCCGGAAGTTCCCAAACAGGAGACTATGCTGCCGGAACCCAAAAGTCCGTATGCGATCACTAAATTGGATGGCGAATACTATTTCAAAATGTATCATGAGGCTTTTAACGTTCCGACTGTAAGTTTGCGCTATTTTAATGTGTTTGGTCCGCGGCAGGATCCGAGCTCTCAATATGCGGCAGCAGTGCCGATCTTCATCGACCGGGCACTGCAAAATAAGGACATTACGATTTACGGTGACGGTGAACAAACACGGGATTTCGTGTTTGTGAAAGATGTTGTAAAAGCAAACGTTGCTCTTGCGCAAAATACAGATGCTGCAGGCGTGTTTAATGTGGCGCAGGGCGGGCGGATTACTGTAAATGATCTGGCAAAAAAAATAATAAAATTAACCGGTTCCAAATCGAAAATCCTATATGATCAGGAAAGACCCGGCGATGTAAAGCATTCTCAGGCAGATATTGGGAAATTAAAAGCTATCGGTGTAACACCGGATTTTGATCTTGATGAGGGACTTAAAGCAACGATTGAATATTTCAGCAGGTGATTTATGAATGAAAATCGCATCTCAGTGTTGATGGAGACCGAGGGGACATATCCGTATGCAGGTGGCGGGGTAAGCACCTGGTGCGATATTTTGGCCAGTGAGTTGTCACAGGTGGATTTTTATCTTTATGCCATAACTGGCTCTCCGAGTTTTAAACTTAAATACTCAGTGCCTAAAAATGTCCGCCAAATTCAACAAATACCATTATGGGGAATGATTGAACCATCGGAGTATATTTTACCGGATATTCCGTTTTCAGATATCTATTTAAGACGAAAACAAACGACCGAGGATATCGTCAGCGAGAAATTCCTCCCGCTATTTCAAAGATTGATACAGCAGATTTTGTCACCGGATTACCAATTTGTGCTGTTGGCTGATGTGTTCCATCAGATGTACCGTTATTTTATGATTTACGATTACAAAGAAACATTTCGGTCAAAGGTTGTCTGGGAAACCTTTAAAGATCAGGTGCAAACATATTTTCAGAGAAAGGAAGCCGAAGATACACCATCGATTTTTGACATCACAACAACGATGCGCTGGTTATATTTTTATCTGATGGGAATTCATGCGCCGATTCCGGAAACTGATGTAACGCACGCCACAATAGCCGGTTTTAGCGGATTAGCCAGCATTATTTCAAAATTAGAGTATGGAACCCCGATGATTGTAACAGATCATGGAGTGTTTGTTCGTGAACGATATATTGCTATTTCCAGCGCTGATTTTTCTTTTTTTGCCAAAAAATTTCTTATGAATTTATCCATTCTGGTGAGCAAATTATGTTATACCTTTGCTGACCAGGTTTCTCCAGTGGCAAATTTTAATATCGATTGGGAAAAGAGATTTGGAGCGCGGGCAAATAAAATTAAGACAATATATAATGGAATCGATCCCGGTATTTTTATGCCAAAACGAAAACCGAAAAAATCACGGGACAAACCGACTGTTGTAGCTGCCGCCCATTTGATACCGCTAAAGGACATCGAAACCATGATTCGATCGTGTGACTATGTCCGGAATGAAATTCCTAATGTGAAATTTGTGGTTTACGGTTCACTGGAGGTCGCACCGGATTATGTCAAAAAGTGCCGGAATTTAATAGCTGATTTGAATATCGGTGAATATTTTGAACTGGGAGGTTACCATAACAATCCAACGGAAATTTACAATGAGGGCGATATCAGTGCTCTGTCAAGTATTTCTGAAGGTTTTCCATATACAGTATTGGAGTCCATGGCGTGTAGCCGGCCTGTTGTCGCTACGGATGTTGGCGGAGTCAAGGAAGCCCTGACCGGTTACGGCGTTATTGTCAAACCTCGTGATGCTATAGCATTTGGAGAAGGCATTGTTAAGCTGCTTCAAGATCAGGAATTACGAACGCATTTGGGAAGATTGGCAAGAGAGCACGTATTGTTAAAGTTTCAAATCTCACGCTCACTGGATCATTACTGGGAGACCTATCAGCGACTTGCCAGGTTGAAACGCACTTTAAAAACTCAAACAAAGGAAATGTCTGATACATCCCTGAAAAAGCTTTATGAAGAGATACTGCATTCAAATGATGATGTGGTTTATAATGGAGAGGCATTGAGAATGGTAGGTTAATTTATGTTAGTTGAACAAGACCATCGTACAAAAAATAATTTAACTTTTCTTTTTGAAATCGAGCCTGATTCCAGAAAAAAAGATTTGGCGCTGCGCGTTGTGGAGAATATTCAAAAGCCGCTTGATTTTTGGGCTGTGGCAGCAATTCTTGAATCGTTGGGATTACGTGACAAGGATGCTCGCAAGCTGTATGGCTCGAAATCGATATTTCAACTGGCTGAAGAGATTTATGACCTGTGTGTCAACGATAAAGAAATTCAAAAACAGTTGCAACAGAAAACCGACCAGAAACAACAAATTAAGAGCGCAGTTTTAAGTTTTGTGAAACACTATCCCCGCGGATTTAGTTTTATGCTTCCTGTCCTGGGACAGATTGCATTGCTATTGCTTTTTAGATATTCGCTGTGGGCATACATGGAGTTTACAGAGGCTCAGGCAACAATGGTTGCTATGGGAACAATTTTAAGTTTTATTGTCACCGGTGGTTTTATTCAAGCAACGGGGCGCGATGTCCTTTTTTATCTTAATACCAAAGACTATCGCCTGGCACAGATGAGCTATTTCCGATTGTTTCGTTACCACGCTTTGCTTGTAATCGTGTTTATGATTTGTGCCTTCTCAATCAACGCTATTTTTCCGTTTTACAAGATGGAAATGATAGTGAATATGTTAATTTATTTCGTTCTTTTGTCAGAGCTTTGGTTTGCACTAACAATTTTATACTTAATTAAACACTACATTGTCGTGTTATTGGTCACCGTTGTGGGAATCGCACCGGTATGGGCAGTTATGAATTATACCGATTGGGGCATTTTTTATGCACATTTTGCCGGCTTGATGTTCGCCAATATGATAAGTTGGATGTATAGCCTAAAATGGTTCCAACGGAAAAAGCGACGACAGCGATACAAAACTTCGGTTCGGCTGCCGCACCGTGCTATTACGGCTTTTGTAACATCTCCCTATTTCATCTATGGCGCGCTTTATTTTTGTTTTTTATTTGCAGACCGTTTCATTAGTTGGTCAACAGTTGCTGAAGACGTGCCGATGATGTTGATTTGGTTTCGGACGCCGTACGAATTGGGAATGGATTGGGCTCTTTTATCATTGTTCATTACGATCGCATTATTGGAGTTTACCATTGAGCGGTTCTCCGAAACACTGATTCCGGTGCAGGATAGGATAAAAATATTTGATATGGACAAATTCATAAAATTCTACCATCGTTTCTATATCAAACAATTGCTTGTATTAATTATACTTGGCATCGGAAGCATTGCCATTACATATTTCGGTGTGCTGTATTTGAAACGATTTGACTACATCCGTGAAGTAAGGGACTTTTTCAGTAGCCGCATTACTTTTTTCACATTTTATGTTGCTGCCACTGCCTATTTGTTCATGGCAATTGGTCTTTTTAATAGTTTATTTTTTCTCACATTAGCAAGACTCAATTTTGCAGTGAGAGCGATTTCAATTAGTCTGGCAGTGAATATTGTAATCGGTATGCTATTGAGTCGCTGGATCGGTTATGAATATGCTGTCTTCGGACTGTTGACTGGTTCTATTGTTTTTGCGATGATTACATCAAATTATTCCGGAGAATATTTTAAAAAATTAGATTATTATTATTATTCGGCTTATTGAAGATGGACGCGTACACTGAAAATATTGTCACCGGTGTGGTACGGGTGATCATTTTGTTCCTGTTATTGTTTGTTGCATTACCTAAAATTATTTTTCGCAGGAATAAAATTGTTACTGGTGAAAATCGTATATTAGTCAGTTTCGTTTTGCTGGTAAATTTCATTATTATCATTGTTAGCTTTTTGTCAGTCACCCGACTTTATGACACAGTTTCGTTATACTTGAGTCTGGCAGTTTTCTCGGGAATTTTCATTGTTGCAGGGAAACAAGGCGGACGGAAAGATTTCCTGACGCATGCAAACTATACCGGATTAAAATTGTTCGAATTAAAATTATCTGAGATATGGCAGCGACATGTTGCAGGGAAACATGGCGGGAAATATGATCAAAAAGAGTCTTTCTCCTTTATCTGGAATATTCTGTTTTTGGTTGTTTTGATCATTTCATTGGGATTACGCTTGCTGCCTGTTTTTAAACAGGCAGCGCCTTTTTCAATTGAGGCGTACAGACATTTGGAGTATGTTAAAAGTCTGGATTCACAACAACTCCTTGTTGATCAACTCACTGTGCCCAAAGGCATGCACGCCATTGTTAATGCGGTATTCCAATTATCTCGAGTTAATACAAATACTTTAGTCCATTGTTGGGGAGCGATTTCCGCGCTCTTGTTAATCACGATCATTTTTTACGTAGTATATCGCATTACCAGAAATAAACCAAGTGCGCTGCTCTCAGCGGCGATCTTTGGTATCTTTAATCGCTTATTGCCGATTAGCCCGGAACAGCAGGTTGAAGCGAACACGATTGTTTTAGCATCGGTATTTATTGTGCTCACTTTATTTTTTGCAGTGGAGTTTGCTTGTAAACCATCGCTTTTAAACGGGATTGTTGTTTTTCTTTCTACCATCACAAGTATCATTGTGAGCTATTTTTCAATAGTGATTTTTATTTACAGTATGCCGGTTCTGGCGTTAAGCGTTTTGTTTATAAACAATAAAAATAACCATAACTATTTGAGAATGATTTTATCAACCATAATTTTCATTGGTTCTTTAGTGGGAATTTATTTTGCATATCAATATTTAATTTCCAATCCGCTACTCCTGGCGGGGGTGAAAACGCTATTTGCTGATGAATCATTTATGCGCTTTGCGCGTGAAGACATGATATTCAGCAGGACGATATTTTTCTATATCAGTGCTGGAATTGGCATGTTGGCTGTTTTTCTGGTTTTGAAATTAGTCGATCACCCGTACCGAATCCACTTTTTCGTCTGGGGCTTGCTAACAATTGTTTTCGCATTGCTGTGGTTTAGCCAGGATCGAAGTTATGCCATGGATTTGAATTATCCCCAATTAGGTTTTATTTTGTCAATAATCGTATCAGTAGTTTTCGGTTTCGTGGTTAATGGCCTAATTTTTCAAACTATTGAAGAAAACATAATTGAAGAAAATGTTCAGCCTCGGAGCACCGTTTGGAGTCTGATTCTGGTTTTGATTGTGTCCGAAATTTTTATAATTTTTAAAGCTCCGGCATGGGCACAGTTTGAATATCAAATGGAGCCTGATGGTTTTGTCCGTTCCGTTTACGAGATTGAAAAAAAGTATGATTCGTACGATTGGATAGTCGTGTCCCATTTCGGAACCAATATCCAGGTTTTAAATTATGGCCGTTACATGGATTATCTGTATTTTTTGACCCATTATGATCCGGCAACTTTTAATCAGAAGGCTAACGGTGTTATTCCGGCAAAGCATCTGTTTATTTTTGCAGAAAAGGAAACTCTCACCAGTCAAGTTGATACGGGGTTGTTGCCAAAAATCCATGATTTGAACAAAAAAGTAAATCAATGGTGTGCTGAATTCAAGCGGTTGAATTCAAACATCCGGGAATTTTATGAAGATGATCAAGTACGTGTTTTTCAAATAGACATCCCTCAAAAGAAAAAGTTAAATTCAGATAATTCAGGGAATCAAAGCGGATGATTTTTTCTTCGGTTCTAAAAATACGATTGGAAAATTTATTAAAAAAAGCGGAGAGCTCAATTAACCTCGCGGCTGCGATTGTGGATGATCAGGGCAAATCACTTGTAAGAAGCAACAGTTTTGATGATGCCTGGTTGGCACAAAAATCGAAAGCAACGTTGATCTTTGAAGAACTGGTCTGTAATGGGTGTTCCTTTCAATTGGCGGGTAAACCGCTGACAGGTGAATTTAACAAAGGACGCTTGTTAAAGATAATTAAATTGATTAAAGAGAATATTGATTTTTTGATTTTTCAGGAACAGGAAGCACAGGGGCTGGCTCAGGAAGTGCTTGAAAAATATGAAGAATTGAACCTGTTGTACAATTTGATTTCAGAGTTGAGTTTATTATTTGATGAACAGAAAATTTGTCATGTGACACTGAAAGAAGCAATGCGGGTCATCGAGGTGAGTAGCGGTGCGATTTTTCTAAAAAATGACAAAAGCAAAAAGTTGCAATTGGTGAGTCATATCAGTCAGGTTGATTTAGATAAAATATTAGCACCAGATATTTTACTTGAATATGTTGAAAAGACGGTTGAGTCGGGCAGAGAAATATTAATCGAGGCATTGAGTCAAACCAACCTAACAAAAATGAGTTATCTTGAAAGTGGGAACTCATTTTCATTACTTTCTCTTCCGATTCAAGGGCACGACCAGATTTTAGGAAGTATTGTTTTGCTTGGCAAATCAGGTGAGTCCACCTTTGAATCAGGCGACATCAAATTAGCTGAAGCGATTGCCGGCTATGCCGGGATAACCATTCACAGCAACCGGATGATCGAACAAATGCGAGCAGCTGAAGCGCTACAGCATGAGATGAAATTAGCGCGACAAATTCAGCAAAGCCTTTTGCCCAAGTCCTTGCCGGAAACGCCATTTTTCCAAACAGACGGGATTTGTGAACCGGCGGCGGATGTTGGCGGAGATTATTTTTCGGTTAACAAACTTAATGATTTTCAATGGGAATTTGTAATCGCGGATGTGTCAGGTCATGGTATTGGCGCCGCGATGACGTTGGCTTCTCTGCGAAGTATTTTGCGCTCCGAATCACGGCTGCGTGATAATGTCAAATCGATTGTGAAAAGCGCTAATAATTTGATGTGTCAGGATACGGAAGAAACAGGCATGTATGCGACGTTGATACTGGCGTGCTTTGATGCAAAGAAAAAAACATTAACTTACGTAAATGCGGGACATCAGATTCCGCTGTTATGGAAAAAAGCTGAGTCGAGGCTCATCATGTTGGATACCGGGGGCGCGCCCATTGGTATGTTTGCGGAAGAGGATTTCCAGCAGAAAGAGTTACAACTTGAAAGCGGAGATGTGCTGATAATGTTTACAGATGGAGTCACGGAAGCCAGAAACCAGGATGGTGCTCAGTTTGGAGAAGATCGCCTGAGGAACATGATCAAAAATATTGCCGGCGATCCGGCGGGAAGAATTTTGAAGAGAATATTACAAGCGGTGAAAGATTTTCAGAATTCGGATTTACAACGGGATGATATTACTATGGTGGTAATGAAAGTAAAATAAACCACAGCTATGTCATGTTGAAATGAAATGTTTTTGGATGGAAAATTTTACAGACAGTGGAATTCAGGAATTTAAAAAAGGTGAGTTTGAAAAATAATTAGGTGTGAAATGTCAGTAGTGCATAAAAAAAATATCAGCAATTCTGTTAATGGCAAAGCAAAAAGAAATCTGTTTTCCCTTTTCAAAGATAAGGAAAAGGAAACGGAAATTTCAGTCTGGCGTTATTTTGCAATAAATGTATTTCCGCTTAGCGAAGCAGAACAGGGATACCGGCAAATTTTTAAATTTCTGAAAAAGATGCTGAAAACACCATGTGTTTACCTGTACTTGTCTGATGAAGAAGGAAAGAAGCTTGTTCTGTCGAATTCAGACTTTACTGAATTTTCAGCGTGGATAGAAAATAATAAACTTGATGATCGCACCGGTGCAGAGCTTCGGGAACCTGAAATTGTCATGCAAAGCGGGGAAGATTTCAGGAAGATTGGGGTAATTGAACTGCTTGGCACTAATGTGTTAAATATTCCGTTTCATGTGAATAATACGAAATTTGTCGGGTGTTTGTTAACAGGCCCTGTTTTACAGCCTCGAGCCCTTGCAAAGAAAAAACACTTTTTGCAGATTTTTGCTGTCGCAGCAGCAAACGCGGTTAATCGCTTCAGGGAAATTGAACGTCTCCGGGAACAGTTGAATAACATTGAATCCAGAATGAATGTCAGCCGACGGATGTTGGGCTCTGCTCTTGAGTTAAACCGGTTTGTCGATCTCTTGCTGGATTTGGCTATTACTGCAACTGGTGCAGAAGCGGGTTTTGTGGCAATGGCTCATCCAAGAAAAAAAATGTTGGAGATTCGTGCCCACAAAAATCTGCCGGATGGATTTATGGAAAAGATCAATCTAAGTGCTGAAGATGGCCTCCTGGAATGGTCGCCGGATGATAGCGAAGTGATGATTTTACGGGACTTTAGCTTTGTGGCAGAATTTGATATCAAGTCCATACTGGCGGTTCCGCTTGTCGAAAAAGAAAATTTAGTGGGAGCGTTTGCGCTGATCAATTTTACAAGAAATGAAATGTTTTCCAACTTTAGCCTGTCGGTATTAACCAATTTCACTGAACAGATAAAATTGGTGCTGAATAATTCGCGGTTGTTTGATGACTTTACGGATCGCTATTTTTCGACGCTGGTAGCGATGAGCGAGGCTTACGACCACCGGACTCCGGAAACAACAGGGCACTCGCGCCGCGTTGCAGACCTCGCCGCTGAAATAGCCAGAAGAATGAAGCTGAAGAAAAACATGATTGAAAACATCCGTAAAGCGGGTTTGATTCACGATGTGGGAATGTGCGGGATCGCTGATTTGGATGAGGAGTTTCAGGCGGATTATAATCATCCGGAAATTGCCGCCAGCATGATCGATGTTTTGCCGATTCCGTCAGAAATTACTGAAGCGGTTCGCAATCATCACGAATGGTTCGATGGTTGGGGGTATCCCAATGGACTAAAAGGAGATCAAATACCGATTTCCGGTAGAATATTAGCACTTGCAGAATATATTGCACAGGCTACGACAACCACGCGTTTCAATGATCCTTTAACTCCCCTGAAGTTGTCGGCTGAATTGAAGTTGCGAAAGGGAAAACAGTTTGATCCTGACGTGGTGAAGATATTTAAGGAGCTGCTTAACGACAAAATAAAGTATGATATTAAAAAACCGAATATAAAATGCTGGAAATTTAAGGGTGAACCCCGAGATGTCTGTAGCACCTGCCCGAATTTCCAGCAGGATCGTTACTGTTGGTTAAATCCGGAACAAAATTGTGCCAGTCACGGAAATAACTTGTGTGATCGTTGTTATTTGTTTTTGGAATGGATTGAGCAATTGGAGACTTTAATTGCAAATGAAAAAATTGAGGTGAAAGATATGGAACATCAAGAAGTAAAACGAGACCGATATACTCTGGTGAAATTAAACGGTGAAATTGATGTGTCAGTAGCGCCGCAGCTTAAATCGCTGTTAAAGGAATTGATTCAAGGTGGTCAGGAAAATCTGGTAATCGATTTGGCGGAAGTCCCCTTTATTGACAGCTCTGGTCTGGGAATTTTTGTGGTGGCTTTTAAGCTGGCCAAATCGAAAAGCGGTGATTTAAAATTTGTTAACGCCAGGCCTGAAGTGTTGAAAGTTATAAAACTGACCAGACTGGACAGACATTTTAAGTTGTTCGACAGAATTGAAGAAATAGAAGAAAGTTTCGCATGAGACATACAATTTTAACATATTTTATCTGCTGGTGCTTTTGTATCATTGTGATCGGATGTTCTGAAAATCATCAAATCGAACGGACAAAATTTTCGGTGAATACGAAAGCATTCTCTTTAAAAGAATCACCTCTGCTATTAATTCATGATTCTTCTGATCGATATGATATGTGCTATCATCAAACCGTAACAGCGCTGAATTACGCGAAAATTCCTTTTGTTGAATTTGATCTTGCTCAAAAAATGAAAATGCCGGCATTGGCAAATTATCCCGCTTTGGTCGTTGTGACCGAGTCACTTTGGAATTTGGGTGAATCTGAAAGCAGACGAGTGAAAAAATATGTATCAGACGGTGGCGGCCTGGCTGTTCTGTTTCGTACCTGGAATGAATATCTCCCCGATTTGTTCGGTGTGACCAATCGGGAAGAACCTCAATTTATTGAACAAGAGCAGTCCATTGTTTTCGAAGAAGAATTTTTGCCGGGTGGCGCCGGGTTGATATTGGAAGAAGAAGACGTTTCAAATTATGACTTTCGGATCCAAAACAATGCCAAAATAATTGCTGAGACGCCGCAGTATCCGCTGGTCTGGTTTCATGAATTTGGCTCCGGCAAGGTGATTTATTGGAATACAAGTATTTTGGCAAGCAAGGTCAACCGGGGTTTCATTGTCCGATCCGTCGCAGCCGTTCAACCGTTTACAGTCGCCGGGCTGGCGAATGTGGCAATTTTTGATTTGGATGATTACCCGAACGCTTCCTATAATGAGAAACTTGAACCCATCAAATCTGAGTTCGATATGACAATTTCCGAGTTTTATGTTTTGAAATGGTATCCGGATTTGGTGAAATTCGCCAAGGAATATGGTGTGCGTTATACGGCAGCGCTTATTTTTAATTATAACGGCTTAACAAAACCACCTTTTAAATTCTATGAATGGTTGAACGGACAGATTAAAATCGGTGGAAAAACGGTAACCGCGTCGGTTTATGCTGCGCAAAACTTAGGCTCGATTACGGAGTTGGCATTGCATGGATACAATCATCAATCACTTTCTGCCAAATTTTGGGATAATTTTGAATACATGCGGTTATCGCTCAAGGCCGGAAAAAAGAGATGGCAAATTGAAAACTTGGGAGAGCTTCCGAAAAGTTATATTCCGCCATTGAACATTTATGATTCTACCGGGGTAACAGTACTAAGTGAGGTGTTCCCGAGCATCGAACAAATAGGGGCGTTGTACTTAGGGAGTTTTGAAATGGGGCAGTTTCGTGAATTTGGTCCCGAACCCTGGAAGCCGGAATTATATGTTATTCCGAGAAATACATCGGGTTGTATTTTTACCGAATTTTACCGTCGTTCCATGATTTCGTTATTGAATTGCAATGGGGTCTGGGTGCATTTTATTCACCCCGATGATGTTTATCCGACCGGAGAACGCTACGATCGGGAGGAGTTAAGTGCTCTGAACATCAAAGAACTAACTTGGCATGGAGAATCTAAAAAAGATGGTCTGTATTTTCAATTAAAAAAGTGGATAGAGTTTGCACAGAGTTATTATCCGTATTTACGATTTGTAAAACGAGTTGAAGCTTTGCCGATCATGAAAATGTTTGACCAAACAAAATTTCGCGCCACAAACCAGCGTAATATCTTGAATGTGGAAACCAATGTGGTACCTTCATACTTTTCCCTTTATTTATCGGAAGAAAATGAATTGGAAGGAGTTTTGGGCTGTGAATTGGTCCATGAACACCAAACCCCCCTGGGTACGCATTTGATTCTCAGAGCAAATGATTTTATTATGATGTTACAATTTAATAAATCAATTAATGAAAAAGTGGGTCTATGATGAAATTTGATCGAAAATTAAGTATTGTAATGATGTTTTGGTTAGTCGTTTGTGTCAGTCGAACGAACTCGGCTCAACAGGAAGTGGCGATGTCTGATGTGGGAATTTTTTCTCACCATCAGGTTCAAAATCCTGAGAAAAAAATAGCGCAGGCTGAAGCGTACGTTGCCGCTGATAAACAATTGAAAGCGATTGAAGTTTATGAGTCCATTGTGAAGACCAATCCGGATCATTTGAAATCGTGGCAGCGACTGGCTCAGCTTTATTCCTGGAATGATATGGGAGATAAAGCGGTTCAAAGTTATGAGCAGATTGTGCGGTTGAGCCCGAGTGATACAGAGGCCAAAAAAACATTAGCTCAATATTATCTCTGGAATGATCGGCAGATTAAAGCGATTGTCCTTTATGAAAAAATATTGGAGGATGAGCCAAACAATACCGAGATTTACCGGAAGTTGGCGCAACTTTATTCATGGAATGGTCTATCGGCAAAGGCGATTCACACCTACGAGCAAATTATTAAATTGGATGAGAAAGATATAGCAACAATGAAGGTACTGGCAGACCAATACTTTTGGGACGACAGGACGGATGAAGGTATCCGACTGTTAGAAAGGATCGCTGATCTGGAGCCGGACAGTCTGCAATTTCGTAAAAAACTGGCGCAGCAGCAGAGTTGGAATAATCAAACCAAACCAGCTGTTGAGCAGTATCAGATTATTTTGGAAAAGTCCCCGGAGGATAAGGAAATTTTAAAAAAATTAGCACAGCAACTGATGTGGAACAATCAACCGGCAGACGCTGCACCACTTTACGAGAGATTAATCCGATTGGAGCCAGATAGCTTGAACCATAAAAACCAGTTAGCCCGCGCCTATCTTTGGAGCGGTCAATCGAGAAAAGCAGAAGAGCCGTTGTTGAATGTACTGAAGGAAAAACCGCTGCACAAAGAGTCACTGCTTTCGTTAGCAGAGATTGAACGTTGGTCAGGACGGTGGGATCAGGCAAAACAACGGTTGGAAAAATTGCTATTATTTTATCCGGAAAACGAGCAAGCATCGGTTCTGCTGCGGGATATTCGGAAAAACTACGGAACGCTGTTGGAAGCTAAATATTCGAGGCTGAGTGATTCCAATGAAATTACACGCGAGACAATCCCTATCAGTACAGTTTTTCACCGAAACCGGTTTTGGGATTTTGGCTATCAGGCTGCCCGGTATCGTGTGTTTGACGACCGATTGGATTCGACAACAGTTGGCTATGGTGCTCAGGCAGTTGTCAATTATCATCCCACGGTATCGTCAAAATTAGGCATCGAAATCGGAGCCATAAATTATAGTTCCAACTGGACACCGTTCAGCCTGAAATTTCAATTCAGTCAAACGATAAAGGAAAAAATGACAGCTCAAATTCGTTATGAGCGACATGAGACTCAGGAAGGAGTACGAGCGCTGGCAGACCGGATTGTTTTGAACGGTCTGATTACTGAAATCTATTGGCAGGTTTTTCGACGCTGGGCAATTTCCGGGAATTATCAGCAATTTAGTTATTCTGATGATAATCAAAAAATCTCAACCACGGCAGCGACTTATTTAACCCTGAAATTAAAAAATCCAAATATTGTCACTTTTGCTTATTATCTTTTTGAGGATTTTGATAAAATTTATTTGAATTCGCGACCTTACTGGACACCGAATGAACTTTCCACCGGATCGATTGGGTTGAATCTGAAACAAACAATTTCTCAATTCGCGGAAATCGGAGCCGGCTATGCCATTACCCGGCAACAGGGAATCAACTCGAATAATTTCAATGGGAGTTTGGCGATCAACTTTTCGGATTTTAGTCGCTTTTTCATTAGTTATTTGAAGACCGGTTCAGAAGTTTACCACTCGACGAATTTTATCGTGTCTTTTCAGCACCGATTTTAGGAATATGTCTGATAGTACTTCTTGCGTTGTTTTGCTTTATCTTTTTTAATCTGAATAATTCCTAACGCAGCAAAGCCGCAACCAAAATAGAACGCGGATGACACGGAATAAACGGATTTGCACGGATTAAAAAAATTAATCTAACATTTTGTTAAAATAGCAAAGTTTTTGGGTGTAATAAAATGAATAATTGCCATTCGCTAGCTAGCGGGCTCCAAGATACAAATAAATAATAAGTTATAAAAAATTGAATTCTGAACTTATATTTGTCTGATTAATTAATAAATAAGATTCTAATTAATTGACTTTTAAATCTTTGAGTCCTTGAGGAAAAAGAATATTTTAAATTAAAGAATTTCTCCCATCGAGCTACCTCTCTTTAGTTTTCTATTGACATATTTTAAATTTTGTCTTATATTGCCATGTCAACTTCACTAAAATTCGACAACTTCACGTAGATTAAACCAGCACAGAGAAAGAGGCGCTTATACCATTTAAAAAGCAATCTGAAAAAAATGGTTGTTTAGCGGCTAATTCAATAAAAAAATCGGAGGGAAAAGATCATGGTTGCGGAAACAAAAGGACCGAAAATCTTGTGGGCAAAGGCACTTTTTAACGGATTGTTTGCCTGGGTGCTCGGATTCATTCTCTATATGATTCCGGCATTAGTTGTTGCTGTAAAAATGGGTATCGAATTAGGTCCAAAATCTGATGATTCGGCTGAAGTCAGCCAACAGATCAGTCAAGCGATTTCCAAAATGTACCAAAATAGCATTTTATTGTTCATCGCTTTTATCATTGTCGTTGCACTGCTGATTTTTTGGCGGGCAACAGTCTTGGCAAAAGGCTCCGGCGAAAAACGCAAGTTAAATAGTGCTTTGGTTGCTGTTTTTCCAGTGGTCATAAATTTATTATTTAGTTTTTCCACCGGATTTGACGTAACTTCAGTAATCGCACTGCTAATTTTTGTGGCAGCCGGATATGTTGGGGGAATGTTGAGTAAGTAAATAGAGCAGTAAATAAAGATGTACTCCACTGTTAAAGTGGAGCACATCTTTTTGGTACTGTGTTAGCGAATGAGCGTCATTTTTTTTGTGAGTGTAATATCCTTTGCTTTTAGCTTGCAGAGATAAATCCCACTACTGACATCGTTACCAAACGCATCTTTTCCATTCCAGGTGACATTGAAAGCGCCTGGTTCATATTTCGAATTAACTAATGTACAAATTTCATTACCCAAAATGGTGTAAATTTTTATCAGTACGTGGCTCGGTTCGGCAATCTGAAAATGGATCTCTGTTTCCGGATTAAATGGATTTGGATAATTTTGACTCAACGAAAATATTTCCGGATTCTGTATATTTGTTTCATGAGAAATATCGGTTAAATAATTTGCCGGGTCAGAAAATTGTGAAGTGTTTCCTTCGGCATCCGTTGCCGTTGCTGTCACATATAGTTCAGATGGTACATCTTCACCTGACCAGCTAAAGTTCCCAGCAGCGTCTGCTTGCACTTCGCCGATAAAAAGTTCACCTTCATCATCAGCATCGAAGAAAATTTCGACATGCGAATTCGCCGGAGCAGTGCCACTGACGGATGAACTGGTGACGTTGGTAATGACAGGAGGTGAAAGTTCAGTATTCCCGCCATTCCGGTTCTCGATGCCATAGCTCCCATTGTTTGTGATCGAATTTTGTGAAATTGTATTTCGGAGGGCTTGACTGCCAAATACAAACACACCATTATTCCCGTTGTGTCCGATCATGTTTTCAAAAACCATATTGTGTTCTGAAATTTCAGTAATATAAACACCTTCTGTTGTATTACCCAATTGAATTTCAGGATCTTCATGCCTGCCGATAAAATTATGTGCAATCATGTTCGCATTTGAACCAAAAATGTAAACGCCGTTGCCATTATTTCCGCAAATTCGGTTTTCAATTACCTCGTTACTGTCAGCGTTATCTTGCAAATTGATTCCATTCAAATTCCCTAAAGTGTCCGTCAGCGAAGATTTTAAACCAATCAGATTACCCAAAATAAAGTTGTGTGTTGAATTATTCAAGTATATTGCTGTGCCGCGATTACCGGAAATGATATTGGGTAGCGTGTCTTCAGGTGAAATGTGAAAGCCGCGCGAATCTTGTAACAAGATACCATCCAGGTTGGGCGCTGCTTCCAATCCGGCATAGTCGGTTCCGATGTAGCAACCGGAGATGCGGCCGTTCTCTGAATTGCTCACGTGAATACCTGCCCGAGAAAAATTGTTGATAATCAGACCTATTATCGTAACATCAGGTGCAATTACAGTTAGTCCATCAACACCATCACCAGCATCCATACCATTAATTTCAATTTCCGGACCCGATTGATTTCTTTCTTCTCCGATAAACAAGGATTGAGAAAAGCCATCGAGAACTACGGGATCGTTGCTGATTGTCGGAAATGCTGATTGAGGTTTAATTGTCCATACACCTCTGCTTCCGTCATATCCGGGATCAGTGTCCGGAATTTGAAATAGAATGAAATTTAATCCCGGAGTTGAGTTTGCCTGACTTATGGCATTTCTTAAGGAACCTTCTCCGGTGTCATTGGTATTGGTAACAAAAATATCTTCGCCAGCAGGTTCTGATGAAATTGAAAAATAGCTGTCACTGGTATCGAACGGATCGCCATCTGCTGCATCGGAAATTTTTACCAGGCACGTATTGGATTCATCATTGGAAACACTATAAGTGTAAAAGCCATCATCATCTGTCGAAGCAACGATTTCATCATAAGTTGTTCCACCATTCATACTTACCTCGATACGGATTTGACCGGTAAAATCTGAACTTGTCCAGATTATCTCTTGCTCAGATCCAGCTTGCCAATCCTCACCGCCATTCGGTGAGATGACCGTAATCGATTCGGTACCGCCTCCGGTTGGTACCATAATGGCAAAATCTGATAAATGGTTTAGTTCTCCGCAAATAATGTTCGTATTAATGTCTATTGTTGTGGTGATGTCACTCCAACTCCCCGGCGGCGATTCGTAAACCTGAAGCGTTAGCGCTTGTTCCTGGGCTGTTGTTAGACCGGTATCGTCATATTGAATGCAAACCGTAACATTTCCGGTAAAAGTAGCGGTTGTATTGATGTCATAGTATTGAGGAGAAGAGGCGGGAATGATCGAAAAACCGCCTGGTGGCGGTGAACCGACATTTTTTTTGTTGAGTGTTGTTGTTCCTGCTCCTGTCACGTTATCAAATGTAACAGTGACATCGGAGGATAGATTGATTGCAACATTGGTGCCGACAGGTGTGTTGTTCGTACCCGGCGGATCGATGGTAAAGGTATTATTACTAACGTCAGACGGACTACCTGTTGCTGCGTCCGAAATTTTAACTAAGCAATTTGTTGAGGGAGTGTTTGTTACGGTCCACATATAACTGGTCGCCGTATTGGCCGCAGGAGTCGAAACACTGTTGGCAATTGTGGTCCAGGATGATCCGTTATTTGTTGACAGTTCGATCTTTACATTACCGGTATAAATATGAGAATGCCAGACAATCGGCTGGGGCGTGCCGGCAACCCAATTTTCACCGCCATTGGGAACATCAACAGTTATTGCTGAATTGGACGTAATCGTAAAATTGGCATCACTCACATCAAAAGGATCGCCATCCGTCGCATCCGATATTCTGACTTTACATTGTGTTGATGGTGTATTTGAAACAGTCCACATATAACTAGTAGCGGTATTCGCGGCAGGGGTTGAGACATTATTCGCGATTGTTGTCCATGATGAACCTCCATTCGTGGAAAGCTCAATTTTTACATTCCCGGTGAAGTTTTGAGTGTGCCAGACGATAGGTTGCGGATGAGTCGCCTCCCAGCTTTCACCTCCGTTGGGGACATCGACGAATATTTTTTGCTGCGAAGGACTACCTGATAATTTAGCGACCCATCCCTCTGTTTTTCCACTTGGATTTGAGCCCGTGCCAACAATGGTTAATCCGTCATGAGAAATACCAGTAGGAATTGTTAGTTCCCAGCCTGTCAGGTTTAGTCCATAATCATTTACTAAAACGTTTTTTAATTCTTTCGTACCAGTACTTTGTTTCCAAATCCATACTTTTTGTACAGACGATCCATGATAACTCTGGCCAACAATTACTGATCCATTTCCAGATACAGCTAATGCGTCTGATGACTGTGCTCCTGTTAAATTTGGAATCAAATGTTTTGTACCGTTTTTCCAGTAGATCGCTTGATAAAAAGGTCCGGGGCCATTAATCGAAGAGCCGACAATAACAGTTGCATCATCAGAAATGGCATACGCAGTACTGTGATAAAGCCCTCCAGCAAGATCACCTAATGCTACCATCCCACCAGCTTGGGTCCATTTGAATCCTTCCGTGCTGTAATAGGGAGGTGTATTATGTCCTGATGTACCATATCCAACTATAACTGAACCATTTCCTGAAGCATCGAGCGCACAACTACTAAATGTGCCGCCTGAGAGATCACCCAGAGCGACAAGTCCACCCGAGGACGTCCATCGAAATGCTTCATATCCGTTATGAGAAACCCCTTGTCCAACGATAACATTGCCATCTGCTGAAATGTTCCAGGCCAAACTTCCAAAATTTCCACCTGAAAGGTCCCCAAGAGCTTGCATCCCACCTGATTGTGTCCAGCGAAATGCTTCATTCCACGCAGCATTAGAACTCGAATTTGTTGATGCACTCTCACCAACGATGACTGACCCGTTTGCTGAAACGCCAAAAGCGTTACTGTTGTATGCTCCCCCGGGAAGATCACCCAGTACTACCAATCCGCCCGTTTCAGTCCAGCGGATCGCGACCGTATTAAATTGATTGGACGCTGTTGCTGTCGATTTGCTAGCTCCCACAACAACTTTACCATCTGCTGAAATGGCGTTGGCATAACTGTAATACTCACCACCAGGAAGATCTCCAATGCCGGTAAAGCTTTGAGCATAAAGGGGAGTTATACTTAGAAAAAAAGTTAATAAGGATGCATAGAGTGCTCGCGTTAATTGTGAGTTTTTCATGGTTTGTTCCTCCGATTTATATTGTTAATTTATGATTGTTTTATTTTCGCATTTATTCTCTGCGATCGGTATTTTAAACAGCTCATTTTTTTTCATGGCTCCTTTTGAAAAGTTATTCCAATTCTCACCCTTCGAACTTATTTTAAAACGAAAAGGTATTATTGTATAGAAATATTTTTATCACCTCCTTCCGGCAAGGAGCGCTAAACATAAAAACAATTTGTATGTCTCAGGTAAATCTAAAAAAAATAACTGGATAAATCGTATTCAACGTTTTCATCCAAACGTTACTTCATTTTAAAAAAGTCCACTGAACCATCTTGAATCATTGCCATCTTATCATCTGACACCAAAACCTTTGATGCGAATTCATTGAAGGAATAGATCAAATTGAAGTCCGGCAATTTGAAAATCTCCGGCTTAACATTTGAAGACCAGAAAACAACAAAATTTCCTGCGTGATGGATTGTAGCATTGAAAAACAATTTCGACGTGTTTATTTCATTTATCAATTTCAGTGTCTGCTTATTCCATAATCTGATAGTGCCGTCAACAAAAATAGCGACGAGATAACTTTCAGAAACACGAAGTTTCACACATTCATGGTCGAAATATTTCCCTGTAATCGATTTGATTATTGTTTGTTTTCCCAGATCAAAAAACAGGATGTCGCCGCTCTCATCTGTAAAAATCAAAATTGCCCCTCTACTATCCCAACAGATTGGCGAACCTCGATTTTGAATTTTAGATGCATTGACCGTTTCGCCTGATTTTGTGTCCCAAAGCATTATCCGGTTTTGGCTGGCAGCTAATATTTTTCCGTCCGGAGAGAACCCAAAATCTAAAGGAAATTGATTTTGCTTGCCAAAACGAAACGAGTTAACCTTTTTCGTATCAACATCAATTAGTCCGACATGCGCATCGAGCATGCAATAACCAATGATAGATTTTTCCGCTGGATTTTGTATCAGACTAAAAATGTCACTACCCCTAAATCGTTTGTGCGCTTTAAAATTTCCTTTTGTTATTAATTTCGCTTTTGGTGGATTTTCATCGAAAATGTCGTACAACCAGACACCATCTTTTGCCGCAGTGATGAAATTATGTGTACCATTGTACCATAAACCATCACGAATGCTTTTGTGCGAGATTGTTTTAAGTTTGTCTGCTTTCAATGATCTCATTTCTTGGACTGAATTTGACCAGCAGGCATCTTTTATTGGTCTTGATTAGGATAAATCCGAGAGTTTGTTTGTAATACAATTCAGAGTTGAGGCTCAGTATCCGGTATGAGATGCTGGTGATATGAATATAAAAATAAATATGAATAAATCAATGGGTGTTAACCCCTATTTTTGGTGGGTGTTAATCCCTGTTAATCAAAATTGACCATCAAGTAAACTGAATTGACTGGATTTTACTCGATTAGATACGACTATGCTATTTTCAAAAAAAAATATTGCTTTTTTAAAAAATTTCATTAACTTATCATTAGTCTGTTTAATTCATAAATTTTGCCACCAAGGCACCAAGTCACGAAGAATCAAAAAGTTGTGAAAGAAGCATTCATAAAAAATATTCTGAGTCGATTAATCTCCTTTGCCTGATAGGCTTTATATTTTCATTACTTTGTGTGCCTTTGTGTATTAGAGACTTTGTGGCGTATGAATTATTCAGGTTAGGTTTTATCGTGCAGTTTAAAATTAGTCATATCAAAAAAGTCTAATGAATGTGCAACTTCCATCTAAAATATTCCTGCTGACTCTCCTAATCATCAGTTGTGTCAAAGCTCAATTCCCTGATACTGACATAAAATTCGACCATATTTATCCCGGTAAAAACACGCTGCAGAACAGCATCACCTGCTTTTTACA
>CAYYMH010000016.1:64403-86588 GCA_964472785.1 uncultured Cytophagia bacterium | reverse complement strand
CAAGCCTCTAATCAATTTGAAGGTTTCTAAAACATAATGATAATCAGTGATAAATTATTTTGATTTTTTTGATCCGATTTTATTTTCTTCCCGATTAATTAGTCTTCTGATATTACTTCGATGGGTAAAAATTATTAATAGTGCGATGAAAACAGCAAAGTAAATGAGCTCGCTGGTATAATTACGCCAAATCCTTAAAAGTAAAACCACAATCGGAAAAGATACAGCAGCGCTAATCGAACTCAATGAAACATAGCGGCTGGATGCCAGTACAATTCCAAAAATAGCAAGACAAATGAAGCCCGCGACCGGATAAAGAGAAAACAACATTCCGGCGGCAGTGCCGACGCCTTTTCCACCTTTAAATCCGGCGAAGATTGTCCAGATGTGTCCGAAAACCGCAGATAAGCCGGCGATAATCTGTACTAACTCATGATTAAGTTGAATCGGGTCGATCCGAATTTGTGAGATGAGCAACGTGGCAAGCACACCTTTTCCCACATCGACCAGCATTACAATGCCGCCGATTTTCCAGCCTAAAACGCGAATTGCATTAGTCGCACCGGCGTTTCCGCTGCCATGTTCCCGGATGTCAATTCCTTTAAAAAGTCTCGAACAAATGATGCTGGTGGGAATGGAACCGGCTAAATAGCTGAACAAGATTATCAGAATTATGCTGAACATGATAATTTTCCTTTGTTAGGTGATAAAAAATATTAATCGTTGTATCCGATGAGAGCGACTCCAGCAGCGCCCACACCGGCGTGTACGCCAAGAACTGGTGCTGCATCAAGTATTGGAATGTCTTCTTTTATGTTTAGTTCGAGCTTAATTTGGTTTACATACCAGTTGGCGGCTTCAGTTCCGTTAGCGTGAGCAACCATGAATTTTACACGCCGGTATTTTTTCGCCACCGTAACGATTTTTTTGATTACCTTTTTCATCGCTGATTTATGACCGATCGCTTTGTCAGCCAAATATACTTTCCCTTGATCATTTAATGCAACAACAGGGCTGAGATGCATGAACTTTGCGATCCATCCAACTGGTTTCTTCAGCCGTCCGCCTTTGATCAAATTATCAACCGAAGGTAAAGAAACAAACATGTGAATGTTCTCTACCGCTTGATCGACTCTATTCACAACCGCTTCGACAGACAAATTTTGTTTAATTGCTGATACGGCTTCCATGACTGCAAAGCCTAATGCACACGAAATGTTCTTTCCGTCAATGCAAGTCACCTTTCTGTCACCGTATGTTTCAGCTATCTTTTGGATAGCTTGAAATGAACCACTGACAACTTTGGGGATGTGGATAGAGATAATTTTATCATAAAAGGGAACAGTTTGTTCATAAGTATTTTTGATGTCGGAAATCGCTGGCTGGGAAGTTTTCGGCATTAATGTGGACGATTGCAATTTTTCATAAAATTCTTTTGGTGACAAATCCACTTTGTCCAAATAGATGTCCTGCCCAAAAATAATCCGCATCGGAATGACATGGATGTGATTGCGAATTAAAAATTCTTCGGGCAGATCGCAGGAAGAATCTGTCACAATCCCAATTCTTCCAATCGTTAGTGCGGAAAGTTGATCGCCCTGCTGTTTTTTCATGTCATCAACTTTTTTATTGGAAACAGAACCGAATGTTGCCAGCGTTGAAAAGATACGATCCGGATTGTTGGTGTGAATATGTATTCTGACTTTTTCCCTTCCTCCAGCAACAATTAAAGAATCTCCCATTTCTCGAATTGAATTTTTGATCTGGTCGAGGTTGAAGCGACTTTTTTTTAAAATACATTCTGTGCAATACTGATATTTAAGCTCTATGTTTTTTGCGGGGATAGATAGCTTTCGAGGCTGGGTTTGTTCAGATTGCACTAAATTTTTGATTTTTCCTCTTTCGATGAAAGCAACAATGCCTTCGAGCAAATGAACAAATCCTTGAGCGCCAGCGTCCACAACACCATGCTTTTTGAGTACATCGAGCTTTTTGGGCGTGTCTGCAAGCGCTTGTTTTGCGCGAAAAAGACTGCTTTTAAACAATTCACTGAAATCGTCTGTCTTGTGAGCTGTCTTTTGGATGTAATTTGCCCATTCGCTGATGACAGTAACAATCGTTCCTTCTTGCGGCTCGGCTAATGCCTGATAGGCAGCAGTTTTTGCGTTCTGTACAGCATTCGCAAACGTCTCGGTCGTCAGCTTTATGTTGCCCTTCACACCTTCGGCGAAACCGTAAAAAAATTGAGCTAATATCGCGCCGGAGTTTCCCTGGGCACCGTTTAAGGCGGCGTCAGCTAATGTCGTGCTCACTGAGGAAATGGATTTTTCAGAAGAAGATGCCAGATCCGTTGATATCTGATTCATCGTTAATGCCATATTGGTTCCTGTATCGCCATCAGGGACAGGGAACACATTGATTTTATCGAGTTGGTCCTGCATTTTTTGTATGAGTCGCCCTCCAGCGACAATGGCATTTTTTAATCGTTTGCCGTCCAGATATCTGATTTTTGTCTTTTTTAATTTCATAATGATTAAAGTTTGCTTTAAATTTAGCTGTGCTCGTCTATCAATTGTAGAAATTTTTCTCGCACGTAGTCTCTCAGTTCTTTAGTTGACATCTCTTTTACTGTATCGTATTTAATTATGTCCCCGGTAACGAGTTTTATTTTTCCCGGTTTAACCAACCAATGCGTGACCTTTTTTACCTCGTAAGTACCGATCATTGCTAATGGGACAATGTCGGCTTTGGTTTTTTGTACTAATAAAAACGGACCTCGCATGAAAGGCAATAAGTTTCCGTCTCTGGTTCGATGACCTTCAGGGAGAATGATTATCGATGTTCCGCTTTTAAAGGCGGTCTCCGCTCTTTGTAAGCTTTTAATCGCACTTAATAATTTATTTTGACTAATTGGAATATTACCGAAACGCGTGGTTACTTTCCCCCAAATAGGCCAGCTAAAGTGTTTTTCCAATTCGACGCCGCGGGCAAAATTTGGAATGTAGCCGTATAATAGAAAGACATCGAAAATGTTGACATGATTGGACATGAAAATATAAGATTTTTGAGGATCGATTTTTTCAAGTCCCTCTGTTTTGACGCGAATGAACATAGATCTCAAAAAAAGCCGGCATAACCACTTGACAAATTTATCATATTGTCTTGGCTTAAAAAGATAGGTAACAGTAATAACAGAAATACCTAAGAAGAGAAAACCAATCAAACCGATGATATAAAGTACAATAGAAAGGACGTATTTCATATTTTTTCCGGGTGACTCGTTGATAGTTGGATTAATGAATTGTACAGAAAAGTTTCGAATAATGATAAAAGTAAAAATATTGTCAAATATAGATAAATATGATAATAATGTCAAGTGAAAAATCTGGCTACAAAAAAGCCCGTCATTTGTAGACGGGCTTGATGTTCAAAAAAACGATTCTGTTTAAAGCAATCCCTGTTTTAAAGCCTCCCTTTTGACAGGTCCCCAAAACCCAATCGGTCTGGACATGACATAATATTTCACTAAATGCTCCATGTTTTCAGGTTTTGTCAAGAAAGTAACTGGTAAATAAATCATGGCGTTCAAGGCAATCAAAATCCAGAATTGTAAATAATCGGGTAAATTCGGAATTACGCCGAAACGAGGCAGAATCCAGACGACCAACCAGCTGAGTCCCAAATTTGCTATCCATGCACTGAGGTAGCCCCATGAATTAAATCGCCACCAAATGACCTGCAAAATATTGGGGAGCCATACACCAGCAGCCATAATCCATAACGCAAAGATGAGCCACTGAGTGATCTCTTCACCGATGATAGTACCGAAAATAAACGAACCGATTAATATGACGAAAGTTGAGACGCGACCGACAACAACTAATCTCTGTTCATTTGCCCGGGGATTGACGTAGTGATGGTAAAAATCACGAGTCGCATACATTGCGCCTAAATTCAGTTGCGTGGAAACCGTTGAAAGATGAATGGCCAATATTCCCGCGAACAGAAAACCGACCATGCCGATAGGCAGATATTTGAAGCCGACGATGTACCAACCCATTTCGTATTCTTTGCTGGAAGCCAAATGCGGAAACAATACGAAAAAGCCAAGGATCGCTGCTGCCCAAATCGAGTTTCTGACTAAAACCATTGCCGTTCCAGCCCAAATGCTGTACGAAGCATCGCGAACCGTTTTAGCCGATTGGATACGTTGGGCTTCCGTGTACCAGTCAATGTTGGTTCCCATCCCAAATCCGCCGATTAAAGCAATGATCATCATTGTGATAAACCAGAACACCGGAAATTGCCCTTTGAACATGCCGGTAAAACTGAACGGATTAATCCGCCAGCTCTGTCCGTCCTGACGATTTTCATCGATTAAAACCCAGCTTTCACCGTTGTTCACTGAATATTCCAAATTAACTAATTTTTTTGTTTTACCGGAAGTCCAAACAATATTGTAGGCATGATTGGTGAACAATGTATCTTCAGAAGTTGGAAACAGAATGGCAAGGGACTTGATTCGCCTGCTATTTTCTACCAGGGATTTAATTTTTTCTTTCGTTTTTTCAAAGCTGGTTTCATCTGTTTCGTGTGAGACTAAAAACGGAGAGTTAGAAACAATGAATGGCTCATCTGTTTCCGGATCGGAAATTTTGATCCAAACAGGTGAATTGTTTTTTATTGAAGTGGGCACTTTCCATTCACAGGTGCTATTGAAATTTTTTAATTTCGAAATAATTGCATCCGGACCCCCCGCTGCCATGACGCCCCAAATTGAAACAATGAAAATAATGAGTAATGCAATCACTCCCTGTTGAAAGTCAGCCATCACGACACCCCAGTAACCGGAGGATAAAACATAAATGGCGCCAATGGAGGTAAAGACGACCAGGCCAATCCACAAATCCCATCCGAAAAGTAAATTACAAAGCTTGCCCATGGCAATGCCGACCCAGCCCAAGATGAACATGTTCATAAAAACCTGCCAACCGGCAACCCAACCGCGCAACATCTCGGCACCTAATCCGCCAAACCTCAATCCCTGCCATTCTGCCTGACTGTAAGCTAACGAACGCCTGAAAATGCGCGTTGACACGAAGGCGCTGATCGCGCACCACGCCGCAAAAAAGGCGTACCACAGCCCGGCGAAGCCGTATTTATAAACGACCCCGGCGACCCAAATTGGTGTGTCTGTTGCAGTGTGCGTGGCATAAACTGATGAAGCAGGAAGCCACCACGGCAATCCGCGTCCCGCTAAAAAGAAATCCGATTGGGAGCGCTTTCCCAGACGATAAAAGATAATGCCGCAGGCAACCATCAAAATGATAAACAAAAAGAGCCAGAGCCAATCCAAAAAGGCGAAAGAAATTTCCATCTATTTCCTCCAAACGTATGGCGCTAATTTCCCCAGAATTATTCTTTTGATTTGTTGTTATTATTCAGCCACCGAGCACAGAGAACTCGGAGAAAAGATCAATAAAATTTAGAGCACACAGTTCTCTCATATTGTGAATCAGGGATTAAGATTAAATTTGAAAACTAAATGATTACACTAAACGCTAATAATTTATTGTTGAAATGCCTCTAATCTCTCTGTTTCTCTATGGCATTTTTCGTTGTCTGAATAGTCACGATTTGTTTTGCTTCATAAAATGTCGAATGAGCAAATAGGTGACAAAGAAAGAAAAGCTGAAAATGATAGCTGGAATAATAATCCCTAATAATGGTGAACCGATGTGTTCTGATGTTGATAACAGGATAAAATGAATCATACGTTGGTACTCTCTTTTTTGTTTTTATCGGATTTATTTTTTTTATAATAAATATAAGCGAAAATCATCCCGATAAGGGAGGCCGCATAAGCAATGGTCATCCCGATAACGACAGCAAATCCCTTACTCATTTTTAGTCCTCCCAGGTTTGGATTTTTTCAAGGTCGAGCAGGTACTGTTTCTGTTTCTTTTCATACTCTTTGGATATGGTTCTTAATTTCGGGTCGATCACCCAGTACATGAGTACTGTTAAGATGATGCCGATTCCCAGAATGATGAATCCGCTGGTGAGCAATAAAAACGAAAGTGCGCTACCGACGGTTAATGCGACATAAGCAAATGCGGAAAGCACAATTGCAATCCAATCCTCCTTTTTCCAGTCGTCAGCTTCTTTGGGAGTCCAGTCCCGACGAATAAAGCTCATGGTTTTGCTCCTTGTGGATAATTTGTGGATTTTGATTTGAATGATGTCAACTTATTAAAAAAATGCAAAAAAAGCAAGAAATATTTTATGCCGTTTTTGGCGTCAAATATAGTGGTATAAATAGAGGAATGCATTTAAAAATTAACAGGTGCAAAACCGACAATATCGAATCTAAAATCCGCTTTCTTGTTTTGATTTGTGAGCAAAGATGCCAAATAATTGTAACTGATGACATGTTTTTTTAAAAGGTATGGGTGGTCTTGAGAATTGATTGAATCGGACTCGCGCGTTAATAGCGCTTCAAACGGAATATATCCCAGCGGGCCATCCGGAATGATGATCAGATTATCCGTCCGGATTTTGGGTTCAATAGGTTGAATTAATTTTGAATATAAATAAAATCCATGTTTTATAAAAGCTGTACTTTTGCTATCGAACAAAGCATCTCGAAATTTGTCAATGGATTCATAAAAAATTGAATCAAGGTCGGTTCTGTGGATATGAACTTCATCTTCGGAAATAACCAAACAATATAGGTTCTTATCTGATAAGAAATATTCTAATACGGTAGCATTGTTTTCAGATAAATGCTTTTGAATCATTTTTATGTTCGCCATGTCGTTTGAGAATTTAAGTTGATAATATTGCGGAAAGTTTGTTTCAAAATGGTGCATCAGTTGTTCTTGCTGCTGCTCGGCTGCAATTAATTTATTTTTTAATTTCTGAACCTGTTCTGATTCGTCTTGCTGCTTCAGTTTCAGATTAAATATTTGCTGCTGATAATGGGAAATGTCAACTTGAAGTTTCGCTTCCAATTTTAACAGGCTGTCCGGAATGTTTGCATATTTCATGACTCGTGTATCCATGAGTGCTTCTTTTAACAAGTTCGATTTGCTGCTTTCAATAAAATAAAACAAGTCATTTTTCACTGCCAAGTTGTTTTGTAATTTAAACAATTCATAAACCGCAGGAACCGCACGAGCATAAATATCGTGGCTCTCTTCGCTCAAAAAGAGCTTGGATTCTTGAGCGTTATAATTTGAGTACATTTTATTGACAAGCTCGGTTGCTAACTTATAAATCGACAAAGCAGTTTTTAAGTTATTTGTTTTGAGGTCTGATTTATACAGGGTCTCGAAGGCATTCGCTTTGAGAGTTAACGTTTTCAAAAATCGCTTTTCATCGGGAAGATTGGAAGTACCTGGATTTTTAAAAATATCCTGATCTTTAAAATCAAAAGAGAGCGCGATCAGTGATTTTTGATATAAGTTCAGCGCTTCATCCAATTTCCCCTGCTGTTCATAAAGTTGACCATACTGTTGGTAAACCTCGCCAATAAACGGATGGCGTTGACCGTAAATCTTCAATCCTAATAATAATGCTTTTTGAAGATTGCTATTTGCCTTTTTTAAATTTCCACTTCTCAGGTATTCGACTGCCATGTTCAGATGGGTGAAGGCAACGTGGGGATGTGTTTCAGAAAACAGCTTTTTGCCCATTGCGAGCGATTTTGAGAGGTATTCAATAGAATTGGAGTGTTTCTCCATGATTGAGTAAAGGATGCCAATGTTTAAATAGAGATTTGCTATTCGGGCGTGTTCGGCACCGAATTTTTTTGAATAAACGGGAAGCGCTTTTTGATAATATTTCAAAGCTTTATCGAACTGTTTCAGGTTTCTGTAGCTGATTCCAATGTTCGTGTAGTTATCTGCAACCAGCGCGTGTTTTTCTCCGGTGAGATCGTCCAAAATCGACAGCGATTTAAAATAGTAATTGATCGCTTTATGAAAATCGCTGCGCATTTTATGAACAACTCCCAAATTGAGATAGAGACCGGCAACAGAGATATTCTTTTCTCCGAAAAAGTGTTGTTTAATTTTAAGCGCCTGCTGATAATTTTCTGCTGCGCTCTGGTAATCTCCCTTTTGATAATCGATGACTCCAATATTGAGATAGCTCTGGGCGATATCCGGGTGAGCAGTGGGAAATTTATCCTGTCTTAATGCCAGTGCCTGCTGATGATTTTTTAATGCACCATCAAAATCTCCTTGCTCCGCACAGATGAGTCCCGCTAAATTATAATTATGGTCGATAGGAATGTCTTTTTCTCCGGAAATTTGATTTCGAATGGAAATAGAAAGCGCATTCAAACTGTCCGCTTCTTTCAGAGCGCCAAGATGGTATAGCGCGATGGCGTAGTTTAAATAGATTTCAGTCAATATATCTTCGGAATCATCATCGGAAAGATGAACCTGATTGAGGGCTTTCTGATAATAGTTAATCGCTTCTTTTGAAGATCCCTGCTGCCGTTTTAGTGTGCCCAGGTTTTGATAAATCGAGCTCAACACAATGGTTGCTTTCGGTAGTTTTTTTAAGCTGGTTTGTAACGCCCGGTTCAAATAAACAGAAGCACTATCGTATTCACTTAATTTTGTAAAATTTTCGCCGATGTCATTCAGACATTGAGCGTATTTCTCCCAATTCTTTTGATCATAAAATTCATGACTTGCTTTTTGATAATATAAAATTGAACTGTCGTAACGAGCTTTTTCAAAATATCTGTCAGCGCGACTCAAATTTTCAACCGGATCATTTTGGGCAAGTTGATTCACCGTTGATTGTTTGGGTAAAGAATTTTCTTGTTGACAGTCCTGAAAAGAAACAAGCAATGCCGTGATGATCAGCAAAAGCAAAAAGAATTTCTGTCCTTTGCTGGTTACTTTTTTTCTCTTTCGAATTACAAAAAATAATGTGAGCAAAAATGATAAAGTAAAAATAATAATCATAACAACGCGAAACCAATTTGAGCGTGAATCTTTGAACGATAATGGAACGTTATCTCCGATCATTATAAAACCGGACCAGAAATGCGGATGTGCATGAATAGGAGTTGCCTGTTTGAGAAAAGACAATTTTGCATTGCGCAATGCCTCGGCTTTTCCCTCTCCGGATTTTAAATTTTGATAAAAATGGTTCATGATCACATTGGTGGATTTGTCATCGACCTGCCAGAGACTCATCAAGATATTTTCACAGCCGGCGTAGCGAAAACCGTGGGCAAGACTCATTATCCCTTCACCGCGGATTAATTTTCCGGTGCCGGTGTTGCACGCACTCAAAACAGCCAGCTCGTTATTGAGTCTCATGTTGTAAAGCTCAAAGGCATACAGCAAATTATCGTTCAGTGAATCGGCGTTTCGAGGTGAAAAAATAAATTTGGAATACATCGGATTTTGGTCATTGATGGTGGCGTGACTGGCGATGTGAACAATGCGAGAATTTGGCGCGAACTTTTTGAAATTAAATTCAGTTGCACGATCAAACAGAAACAATTTGCTGTCGAAATGATGACCGATTTGCCTGATTTCTGATTCTGTCCACGGGAGTTTGGTGAGATTCGTCTTTGTTGTTTCAGAATGAGATAATGGAGCCGTGCTTTGAGCGAAAGAATTCTGCACGTAAACGAGAGCGAAAAATGTAATCGTGGTCAGAGTGAAATAATTTTTTTTCATCTAAAACAAGTCGCGAAACAGAAGTGATAAAAAATTAGCGTTATTTTAACTGATCGAGTAAAAGAGCGCTTTGGTGTGCATATTCACACTTATTGTTAACGATTGAATTCAAAATCTGTTTCGCTTTTTTTAAGTCATTGTTTTTGATGAAAGCTAACGCCAAATACCAGTTCGCAGGTTCAATGAAATCGGAGGACGAAGTAGATTTCACCGTTTGAAAATGCCCGATGGCTTGATCCGTGTTATTCATTTTTAATTCACAAATACCGGCATAAAAATGTGCGGTTACATTGTTCGGATCTTTGGATATCATTGTTTTTAACCGGGATAATGCTTCTGAATAATTCTCAATTTCATACTCCACCATTGCGTGTTGTAAGGGTAGTACGACACGGTCACTTCGATACAGAGGGATCGTATTCGGATAGGGTTCAAAGTACTGAGTGAACAATTGATCATTGGGAGACTGGAGAAATATTAAAAAATAAATGCCAATGATGATCATCACGACGGCGGCAGCGGCTGCTAACGGATAATAGATTGTTCGGTCGAGTCGTTTGGGTTTCTTTGCAGCTAACCGTTTTTGAAAAGATTCATTTAAATCGAGCATTTTGGATTTGATTTGTTCTTTATCCGGATAAATTTTGACACCGTCGAATGCGTCCTCGCACAACGAGCATTTTTCCAAATGCTGCTGGATTTTATTTCGCTCCTCTGTCGTTACGTTGCCGGTGGAAAATGCAACGAATTGATCGAGTGAAAGACAATTGAACGAATCTTTTTCCTGGATTGATTTTTTTGATTCATTGAACATCTTTGAACACCTCTTTTTTTGATAACCTTTTTTTTAAATTCCGTCTTCCGTTTTGAATGCAGCTTTTCACCTTTTTATAATCGAGCCCGGTTTGTTGAGCTATTTCCTGATACGTCAGGTTTTCAAAATAGAATAACCGGATACAGCGTTGCTGATCATCCGGAAGATTTTGTAATTCAATTTTCAATTCTTTGATTTGTTCGTCGCTCCATTCAACAAGAGTATCAAAACGGATATTTTCCATAAATTTTTTTTCACTTTTTTCAAATATTTTGACAAAGATGTTTGTTCTCTTCTCCTTCCTCAAACGATAAGAACAGTAATTTCTGATACTTGCATAGAGCCAGCTTTTGAAGTTTTTAACGCGGTATTTTTGTAAATCGATCAGTGCTTTCTCAAAAACCTCCATCACCGCATCCTGGCAGTCGTGTTCGTTTTTGAGATATTTGAAGCAAACGAAAAAAGCGAGATAGCTGTAACGTTTGAAGAGTTCTTCAAACGCAGCCATATCTGATTTTTCACGGTAAATGGATATCAGTTCCTGGTCAGATTTTTGTGAATAATGTTGAGCCATTTAAGTTTTCTTTTTAATAAGTTTCGTTTTAGTATTGACCAAATTATAAACATAAATTTAATTTAATGCAATATTTTTAAAAAAAAATTATGGAATTTTGGAGTTTTTAGCATCTACTGTATGGTGGAAAATAATAATTACTAAAACAAATAAAGGAGAATACAAATGGCGATCAGGAAAGAATTCTATCTTGTTGCATTCTTAATGCTCACAATTTTGATATTTGGCAACAACTCGTTTTCAAAAAATTTGAAGTCTAATGTTAAAACCACGACAGTCAGGGATGCTGAAAAATTGGATGTAAACCAAATCAGCATGTGGCTGATGAACAACGGCAGCTTTGCTCGCAATCCGGTGACCGGGAACGCCGGATTAGAATATCCTCTTGGTTCGGATAAATATATGGTTTACACTGCCGGACTTTGGATTGCTGGGAAGGTCAACGGAGAGGTCCGAACTTCCTGCACGGATTACGTTGCTGAATATCAAGGAGGTATTATTTTTTCCAATGGCCAGCCAGCGGATCCCACACTGGAGAAATATCGGCTGCACAAAATAAAACCGGGCGATTCGGCAGATCCGGAAAATCCGAATTATAATCCGGATTATGCTGACTGGCCTGTTGCTGATGGTGCGCCAGTCGACGAATACGGCAATCCGCTGATTATTGGGGATCAGACGATCTGGTTTGTGATGAATGACGCCAACGAAAGTCTTCACGCGGGCGCATACAATACGTCGCCGTTAAATATTGAAGTGCAGGTGTTAGCTTGGGCGTTCGATGATGAATTGTCTCCACTGGAAAGAACAGTATTTTTCTATTATACAATAATCAATAAAAATTCATCGCCAATAGAGGACGCATATATCGGCCTTTTTGCAGATCCCGACTGCGGATATGCAAATGATGACAGGGCCGCATGTGATACCTCTTTTGGTTTGTCTTACGATTTCAATGGAGATGAGATTGATGAGATATTTAACCTTCAGGTTCCGGCAGTCGGATTTTGTTTATTGCAAGGTCCGGCAGTTCCATCACCAATACATGAAGCACCGCAATTCCTACATGCTTCGTTGGAAAACACACAGCTATTAAACATGACGGTTAACATGGTGTATTACTGAGGATACCCGCGGTTCGTGCAACCGCCTTACAACTCTGAAGGTGCTTTGAAACTTTACGGTAATTTTCAAGGATTAGACATCAACGGCGATCCAATAATTGATCCGACAACCGGTGAAATTACACGATTTATGAACTTGGGTGATCCCATTAACAATAGTGGTTGGCTTCCGGATTATTGCCGGGAGATCTATTTCATGCAGGGCAGCGGACCATTTACAATGGCGCCTTTGGACACGCAACGGGTACTTTATGCAGTAATCATCGGACACAGTACGGATCGGTTGAGCAGTGTACTGGATTTAAAACGAAATACCGATTTTGTTAGAAATTCAGTAAAGTCAGAATTCACGCTTGATGTCGTTACAGAGACGCAGACAAATTGTTTATCAGACACCGAAACAGAAGTTTATGTTCAAACAACAATAAATCATGAGCATGAGATATTTTCTGTAAAAGCTGATTTTTATACATATTATCAAAACCACTTGTATTCAACGAACCTCCTTGACGACGGACAGGTCGATAATGGCATCGCGGGTGATGATATTTTTGGAAATGTCTGGACAGCCGCAGCAAGTGATTCGGTGGCGTATGTTTCGATTACAGTAACTGATATTAGGCTGCAAGAACATCAGTACCGATATGCGGATTACAACTTGACGCTATCAGACAAACTAACGTTGCACAATCTGTCGGTTGTTGATGACCACATTAATCAGGACGGCCTGATAAATCCGGGTGAGAATGTGAGGATGGGATTAAGCTTGCGAAATGATTATGATCATGCACTAAAGAGTGTTAAGATTTTTCTCGAATCCGATGATCCGTTGGTTTCGGTACACCCGGGCATCGTCATTATCGACAGTCTGGGTTCTGTAGAAACCTTTTCAACAAGTTATGATTTAAATGATGAAGAAACATTTTTTGAACTGGACATTGCTCCCGGAGTAAGGGACACACACAATATTGATTTGAAAGTCCACATACTTGATGACAAACTTCACCACTGGAAAAGATATGTTAAACTAAGGATCGAACCGCTGAATTACGAACCCAATTTAATCGTTCCTTCCCAGATTGATGGGAGGAGCGATGCAAGATTTGCTGTAAGAGTAATCTATCCGGAACAATTGACCGGTCATACTTACTGGTTGACAGTAAGTGATTCTGTGAATGGCGCTCCCGGGAAAGGATTCAACTTGACAGATAAAACTTTAGGGCTCACCCTGCTTGAAAATCATCCAAATCCGGATGAGTTTGCCTACAACATTCCGATAACTGATGGATTCAAAGTCGTAGAAGCAGATTTGCCAGAATCGGAGCTAAGTGACGTATATTATCAGGATGTTGAGAATGGCAATGAACAGGGCTTTGAGATTGTTTCTATATCCCAGGGAAATGCTGATTATGAGGACATGTATTCGGTTGATCTGGTTTTTTCAAATCAGATTGATTCTAGCCGAATTGTGGGGATTGCTGAAGGGCAGGATGCTTATCAATATGTTTTACCAAATCTGGCTGCACCAGAAAACTTCCTATCGGTTCCGTTTGAGGCTTGGAAGGTTAGCAATAATAACCGTCTGAATCTGCTTGATGTGTGCTTTCAGGAGAATCCGTATTTTGACACCTATGACGATCAATGGGCGCCGGATGCGTCCACGCTAGGCGGTTTGGAAATTTTGTACATTATGAAATCGGATTACGACCCGAGCGGTAGTCGTTATCAGGGACAGAATTTGGACATGAAAAATGTGATGTACAAGCTGCATGTGAGACTGGCATCAGAAAGTGCTGTTGTTGATGCGGGAGACAAAATTGTGTTTGATTGGGTGGCAGGCGCCAGCAGTGAAGATGTTTTTAGTTTTGTGCCGACACAAATTGAAGAGGAGAAAGCTGAATTAATTAGCGATTTCAAATTATATCAAAATTATCCCAATCCGTTTAATGCGGCGACGACGATTCAATTCAAAATTGAACAGAAAGTGAATATAGATTTGAAAATATACAATGTGAGGGGACAACTTGTAACTGATTTGATTGATAGCAACTATCTTCCCGGAAACTATTCAATTTTATGGGATTGTTATGATAAGCTGGGTTACAGAATTAGTTCCGGTTTATATTTTGCGAAGTTGTCAACCGAACGAAAAACAAGTTTAATTAAAATGCTTTTAATTCGATAATGAGAAGGAGGTAAAAAAAATCATGTTTCGTTTTAAGATTTTTGTTTTATTCATGTTGTTTTCAAGCCAGTTAATATTAGCAAAAGAACGAAAAAACACATCTCAGGAATTAATGATTCGTTCCGCTAAATATTTTGACATCAACCGCATTTCCTGCTCGATCCAGAATAACGCTGTCTTTGCCAGACATCCAATCTCTGGTAATAGCGACTTTTTCTTGGATGGTTTTTATTATATTTACTCCTCAGGTTTATGGATCGGGGCAAAAGTGAATGGGGAGGTCAGAGCATCCGCAGCGGATTTCAATACTGATTTCGCCGGCGGGATTATCAAAGAGACTGGAATCCCTTTTGGAATCGATGATTCAACGTTTCGCGTTTACAAAATCTCAAAAGGTGATAACGCGTTTAACAATATCGATTACGCAACGTGGCCTGCGCAGTACGGCGCCCCGATTAACGCGAATGGTGAACCTTTGATTATCGGGAATCAGACATTGTGGAGCACTTTTACAGATGCCTTTGAGGCGCAAAGAGGTTGGTATAATATCTGTCCGCCGCTCGGCGCCGAAGTTCATTTGACTGTTTGGGGATGGGAACATATTGATGACATCATGTTTCTGCGCTGGGAAATTATTAATAAAAGCAGTTCAGTGTGGGAAGATGCTTACTTCGGTATTTGGTCTGATCCGGATGTTTTTGATGCGAACGATGATTTGGTGGGCAGTGATAGTACGTTGAGCCTGGTCTATTGTTATGATGTCGAGAAATGGGATAAAACGGCAAAGCGTGTTGTCGGTTATCAAGTTTTGGAATCGCCGATTATTCAAGTTGTTGGCGATACAGCCTGGACTTTTGAGGGTAAAAAAATGAACTTCAAAAATCTCCCAATTAATTCACCACGGATAGATAAGCATTCTTTTCCCAATTGGGAAGGCTGGGGAGAGCCACGTTACTCTAATGAGGAAACCACACAGATGGTTTATAATCGGCTCATGTGTCTCAACTTTGACGGAGAACCGGCAATCGATCCGGTTACAAACCAACAATCATATTGGGCGTTTTCAGGAGATCCGGTTTTGAAAACTGGCTGGAACGATAGTATCCCACGCGACAGGAGAATGTTACTATCCACCGGTGGTATTGAGGTACAGCCCGAAGATACCTGTGCGATCACCACCGCGATTCTACCGATAGAAAGAGACCGGACAGAGCGCAGTGTTTTTGATTTAAAAAACAAGGCGGCTGGTGTCCGGTCGTTTTTCCGCTATGGACTGGGATTGTTTACCCAAGAAGAGGCAACTGTCCCGGGAGAGGAACGGAATCGCTTTGCGATTCAGTGTCTAAACAACGTTGAAGCGCAGTCGATTTCTTTTATTATCACATCTAATTCAAAAGATATCTTATTAACAGATGTTTTTGTGAGTGATAGAACGCAAAATTTTCATTTAGTTAAACAATTCGATCCGGATCATAATCAAATAAAGGTGGAATTGAATGGTGAGCAAAATATGCTACCAGCCGGGCAGGGCGCAATTGCAGAAGTCATTTTTGATGTGGAAGATGAGGTTGATAGTCAGTATGTTGATGTTCATATTTCGGAAATTTCATTTACCAGGGCTGATGGAATGGCATGGCAGATTGAATCATCCAAAGGAATAATAAAAATTAAAAAACCATTAAAACCAGCAAGATTGATCAGTCCGGAGAACAACTCTGCCGTAGATGGTATGACCATAAATTTTTCCTGGCATGGCACAGCCGATACAAATGAAATGGCTTATTTTCTAGATTTTTTGAAAGATGATTCTCGTTTGGACAGAACAGTTAACGGAACAAATTACCGGTTCAACATAATTGATTTTGTATCACGAGATAGTCTCCCTCCATATTTGGATTGGACAGTAAATATTATGGATTTAATACCGACGAGTTCCCCCGATACGTTTCGCTGCACTTTTCCGCCAATGGAAAAAGTCATGTTAACCACTCCGCAATTGATTTTAACCTTACCAGCGATAGAAAATTATTATCAACAAATTGTAGATTACGTTGTCAAATATCCCTACCTCTACATCATTGAAAAGCGGATGGATAATATGAATTTTGAAGAAACGTATTTACTTCACGTCGCTCAAATCAAAAACGATGAAGTAACGATTATCCACACACAGCCGATTGAATATGATGAATATGGAAAGTTTAAAGTTTCTGAAAATAGAGCATTTATTTATACCGATACTTTTCCCGACCGAAAGCTGTCAGTTTATAACATAACTGATGAACAGCATTTTCAACTGGTAAACGAACATCCCATGAATCATCGGCCTCAAATAATCGGTTTGTATGAAGATCTGCTGCTTTATGTTACAGTATCAAGAATTATTTTAATTCAAGTAAACAGTGATGACAGTTTAACAGAATTAGCTGAATATGATATTTCAACATGGGAAAATTTTTATGGATATTATGAGAGTATGATCGATATCAAGAATGGGTTATTATTTTTAGCTGGACGAGATGTGGGAATTTTTGATATTAGGCAACCAGATACGATAAGTTTAGTTTATAGGTTTAAAACGAATCACCCGGCAAGCGCGGTATATTTTGAAAATGATAAACTTTACGTTGGCAGTTTATCAAACAGTATCAGTATTTATGATGTCAGTTCAGTGGAAAATCCTCGTCTGATATATCAGGAGCAGTTTGTTGACAACAGACGAGGAACCAGTGCGATATTTAGTCTAAAGGTGATTGATGAACACATCTTTTTTCAGTCTGGTTCTTCAAAACATCTTCAAGCTTGTCATTATGAGCCGAATAGATATTTTGTTTTTGATTTAATGTCTTTGTATTCTGATCACTATGTCACTGCTAATAAAGTTTATTGTATTGAGGATTACGGTAGAACATCTCTCTGCATATTCGACAATAAGGTTTTCACTGGAATAAAAGAAAATCAGCCTTATTGCGCTGATACTTTTTCTTTATTACAAAACTACCCCAATCCCTTTAACGCATCGACTAAAATTCAGTTTAATGTTGAAAAATCGGGTCACGTGAATCTAAAAATTTTCAACACGCGAGGCCAGTTTGTCAAGCAGTTGATTGATCAAAATTACCTCTCGGGTCAGTATTCAATTTCATGGGATGGAACAGATCAGTTTAATCAGTCTGTTTGTTCCGGCGTGTATTTTGCAAAGTTATCAACTGCGGATAAGGTACGTTTCATAAAAATGTTGATAATACGATAAACAAAATTCATAGGTGATAAAATGAGGTTTAAATTGATTATTATAGTGCTAATCTTTCCGGTGTTTTTAGCGGCTAAAGAAAAGCAAGATAAAATGTTAAAGAAGACAACAATTGAATCATATAAATATTTTGACATCAACCGCATTTCCTGCTCGATCCAAAATAACGCTGTCTTTGCCAGACATCCGATTGCCGGTAATAGCGATCTTTCGCTGAATGGGGATTATCTAATTTACACATCAGGACTTTGGATCGCTGCAAAAGTAAATGGAGAAATCCGGGCGTCGGCTGCTGATTTTGTGACGGATTTTATCGGCGGCGCGATTGACGAATCCGGTGAGGCATTCGGAAAAAATGACTCACTGTTCCGTGTGTTTAAAATAACAACAGGCGATAACAGCCTAAATAATGTGGACTATGCAGAATGGCCCCATCAATTCGGTGCGCCGGTGCAGGATAATGGGGAACCGCAACTGTTAGGCGACCAGACATTATGGTGTAGTTTTACGGATGGATTTATCGAGGACAGGAATGTTTACAATATTTGTCCGCCGTTACTGGCAGAAGTTCACCTAACCGTCTTCGGCTTTGAGACGCTGGATAATGTCATGTTTTTGCATTATGACATCATCAACAAAAGTGAAACCAACTGGGATAGTGCGTATGTGGGAATATATTGTGATCCGGATGTCGGTGATGCCAATAATGATTTAATCTGCAGTGACAGCACCCTCAAAACAGTGATATGCTATGACGGGACGGACGATAACTATATTCAAAATCACGCGGCTGGTTATCAGATGATCGCATCTCCGGCCGTACCTTCTGTAGGAGATACAGCTCTAACCTTGCGGGGAGATAAACCGGGTTATCGAAATATTCCGGTTTATGCCCCTCGTATAGATAAACATAATTTCCCGGGATGGATGGGATGGGGAGAAATGTTTCACCGGGGTCCGGAAACAGCGAAAATGATCTATTATCGGCTGAATTGTTTGGATTATTATGGCGAACCAGCCATAAATCCGGTCACCGGACATATCACGAAATGGACTTTTTCCGGTGATCCTGTGACTGGCGAGGGCTGGCTTGATGATATTCCCCGGGACCGACGAATGATGATTTCGGCCGGCCCCGTAGATGTTACTGCCGGCGATACCTGTTCTTTTACGATAGCTGTAATCGGAGTGCGCCAGCTGAATCGGTTGAGAAATGTTGTCGAAGTCAAACAGGTTGCCCGTAATCTGATTAACGTTTTTAAAAGTGGTTTAAAAATTGTACCTGACACCGATGTTTCTGTGAAACACCATTCGGACAAAGAGCGTCAGGTCATCGTGAATGTGCGTTTTGCGGAACCGATAAGTCTCAATTCCGTTCGTGCTCAAATTTATGATTATCAAAATACACGTGTGCACGAGATGGAGTTATTCGATGACGGCGCCCATGATGATAAAAATCGGAATAATCTGATTTTCGGCAATTCGTGGTTGACCTATGCGTTCGATGATGCTTATTATCTGAACTTAGTGATTCAAGATCAAAATAATGAGGAATATACTTTTGAGAAGATGGATCAAAATATCATGTTGACAAACAAGATTGATATGGAATTGATTGTTGCGGGTGACAGTGAAAATTATAATGGTCAGGCAAATCCCGGAGAACATATCAGGCTCAAGGTGCGCGTGACAAATAACTATCCATTTACAATTCATAACCTGTATATTGCCTCGAAAATACCGGAGGCATTTGTTGATATGTATTACCAATCCGATCGATTGTTTTTTCTTGATTCAATTTCTGCCGGAGAAACAAAGCAGCTTAATGGCACGATCATTTTTGATATTGAAGAACAGGTCCCTGAAAATTATAAACTACCGATTTATTTTGAATCCCAGGATCTGGACAACCATTTTTGGCAGCACGACATGAATTTGCCAATTAAACCATTTGACTATATTCCCAATGAAATAAGGGCACAGCAGGTTGCGGGAACAAGCGATGCCTATTTTGTCATCAGAGTAATTGAACCAGACGAGTTGACAGGTCATACCTACACTATTTCAGTGCTTGATTCGGCGCAGGCATTTTGGTTCAATTTGTTTGATGAGACAGTCGGGGAATATGTACTGTACGCCAATCCGTTACCTGATGAGCATGCCTACAACGTGCCAATAACAGATGGGTTCAAAGTTGTTGAAGGGTATGCCCCGGAAGGAAGCATCAAAAATGTTTATTATGAAAATGTTAATCCGGATCATCCGGTTGCCTTTGAGGGTGTTCCACTTTATAACAGCTGTTTTTTTGATGGTGGTGTCGCCATAAGTCATTTTGCTTCCAAAGAAGAAATTTATGCGGTTGAGATGGAATTTGTCAATGAGATGGATACGAGTGGAGTTGTCGGAGATCCTGCCGGGCAATTAGCCTATCGCTATGCCAACGGCAATCCGAATGCGCCAACTGCTGTCACTCAAAATCCGTTCCGAATATGGAAAATTGTTCAAGGTGAACGAGCGGGACTTTTTGATGTTTGTTTTTTCGAAACTCCCAATGCACCACGAAGTAATGGTGTTTGGGACCCCGATGCCTCGCAATTAGGGGGATTTGAAAGGTTATTTGTGATGAAAACAGATTACGATCCGTCAGGGAATTACTATCTGAACAAGAGACTGGACATGAATAATGTCATGTATCAGATATGTTTACGATTGATTGCGGACAGCAGCGTTGTGGATGAAAATGATAAAATTGTCATTGGATGGGAGCGTCCCCCAACTGCTGAAGACAGATTTCAATTTGTACCAACTGATGTTCAGCAAAAGGAAACAGGAAAACCAGAATTAGACTTCAAGCTGCGTCAGAATTGTCCCAATCCGTTTAACCAAAATACGAAAATTGAATTTTCACTTGAAAAAAGAGAGCAGGTGAGGTTTAAGATATTCAATATCATGGGGCAAGAAGTGATTACTCTGATTGAAGAAACTTTGCAGCCGGGAAATCATAAAATTGAATGGACCGGAAAAAATAAATACGATAGGGATGTCGTGAGCAGCATCTATTTTGGAATATTGAAAACGAGAAATCGGTCGCAATTAATAAAGATGATTTTGATAAGGTAAAAATGTACAGAAAAAATAAATACGGTGGACTCATTATTTTTGCTGCTTTTGTGTTGATTTCGTTATTGGTTAGCTCGGCGCAGTCAAAAACAAATAAACAAAATGACAATCCGAACTCCTTTACTGATGCGCGGACATTAGAAAATAATGTGCTTCGAACTTGGGTAATGAATAATGGTACATTTGCCAGACATCCGGAAACAAGGAACGCCGGGCTCTATTATCCCAAAGACGAAGAAAAAACACTGATATATTTAGCGGGTATTTGGTTTGCAGGAAAAGTCAATAGTGAAGTTCGGACTGCTTGCGCTGACTTTAACTCGGAGTTTCAACCCGGTGTGATTCTTCCGAATGGGATGCCGGATGATCCTGCGAGAAAAAAATACAGAATTTATATTATCGAACCGGGAGATACGGCAGATTCGCTGGATGCAAATTACAATCAAGATTATGCAGAATGGCCTTTTGCTGATGGAGCTCCAACAGATGAGAATGGAAAACCGCTGATTCTGGGAGATCAGACGTTGTGGTATGTAGCAAATGATGCAGATACTGCGCTTCATAATAGAGCTTATCACACAAATCCACTGAACCTCGAAATGCAAGTGCTGATGTGGATGTTCAATGATGATAAAACTTTGTTAGGGCGGACGATCTTTTTACATTATACGTTCATTAATAAAAGTTGTGAGCATATTGAAGATGCGTATGTCGGAATGTGGCATGACCCAGATTTGGGAAATGGCAACGACGACCGAAATGGGTGCGATAAAACCATCGGTGTTGGCTTTACTTATAATGGGCGTTCTAATGACAGTATATATGGCGATATCGTGCCTGCTGCTGGTTTTTGTTTGGTTCAGGGACCAACCATTGAATCTTCGGGTGATACAGCATTTCAGCTACTTGGAAAATCTTTGATCAACAGGAAAAATTTACCGATGTCTGCTTACCAGATATTCATCAGCGGGCATCCACTCTATGATGACCTTCCTTATTCAAATAGCGGCGCTACAATGTTATACGAAAGAATGCAGGGTTACGATTCCCGGGGAATGCCCATAATTGATATAAAAACCGGAGAACCGACACCATTTATGCGCGATGGCGATCCAATGCAACGGATAGGCTGGTTGGATGAACATTCTTTTCCTTATTGTGATCGAAGGACGCTGATGAGTACGGGTCCTTTTTCTATGGCACCGGGAGATACTCAGCGGATTGCTTTTGTATTTGCGGTCGGTCATAAAAAATCGCACCTGATAAGTATCTCTGATTTGAAAAAAGTGGCTTGGCTCGCCAGGAATTCTTATCAAAGCAGATTTAAGGTGAAAGCATTAACCAATGTGGCGGTCAAACCGATGGATCAACATGAATTTGAAGTAGCAGTTCATGCCAATATTGA
>CAYYMH010000016.1:0-64303 GCA_964472785.1 uncultured Cytophagia bacterium | reverse complement strand
CGGTCAAACCGATGGATCAACATGAATTTGAAGTAGCAGTTCATGCCAATATTGAGTTGTTCGATGATGGGAAACACAATGACGGAAATTTTGATGACGGTGATTTTTCAAATGTTTGGTACTCCAAAGAATTTCCACAGGCGTTATATTTAAATTTAAGAATAACCGACATAAATTCAGAGAAATACATGTTCGAGCGCTGTGCAGAAAAATTCACGCTGGTCAAGGAAAACTTGATGGTTTCATCAGTAAATATTTTTGATAATCATATTAATTTTGATGGTAAAATAAATCCGGGTGAAAATGTACGATTGAATTTTGAGGTCAAAAATAATAGTGGCTTTGATTTCGATATGGCAAATATTTTTATTTATCCGAAAGGAGATGTCATCAGCTCACAGAACAGACATTTTTTCTTTAACGATTTGGCTGCAGGTGAAATTGACAGCACGGAGTACATTCATGGCGATGAAACGAGTTACTATGAATTTCAGGCGGAAAACGATACAACGAGGATTTATTTTGACGCGATTATTCATGATGATAAAAACCATCAATGGTCACATGAAAATTGGTTTAGCTTAAATGTCGTCCCGTTTGAGCTCGATCATGATATTATCATTCCGAATAAAATATCCGGAAAAAGTAAAGCAATGTTCAAAATACGAATAATTGACACAGCCGTTTTAAAGAACCATCAATATCTCATTGCTGTTAGTGATTCGATAAGCCCATTTAATGAAAAAATGTTCCATCTTATTGACCAGACGATCAATGACACTCTGCTCGAAAATCAGACTCCGCCAGAACAATTTGGTTATAACCTTCCGGTTACGGACGGATTTAAAGTAATCGAGGCTTTTTTACCACACGGAGGGTTTGAAGGGACATGCCAGGAGTCTCCAAATGGACATCCCTGCGCGTTTGAAGATGTTGATGAAAATGGTCGGATAAAGAAAAGCGGGCACATATTTACTCGGATAAAAGGAGATGATTTTCCAAAATTGATCGAGCTCGAGTTTGTTAACGAGATTGATTCCAATGGGGTTGTCGGAAACCCGAATGGACAGTCCGCATTTCGGATGATAAGTTTTCCTAATGATGGACCTGATGGATTTTTTCCGTGTCCATTTAATGTGTGGCAACTGGAAAACAGTCAACGTGTGTCTTTATTAAATGCGGGCTTTTTAGAAAACGAGTACCGAGCCGTTCCAGATAGTCAGTGGCAGCCCGGAGAATTGATTTACATTTTTAAGACACCATACGATGAAACCGGACAGATTTATTTGAATCAGCCACTTGTTTGGGAGGATCTTATCGTAGAAGTTTTCCTTTCGTTCAAAAGCGGGCAAAGTATTGTCGACAGCGGAGATCAGATTTATTTGGAGTATAAATACCCGGCGACGTCTGAAGATCAATTTTTATTTGTTCCAACCCATACCAAAGTTATCGGGACTGATGTCAAAACGAAAAAATATGAAATATTTCAAAATTACCCTAATCCGTTTAATCCATCAACGAACATCCACTTCAGTATCGAGAAAACCGGATTCGTGAGTTTGAAAATTTACAACATTCGGGGACAGCTCGTTGAGCAGTTGTTTGATAAAAAATTCTTTCCGGGCAGTTATTCAGTTCATTGGAACGGAACCGACCGATTTGGTCAGCCGGTCAGTTCGGGATTGTATTTTGCAGGACTATCAACCGACCAAAAGGCGAGTATAATTAAAATGTTATTAATTCGTTGAGCAAAATTTCGAGTAGCGATTCACCACAAAGCACACGGAGAACACAAAGATAAAAATGGATCATAACTCTGTGCTCTTGGATAACTCAGTGGTTAAAAATTTCATTCCAATTCTTTGTTAACGGCATCCAGCCGATTTTTAACATTCTCCAAGTCCGGTTTTAGCAGCAGTGTTTTCTGGTACATCTCCTTTGCTTTCTCCAATTCACCCAATGTTTCATAATTCATCCCCAATCCAAAATAAGCCGGCGCATAATTCGGATCCATTTCAATGGCTTGCTGCAAAGATTCAATCGCCTTTTGATACTCTGTTTTCTGATAATAAATTTTCGCGTTTCGCATGAATTGGGGTGGCGTGTTGGGATTTCTGAATAACAAAGGATCAAAATAGGCGTCCAAAAAACGTTTGGCGCCGTATTCCAGACCGTTAATAGCAATTGCTTGCTGATAATAACGGAGCGCGTCGTCTTCATTACCCCGTAATTCTTCGCACAACCCATCAAATACTTTTTCACTGCTTTTGAAATATGTATCAGTGACAAGCTCAACGAATTCTCTTTTTTGGTAAGAGGAGTCGATGTTTGTTAAATAGGGATAGATTTCTTCACGGTAGCTCTTCAGTAATTGCAGCAACCGACACATTTTTTTGGGGCTGCGTGGCGTTTTTGGCGTTGAAAATTCAAGCAGCGGTCGGTTGACCGTATTTATTCTCAAACCCTTGGTAAGGGTTTCAATTTCTTCATGTCCCATTACAAAGCAATCAAATACATCGTAAACATTGCTAAAACCGGCTTGTGTCAATTCTGGATTATGTTTCTGTTTATCAAAATTTTTAGAAAATTGTTTAAAATCGATTTGAAATATTGAATCATTGAAACCAATTAATAGAATGTGGTAATTGATTTTGTTATTATTGTACCAGACTGTCGAATGGGGAAAGACGCGCAAGAATGTTTTTAAAATAATTTTCAGGTCTTCGATTGATAGGCCATATAGCGGTACCAACGTAACAAAAATGCCCGTGGGGGACAATAATTTTTTACAGTTTTTATAATAATCAACACTGAACTGGTTGGCTGCGCTTTTGGTTGCGGGATGCAGGCTTCTGTTGATGATAACGTCGTATTCTTTTTTCCTGAATTTCGAAAACCTGGTTTTATCGGATCGAGTGATTTCGGTGTTATGGCGTTTACCAACTTCCTTTTCGTTTTCATTCAAAATTTTAAAAAGTTCTATTTTTTTATTACTGCTTTCAACAAATTCAATCTGGTCAATGGGATATGAGCGTATCATTTTGCTGCATTGTCCGGAATCCATGCCAAGCAACAGTAATGAGTTCGCATTCGGATGCAAAAGCATCGGTATTAAGCCACTAACTTCATCCACAGCCAAAGTGCTTAATGGCTTTTCTGCAATTGTTTCGCCATCCTGAGCCAAAACAATCTGATTGGTCTTTTCGTTTATATAAAGCGTCAACGTCCCATCCATTACTTCGGTAACGTAAAATGTATGAATTTGATCTCCGATGGAGTTGTAAATACGAAGGATAGTGTTTGATGGAATTAGTAAGATGAAAATGAATAAAAAGACGACAAAAATAAAAACCAACGATGTGCGTTTTATTTTTCCAAATTGAATCGAATAAATAAAAAGGATGATTAAGCCGAATAAGAAGTACAGTAATGAAATTAAAATAATACTTTTTTGAACCCCAAAAATAGCGATAATAATGAATTCAGTGATGAAAATTCCCGCAGCAGCACCGCCAAAGATGAATGCCTTAAGAAGGTCAAAGTTTCTTGTTAGGTTTTGCTCGTTTTTTATGATAATTTGGCAAATCAAGGTAATGGCGATTCCAAACAGAGCTGCAGGGAAAATATAAATTAAAAGAGTGTTCAGAGTGAAAACTGTCAATTGCGTTAGCCAGAAACTAAAATGATCAAGCAAAGAATGAATTATGTGGTTGATGTTTTTTAGTACCGGCATGACAAAAAAAGATGAAATACCAATTACACCAAACAAGATGATGATAACAGATAAAACCGGATAGCATGGAATTGTTTCAGGAAAAAAATGATCTGCAAAATATAAACCTATGGCCAGCCCGATGAAGATGCTCATAAGTGCAAAGCTTAATGCGTAATTCGTCGTACCGTAAAAATAGACACCAATCCTCATCCACAAAAGTAATAGCGAAACAAAAAGAAAACTTAACATGGCTGCGCAAACAAACATTGCCTTGTCTAACATATTGTCATTATTCGCCTGGGCGGAAAACGGAAGCTGCAATTGCTGATAAGAAGACTCGTATCTAAAATAGATGCTCGGGTCAAAATTTTTTGTGAAAAATCGAGTTACAGTACTTATGATTAAAAAAGAAAACGCGGAAAATCCAAAAATCTGTTTAGTGCCAATTATTTGAAAAAACGCAAAATCGGACAGGAAGATACTGAGCGCGATTGAAGTGGTAAACAACACGGCCAAAACCTTAATTTCTTGGGCAATGTTAGCTGCGTTTTTAGTTAAGAAGCCAAAAATGGCTGTTAGTGAGCAGCCAATCAGGGCTGATGGAAAAAAAGTGAGGAAAAATAGAATTAAGAAATAGAAAATATTCTGAATTAAAAACTGATGTAATGTTTTCTGAAAGATGAAATTAGCTAAAACTGTAACAACAGGTAAAATCGCGAAGTAGATGATAAGCATCACGCCCAAAGCGGTGCTTGAAAATATAAAAAAGTGAATTTCCTTTTTGAAACGTGCTGATCCAAATTTCGCGAATAAAACCCCAGCGCCCAGTCCACTAAAAAAGCTGATTGTTGTGCTTAGTTTAATAAAAGCAACACTGCCAAGAAGGTTGATGGAAATTCGCTGCAAACTTAACAGGTTCACTGTCGAGCAAGTCACGAAAAAAAAGAACAAAAATAAGATTATCTTTCGAGAGATCGAGCGTTTTAACAGGCTAATATCATCTACCATGAGCATCTCAAATTAATGATCTTAGGTTAAAATTAAAGTGACCATTCAGACAACAAAAAATACCACAGAGACACAGAGAGTACGGAGGCATTTCAATAATCAATTCATAGGTTTTAGTGTAATGATGTGGTTTTGAAATTTAATCTGAAACCCTGATTCTCAGAAATAAGAAAAGTATCTGTCCTAAATTTTATTGATTTGCTCTCCGAGTCCTCTGTGACTTTATGGCTCAATAGCTACAAATTAAATTGCTTGGTTAAGCGGTTATGTGGTTTTCATTTTAATGTTGGGTATTTTACTAAGAATAATGTACCCGATAATTACCATTAAAATCAGTGCGCTGATAGCAGCTTTATATTTGATAATCGTGCCGTAGCTTTCGAAAAGTTTTACCACCGTAGCCCAAATAATCGGTCCAAAAATCGCTGCGATCTTCCCGGATAAAGAATAGAGGCCGAAAAATTCACCCAGCATTTCTCTTGGGACTAAAGAAATTAGCAATGGGCGGGCAGAAGTCCAGGTTGATCCCAAAAAGACGCCCACCAGTGCACCGATGATCCAAAATGCGACTTGATTCATGGTCAGGGTTAAAGCGATTAAACATGCAATCCAACCCAGTAAAACAATGCGAAGTGTTTTCTGTGGACCAAGATGGTCGGTCAATATTCCAAAAATAGCTGATCCGACAATCGCAGATGGAATTATTGCAATAAAAAATTGTGTGGTTCCAGCTTTGGAAAAATTCATCACTTTTTGGGCGTAAATCGCCATGAAAATAATCACTGTTTGAATTGCATCTTCATAAAAAAATTTGGCGACTAAAAAACGGGTGACACCGGGATATTTTCGTGTGTTCGTGAGCCCGTCAATAACCTTTTTGAACGAAGTTTTTATATCAAATTTCAACTGCTTTTTAACCGCGATGTCTGGTTTGGCGTCTTTGATAAAAAAGAAGGCTGGCAGTGAAAAAAACAGAAACAGGGCGGCTGAAGGAATAAAGGCTGCAACGCTTCCTCCGCCGCGAATAAAAGGCAACGTAACCCCAAAGATCGATCCTTCTACGAACGGTAAAACAAAAATCAAGCCCATAATTGAACCTAAATAACCAAAAGCAACGCCATATCCTGATACTCGACCGATACTTCGATTTGAGCAAACATTGGGCAACAGCGCATTATAAAAAACCAATCCACCCTGATAAGAATAATTGGCAACGATAAAAAAGATAATCACCCATGAGAGCTTAACCATTTTATCTGAAATGGTGTAACCGGCAACGCCAATCAGCGAAGTAAAAGAAACGCACAATAGTGTAAAGATGATCAGAAAAGGCATTTTACGATGATACCGATCAGATATCTCCCCTAAAATAGGCATTGTCACTGCCACTAATATCATCGAAAGTGAATTCGCCAGGCTGACATATTGATCGCCTAATGCTAAATCAACCACAAGCCAGGTCGAAAAATACATGGAAACAATATTCATTGAATAGATAGTGTTGGCAAAATCGTAAAGAATCCAGGAGAAGGTGGCTATGAAATTGGTTGCTTGTTTATTTGTCATTTTTTATTATTGCTGATTTTTCTTTTTCTGACTGTTCATTATTTGTATGGGTCATATTTTAAGCCAATGTTGAATGTTTATAGGTTGAGGAGTTTACTTTCTATTTTCGGGTAAATTTGATCTATCTCTTCTTGTATTTCAATCGTTTTACTTATAGCAGTCACAATCCGACAGTATTTCCTTGAATCATCCATGTTTCTGCCTTTACGATCTTTAAGATACTTTTGTAAAACTTGATACCCGCCGATGTGATAATCCCAAAGTTCCGGCGAGATACCTTCAAAAAATTTTGCAGGATTTATGTAAACACGGCGTTCATTTTTATTATAAGTAACTTTTTCGATTCGGTCATTTTCGCTGCTGCCTCGGTATTTAGTTGCTGGTGAATCGAGCCATGAACTTTTCAGTAGATGTAGGTCGGCCAGTTGTTTACCGAGATCGACTAATTTTTTGAACAGTTCATAATTTACAGTAAAAGGCACACGGGGAAAGTCTATCTTTAAAAACTCAATATATGTTTGACGATAAATGGTGCTGTAAAAAATGCTATAAATATAATAAAGTATATCTTCCGGCGATGGCCTTCTGTTATATTTTTTTTCTAATTTTTCAAAAATGACTGGTGAGATGTTGGGAGTTCTCTGTTGGTATACTGCTTGAGGTTCAAAAACCATTAATACTGTGGATCCAATACTGGAAATTTTTTCCTCATTGTTATTGAATAAATAGAGAGGAAAGTGATAATTTGTAGTTTTTGAAGATAGGACCCCATGTTCTGTAATATGATTTGTAATCAGTGCATGACTCCAAGGAAGATTTAATTCTTCACGTTTGTGTGTTAACAATCCAAGGTTTCTCCCCCTCAGCATATGATGCATTACACGTTTAACTGTCCGCCATACTACCGAATCGTGCCAAAAGATATATCGGGTGTCAAAGGGGCGGTATGCAACGGGATATATAAAATTTTCTAATTCTGTATCAGATATTGACTGTAACGTATTCCATGCTTTACGGATATCCCACCCTTTTTTCTTATTAATTTGGAAAAATGTATGGAGAGTTTCATTATCCTCTTTTGAATTTTTAAATAACCGTATTCGGTTTTTAATCACTGATTTTTCAAAATCAATTACAAAATCATCTCTTGCAGTGGTCATACCAACACCATTAAGCGGAAATATTTCTGTTATCTTTTTCCACTCAAGGTATTGTTTTATCTTTGTGGTATCTTTTTTTATAAAAAAATAATAGGGACTTTGAGGCTTTATATTAGCATAATTGTCTGTTCGGAATTGATGATTATTAAGCCAGTCACTTTTTTCTTCACGTAAACCATACAAGTTGGCGTGAAAGGTCTTGGTTTCTTTCCTTTTTTTGTTTCTGATAAACAGGGCAATCGCCACGCCTTGACGAATATCAAAAACATTTTCATCTTTATCGCCATTGGGAGTGGTTTCTTTTTTCAGACTGTTACCGTGTAAATCAAGAATATATATTTCATCGAAAGTTTTCATTAAGCTTTGACGCATACCACGAAAAGTTGGATTGTCCAGATAACTATGATTGGTAATCATGCCTACGATACCGTTATCGGAAGTTTGGATTTTCCACTGGGCAAAGCGTAGAAATTTTACATAATCGTCCTGAAGCCATTTCGGATTTCGTTCTCCGAGCGGCTGACCGTCCACTTTATAATAGCTTTGAGTCCCGTCAATGTCTTCTTTGAGTAACCGTTCTGTCCATTCGTTAATATTGGCAGAGATGCCGCTATAAGGCGGATTGCCTAAAATGACAAGCACTGGCTTTTCTTTTTTTATTTTTCCTGCTAAATGACTCTCTTCGCTTAACGAAGAAAGTCCGGGAATAGCAATTTGTTCTATTTCTTCCATCTCCAGCGTATTAGTCAGGTAGAGTTTGAAGCGTTCGTCATCAGACATTTTGTAGCCCAATTCGTCAAAGATAAAACCCATCTTCAAATGGCCGATTGCATAAGGCGCCATCATCAGCTCAAAAGCGTGAAAGTTGGTAAGAATGTGTTTTTTGATCCAGCGATGTAATCCCCCTTCGCCGTATTTTTCCTGATATTCATTAGCTGCCAGCCGAATGGCTTCAGCGGGAAAAGTCAATGTTCCTCCCGCCGGATCGAGCAACTTTACCTTTTCGCTGGCAAGACCATCCGCTAGTCCAAAATACGATTTTAAGATGGAATGGATGGAACGGACGATATAGCCGACTACTGCTTCTGGTGTGTAATAGACACCACGACGCTCACGAATTTCTGGATCGTAGGTTGACAGAAAAGTCTCATAAAAATGAATGATCGGGTCTCTGCCCTTTCCCGTACGCAGATATTCACTCAATATTTTGTTAGCGTCGGCGACATTTAAGATTTCAGCAATATCATCCACTATGATTCGTAATGACTTGGGCGGTTGTCCCAAAGAAATAAACTCGAAAATGTCACGTAATATCCCGATAGTATGTGGGATATAGTTAATAGCACGTCTGCGGTTAAACTCTTTTTGATTTGTGGGAACTCTTGTCCTTGCCGCGAACAAACCATAGGTAATAGTTTGGGCATAAAGATCAGCGAATTGTTTTTCCGTTAGCGTTGTAATTAAATATTTTTTAAATGCTTCAAAAAAACCGATGATCTGTTTATGTCCTTTGCTATCGTTTTCAGCCATTTCAACAGCAATAACCTCATCACGCAAAAAACGGGTCCGTTTGGCAAGCTCAATAGCCAATGAACGGGCGGTTTGTACTTTTGGCAAAGAAAAGGAAAAGAAGCGATCAAACAGCTCAATCAGTTTGTCAACATTTTCTACTGGTGGGGCTGTTTTTAATTTTTTGGCAATTACTGGACGCCCGATCATTGCTTGCGCGATAGGTTGTCTGTTCCTGTAAAGTCGAAATTCATAAAAATTGGTCAAAATAACATTTGGAAAGGTCGATAGATAGCGTTTTAACTGTTTTGTGCCTTCGATGTGATCGAGATTTGTAACAGACGGTTCTTTTGCTTCGATGTAGCCGGTAATATGATTTTTGCCATCCCAAATACGAAAATCAGGATTTCCGGCTTCGGTTTTTTTGGGAAGTATGGTAACATCAATGTTTTTTATGTTCTGAATTTCAGCATACTGCTTAATCAGAGCATCGAGGTGTTTGTAGTAGCTTTCTTCGCGAGCGTCCTCGTGTTTTGAAGTATCAGACAGGTTTTGAAGGTAATTTTCTAATAGATTCTTCACGTAGTGGATTCCTTGCGATAAAAAAAAATCATTTATTGTTAAATTTGAGCATCAAACGGAAATGTGAAAAAACCGCCCACTCAAAATTCGAAGCCGCGGTTTTCAAGATAAGAAAAAATATTCTAAAAAACAATGAAATTTAATCAGAAATTTTCTTCACTAAGCAGACTAATTTGTTGGTAAATTGGCGATATGATTTTTGGGGAGGGATGATTAAAGCAAGGATGACTTTTTGATCAAAGGCTTTGAAAAAACGCAAGATGATTTTGCGTTTGTTATGTCCTTCAATAACCAACTCTTTGATTTGAGAGATGCTTCCCATCAAGTCAGCCATTTTTTGTATTTCCTGGAAAAGTACGGAAATTTCAATTAACCGGTCTTCCGGGATCACCGTGTCGGTTTTCGTGTGTGCCAAAGTGAGTCCTTCTTCGGAAATTAAGTAGGCTGTTTCAAAATTGCCTAACTTGACCACTTCGGCCATGAAAGCTTCGATACGCTGTTGAGGTGGTTGTTGATTTTTATTCATTTTTGTTTCCCTTTATACTTTTTGGTGGATATTGGATACCACAAGATTAATTACGGATTTTAATGTTTGCAATACGCCAACACCCCGGGTGGCAATACTTTCAAATTGTGGAACACTAAAGAAATTTAATTTTTGCTGCAAGAGTTTTTTGTCGATTTTATTGGGCAGATCAACTTTGTTGAGTTGAAGAACCCAGGGGAAACTTTCCAATGTTTTCCCCATGCCAATCAAGTTTTGCTCGAGATCTAATAGTGTGTCCAGATTGTCGTTTAAGCGATCCTTTTGTACGTCGGCGACAAAGACAATCCCATCAACCCCGGCTAAAATTAATTTTCTGCTCTGCGCGTAATAGACCTGCCCGGGAACAGTGTAAAGATTAAAGCGCGGTTTTTTACCTAAAATTTTTCCAAATTCGAGTTGAAGAAAATCAAAAAAAAGTGTGCGATCTTCTCGGGTATTCAGTGTGACTAAATTTCCCCGCAATGAAGGATCCAAATGTTGATAGATGTATTTAAGATTCGTTGTTTTGCCGCTTAGTCCGGGTCCGTAATAAACAATCTTTAATGTGATTTCCTGTGTCGCCCAATTGATAAACATATACGCTATTCATACCATTAATCATCATCAACCCAATTATTCAAACCTTGAGCCATCTAAAAATTGAAAGCCTTGTCCAGTTCATCATTAAGAAATTTGTTAAAATCAACATCGACAAATGTAGAGGTGGATTCTTCTTTTGTTTTTGCTTTTTCCAAAACCTCTAACAGCGTCTTCGTGGCGCGTTTGGTAAAAATGCGAATCATACCGAGTGCAGTTTGAGAGTCGAATATGATAATCAATAAGAAATCGTTACCGACGTTCGAAAGATAGGCATTATACTTTTCACCTTCATGAAAAATGAATTTAAACTGCTTTTTTTCTCCGATCAATTTGGCAATTTCAGTGGTCGCAGAAAAATCACCAGCGGCTAAAGCAGATAAATTCGAGATGTCCAGGTCTGCTGAATTTCCTCTTTGTGTTATCGGATGCCCGTTCATATCAGAAAAGATAATCGTTTTAGCCCGTGTTTTTGATGAAAGTTCTGAAATAACTTCAGAAATCGCCTTGTACATCTCACCGGACAGAACGATTGGTTGTGTGTGGCCTCCTTGTTCAAAATTCATAGTTGAATATCTCCCTGTTAAAACGATGTCAATTAATGCCAGTTATTTGCCAGTTAAAAGACGGTCAGCTAAAAATTGAGGTAATCCCAACTTTTTCATTTTTGTACATGTTTTCTCAACGTCATAACCAACTCGTATTAATTCAGATGATTGTTCTGAAGTGTCAAAAAGTGAAAAAGCCGCCGCCGGATTATTGTCCCGAGGCTGACCTACGCTACCCACATTGATAATGTAGCGAAAATTTGAATTAATAAAAACTTTGGAATCTTCTAATGTGCTGTATTTTTGTTCATCGCTCTCAAGAAAAACAATCGGACGATGCGAATGACCGATAAAACAAATTTGTTCATTAAATTTGGAAAAATTAAAAATCGCTTCGTCCAGATCCAAAATATATTCCCAGGACTCTGGTCTATATGGATTAGAATGAACCATGCAAAAATTGTTCCTTACAGACTGAAACGGCAGTTCGGAAATGAATTTAATGTTTTCTTTTGTGAGCACGGATAATGTCCACTCTATGGCTTCTTTGGCGAAACGATTGAAATACATTAATTCATCCCGATCGATACAGGCATAATCATGATTCCCCGCCAGGATGATTTCACAATTCTTTTTGACCAATTCGATACATTCGTTCGGATAAGGACCATACCCAACAATATCACCCAGGCAAAAAATTTTGTCAACCTGTTCTTTTTCAATTTCCAGCAATACCGTTTTTAGCGCTTCAAGATTACTGTGAATATCTGATATAATTGCGTATCTCAAGGGTGATCCTAATTCAGAAAAGTTGTTAAATAATTATTTAATATAATTTTTTTAATGGTTTAATGCAAGTAGATTTTCAGTTTTTTCAATAAAATAATTTTTATAAAAGCGATATTGGATCAATGTCAATTGATATCTTAACGCCACGTTTTTTTCTGCCTGATTTGTAAAATGTGAGCGCATCCGTTAAACATTTTATTATAAATTTACCGGATGGATCCTTTTTTTTGTCACTTTTAATAATAAGTTGCCAGCGATATTGATCCTGGATTTTCAATAGCGGAGAAGGGGAAGGTCCAAAAATTTTACCACTACTGTCCGGAAAATTGAGTTTGTCGAAGAAAGTGTCTGCTGTCTCTTTTACGGTGTCTTCATTTTCACCTTTAAAAAGAATGTAAACCAGCCTCCCAAAAGGGGGGTATGTCAACTGCTGTCTCATCGGCAATTCGTTATAAAAAAAACTTTTGAAGTCATGAGACTTGGCAAATTTCAGCCCGACATTGTCGGGAGAGTAGGTTTGAATTAAGACCTCACCCTGCATCTGTTTCCTTCCCGCTCTTCCTGATACTTGTGTCAGTAATTGAAATGTCCGTTCTGTTGATCGGAAATCAGGCAGTAACAAGCTTGTATCGGCTGAAATGACACCGACCAACGTGACATTATGAAAATCCAACCCCTTGGCGATCATTTGTGTGCCGAGAAGAATGTCGAATTTGCCTTTGCCAAAGTCTGTCAGAATTTTATCGTGAGCCCATTTTCCGCGTGTGGTATCGAGGTCCATCCGAACTACTCGTGCCTCGGGAAACAGCTTGTTTATTTGTTCTTCGACTTTTTGTGTGCCGATTCCGCGATAGAGAATATCATGTCCCTGACAGTTGGGACAAACGGTTGGCGCCATTTTATTAAAATTGCAATAATGGCATCGCAATCGGTGTCCCCGGGAATGATAGGTTAGTGTGATTTCGCAATGTTCACATTTTTCAATGTATCCGCAGTCCTTGCATTTGATGTAAGTTGAGAATCCCCGACGATTTTGTAATACAATTATTTGTTCTTTGCGGGATAGTTTTTCTGCTATCTTTTGCTGGAGTGTTTTTGAGATAATTGAGACATCTTGTCCGGGATACCTTTTTCGTTCCTGCGCCATATTAACGATTTCAACCTTTGGCATCGGGATGTCATCTATTCGTAGCGGTAGTTCCAACAAGTGATATTTTTGTGTTCGGGCGTTATAATAGGATTCAACAGAAGGAGTTGCTGATCCTAAAATAACGGTCGCTTCGTTTAATTTTCCCCGATAAACTGCCACGTCCCTGGCATTGTAGAGCGGATTCCCTTCGTACTGTTTGTAAGATGATTCATGCTCTTCATCCACAACAATGAGCCCCAGATTTATTAACGGCGCAAAAATGGCAGATCTCGGGCCAATGGCAATCTTAAACTCCCCCTGCTTTAGCTTTCGCCATGAATCATATCGTTCGCCGCTTGACATGCGGCTGTGGAGTACGGCAACCTGATTGGGGAAATTTTGGGTAAATCGGTTTACGGTTTGCGGTGTTAAAGATATTTCGGGAACCAGCACTATGGCGGATTTGTTTTTGGTAAGCACTTTTTTAATAGCTTCGATATAAACCTGTGTCTTTCCGCTGCCGGTGACGCCATGGATCAGAAAGGTTTTGAATTTTTCCTCTTCGACCGCTTGATGAATATGGTAGATGGCGCGTCGTTGATATTCATTGGGCATGATGTTGAGAGGAACGATTTCCGAAGATGTCTGATAATAAGACCGAAAAACTTCTTTTTTGAATTTAATGGCATATTCTTTTTCAACCAGCGACTGAATGACGCCGGAGCTCGATGCGGATAATTTCAGCAGGTCTTTTAGAGAGATTTCTTTTTTTTGGTGGATGATATTTAAACATCGTGCCTGCGCTGGTGAACGATCTTCCAATCGTTGCAACAGCCTGCTGAACTCGGTCAAATCTTGATAACGTGTTCCGATTTTGATCCAGTTTTCGTATTTTATCCGCGTCGGATTTTTCGTCATGTGAATTTCCTGTTTTATCAAACCGGCTTCGGAAAGTTTTTCAATGGACGAGGAAAGATTGGTGTCCCGAAATTGTCTTCTTAATTGTTGAACCGTTATTTGGTTGTGCTTTTTTAGTTGATTTAAAATTTTTTCCTGACGCGGAACATGGTTCTTTTGCAAATAATCTTCGATTTCTTGTTGTGGTTTGATGAGTTTTATAAACGTTTTCGATTCCAGGTTGATGCCCCCCGGAAGCATGGCCTTAATGGCTTCACCCAGAGAGCAAATGTAATATGATGAAATCCATGAAGCTAAATTGAGTAATTCCTCGGAGATTACCTGTTCCGGGTCGAGGATGTCGTGGATAGTCTTCAGGTCACGGCGGTCACATCGATTCTTTACTGCAACCACATAGCCGGTCATCTTCCGTTTTCCCAGTGGCACCAATACCCGAAAACCCGGCTTTATGAGTTGTTCCATGTTTTCCGGTATTTCATAGGTGTAATTTTGAAAAACAGGCAAAGGTAAGGCGATGTCTGCAAATTTGCTCAATTTAATCCTTGTTTTTTGTTATTACTATAATCATCTTAAATTAAAGAATATATTGTTAACTTGCAAATAAAAATTTCATTTTAAAAAATTATGAAACACAACAGCATGAAATTTTGTAGAATAAAAAACACAAATTTTTAGAAAATTATTTTTGGAGACAAATCATGGCTCAACGGGCTATTTGTTTTATTTTGATATTGCTCACACCAATGATGGCGAAGGCACAGGATAAATACTGGTTGTTTTTCAGTGATAAAGGCTTTACTCAAATAGAGATAAAACAAAAATTCAATACGATTAAAGAGAACTTACCTCAAAGGACAATTGTGCGTCGGGCTAAAGTTGTTAACAATGGTCAAATAGTCGATGAGACGGATTTGCCGCTGTATGCTTCTTATCTTTCGGAAATAAAGAAAATTGGGGTGGAGCCAATCGTCAAATCCAGATGGTTAAATGCCGTAAGCTGTCGAATGACAAGCGAGCAAATGGAAGCAGTTAAGAATTTGCCATTTATCAACGAGATAAAAAAGGTTTCTCGCTTCAAAATAGAATTACCGGAGAGTCAGCCCGACCATCTTTTAAAGAAGTCAGACCTTTATGAGTTTGATTATGGCTATTCAATCTATCAAAATGAGTTGATACGCGTTCCCGAAGTTCATGAAATGGGATTGGATGGTTCGGGGATTGTGATCGGGATGCTGGACACAGGATACGATTATAAATATCACGAAGCTTTTTCTCATCTGATGGTGATGAAAGAATACGATTTTATAAATCGGGATAGCACGACTCAAAATGAACAAGAAGACTCGCCGAGCCAGCACAATCATGGCACAATTACGCTTTCGGCTTTAGCCGGATTTAAGGAAGGCAAATTGATCGGTCCCGCGTTTAATGGCACTTTTCTTTTAGCAAAAACAGAAGATGATGTCAATGAATACGAGCAGGAAGAAGATTTTTGGGTGGCAGGTCTGGAGTGGCTGGAACGAGAGGGGGCTGATGTTGTCAACAGTTCCTTGGGTTATAATGATTGGTACAATTACTCTGATATGGACGGACATACGGCAGTGACGACAATCGCGGCGGATATTGCGGTTAGAAAAGGGGTTGTCCTTGTCAATAGCATGGGAAACGAGGGAAATAATTCGTGGTATCACATGATTGCCCCGGCTGATGGTAATTATGTGATTTCTGTAGGCGCGACAGATAAAAACGGGAATCTGATTAATTTCAGCTCTCGAGGTCCCACTGCTGATGGCCGAATAAAACCCGATGTCGTTGCCATGGGAAGTAGTGTTTATTCGGTTCGTTCGGGAAGTCTGGATACTTATCGTACGGCTTCAGGAACCTCGCTCTCCAGTCCGCTGGTGGCAGGGGTTGCCGCGTTAATTCTTCAGGCGCATCCCTACTTAACGCCATTGCAGGTGAGAGAAGCGCTTCGTGAAACAGCGAATAATTCCGCAATTCCCAATAATGATTATGGCTGGGGGTTAGTAAATGCCTGCGACGCTTTATTCTATCATGGATTGTTTTTTGTGGATCAGCACGCGATTGTTCATGATGAGTACCGCGGTCATTTGGTAAAAGTGAAGATTTATTCCAAATACAAACTAATCTCGGATTCGCTGTTCGTTTATTTTGCTACTGAAAACGATGAATTTTTGCAAATGGAATTGGCACCTTCCAAACAGGCTGATGAATATCAGGCTTGGATACCGAAGCAACCTGAAAATACAACAGTTAAGTTTTATTATTCGGCAGCAGACTCATCCGGTCAGCAGAAATTTCACCCCCATAACGCACCAAATGAATTTTATACGTTCATCGCCGATGATACAACATTTTCAAAACAGGAATTGGCGCCTCAAGATTTCAGATTGTGTGATAATTACCCCAATCCGTTTATGGATTTCACTACGATTGAATATGATGTTTTGACACCAGGGAAAGCCAGCATCACGATTTACAATGTTCGTGGTCAAAAAGTAAAGACCGTAATCAATGCATACCATGAAAACCGTCATTATGTCAAGTATTGGGATGGGTCGGATGAATCTGGCAACAAAGTGAGCGCCGGGCTTTATTTTTATCAACTGAAATCAGGCACATCTTCTATAATTAAGCGGATGATTTTTCTGCCAAAATAAATGTGAAAAATTCTTGAAGTTTTCACATTATCTTTCACAGAACAATGTGTAGCACTTGAATAAAATATAATCTGATAACATGTTTGTAATATAAAAACATTACCTTCGTAAAAATCAATGAAGTTGATTTGTTTTTGTCCATTGATATTTAATGAAGAGGTTGACTTTGAAACGAGAGTCCCGCGCACTATATCTGCTAATTATTATTGTGACATCTATTCAGCTTAGTTGTTCGGTTCCGCGTTATATTTGGCCGCAGAAAGACATTCAAAGTAAAGAGATCAACGATCAATCTTTGGAGAAAAAAGTGTTAGTGGCGTCACGCAAAAGTGAGTTTAAAGATGCAGTGATTAATCACGTTTGCCGGGCGCTGAAAGATAGGCTGGTTTATATCAAACTGATTGGGTTGAAGGATTTAAATCAGGAGAATGTCGATTCCTATTCGGCAGTCATCATTTTAAATACCTGTATGGCTTGGGGCATGGATCGAAAGGTCTCTGCATTTTTGGATGAGCATGAAAATCAAGAAAAAATGATCATTTTAACTACATCCGGCGACGGCGATTGGACACCTGATATGGACGATTTCAGTTTTAATGCGATTTCCAGTGCATCAGAAATTGCAAACGTTGAGGTGGTTTCACGGAAAATAAGTAACAAAACGCTGTCTTTGCTTCAAATGAATTGAGAGATGATGATTTTTTTGGAAAATCTGTTTCTTCGATGTAAAAGGTTGATAGAGATTGTCATTAGCAAAACGGAGAAATATTGATGAAAGGCAAAGAGAAAACAATTGAACGTTGGATTGAACAATTGGCGCTGACTTCACACCCTGAAGGCGGATATTTCAGAGAGACTTACCGTTCTAATGATGTGATAGATGCTGACGGTTTGCCGGAGCGATATGATTCATCAAGAAAAGCTTATACGTCCATCTATTATCTACTTCCTTCTGGTGAGGTGTCAAAATTCCACCGCTTAAAATCAGATGAAATCTGGAATTTTTATTGGGGAAGTCCTCTTCTAATTCACATAATCGACCGAAACGGAAATTATCGTAAGGAAGTGCTTGGCGCGAATTTAGATAATGGTGAGTTTTTTCAGAGAATGGTCGAAGCAGGGAACTGGTTTGGAGCCGAGGTGGTGGATGAAAATTCGTATACGTTGGCTGGCTGTTTCGTTGCACCGGGATTTGATTTCGAGGATTTTGAGTTGGCTGATACGAGACAACTCAAATTACAATACCCCCAATACGTTCGTATCATCGATAAGTTATCTTAAAAATGTTAGTGGGTAATTTTTTTACAAGGATTTTACAAAAAAAAAGAGTCGCCAATATGGGAAAGGCAACTCTTTTTTTTATTAAAAATCTGCCCTTAATATTTTAACCATTTTATTACTTCCGGAAGTGTCGGACGTTTCCCGTACATGAGAATCCCTACCCGAAAGATTTTTCCTGCCACCCAGATCAGCAAAAATATTGTCACGACCAAAATTGCCAATGACATAAAAATTTCAATAAACGGCGGCGTCTGCACAGAAATACGGGTGAACATGGTGATCGGCGAGAAAAACGGAATCATTGATACAATTTGACTTAAATTGGAATCAGGATTTCGAATAATGTAAAAAGCGAAGAAGAACGCGATGATGATAAACATCATGATCGGAAATTGAAGTTGTTGCGCATCTTGGTCGCTGTTTACCATGGCGCCCATTGCTGCGTAAAGTGTGGCATATAATAAGTAACCTAAAATAAAAAACACCACAAAATAAACTAACACGGAAATCGGAATCGTGGGTATTGTTAAACTTTCAGCCGAGGAGGAAAAGGTAGAAATGATCGTTCCTGAATAAACCGTCAAAAGCCCTGCGACGACTGCCCAAATAACATATTGTGTGAGTCCGACGGCGCCAACACCCAGAACTTTCCCTGCCATTAACTGAAATGGTTTGCAGGACGATATGATCACTTCGACAACACGGGATAGTTTTTCTTCATAAACGCTTCTCATCACAAAAACACCGTACATGATAAGCGCCATGTACAAAAACATCACCATGATAAATGTCACCGCAAATGATAAACCGGAATCTTCTTTTTCTTCACCACCCTTTTCGATTTTGAAAGTTTTTAGGTCAATTCGTTGGGTGAGTGTTTTAATTTGCTGCGGATCCAGATTGCTTTTTTTTAAACGATAGTCAGTAATGATACTTGATATCACATTACGATAAAGCCGATTTTCATCAAAATTACTCACACTTTTAGCATAATATTCAGACTTGTTGGATTGCGTAATATCTTCAGGAATCACAAAGTATCCGTCAATCTTACCGTTGTCCACAGCCTGACTCAACTGTTTTTTTTGATCTTCCAGATTTTCAGGTCTTGAATGTACTTGTTCAAAATGATACAAAGGCTCACCAGTTTTGGCCGTGTCATTCAGGGTCGCTGTCAACTCATCATAAACGATGCCGCTCATATCAATTACCGAATAATGTTTAATTTTCTCTGAATCCATTTGCATGAGCAGGCCCGGGCCTATGGTTAATAAAATAATAAATAATGGTGTAATAGCAGTCCCAATGATAAACCCCTTTGTTTTGACTCTTGATAAATACTCACGTTTAAAAATGATCCATAATTTATTCACTTGGCTGCTCCTCTTCCTTTTTTGTGACAGTTTGAATGAAGATTTCATGCAATGAGGGTTCCATGACTTCGAATCTAATAATTTCCACCTGTTCTAAAGCTTTTAATAAAACGTCTTTTGCCGATTTGTTGTTTGCTGGAATAATTTCAGTAAATTGATCTACTTTTTTTACTCGTTGAACAAGCGAAGAATCATCAAGAAATTTGGCATCACCTTCATATTCCATACGTACAGAATTTTTTCTAAAATTCTTTTTAATACCCTTGATTTCACCTTGTAGGACAGTTCGACCTTTATTAATCAAACAGATGGAATCGCATAATTTTTCAACCTGGTCCATTAAGTGGGTTGAAAAAATGATTGTTGCGCCTCGCTCCTTTTGTTCAAGCATGACATTTTTGATAAGCTCTGTATTCACAGGGTCCAGGCCTGTAAATGGCTCGTCGAGGATAATAAGTTTGGGCTCATGGATAACAGTCGCGATAAATTGAATTTTCTGTTGCATCCCGCGTGAAAGCTCTTCAACTTTTTTATCTCCCCATTCAGAAAGATCGAAACGCTTAAGCCAATATTCGATGCGTTTACGCGCATCCGAAGCCTTTATTCCTTTCATTTCGGCAAGGAAAAGCAATTGCTCCTGAATTTTCATTTTCCGGTAGAGCCCGCGCTCTTCGGGTAAGTATCCGACCTGGTCCCTTAATTTTTGAGAGTTCGGTTGATCCATGATAAGAATTTTTCCCTCATCTGGGATGATAATATTCATAATCATGCGAATAGTTGTCGTCTTTCCGGCGCCGTTCGGACCAAGAATTCCAAAAATGATTCCCGGAGGCAAAGCCAGGTTAATGTCCTGAACCGCTTTCAGGTTGTTAAACGATTTGTTAACATGTTCGAGTGTTAATATTCCCACGGAAACCTCCGAAGTTTTTTAAATTATTTTAAAACAGCTTTTTTAGATTTTCAAGAAAGCCTTTTTTTTGATTTTCATCTGTTAGCTCCTGTCGAATTTGATCGATTTTTTGGAGCGCGGCAATTTGACCCTGTCGGTATAATTTTTCAGCTTGTTTAAAATCGTGTGGATTTAAGCCGGTTAAGTCAGGGGTAATAGTGATATCCCCCTGAGGTGAGTGCTCTGCGATCTGACTCAAGGCTAAGACAAAGGAGTTGACCAAAACTTGAATAATATTCTGCGGCGGTTTGTTTTTTGTAATTGACGGCATGAGCTTGATACTGATCACATAATCTGCGCCCATTTCTTTGACGACATTGGTTGGAAGAAAGTTGAGAACCCCTCCATCGACAATAACGCTTTTATCTTTGATCAAAGGAGTAAAGACGCCGGGGATAGCGCAACTTGCCCGTACTGCTTCAGAGACCGGACCGTTTCTGAAAATAACCTGCTGTCCTGTACTTAAGTCCACTCCAACGGCAGCATAGGGCTTTGGGAGCGAAGTAATGTCTATTCTGCCCAGTTCATCATCAATGAATTTTTCAAGTTCTTTGCTGTTTAAAAGCCCCATTTTAGGGATTGTCACTTTGCCAATATCGTCCCATGAAAGTGATTTTACCATCTCGTACAATTGATCTGAGGAGTAACCAGCAGCTAAAAAAGCACCAACCAAAGAACCAGCACTTGTACCGGCAATCAAGTCGATTGGAATCCGGTGTTCTTCTAATACCTTTATTGCACCAAGATGAGCAATTCCGAGAACTGCTCCGCCACTAAGCGCCAATCCAATTTTTTTTTCTCTTTTTGGCATGATATATATTGGGTTTGCAAAATTTTTAAAAGTATGGTAAAAAAATAAATAATATTTCGTTAAATGTCAATAATAAAGTTTGAATGTAGCAAAATAAGATTACAGAAATGTTACGAATATATTTCCAATTAGATTCATCTAAACTGTGCTATTTGAATTTAATAAATAACTTGACTTTATCCAATTTTTATTGTAATTTAAATATTGTTTAACCATTTATTTAAGGAGATTAGATCATGGAAGAAAGAGAAAAAACAGGTTCGGCTCTGTCGTTTTTTAAGGGTATATTGTTAGGCGGATTTATCGGTGCCGGATTAGCCCTGCTCTATACGCCTAAAACCGGAAGAGAAATGAGAGATGATATTAAGGAAAAATCAACTAAACTTAAATCGGAGGCGGAGAAACTGTACGAAGAAGCAAAAGAAATCTCAGGTGAAGCACTGGCTGACGGTTTAAAACGAGCCGAACAGCTCAGGAAAGAAGCTGAAGCCAAATTCGCGGAAGCGAAGAAAAAATTTGAAGACATTCTTCAAGAAAGTGAAAACTTATCCGCAGACGCAAAAAAAGAAATAGAAAAAAATATTGCAAAAATATCTGATACGATTGACACCGGAAAGAAGAATATCAAAGAAAAAAAAGCTAAAATAAGCGAGGCATTTGAAACAAGCAAAAAAACCTTCAAAGAAGAGATTGACAAAGCAAAATCAAAAAAGTCGTAATTGAATAATAAGGAACAATAAAATGATACTCGAAATAAGTGTTGCTGTGTTCGTTGTCGTTTTTGTGGTTGGTCTGTTGATTGTCTTATTTCAGTTCAGAAGAACTGCCAGAGAAGCCGAGAAAATTTTGGACACAACGCGCCAGCAAATTGCGCCCATCTCACATGATTTAACAATTGTAGTAAATGATGTGAAAAAAATCGTTCAGTCTATCCGGCAACAAATGGATATGGTGGAAGGGAGCGTCGGAGAAATAAAACAGACAATCACCCGGGTGAACGAGTTTGAAAGAGTATTACAGGAGAAATTGCAGCAACCCATTATAGAATTTGCTACATTAATTTCAGCGATTTCCCGTTCGCTGCGCGCTTTTATTAATGTTTGGAAAAGATAGTTTCCATTTATTGATCCGGCTCACAATCGCTGATACTGAGATTTAATATATTAAAAGTAATTCATGTAAAATCAAGGAGGATAGATAAATGAAGACAAGAAGATTTATTTCAAGCTATCCGGTTGTTCTTTTAAGCATTTTCTTTTTGGCATTGCTGATCAATCAATGCAGCGTTAAAGCACCGGAGGTCAACATTACCGGAGAAAAAACCGCTTTGGAGAATCAAGTTATCGGAACTTATGAGCAGATCGAAGAAGATGTCTGGACGTTGGCGTCTGTGCGCTCTACCAATACAAATCAACAAACAACAATGTCTGATGAAAAAAAACGCGTACTTGAAGCGGTGCGTGGGCGAAAGTTTAATAAAGATGATATTGTAGAATTTTTGGAAAAAGGTTATGTTGGTGAAAACAATCAAGGGCTATTAGAACTGATTGATGCTGAAAAGTTGGAAAATGATTCGGAACTGAAAAATCGGGTGGTTCAGATTATAAAAAGTGAAAATGATTACCGTAAAACAATCATGGACAGGATAATACTATTAAATGAATACGCGGCTGAAGCTGGAGAAAAGAACGTTGCTGGTGTTTTCGCAAACATTAATCAAGACAATGCGCCTTCCGGTTCGTGGATTCAAAATGATAACGGAGAATGGATTCAGAAATAAAATGGTGTGAGAATAAAATTTGAGCAATTGATTTAATTTAAAAAAAATAAAGATCATGTGTGGGATAACCATATATGATCTTTCTTATTTTAAATGGCAAGAGTAGCTGTTAAAACGGAAAAGACGATATAGGCGACAAATATGCGACGAAGATTAATAGTCAGGCTGTTTTTTTCTTTATTTATTCTTTTTGTGACTTCAACGTTTTGTTCAAAACATCGAATCGGTGGATTGATGCAAATGTTAACGAGCCAGCCCCCATCTGTCAGCGAAGATTTGTTCGATCTGACGTATATTTACCATCAGGTTACAACACATCCGGAAACAGATTTATATCCGGCGGTTTCCCCGGATGGTCAATGGGTAGCATTTGCTTCCAAACGTAATGGAAATATGGAGATTTGGATTAAATCAGTTAAAGGAGGGACGGCTTATCAAATTACTAAACATCAGGCAGACGATATCATGCCGGCCTGGTCTCCGGACGGAGAGAATATTGCTTTCGTTTCATACCGGGAAGATGCTCTCGGAGACATCTGGATGGTGTCTGTAAAAAAGAAACGAGGTGTTTTCAAGCCGCGAGGGGAGCCGAGAAAAATAACGACATACCTGGGCGCTGATTTGTCTCCTTGTTTTTCACCAAATGGCCGATATTTGGCATTCTCTTCAGATCGTTATGGTACTCATAATATCTTTGTTTATCAATTCAAAAAAAAGAAGTTGTTCCGACTCACACGAATTAAATCCATTTCACCGGCCTGGTCAGGACAAGGGAATCGAATCGCTTATATTGCTTTCAATGAGGTGACATCAAATGGTCAGTTGTTCTGCCTGGAACTTGACTTTGATAAAGATGTTCCTCATGTTCGTATGAACGTCCCTGTTACGTCCGGCATAGCAGATGTTGCTTTTCCATCCTGGAACCCGAATGCAGGGGAGATTTTGTTTACCCGTTATGACCGTGATACGAATCATGATGGAAAAATTGATCCCGATAATCAGCCGTCGCTTTGGAAAATAAATGTCGATATGATTATTTCAGATAAACAGATAACCACTAATCTTGCGACAAATGCAGATCGTCTATTAAATACAAAAGATGTTGAAACACGAATTGCGTTTCAAGAGGTGAAACTGTTACCGAACTTTCATTATGATTATCAACCTGTTTGTAGTATTGATTCGGTAGTTTATTTCAATTCTCGAAGAAGCAAAAATGACGACATCTGGTCATTGCCGATCAACGGGCCCATTCCGAAACAAAAGACGGCCTTTTTACAATATGAATTTGCTTTGAGTTATTTTGATTTGCCAAATCAAGATTTAGTGTTTGATTCGGACTCATTGAATATCGACCAAACGAAGCTCGAAAATAGAATTTTCGCATTTAACCGGGTCTTTGATTTTTTCCCAAATGATACTTACTGGGCTGGCTGGGCGCTTTACCAAATTGCTCGCACGCACGCGAAATTGAAGCAAACAGAGATTGCCGCAGCATATTTTGATGAAATTTTATCGCATTATAGCAACGATGAAGAATTGATCAAAGAAACAAAGATCAGCATGTTTAAATTGAAGTTTGAAGTAAACAATGAGAAACAAGATGAATATGTCGAAGAGTTGGAAAAAATAATTAACAACTCACCCCGCCATCAGCGAATTCAAGCTCAAGCCCGCTTCCTAATCGCCGAATCGTATTTTCTTCACAGGAACTATAGTCAAGCAATAAATGAAATAAAAAAATTTAATATTGAATATCCAGAATCTAAAGAAACAGGTGCCAAGGCACACTTATTAATGGGTGACATTTATGCGATATTCGGGCAAAAGGAAGAAATTGTGAATGCCTATCTGCAAGTGATTAAGAAATATCCGCAACAGACGCGCTGGGTGAATGCAGCAATGGAGCGAATTTTAAGTATTGGAAACAGAGACTCTTTTGAAAATACTGTTACCAGTTACCGTAATATCATTGCACAATACGCTGACTATGAACGATTGGCAGCTTGGGCACAATTGAAGTTGGGTGAATTGTTTTTTACTCATAATGATTATAATGCAGCAATCGATGAACTGCTGGCTGTAACACAAAATTATCCGGAGAAAACAGAAATTTCAGCGTTGGCAGAACTCAAGTTGGGGGAGGTTTTTCAGAAAAAAGAAGATGATCTTCGATCGATTCGACATTATAAAAAAGTAATGGAAAATTATAATCACGTCCAAAGTGGTCTTTATTCTGTAGAGGCTCAAGAACGATTGATCGAAACATATATTAAAATTGCCAGCCGATATCGACGGGCCGATGAAATCACTGCGTCAAGATTCCATTATCGCAACGCAATTGAATTGGATCCAAGAAACATTGAAGCGCATCGTGGATTAATCGCAACCATGTATGCGCAAAATAATATTAGTGAAGCTGTGAAAATGTACCAGAGTTTGAAAGAACGCAACCCGAAAGACGAGATACTTTTATACATGTTAGGATTGTGCTATTCCTACAAAGCAACTGAGAGAAGTGACAGAACGAAAAATCTTCTCAACTTTGATTTGGATATGATGAAGAAGTCAAATACATTGATTGAATCAGCGTTATCCAAGAATTATCGCATCGTTCAGGCTTACTTGACGCTGAGTTTTAATTATCAGATGATTGAGCAGTATCAAAATGTGCTTCGAAATAAGGAACATGGTTTTTTTACCAAAGCGTTCAATACAGTAACGGCACCAATTCAAACTGTATTTAATTGGGCCACAATGCAAAAGGAAGAAAAACCTGAGCAATGGTACGAAAAAGCAATCGAGGTTTTAACAACTGCGGTTGCATTAAACGATGAAAATGAAAACCCATTGCTGGAGAGTGAGTTAGCGCTTAATTTGGCAGCGAATTATTTCAATTTGAAAGAGTTTGGTTTTGAGCGGGCATACTATTATTATCAAATGAAGCTAAAATATGATTCAACCTTCAAAGATTTGGCGTCTAAAGCCGAGTTTTATAAAAGAATGGGACGCTGTGCGCTAGTGGCGGAAGATTTTACTCAAGGACCTGCACATTTTAAGACGGCTATTAATCTTTATAACCAATTGGGAGACAAGGAGAACTGGGTTCTCTGTGTAAAATGGTTGGCATTGTTATACCAACTGGCTGGAGAATATGATGAGTCTGTCATGTATTTACAAATGGCGGCGGAATACGATAAAACTAAAAAGCGTTATAATGAGTTGGAAATTGATTACCGAAGTATTGCTTACAATTATTCTTTACTGAATGACCATGACGAGGCGATTCGTTACGCTGAAAAGGCACTTGATTTAATTCAAAGCGATAGAGTAAAGAAAGTAGAGGCTGAGCCGAATTGGATAAAAATCGGTATTTTAGGCATTGAATTCCCAGTTTGGAATCTGGGAGAAATCGGCGCAGGCAGTTCTACGGCTGCGGGTGGTTTTACAACCCAGGAAGAGATCGCCTTGTTGTACTCCATCATGGGGCAGTCCGTTTTAAATAAACGTTCTATTCCGGAAGCGATTTCATACCTTCAAAAACGAATTAATATTTATAGAAAAAGAAAAGATAAAACAGCTGAAGCAATTTTCCTGAATAATATTGGATATCTTTATTATTTGGATTTTGATTACTCAAGAGCTTGGTCGTTCTTCGAACAATCTTATAAAATATGTCAGAAAGAACAGAATTTGCCCGGTATGTTAATTAACACGATAAATCTCGGCAGTATTAGTGTGCTTACGACGAAATTGCATCTTTTGAAAACTGCTGAATTATCAAAGCGTCCGCAATATAATCTCGAAACCAAATCGTTGGATAATTCTGAAAAAAGTTTCCAGTATTTGCATCATGCACTTGCTTTTTATGATACCGGTTTACTGGGGTTTTCTCGTGAGAGAATCCAAATTTATAATTTGCTTGGCAGTTTGCATGTGCTTTTTAGTGAAGATAAATACGATAGTCTGGGAAGCAAGGGAGACCGGGAAGAACAGATTCGGATTCAATTTGATAATTTAGAAAAATGGGCGATTGCTGATTCATGCTTTAATGAGGCTTTAAAATTGAGCCGGAATAATAAATATTTTATTGAAGAAATAATGAATCAAAGGAATTTAGCCTATTTGTCGTCGAGGTTGGGAGAAGGTGATGATGCAATTCAACGTTTAATACAAGCAAGAAAAACAGCACTTTCAAATAATTATTCATCCTTGCTTTGGCAAATTGATTTTGATCTCGCTCTGCTTTTAAGCCAGTATAAAGTAGATGCAGGTAAAAAAACAGCCAATCAGGATGTCGGTTTTTATTTAAATGAAGCCGTTAAATCCTTGGAAAAAAGTTCTGAACATCTAAAAACCTTTCGGGCTACGCCGCTTTACCGTCATAATGTAAGAAAATTATACGAAACGGCTGTTCAGTATTTTGTCGAAAACAAGCTTCCTTTAACCGGTCTTCGGTTCACCGAAAAGTACCGTGGAAAAGAATATTTGGATACGATAGGTAGCCACAAGTTGTCTTTAAAGAAAGAGCGGCATAAAATATTTCTTGGTAATGCTCATTTTTTAAAGAACGAAATTGCTTCATTGGAAGCGAATCTTAGAGAAGCAGCTTTGAAAAATGATCAAAATAAAGCTGATGTGATGATGTGGGATAGGCAGAAGAGGAGATATGAAAGCGAGTATCAACAATTATTGGAAGATTTGAAAAGTGAAGATCCAGAATTAGAATCGTTTATAACAACCGAACCAGTGACTTACCCTCAGATTCAAAAAATTTTGTATGACGGTTCAATCGTCGTGGATTATTTTATTACGAATAGTATGTTATACATTTGGACAATTTCTTCGGATTCGGTAACAATATTTCAAAAGCCGATTGATCACGCGCAGCTTACCATGCATATTAATGATTGGATCCAAGCCCTGTCTGAAGATTCCTGTGCACTAATCGAAAACAAGAGCGAATCAGTTTGGCAGAATCTCATTGAGCCGATCGCTGATAATATTCGTCCTTTTAATACAATCATTATAATTCCGGATGGAATTCTTGCTAAAGTGCCGTTCAGCTATTTGATTAATTTTTCTAAATCAAGCGGAAATGATGAAATTAAAATGATTACGCTCTCTCCAAGTTTGTCCAACTACTATTTCAGTTTTTATCGACGTAAAATCAGTGGCAAAAAACTTTTTCTCGCTTCTTCGGATCTGACATCTGATGATTATGAGTTTGAATATATTGACATGAATCCGGCACATGAAATTAAAGAAAAGACGAGAACAAAGGAAGATTTTTTTACTATGGTATCACGTCCCGATATTGTCTTTTTAAATGTTGAGTTTACTCAGAAAAATTTTGATCCATTGATCTCTTATTTGCAAGTCAAAGAGTTTGAGAATTTAGAACCATTGCAGATAAAAGATATTTACGCATTAGATTTGAACCCATATTTGGTATTGGTAGACGGGACAGCAAATCTGGATAGCTATGCTGGTACAGCGCTGGAGCGCATCTTGCTCTATGCCGGAAGCCCGAGTTTAGTGATGTCCATGAAACAGTCTGGCGGTCATGGTTTTCGGCAGATGCTATTTGAAGAGTTGCAAAATCACACTGTGGCGGAAGCATTTATGCTTGCGCAACGAAAAATGCAACAAAAATGTTACGCTCCGGTTGAGTATGCATTTTATCAGCTAATCGGGTTTCAAGGAATGACCCATGAACAGGAGGAAATTTATGCGAATGAAAGATTGTTTTCCACAGTAGCTGTAGCTAACCAATATTATGAGGAGGGCAGTTGGAAAGACGCGATGAACAATTATGAGAAAGCACTAAAAATGGCAAAGAAGCAGCGCAATTCGGATGCCATTGAAAATTTGTATCAATTGATTTTAGATTGTGCAGCAAATGGCCGTTATTACGACACAGCCATATATTATCAAAAGGAGCTCATCGAGCTTGCAGAGAAAAATGATGATCTATCGGCTTTCGCTCAAGGACTAAATTATTTGGTGTATTTTTATACTCAGAAGCGGGATTTTGATAATGCGGTCAAATATCAAACACAATACTTGAATCTGGTAAAGAAGTACGAATTGAAAGAAGAGATCGCTAATTCATATCGTCATCTGGGACTCGTTTATGAACGAGATGGAAACAAAGAAAAAGCATTAGCGTGTTTCACCAAAGCAATATCGGTATTTCGGGAAGTTGGAGACAGCCTGAATGTCGCTGATGTTTTGAAGGACAGAGGAAGGATATATTTATTAAAATTTGATAATTATTCAAAAGCGTTGGATGATCAGGAAGGCGCATTAGCAATTTATAATCAGCAAAACGAGACAGAAAGGGCAATAGAGGTTTTGCAGAACATTGGATTGAGCCACGAACGGTTAGCAAACTATCAAACCGCATTGGAGTATCAACAAAATGCTTTGAATATGTCAATGAATTTTGGAAATGAACGTTGGATTGGAATTTCAAAACAATATTTGGCAAACGTCAATTGGAAAACAGGCAATTTTGAAATCGCTTTACAATATCAGAGGGAAGCCTTAAATGTTTTTGAAAATTTGGGTGAGACGAAATTGCTGTCGGTCGGTTTCGCGACACAGGGATTGATTTCGTTGAGCTTGGGTGACCCTGGTGAGGCGCTAATATTGGAAAGAAAAGCACTTGAATTGGCTGAAACTATAAATGATTTCCAGGACATGGCAACGATTCATAAAAATATCAGCCTCATTTATCGATCAAAAAAACAATGGAAGGATGCTTTAAGTCATGTCGAACAAGCCTTACAATACGATCAAAAAGTCGGTTCGAAGCGAGGACTAAGTTATGATTTTCGTGAGTTGGGCATTATTAAATTCCAGTTAGGGCTAAACGCAGAGGGTTTTCAAAATCTACGTCGCGCTTTGTCACTGAGTAAAGAGATTTATGACGGAAGAAATATATCGCAATGTTATTATGAGATTGGAAGGGCGCATTATTTATCACAAAACATCCCTGCGGCACTGGATACGTTATCGCTTACAATGGAACTTGCTGATAAATTATTTATACCCGATGTTCAATGGCGTGCACACCGCATAACAGGTAAAATTTATCAACAACAGGGGAAATTAGAAGCGGCACTAAATGCTTTCAATCGCGCTTTGGAAGTTGTTGAGGACATGAGATCGCAAATTAAAGTTGAGGAATATAAGTCTGGTTTTATTGATAATAAATTGGATGTGTACTACGATCTTGTGAACCTTTACTTAACATTGGATTTTCCGGAAAAGGCTTTGGCAATTGTTGAAAGAGCCAAATCGCGAAATTTTATTGAAATGATTGCTAATCGAGACATCGAATTTAGCGGCTCTTTTAGCAATGAAAGTCTGGAGCAACGAAAAAAGATGGAACAAAAAATCAGCCGTGTGCAAAACGAGATATCCTCAATTAAGGTTAAGCAAGACCAAATAACGGCTCCGGAAAAAGCCAGGCATGTTCAATTAAAAGAAAAGCTGGCAGCACTGAGGACCGAATATCAAGCGTTAATAACCCGCCTCAAGGAACAAAATCCGGAGCTGGCGCAAATGGTGTCTGTAGAGCCGTTACAGGTTTCTTCACTCCAAAGAGATCTGCCTGACAGTACGATGATACTGGAATATTTTTATACAAAGGACAGGTTAATTGTTTGGGCAATAAAAAAAGAAAGTGTTCTTGCAAAGAGCCGGATAATTGATGAGGATCAAGTTTTTTCGCTTGTTGATTCTCTACGGGAGCAAATAAAAAAACAGTATTCTACTGATAAAACAGCACGATCGCTCTATGAAATTCTGTGTAAACCTGTAGAATCAGCAATGAAAGATGTCAAACATCTTGTGATTATTCCTCACGGCGTTTTACATTATCTTCCATTCGCCGCATTGATAAGCGACGAGAATATGTTTTTAATTGAGAAATACTCTTTGTCAATATCCCCCAGCTCAATGGTTCTTAATATCTGTCTTGAAAAAGGAGAACGTTTTTTGAGAAGAGACAAATTTGAATCAAGAATATTGGCGTTCGGAAATCCTGAATTAGGGGATCCGCGGTTTGATTTACCTTTTGCTGAGAAAGAGATAGAAAGTATTCAATTATTGTATTCAGATGTTGAGACGTTCATTGGCGAAAATGCAACAGAAACGAACTTGAAGAAATTAGGTGGTGGAAGCAATATGATTCTTCTTTCCTGTCACGGGGAGTTTGAATCATCCAACCCGTTATTTTCCGCCTTACTTTTATCTCCGGACTTCCAAAATGATGGACGTTTGGAGGCGCATGAAATATTTGGTTTAAACTTAAATGCATACCTCGTCGCAATGAGCGCCTGCGAAACAGGGTTGTCAAAAGTTGGCGTTGGCGATGAGCTTGTCGGTCTCAATCGAAGTTTCATATATGCCGGAGCTTCTTCGCTATTATCAAGCCTTTGGAAAGTCGATGATTTGACCACGGCTATCATGATAAAGAGATACTTCCGTTATTTGAAGGAGGGTGCTTCTCGGTCAGCAGCGTTGCAAAAAGCAGTGGTTTTTGTAAAAGAAAAAATAAATGTTCATCCCTATTATTGGTCAGCTTTTAATATTATTGGAGATTTTCGATAATAATTTTATAAAGTACAATTTTTTTCTTGACAAATATTAATAATTTGTTATATTAATAGTTGAATATTTCAATTGTTTAATTCCTTTATACAAAACAGTCAGGAATGGCATGAATACTTAATCAAGTTAAGGGAGGTGAAGCCAGATGAAATTCTTAAGGTTTGTCGTCGTAATGGTCTTGTTAGTTTCTTTATCATTGTTGTTTTTGTCAGGTTGTGCAAAAAAAGAAGAAACTAAGGAAGAAGCAACTGAACAATTAGAACAAGTTACACCAGAAGATACCACTGCGGTTCCTGAACAAGCCCCTGAAGTTGAAGAACCAGAAGAAGCTACTGAATAAACTTTTAGCTTTCATTGGAGGGGTTGTATTTGAAAAGGAGAGATTCGTTCTCTCCTTTTTTATTAACAGCAGGTTCGATTAGGAACTCTTTCTTATTATTTGTCTTACAGTTATTTTCCTCAAAAATCGAAAAACCTTTCAGGGTTAAATTAAGCCGAAAAATTTTATCGAAAAAATTGTTTATATCATATTTCCCTTGAATTTAATAAAATATTTGTTAAATTTTGTGATACGGGTAAGTCACAATGAAAGGGTGTATCATATGATTTTGGCAAACGATTTAGGCTTTATCGGAGCTGGTAGGGTTGGCGCTTCTTTTGCGAAAGCATTAACAAATTGCGGGCTCAATCCAAAAGTAATGATTGAAAAGGATTTAGTCAAACTGGATGCTCTGAAACATTTTGTTCGTTTCGAGATTTGCTCAAACGAGCTAACTGAAATTAGTCCCATTGATATTCTTATCATTACTGTTCCCGATGACGAGATTGAATTTGTGGTAAATTATATCTCGAGATATTATGAAGGCAAAAAATTAGCTAATCATGTTTATCACACATCCGGTGCATTAACAAGTGAAATTTTGACTCCGCTCAGTCATTTGTCTGAATCGATTGGAAGCATACATCCGATTCAAAGTTTTTCCGGAGAAGCGAATGATTTTGAGAAATATCACGGTATTTATTACGGCGTTGAAGGGGATGAAAAGGCAATTCAAAAAGCAAACCAACTCATTAAGCTGCTACACGGAAACCCGGTCGAAATTTCACCAAAACAAAAGACAGCTTATCACCTCGCCTGCACGATCGCATCCAATTGTTTGAATGTATTGGTGTATGCTGCAATTGATATACTTCAAACTATCAAACATGATGAGAAGGCGAGCTTTGATATAGTTTACCCGTTGATCTCAACAACGCTAAACAATATTAAATCAGAAGGCTGCCAACAGGCACTGACAGGACCGGTTTCAAGGGGAGACTTAGTTACGATTAAAAATCACTTGCGGGTATTAAATACAGAATTTCCGCAATTCAAAAGCGCTTATGAGGAGTTAGCCAAAATTGCGCTAACTTACAAAACAGTAAAACAAAGTTTATCAGAGGATAAATACAAAAAACTGATCGATTGTTTCCATAAAACTGAAACAATCTATGTAAAAAATGAGGAATAACTTGCCGGCATTTGGAAAAGTTAAAAAACAGGGTAATGATCATGTTGAAAAGAAATCTTATTTATTTATCAATTATCGTTTTATTAGTACTCTCAAATTGTTCGAAAAAGGAGCAAAATCCAGTAACCATTTCTCCCGTAACTCCGATAGCCGGAGATAATATTAAAATTGCCTATAAACCAAATGCTCTGAAGGGAGATAATCAGGAAGATTTTCAAATTATTTTGATCTGCCAAGTTTATGGTAATCAGGGCGTTGAAGTATTAAAAAAATCCATGATCGAAAACGATGGTGTGTGGAATATATCAATTCAGACTGAACCCACACAGTATTTGTTACGACTAAAGTTTGAGGACAAATTTGGTCGTGTAGATGACCAATTTGGCGTCGGATGGAATGTGGGGCTTCGCGATGAGAATGGTGAAATGCAAAAAAATGCGCACTACCAGATGGGATTGAATTGTTTGGATCAGCCAATATTTTTAAAAAAACCAGACCATAAAAAGGCCATTGAGGAATTTGAGATCGAACTTTCTTTTTTCCCAAAAAATTATGACACCTGGTTTGAGTTATGGTATTTAAAATTAAAGAACTCAGAAAATATGATCGAGAAGAGAAGTGCAATTACTGTTACACTGGACAGCTTAATTGAGCACAATCCACCGAGTTTAGAATTGAAACTGCTCGAATTCAATGCAGCTTGGAAATTATTAAATGATCAAAAAAGAGCACTTAAGGTTGGGCAAGAAATATTGGATGATGTTCAAAATTTAAATATTGCAGATGAGGTAAATTACAAGCTCATTTTCATTAAAAACAGAGATAATCCAAACAGTATGATACAAGAATTAACAAAATTATCCCGGAATGTAAATAATGAAAACGTTTTGAAAGACGCCTATTATATGTTAGGGCGTACATATCAGCAATTCAACAAACAGGATTCCGCAATGCATTATTTTCAAAAATATTTAGAGTTGGAGCCAAATGATATTTCGGTCAGCCTGACGATTGCAAGCTATCAGATAAAGATGGGGATTTTCGAGGAGGCACAGCGGTTGTTAGATAAGGCAAAAAATATTAGTAGGGATGATTATTATTTGAACAATTTTCCCTGGCAACGTCCCGAACAAAGGAATTCAACAAAAAATTTAGACCTGTGTCAGATTTATTCGACCGAGGCCCAACTCAATTTCGAGATGAAGGATTATCCACTGTCTATCGAAAACAGAAAGCAATGCATCGATCTTGCCACGCCCTTTCCTGCTTATGAGTTCCAAAAGATTGGCGACGCTTATATGAAAATGGGTAAGGTTGATAGCGCAAAAATGTTTTATTTGAAAGCTATCAGCAAAAGTGAAGAGCAGAACGAAGCAATAGACAGGTTGAAATTCATTTATCAGAATGAGAATGAAACACTGGCGGGGTTTGATGAATATTTGAAAAACGCCGTTCAAAAAGAGTTAAAGAGAAACGCAGTACAGGCGCCAGATTTTGAGTTGACGGATTTAGAGGGCAAAAAATTTAAACTGTATGATCAGAAAGGTAAGATCGTGGTATTAACTTTTTGGGATAGTTGGAGTACCGGATGTCAGAAACAATTTTCACAACTTAATGAGTTGAAAGAAATGTTTGATGAGGATGAGGTTGTATTTGCTGCCATATCAGTTGAAGCGTCGGTATCGCTCAAGCGATTTTTATCCCAACACTCGTTTTTATTTCGTCAATTACATTCGGGATATCATGTTAAAAAATTATATTCAATCATTGGTTTCCCCACCCATTTAATTATTGACCAAGAAGGGAGAATACGTTTTAAACAAGTTGGCTTCACAAATAATGTTAAAAACAAACTTAAGCAGCAAATAGATTTTCTGGTAGCTGAAAATACGAAAGTACTTGGTTAATCGATGCGTTTCCAAATTTATGACAGAAAATATTATGAGACTCTCGAAGAAAAGTGGCTTGCCAAATATGCCACCTTGAGCAAGGAAGCGAATAAAACGCGGATTTATCCGGAAGAAGAGCACGCTTATAGAACCGCACTTCAAAGAGACAGAGATCGAATAATTCATTCGAGAGCGTTTCGTCGTTTGAAACACAAACAGCAGGTATTTTTGATCAGCGAGGGTGATCATTACCGTACCCGGTTGACACATACATTGGAAGTCGCCCAATTAGCAAGAACCATGGCTAATGCACTGGGCATCAATGAGTTGCTCGTAGAAGCAATTGCACTGGGTCATGATCTGGGACATACACCCTTCGGACATATTGGGGAAGTTGTACTTAATCAGATATTATCCGGAAAAGATACATTGAGCAACCTGATACCACAGCAAAATTTTGGGGGATTTAAACATAATTATCAGAGCTTGAGGGTTTTAGATAAAATTGAAAAGAAATATCTTTTTAACGGATTAAATCTCAGCGCATTTGTCCGCGAGGGAATTCTTAAACATACAAGACTGTTGCGTGATAAATATCATTATCCTGATTTTGTTTTTGAGGGGCTTCGTTTCGATTTGGATTCAGCAGTTACCATAGAGGGACAAGTTGTTGCAATCTGTGATGAAATAGCACAGCGAACCCATGATCTTGAAGACGGTATTCGGGCAGGATTGGTTGAGTTAGAAGAGGTTAGAAAAATTACCATTATTAAGTTGGTTGAAGACAAATACGGAATAAAGCAAATATTAAAAAGTGACAGATACGTGTATCGAAATAAATTAATTCATGGATTAATCAATCTGTTAGTGGATGATATTCTTGAGACAACGCTTAAAGGTATTGATGAATTTTTTAAAAGAAAAAAGCGGTTGAGTTTTTTTGATGAAGAAATTGTAAAATTCAGCAAAGAAATCGATCCCCTTCAAGTAGAATTAGATCATTTTATTTATCAGCACATCATTCATAAATGTACGGGAAATGATTTTTATGATCAGAACAAGAATATTGTTAAAGAATTGTTTAAATTATACATAAAAAAACCTGAACTCTTGCCAGAATATATCAGGATTAGGATTGAAGATGAAGCGAAGAGAAATCAATTGTCCTGGAGATACGAAAATATCAGGGGTAACAGCATTATACTACGCAATATTGCTGATCATATTGCAGGAATGACAGATAATTATGCAGCATCAGAATTAAAAAAAGTTGGTTTAGATGATAATCAAATTTGAAAAAGTCAATTACTATTATAACGACAATTTGCCTTACCAGCGCCAAGTGCTCAAGGATATTAATTTGGAGATCACTTCTGGTGAGTTTGTTGGCCTGGTCGGTCCTACTGGATCTGGAAAAACTACTCTGCTGCAACAATTTACAGGATTATTAAAACCGCAAAAAGGTAAAATTACAGTTGATAATAGGGATATTTGGCAAAAAGACCATCCGATGAAAGAATTACGTCGTAAAATAGGGATTTTATTTCAATTCCCGGAAGCTCAATTATTTGAGGAAACTGTGTATGACGATGTCGCCTTCGGACCCAAAGCTATTGGCATTGATCACGATGAAATATCGGATCGTGTAAAAAATTCTTTAAAACTAGTTGGTATGGATAAGGAAAATATTGGAGATAGATCTCCCCATCATTTAAGCGAAGGAGAAAAACGGCGAGTGGCATTTGCCGGAGTTCTGGCAATGTCTCCTGAAATGTTAATTCTTGATGAACCTACGGCAGGACTTGATCGTCGAGGCACCAGGCTGATCGGAAAGATACTAAAACAGCTCAGCGAACACGGCATCACAATTCTAATAATTAGCCACAACATTGATTTTGTTATTGAATTGGCTTCAAGAATAATAATCCTTAATCACGGCAAAATTTGCTATGATGGGGATAGAGATAACCTTTTGATCGAGCCCGATTTGTTTTTAAGGAACAACATTTTGCTTCCCAAAATACCGCGCTTGGCTTACCACCTTTACAAAGCAAAAGTTATTTCAACCTGGCAACAATACAGTCTTCATGGAATAAAAGCACAAATCAAACGCATAAATTCCAAGGGTGAATAAATATTGGTCATTGATGACCGAGTATTGTCCAATGTGAATTTATATTAAAATTGATCTTTTAAAATAGAGTATAATGAAAGCAAAAATATATTATATTCACTACACCGACCTAACTAGTTAAATATATAATACTTAACGAAATACTTGATATTAATATAATGTTAAAACAACCATATAATTGCGATGACAGAGGGGGTGAACAGTCATGGCACAGTATTTGTAAAAAATCAGGCAGCGATTTACCTTCCGAACAATTTTATTAAAGCCATTAACATTTTGGTTCGGCACCTTTAGGTAAGCAACATCAAGCAACCCCAACGAAATTTTTTTAGCATTGGCATCTTTGAATTTTCAACCAAAATTTGGTTGGGGTTGTGTTTTTAAAAACTGGGAATTGGAAACCAAAAAGATCGCAGGGGCATCATGAATAACTTCGCAGAGGAATTAGACCTTAGCTGGGCTGAGACAAAATTGGAGGCTCCGGGAAAATTGTCCCGGAATTGGGGGAAGAATTATGGGTTTGATTATTATTACCCACTGGTCAGTCGAAGTCCACGAATCAAAGAAATATTAAAGCTTATTAAAAAAATAGCAAAAAGTAATGCCAGTATTCTTATTCAAGGCGAGACAGGAACCGGCAAAGAGTTAATTGCTGGTTTGATCCAGTTTATTAGTTTGAGACATGATAAACCCTTCATTAAAGTAAATTGTGCTGCCCTACCCGAAAGTCTGTTAGAAAGCGAATTGTTTGGACATGAAAAGGGCGCTTTCACAGGTGCGTATCAGAAGCGGTTGGGAAAATTTGAGCAGGCTCATGAAGGAACCCTTTTCCTTGATGAAATTGGCGACATGAATCCATTTACTCAGGCAAAAATCCTCCGAGTCCTTCAGGATCAGGAATTTACACGAATCGGCGGCAATAAAACAATCCATGTTGATGTGCGTATATTAACAGCGACCAATAAGAATCTTTGGAAAGAAATCCAAAATGGTAACTTTCGAGATGATCTTTTTTATCGGCTTAATGTCGTTACTATTGATGTCCCTTCATTGAGAGACCGGAAAGAAGATATACCGCTAATTGCTGATTTTTTTCGACGGAAATACAGCAGTGAGTTGAGAAAAAATACTCGTGGGTTTACAGAAGAAGCGATGAAACTACTTAAAAACCACCAATGGCCTGGTAATATCAGGGAATTGAAAAATATGATTGAACGAGCCGTTTTAATGACGGAAGAGGGAGAGATGATAAGTTGTGACGATTTGGCATTTTCTGGCAAAGATTATTTTGCAGCCGGAGGTCGGGAGAGAAGGAAAAATATTAACAGTAATAGTAGTTTCAATACATTGAAGTTAGATGATTTGGAACGGGAAACAATTATTCAGGCACTGGATGTTAGCAAGTGGATTCAAAAAGATGCTGCAAAATTGCTTGGTATTTCTCCCCGGTCCTTAAACTATAAAATAAAATACCACAATATAAGGCATCCAAGCTGGAAACGTAATGTTTGATTAAATCTCAAATATAACAAGATAAGTTCGGTTTGGCTTTGAATAGTAAAAACACCCGACTTCTTCTCATCGATGAGGGGAAGTTTTTTTTGCTTTAATTTAGTTGAACCCTGGCATCATCTATAAACCTACGGAAGTTCCTGTATTTTTTGCCCTATCAATACTTTATTGACCCCACCAAAAAGTTTTCCAGTAAAACAATGTAAACGCCCTTAGTTTTTTATGCATCCATAATTATTAAATTCAATCAATTAAACCACTCAACCTCGTAACACAATGAAATTTATATAATTCAAATTTGAATAGATTTCATTTCTGAATTACTCGCCTGTAAGATTCACAAATTCTGCTCATTTTAAACATGAGCATAAGTCTATTAAATTTAATAGTTAATGTGCTCTGTCAAGTAGTGGCATGCTTGTTGTATAAATAGCATAGAACAAACTTATCTAATTGAAAAATAATAAGTTGACAAATAGAATGCTATAAATACAAAATTAATAAGGTAAAAAAATGATTTTAAAAAAGGTTAGCTTGGCAGGGAGAATTTGTGCTTTATTATTGATGACAGTTTCATGGGTGGTTGCCGGAGAGGTCATTGTAAGCTGGAGTCCCAACGTTGAAAAAGACCTGATGGGATATAGAATATATTACGGGACGAATGGCGGAGATTACACTAATTTCATGGATGTTGGAAATGTAACCAATCGAACTGTAAATAATTTAATGCCAGGCACAACATATTTCTTTGCAGTTACTGCCTATGATTCCGCTGGAAATGAAAGTGAATATTCGAAAGAAGTAGGTATAGAGCTACCCCCGCTCGACAATTCTAAACCAGAAATTGTTGGTGTCAACATAATAGATAACAAAAATATTGATTTAATGTTTAGTGAAAGTATTGAAGAAATTTTTGCTGAAAATAAATCCAATTACACTATAAATAATGGGATTCAAATTATTTCCGTTACTCTGGGGCCAGACCTTCAAACAGTTCATATTCACACATCGGATCACCAACCCGGAATATACACAATCCGTGTGAATAATATCAAGGACAGAGCAACACCACCAAATACGATCATTCCCAATAGTGAGATTGCTTATGAAATATTAGACCAACAACCACCATCAATTTCGGGAATTGAGATCGTGGATCAAAATACTATTCAGTTAAGTTTTAATGAGGAAGTTGACAAAGCTTCTGCTGAGCATGAACCAAATTATCAATTATCACAAAATATGCAAGTCTTTGAGAGCGAATTAGATGCAAATGAAAAAACTGTTGTTTTGACGACTTCAGACCATGCTGAAGGGAACTATCAACTAGTGGTAAATAATATTAAGGACAAAGCGGATCCTCCCAATATAATCATGGAGAACACAGTAGTAAACTACAGTTATTTTGATACAATTTCCCCCTTAATAGCAGAAGTCGCTGTTTTAAGTGATACTACATTAGAATTAGCCTATAGTGAGCCGGTTGAAAAAAACTCTGCTGAGAATACCCAGAATTATCAAATAAGCGGGAGTTTAAATATTAGATCGATTACATTAGAAAGCAACCATAAAACAGTTCGCGTTCTCACTGATCCGCATTTAGAGGGAAATTATACGATAACAGTCAATAACATCAAAGACAGAGCGCAAAATCCGAATACGATTGCAGCGAATTCAACTATCAGTTATGAATATATTGATACGATTGTTCCGTCGATCAAAAATGTTTTCGCTCTAAATGATACCTCCATTAACATTAAATTCAGTGAGCCGATAGCTGAAAACACCGGGGAAATGATTTCAAACTATTCTGTCAACAAAGGGATTCAAGTTTTATCGGCTGCGCTCATGAATGATTTGGTGAGAGTGAATCTCGTGACAACGAAACATGAGGAAGACGTTTATACTGTAACGATACAAAATATAAAGGACCGTGCCAATCAACCGAATATAATCCCATCAAACTCGACCTTTGAATACCGCTATGTTGATTCAACACCGCCGCAAATTCTTTCGCTGAACGTGATTTCAGATAATCAGCTTAAGATAAAAATGTCTGAAAAAGTACAACAAGCTTCAGCTGAGAATGTGAATAATTATGATATTGATAATGGCGTTACAGTAAATCGGGCTACCTTGTCCGAAGACGAAAGAACTGTTACCCTTGTTACTACCTTACATGATGAAAACAGCTATTCGCTTACAGTGAAAAATTTAAAGGACAAGGCCCAGGCTCCCAATATTCTGAAAAGTCAAATTTTGCAGTATCAATATATTGATACTGTCCCACCGAGCATTGCGCATGTTGAGGCGATAGGTGAAAATCAAGTGGACGTCACTTTTAGTGAAAAAGTCGAAGAAGAAACTGCGGAAAATAGTGCGCATTATTCAATTAATAAAAATATTATTGTAGAGCAAGCATATTTAGATAATAACCTGAAAACGGTTCATCTTCAAACATCTACTCACCAGGAAGATACCTATACAATTTCAGTGAGTGGGATTAAGGATCGGGCAAACAGTCCCAATGTTGTCATAGCGGGAAGTAATGCAACATATCAGTATATCGATGTTACGCCACCGGCGATTATCAATGTTCAAGCTGAAACCGATACATTAATTAAAGTTAGTTTTACGGAACCGATGACAGCTTCCGAAGCTCAAAATAAGGCGAATTATAGTATCGAGGGTGGAGTTTCAGTTCTCCAGGCAACTTTTACTGATAGCAACCACATTGTGTACTTAAAAACAACTTCCCACGCGGAAGGGAATTATCGGCTGTTGGTAAGAAATTTAAAGGATAGGGCAAACCAACCCAATGTAATTGCAGAAGGCAGCAATTACGAATATGTTTTTGTTGATCAATCACCGCCGCAAATTATTAATGTCCGGGCATTGATCGAAAATCATGTCACGTTATTTTTTAATGAGCCTGTTGAAAAATCATCAGCCGAAACAAAGCAAAATTATCACATAAATAATGGGATCATCATTCAATCCGCCACACTGGATGCTGATTTAAAAACAGTGCATTTGCTGACGTCAAAACATAATCCCGGCTTTTACACGATATCGGTGAGTAACGTTCGGGATCGATCAAGTCAAAACAACGCGATTATTTCAAATAGTCAATTCGATTATGAGTATATCGATAAAACACCACCTTCTGTTGTCGCTGTTGATGCTCCGGTGGAAAATCAGCTTGATGTTCGATTTAGCGAGCCGGTTGAGATAACGTCAGCGGAGAATTCAATGAACTACCGAATTGTACCCGAGATTCACATTCAGTCTATTCAACTCAGTGCAGATAATTTGGTTGCTCATTTGGAAACGAGTGCTCATCGACCGGGAGACTACACTTTGTTTGTGAATAATATCCGAGATCAGGCTGTTAATCCGAATAAAAGTGATCGCGAGATCGAATTTCATTATTCTTATGTGGACAGGACACCACCACGCATAACAGATGTAAGGGCGCTGTCGGAAAAGAAGGTTCAGATTCGCTTTAGCGAGGTAATTAATAAGTCATCAGCAGAGTTGGTTGCTAATTATACAATTGAGCCTGAAATTGTTGTTAATAGCGCAAGTTTAGCTGACGATAGTGTGACAGTTGTTTTGGATACGGAAGCGCATCTCCCGGGTGGTTATACAATTTATATTCGAAACATTTATGATTTAGCAGAAAATCCGAATGTCATTGATCCGAATAATTATTTCTCATATCAATATTTGGATCAAACCCCGCCGGTAATTGTAAACGTTGAAGCTTTGGACGAGACCCATGTCGATGTTGTCTTCAGTGAATATATTGATCAGTTATCGGCAGAACAGATCACAAACTATCAAATTAATAAAGGTATCGATATTTATTCCTCCACATTGGACGCAAATGGAATCACAGTCCATTTAGTAACCAGTTCCCACATTCCCGGTCAGTACGAATTGTCAGTAAGTCATGTCTTGGATCGTGCTGATCCGCCGAATAAAATAGCGTCGAACAGTAAAGTGAATTATGAATATATTGACAGAACACCTCCGCAACTTACCGCGGTTCAGGCAGTTGACGAAAATCACGTGGATGTCTATTTTTCTGAACCAGTTGAAACTGTCTCGGCAGAAACCATAGCAAATTATTCTATCAACGGTGGTGTTGTGGTAAATTCCGCTCAACTTGACAATGATCAAACAACTGTTCATTTGACGACATCGCCACACATCATGGGTCAATATACAATAACCGTTAGCCATGTGAAGGATCGAGCCGTCAATCCGAATGTTATAGTCGCGGGAAGTCAAAAGAGTTATCAGTATATTGACCGAACACCGCCTTCGATAGTAAGTGTTCAGGCCTTTGATAAAGATAGTTTGGAGGTTGTTTTTAGTGAACCGGTGGAAAAAAGACCCGCGGAAGAGTTATCTAACTACCGAGTTGATAATAATGGTTCCATAATAACAGCGCGGCTTGATCAAAACAAAACCAGTGTATTTTTAACAACCACGCCTCAAGCCGAAGGGGACCACACCCTTTATGTTAAAAATATCAGCGATGTGGCAGAGACGCCAAATGTGATGATTGGAGAAAATTCGTTTGCTTACTCGTACTATGATGTTATTCCTCCACATATTTTGAGCGTAACAACCGATTCTGCGAATCAAGTGGTTGTTGTTTTTAGTGAGCCAATTAACAAAATGTCAGCCGAAGATGTTGCTAATTATGCCATCAATCGTGACATCAATATCATGACGGCTCATTTGGAAAAGGATGATAAAACAGTTACTCTGTTTACATCTTCCCACAACGAAGGGAATTATAATCTGACCGTGAATGGCGTCAAAGATAAAGCGCTTACACCAAATACGATTTCCAATAATTCGATATTTTCATACGGCTATATTGACCGGTATGCGCCTCTGGTGGTTCAAGTAACAGCCTCCAAAGAGGATCAATTGATCGTTTTGTTCAATGAGCCTGTAGAGAAAAATTTAGCAGAGAATACTTCAAACTACTCCATTAATCAAAGAATTACTGCTAAAAGCGCACAATTGGCTGATGATTTTAAGACGGTTCAGCTGCAAACTTCTGAGCATCAGGAGAAGTTGTATCAAATCACCATCAATAATATTCGAGACAGAGCGAGCAACCCAAATACGATCAAATCAAATACTCAAAAAGATTACCGCTATGTTGACCAGTTTCCTCCCGAGATTATTGGATTGGATGTGCTGTCAGAAAATGAATTGAAAATAACCTTCAGCGAACCCATTACCCGTACGACAGCAGAAAACAAAGCTAATTACACTATAAATGAGGGAATTACTGTTCTTGGCGCTGTTTTAGAAAGTGACAGCTTGCACGTCAAACTAACGACAACCTCCCATGAAGAAAAAGTTTACACGCTTCGGGTGAGCCAAATTCGTGATTGCGCGAAAACGCCAAATGTCATCGCTCAAAATACCCAATATCAGTATGAATATATTGATCGGATTTCGCCAGCAATAACAAATGTGATTGCACCCGCCCCGAACCAGGTTAGAATTATTTTTACTGAACCTGTGGAAAAAGTGTCAGCAGAAACAATTGCTAATTATTCGATTATGAGCGATGTGTCGGTGATTGAGGCAACGCTTTCAGATGATCCGAAAATTGTAGATTTGCGCACCACTGCCCATGAGGAAGGAAGTTATCAACTAACAGTCAGCAAAGTGAAAGACATGGCAAACAGCCCGAATTTAATTGAAGATAATTCAATTTTTCAGTATCAATTTGTCGATAGACGTGCTCCTGAACTTGTCGATGTTAAAGCAATATCGGATACAAGTATTGATGTATATTTTAGCAAACCAGTTGAACAGGCTTCAGCAGAAGAAACTGCAAATTATCAAATAAATAAAAATATTCAAGTAAACAGTGCACATCTCAGTGAAGATTGGATGGTTGTTCGTTTGATAACGACGAAACACGAGGAAGGAGCCTATTCTTTGTCGGTTAGTAATATCAGAGACAGGGCGAACAATCCGAATACGATCGAAGAAAATAGCAATTATAACTATCTATATGTGGATAGAACACCACCCATGATTCAACATGCGCAAACGTTGGCGGATACTTTGGTGGAGGTGAATTACAGTGAGCCTGTTGATCCCGTCTCAGCACAATTAGTGGAAAATTACAATATTTTGAACGGAGTTGAAATTAAGAGTGCCGTCCTGGATCAATCACATCAACGGGCGATGTTGAAAACATCAAAGCATGAAGAAGGGCTTTATACCATCGAAATTAATAACATCAAAGATCAGGCTAACAACCCGAATATCATCACTTCGACAATTTCTGCTCAATATGCATATCAGGACGATGTGCTACCCTGGATAGTTGCTGTCAGAACAAGTGGTCCCGATCAAATTGATGTTATCTTTAGCGAAAAGATTGATGAACAGTCTGCCTGTGCTATTGAAAATTATCATATTTCCGGAAACATTGTAGTGTCGCTGGCTGAATTGGATGGCAATAACAAAACAGTCCGTTTGCTCACATCAACACATCAAGAAGGAATCTATACGCTAACGGTCAGCAACATCAAAGACAGAGCGCAAAATCCGAATACGATTGCAGCGAATAGTCAATATCAGTACGAATATTTTGATATGATTGCCCCAACCGTGACCAGAGTTAAGGCTGAAGAAAAAAGTATTGTTAAAATCTATTTTAGTGAGCCAGTTGATCAAAGTTCTGCCGAGCATATCGGGAATTATCAAATTAACAATGGTATTATCATCGAATCAGCCACATTGAATCATGACAATCAAACCGTTAATATTAGAACGTCAAACCATCAATCAGGTAATTATATTATCAGTGTCAAAAATATTGTTGATAAATCAAGAGGTAAAAATCAAATATCACCGAACAGCTATTTTCAATATCAATACGAGGATACAGAACCGCCGGCAATACTTGAAATTAGAATGTTAGATGCGACTCATTTAGATGTTGTGTTTAGTGAGAAGGTTGAAAAAAATTCAGCCGAACTACCAGCTAATTACAGAATTAAAGTCGGAGACGATATAGACGACGAAGCAGCATTACAAGGGCTACAAGATTTATCGCTTGAAGGAAAAATGAAACCAATTTTGAAAAAAGGACAGAAACCAGAGTTGAACATTCAAATTATCTCTTTAAAGCTTGATTCTAATGAACGTATCGTTCATGTTCGGACAACTCAGCATGAACCGGGAAAATATGAAATAATCGTCAATAACATCCTGGATCAGGCAAGAAACCCCAATCAGATAAGGACAAACCAGGGATATCCATACAGGTTTTACGATACTATCCCGCCTTACATAACTGATGTAACGATTGAAGCAGAAGATAAAGTCAATGTTTATTTTTCGGAAAAAATGGGTAGAGAAAGCGCTGAAGCAAGCGAAAATTACAGCCTTAATAATGGTGTGAGCGTATTGTCCGCAGTTTTGGACAACAGCGATTCAATGGTTGAGTTGACGACAACACCTCATATCAGTGGTGAAAGCTATCAATTGTGTGTTAAAAATGTGACAGATCAAGCAAGTAAACCAAATTTTATCAATTCCAACACGGTAATTAATTATATTTATGTGGATAATTCACCGGATATACCTGGGACAGTGTATCTCCATCCGATTGAAACGGGAGCAGGAGGTGAATTACTAATAAATTGGGAGCCAGCATCAGGTAATAATATTTTGGGTTATAAAATTTATTACGGAACAGAATCTGGAAGTTATGATACAAATTTGGATGTGGGAAATGTTGTCAACTATGCTATAGCGGGGTTAATAGAGGGGATGCAGTATTTCGTGGTTGTAACCGCATATAATAACCGCGGAATGGAAAGTAATTTTAGCAATGAGCAAAGCGCTGCAGTTCGAGTGATGGATGTGACGCCCCCGACAATTTACGCGGTGAGCGCTAAAAGTGATTCAGAGATTGTAATCGTGTTTAGCGAAAAAGTTGAAAAATTATCGGCTGAAGAAACAAGCAATTACAAAATTAATAATGGAATCGAGATATTTGATGCAGTTCAAGATACAAATAAGCGAACACTAAGATTGCAGACAAGCAAGCATGCTCCTGGCGGATATACTTTAACGATCAGTAATGTTAAAGACATGGCAGCAAATCCGAATAAAATCAAAGAAAATAGCACTTACCAATATTACTATTATCCGGATGACAAAGAAAAACCTTATGTTAAAAAAATCGATGTCCCCGATCGGACACACCTAAAACTGACATTTAATGAAATGATCGAAAGAAGGTCCGCGGAAAAAATATCGAATTATTCAATCAATAATAATATCAACATTTATCAGGCGATTTTGGACTCATCAGGTTCAATTGTCACGTTGATCACCTCTGATCATTTGTCCGGGATGAGCTATGAATTAAAGCTGGAAAATATTAAAGATCTGGCTCTGCCGGCAAATACAATTGATAGCAACACAAAATTGATTTACAATTATCAAAATTCGGATACCGATCCGCCAGAAATTTACGCTGTTCAGGTCAGAGGTGAGATCGCGATTGATATCATCTTTAGCGAAATGGTTGACAGAAGTACTGCCGAGGATGTCAATAATTATTACATCAACAAAGGACTGACTGTATTAGAGGCGAGTTTAGATGAGACTCAAAAAATTGTTCATCTAAAAACGAGCCCACATCAGCCAGAAACTATTTACACTGTAACAGCGAACAACATCTTTGATCGGGCGTATCCGCCGAATGCGATCAAAACAAACAATAGTTATCGCTACATGTATTTGCCGGATGATGTTAATCCGCCAATTTTGTTTGAGGTGGTTTGTAATGAAGGAAATAAACTCGATCTTGTTTTTTCAGAATTTTTGGATAGAATCAGCGCAGAAAATGAAAATAATTACAAAATTAATAAAGGTGTTAATGTCATTTCAGCAGAACTAACTGGTGACTTGAAAACGGTACGGCTGGTCACGTCTCAGCAGGTTTATGGCGAGGAATATCTGTTAACGCTGAACAATATTGCCGATATATCAACAAATGTGAACTGCGTCACCAATTTTCAATTCAACTATTTATATATTATCGAGGATTGTCAACCACCGGAGATTGAATTCTGTTATTTGACAGATTCGACGCATTTAAAAATTATGTTCAATGAGTTCGTTGAAAGGTCATCTGCCGAAAAGCTGACAAATTATTCGATTACGAACGGTATCCAAATTTTCGATGCGTTTTTGGATAGCACGTTGAAAAGTGTGATCCTGACAACTTCAGAGCATAATCAGAATGTCGGCTATACGTTGACGATTAACAATGTTAGAGACCGGGCGAAAAAATCGAACAAAATAATCGAAGCAAATGTAGATTATCAATACCGATTAAATGAAAACGAATATATTACCGGACTGACGCCGGAAGAATATCAGATTGGTTATTTAAATGTCGGTGACACGTATTACATCGACCGGGATTTTACTATCAGTGAAGTAGCGGACGAATTTGACAATTCATTGTGGATTCGAACAGCACAAAAACATGCGGACGACCAAAGTGCTGAGTTTCTGAAATTCAACTTGTTGAAAAAATCGGATGTTTATATCGGATATGATAAGCATGCATTGAATTACCCGGACTGGCTGATCGATAACGGCTATCGAATTGGCGAAACAATCCGGGGAAATGCAGAAAATCAAATATTTGATTTATGGAAATTTCAGGCGGATTCGGGTCAAATTGTATTGGGAGGCAACCAGGCACAAGGCGCTGAAAATGCAAATAATATGTACCTCGTTGTTATTTCCAATGAGGACATGAAAAACCGAAAGGTTCCAAATCAGATGAACGATCCTGATGAACCGCTCGTACTGAATTCATTTGAATTGTACCAGAATTATCCGAATCCGTTTAACGATGTGACCCAAATAAAATATTATTTAACTGAAAATGCTTTCGTTGATATTAAAATCTACAACATTCTCGGACAGACGGTCAGGCAGGTCGTCAATAAATTTCAGGAAAAGGGCATGCACAGAATGATCTGGGATGCAAAGAACGATCGCGGCATATCTGTGGGGAGTGGTATTTACTTTGTCCGCATGACGGTAAATCAGGAGCAGCAGCAAGATGGTCAAACACGGAAAAAAATGCTTTATCAGAAAGTCCGGAAATTAACGCTGATCAGATAGCGAGATTTTATAGCTAACGGTGTTTTTTCGCATTGGAATGATGATGTTTAATTAAGTTCAGAAATGTGTTGACTAATTAAAATATATTTTATATATTTTTCCATATTTTGTAATAACTTAAATCGGAAAACATTCAATTTTAAAAAATATTCTGTCCATTAGAATGCGAAATAACATTGATATAAAATTTTTCTCACAAGTAATTTTTGTCGTTCTTTTCATTTGGCAAAATGCACTTTCTCAGACCACTCCTGTGAAGTCGATTGATCCGGCCGTGACTCTTGCGAAACAGGTCAGTGCTCAACAAGCCCCACAATCCAGCGGTGAAGCATTACCGCTCTTTGGGCGAAATATTTTTACGAATGTCCAGGACTCAAAAGAGGTGTTCTCAACCGGTGTGTCTATCGCACCGGAGAATTACTGGCTGGGACCCGGAGACCAATTGGGCGTGTACCTGCTCGGAAAAAGTCAGAAGAATTTTGAAGTTGTGGTCAATGTCGAAGGAAAGATATTTATCCCCACAGTTGGCGTTTTGTACGTGAACAGAATGAGCATCTCCGAATTCCAAAACTTCCTCACCGATGAGTTGTCCAAATACTATGACAACACCGCTGTTGAAGTGATGCTCATTGCACCAAAAACAATTCCGATTGTTGTCGTCGGAGACGTCCAAAATCCCGGCAAGTATTATCTCACTTCAATAAACACGGTTCTCGACGCCGTTGTCGCAGCTGGCGGTCCCACGGAACGGGGTTCCCCCAGAAATATTAAGGTGTATCGTGAGGGGAAACTGATATCTATTATCGATTTGTATCAGTTTTTAATGAAAGGCGAAGTGGAAAACGATATGTATTTGATGCCGAATGATAAAATTGTTGTTCCGCTGATTGACGAGGTTGTGACAATCAAGGGTGAAATCAAACGACCTGCCCGTTTTGAGTTAAAATACACCAAAGATGAACGGCTTTCGGATATTATCGAGTTAGCCGGAGGTTTTACGGATTTATCATATTTGGATAAAATTGAAATCAGCCGATTAATGAATAATGGTGACCGGTCGGTGCAGTATATCAATTATCGTGATATCATCAACAATGACAGCAGCGCAGTAAATCTCGTTTTGGAGAATAATGATCAGATTCAAGTTTTTTCCATCATGGAGCAGACTTACCAAAAGTACGTTTACATTCACGGCGAAGTGAAAAGTCCGGGTGAATATCCTTTTGAAGAAAATTTGCGTCTGCTTGATTTAATCCTCAAAGCAGGAAATCTCACGCGTAGCGCCTACCTTCTGGAGTGCGAGGTGGCTAAAATTGATCCAAAGATGCCCACAAAATACATCAAAGTCGCTTTAGAAAAAGTCATGTCGGACACCGCTGATGATGGCAATATTTTTATTGAAGAGGACGACCACGTTTTTATCCGGGAAATCCCGGAATGGGAAGTGGGACCAACGGTTGAACTGCAGGGTAAGTTTGAATTCCCCGGAATTTATGCCATCACTGAAGATACCACGACCTTGAGCGAGATTATCGCAAAAGCGGGAGGGTTCACGGATGAAGCGCTTATTCGGGAAGCTTCGTTGATTAGAAAGAGTTCGAGAATTACCATCGATAAAGAGTACTTGCGTCTCAGCCAAATTCCCCGTGATCAATTGTCCGAAAGTGAATATCAGTATCTGGTGATGAAAGAAAACACCCAGGACATCGGCAGAATCGTGGTCGATTTTTACAAACTCATGGTGCTGGGAGACAAATCCGAAGACGTCACCCTGAAAGACGGTGATATTATTGCAGTTCCGAAAAAGCCGAATGTGGTTTATGTGACCGGACGGGTGTCCCGCTCCGGGGGTGTGTTATTCAAAGAAAAAGAAAAAATCAGATATTACATCGAAAAAGCCGGCGGCGTCACCTGGGATGCCAAAAAAAGGGGAATCAAAGTCACCAAGGTGACCGGAGAAATAATCGACGATGAGGACGTGAAAAGTCTTGAGCCCGGTGATATTATCTGGGTGCCGAGAAAACCGGATCGTGATTGGTGGCAGATATTCCGTCAAACCATTGCCGTTGTTGCACAGGTCGCCACTGTTTACATCGTAGTCGATCGGGCAATCATGAATAATTAGAAAAATGAATATGAATCAACTTGAAAATAATCAACAAAATCAGGACATTGATCTGCTGGATTACTTAGGCGTGCTCTCGAAACGCCGGAAAATGATTTTCCGCAACGTGATTGTGGTGATGTTTTTGGTGCTGCTGATTAGCTTCATTCTTCCAAAAACATACACTGCCCGAACCACCATTCTTCCACCGGAAGAAACCCAGCGATCAAGCCTCTTAACCACCCTGTCGGAGAAGACCCCGCTGTCAAATCTTTTGTTAGCAGAATCCAGAACCACTTCGGATTTGTTTGTGGAAATTGTCAAAAGCCGGTCCGTGCTGGATAGCGTGCTGCAGAAAAAATATCCGCTTCATCAAAAGAAAAAAACGAAATCATCGACATTGCTGGAAATTCTTGATTTTCAAAGTTTGGAAAAGGCACGTAAATATTTGAGGAAAAAGCTTCACTGCGAAGCCTCGGACGAAGGGATGATTGCCATCGAAATCGAATTGAACGATCCGACGTTGGCTGCGAATGTGGCAAGGGCGTTTGTTGAGTTTTTAGATAAAATTAACAAAGAAAAGAGCACGTCTCGGGCAAAAAATTCGAGAGTTTATATCGAAAATCAACTGAAGCTGACTGAACAAAAATTGGAAAAAGCATCAGATGAGCTTGTCCGATTCAGAGAGCAGCACAAGGCAATTTCACTCGAGGAACAAACGCAACAAGCAATCAAAGAGGCCGGAGAGATCAAAGGGAGAATAATCGCCAAGGAAGTCGAACTGGGCGTGGCGCTTCAGACGATGAAACCGGACAATGTGGTAATTGTTCGGCTAAAAAAAGAGCTGGAAGAATTAAACAAACAATATGATTATCTACAATACGGCAACGGTGCTGACCAGGAAAAGAGCAAAGAATTTTACATCCCGTTTTCGGATGTGCCGGATATCAGCGCCAAACTGGTTCGGTTAGTGCGCGAAGTGAAAATTCAGGAAACCGTGTGGGAGCTTCTCAACCAGCAGTATTATCAGGCGAAAATTCAAGAGGCGCGTGACACGCCGACCGTTCAGGTGTTGGATGAAGCCATTCCCCCGGAAACGCGCACCAAACCGAAAAGGAAATTGCTGATCCTGATTTGGGGATTTCTGGCGTTTATATTTAGCGTATTCTGGGCGTTCGTAGCCGAGTTTGTGGATAATTTGAAAGCACAGGATTCGACTTCGTATCAGAAATTGAGCGGCATTGCCGATAATTTTAAAACAGACTGGCAGACGATTAAGAGCAAGTTAACGAATTTCAAAACAAAGCGACGTAAAAGCAGCGGAGCGGATGATTAGAAAAGAAACAGAGGCGGGGAATGAATAAATTGAGAATTGTTACGGTTGTTGGCGCCAGACCTCAATTTGTAAAAGCAGCGCCAGTATCGGTTCAATTACGAAAACAGCACCAGGAGCTGATACTGCACACGGGACAACATTACGATGATAATATGTCAAAAATATTTTTTGACGTTTTGAAAATACCCAGACCTGATGTAAATTTAGGAGCGGGTTCAGGCTCACATGCTCAGCAAACAGCCGAAATCATGATCGGCGTGGAAAACTATCTGCGAGAAACCGAGCCTGATCTCGTTTTGATTTACGGAGACACCAACTCAACACTGGCTGCAGCGGTGGCGGCGGCAAAGCGACACGTGAAGGTCGCCCACGTGGAAGCTGGTTTGCGCAGTTACAACCGGAACATGGCTGAAGAAATCAATCGCATTGTAGCTGATCGAATTTCCAACTTCCTGTTCTGTCCGACGAAAACGGCTGTCGATAATTTAACCAAAGAGGGAATTCAACAAGGCGTCCACAATACCGGTGACGTGATGTATGACGCCGCGCTGAAGTTTGCTCCCATTGCAGAGAAGCAGAGCCAAGTGCTGGAAACACTTTCGCTCCGGCCGAAAACCTATTTGCTGTTAACATTACACCGGGCAGAAAACACGGACTCGAAGGAACGGTTGAGCAATATCGTCAATGCCCTGATCGATTCCAAAGCGCGGATTGTTTTTCCGATTCATCCGCGTACCGTGAAGTATTTGAAAGAATATCAATTGTACGATAAATTAATTAAAGCGGAATATATTTCAGTAATTGAGCCGGTCAATTTTCTGGACATGGTGGTGCTGGAAAAAAACGCGCGAAAAATTTTAACCGATTCCGGAGGCGTTCAAAAAGAAGCCTATTTTTATCAAGTACCGTGCATTACGATGCGGGATGAAACCGAGTGGGTGGAAACTGTTGAGGACGGCTGGAATATCATCGTTGGCGCGGATTATGAGAAAATATTATCATCAATAAAGCAGTTCGAACCAGATTCTCCGCAAAGCGGGCACTACGGAGACGGACGTGCCAGTGCAAAGATTTGTGAAATTTTGAGTAAAAATTTTATAAAGAGAAAAATAAAGGGCAAAGAAAACCCTGCCATAAAATGACGGGTCTATTGAATTATTAATATGAATGATCAGTAGAAAATATTAGCTTTAAATAAAAGGATTTTCGCGATGTAGGGGACGTCCATGGACGTCCCCTACGGTCTAAATATAAAAAAACAGAAAAACCAATAATCCAACTGGTCATTCATATTATTATTTTGTATATGACCAATTTTGAATAGCTCCGTGCTTCAGCGCGGAGAATAAAAACAATTCTCAATAGGTTAGGCTTTAGCCCAAGGGGATTATGGTTTAATCGTATCGAATTTTTCATCAGAGTAAAGTGCTGAATTTAATTTGAAATTCCTGTCACAATCAAAATAAAATAAGGCGAAAAAACATGAACGTACCGTTTGTTGATTTGAAAACCCAGTATCAGAGCATCAAAGCAGAAGTAGATCCGGCGATATTGAATGTGATTGAAAGTTGTGCCTTTATCCGGGGACCGGAGGTGAAAAAGTTTGAGGAAAATTTTGCCGGCTTTTGCGGCGTAAAACACGCAGTGGGAGTCGGGAACGGCTCCGATGCGCTTTATCTGGCGCTGCGGGCATTTGATATTGGCGAGGGCGATGAAGTCATCACCGCGCCGGACTCTTTTATTGCCACTTCGGAATCAATTACCCAGACCGGCGCGAACGTCGTGTTTGTCGATATTCATCCCAAAACATACAATATCGACATCACAAAAATCGAGGATAAAATTACGCCCAAAACCCGCGCCATCATTCCGGTGCATCTGTTCGGTCAGCCGGCGGACATGGACCCGATTTTGGAGATCGCGAAAAAGCACAACCTGATTGTCATTGAAGACGCAGCCCAGGCGCATGGCGCGACTTACTACGGCAAGCGGGTCGGTGGTTTTGGTGACGCCGCCTGTTTCAGTTTTTATCCCGGAAAAAATCTCGGTGCTTATGGCGATGCTGGCGCTGTGGTGACCAATGATCCGGACGTTGCTGAAAAAGTGAGTATGATTTCCGATCACGGCAGCCTGAAAAAATATGAGCATATCACCGAAGGGGTCAATTCCCGGCTCGATTCGATTCAAGCCGCTGTGCTCAATGTGAAATTGAAATACATTGGCAAGTGGAATCAGCAGCGCAGAGATAATGCCGCTGCTTACAACCGACGATTAAAAGATGTGGACAATATCTGCATGCCGCATATTTTGGATAATGTGGAATCCGTTTTTCATCTGTACGTGATCCAGACTGATGATCGGGAGAAGCTGGGAAAACAACTTAACGATGAAGACATTGCAACCGGTATTCATTATCCGACTCCGCTGCATTTGCTGCAGGCTTATAAATATCTCGGATTAGAAAAAGGTTCCTTCCCGGTGGCAGAACAATGCGCGGCGCATTTTTTGAGTCTCCCAATGTACCCTGAACTCACTGAATCCATGATTGAATATACCTGTGAAACGATCAAAAAATATGTTTAACAGGCGTTTTGTCAACATATTTTCGTTAATCATTTTTTCAGCCGTGTTGCTGCTGATACCGGGAAAATGCGGCTGGACACAATCGGTGTACGTTTCAAACAATTCTTGGGTGTATGAATTTCTGGAACGAATGGAAACCAAACACATTATCACGCGTTGCTTGAACGGCACCAAACCGCTGTCCCGGGAAGAAATCGCGGAATATTTGGTTCAGATTACAGACAACGTCCGGCAGGGTACAAAACTGAATCCGGTTGAAACCGAGCAGTTGCACTATTTGATTTATGAGTATCAGGAGGAATTTTCCCGGCTTAAAAAGGGCTCGATTCCGGAATATCGCTCCCGTTTGCAGCAGTTAAAAGAAAACCGGTGTGTGCAAAAGATACTTCCCGGTTTTATTTACAGCAATGGGCGTAATTTTTTAAGCTGGCAAGATGAAGACATCCGCTTCTATCTGGACCCGGTTTTTCGCTATCAAGTTCGCTCCGTTCGAACAGATTCCGCGAACCAGAATGCAGAAGCATACCATTTCACCAACGGCATTACCAGCTACGGCTATTTGACCAAGCACCTCGGCTTCTTTTTTGATTTTCGGGATAATAAAGAATGGGGAACGCAGAAGTACCGCATCGGCAATTACACGCTGCCGGGATTGGGATTTGTGCGGGCGACATCGCCGGATTATATTTATCACGACGAAACACAAGCATATTTGAAAACCGGCTTTAAAAATTTTCAGTTCGTGTTCGGTAAATTTAAAAATCGCTGGGGACCCGGCAGAACGGGCAGTTTGATCTTTTCCGATTATGCCACCTCCTACGATCAATTTAAGCTGGAGTTCAATCACAAATATTTCAAATTTACCAGCATCTATGCCTTTTTGATTGATTACGAGTTTCACCGGATCGACAGCCTGCAGCAGAAAAAATATTTAGCCGGTCACCGGCTGGAATTCGCGCCCTGGCATTGGATAACATTCGGATTATCGGAGACGGTTGTTTTCAAAGGACGGAGTTTTGAGCCGGGTTATCTGAATCCGGTCATGTTCTACCGCAGTGCTGAACATTATCTGGGCAGTCCGGACAATATGATGATGGGACTGGATTTTGAGTTTACTGCTGTCCGGAATGTAAAATTATACGGCGAACTGCTGATCGACGATTTGACCACCGGAAAGCTGGGCAGCAACTGGTACGGCAATAAACTGGGGGTTCTGGGCGGCATTTTTTTTGCGGATTTTGTGCGGCTTGACAATCTGGACTTAAATGTTGAATATGTGCGAATCCGACCGTTTGTGTACAGTCACGAGCGGTGGTGTGAATATACGCACTACGATACGAACCTTGGGCACCACAGCGGGCCGAACAGCGAACTGTGGAGCTGTGATTTCGCTTATAGACCACACTTCAGGTGGCGCGTGGGATTGAGGTACCAGGTGCTCCGCCGAGGCGAAAATCCTGCCGGAGAAAATGTCGGCGGCAGCATTTTTGACCATTTTCAGGAAGGCGACGACCCGTATCCGAAATTTCTGGCTGGGAACAGGACTAATGAACATCAGCTCAGCCTTGCAGTGAGCTATGAAGTGTTGAGGAATCTCGTCTTCAATTTACGGGTTGAGCGGCTCTGGCATCCGAAAAACGTGTCAGAAGGAAAGGAAAAGAAAACCAACGCTTTTGCGGTTTTATTTTCTGCAGGGATAAATTATTGATCAGCGTGAGTGATGAATCAAAAAGTTACCGAAGATACAGCCAGTTTGAACCAGGCGGCAGATAATGATCATTTAATGACTATTGTCCGTGGCGCGAAAGTCGATCTGTTTGGGCGCATGTTCAATGCCGGGATTCGTTATTTTTACGTTATGCTGCTGGCGTGGTTTCTGGGTGCGGAAGGCATGGGCATCTTTTTTCTGGGCTTGGTGTTGATCGAGTTCTTTGGCGTGTTGAGCAGAATGGGTTTGGAAAGCGGCGTGTTGAAATACGTCGCCATCTACTTCGGGCAGGGAGAACATGGGCGAATCAAAGGTACAATTCAAAGCGCAGTTCGGATATCTTTAGCAGCAAGCGTTATTTTCGGATGTATTTTATTTTTAAGTGCAGAGTTTATTTCTGTAAATATTTTTAACAAACCAGCGCTGGAGAATGTGATTAAAATATTGTCGATCGCTTTGCCGTTTTCGACACTTACAATGGTCGCGCTCGCCGGCACGCAGGCATTCCATACGTTGAAGTACCGGGTGTACGTGGAGTTTTTTACAAATCCAATTTCGAACATTGTGCTTATCGGTGTGTTCTTTCTCATTGGAATTAAATTAGCCGGCGTGGCATTCGCTTATGTACTTTCGTTTGTGATTTGTGCTTTGCTGGCGTTTTTCTTTCTCATCAAGTTGTTTCCAGAACTGACGACGTCGGAGTTGAAACCGATATCTGAGACGAAAACGTTAATCCGATTCTCAATGCCGTTGCTGTTTGTCAATTTTTTGAATCTTATCGTGATGTGGACCGATGTGCTGATGCTCGGCTACTTTGAGACCGCTGCTGCGGTTGGGATTTACAACACGGCGGTCAGAACAGCATATTTCATCAATTTTATCATCATGTCATTCACGGCCATTTTTGCGCCGCGGATTTCTGATCTTTATCACCGGGGAAAATTTGATGAATTGGCAGCGCTGTTCAAAACCGTCTCCCGGTGGATTTTGGGCTTCAGCATCCCGGTATTTTTGATGATTGCCCTGATGTCCAAAAGTGTGCTGTTGCTGTTCGGTGCGAATTTCGTTGTGGGATATTTAAGTTTGTCGATCCTGGCTTTCGCACATCTGGCAAACGCAGGCGTTGGTTCGGTTAAGTATATGCTGATGATGTCGGAAAATGAAAAGCTGGTGATGTATGACACCATCGGCGTTTGTGTTTTGAATATCCTGCTGAACGCGTTGTTAATTCCGAAGTTCGGGATTATCGGTGCAGCGATTGCGACAGCCTCGTCGATTGTCATTATTAATCTGGTCATGTTGTTTCAGGTGTACCAGCGACTCGGATTTCATCCGTACAACATAAAGTTTTACAAGCCGGTTATCTCCGGGGTTGTAGTGGCATTAATTGGCTGGTTTGTCGCGGCGAGTTTGCAGCTGCAGAATCAGGTTGCCATTCTGGTGGGAGGAATTATTCTGTTTTCGGCAGGGTATCTGTTGATCATGCGGATCATGGGATTGGATGAGGAGGATCGGCTCGTTTTAAGAACGCTGTTGTTGAAATTTGGGAAATCATGAGAGTCACTTTTTTAACATAAAGAACACCAAGTATGCACAGAATGCACCACGATTGAATACATAATATTTTGTTGTATCTATTCAAACACAGATAGACATGCACCCTTTCAAAGGTTCAAAACCTTTGAAAGGGTATTGCCACAAAATATTGAGAGGATACATTTTGTTGTTTGTAAAATCTTCGTGGCGTTGTGGTTTAAAAAAGATATTTGTCATAAAATCCTTTTGATAAAACAAGATATCTGACTTTTAATTTAATATGATGGAGTTAATTTTGGCAAACACATATACACAAATATATCTACAATTCGTATTTGCAGTAGAGAATAGAACTTCATTAATTAGATCAGCCTGGAAGGATGAACTCTATAAATATATTACCGGCATTGTACAAAATAATAAACACAAGCTAATAGCGATAAATGGGATAGCCAACCATCTGCATGTTTTTGTGGGTTATAAACCGCATCAACCGATTCCTGACTTGATGCAAGATATAAAGGGAGGCGCGTCACATTGGGTGAATGAAAAGGGTTTCATACGTGGCAAATTCCAATGGCAGCCCGGATACGGTGCGTTTTCGTATTCGCACTCGCATATAGATTTTGTTGTAAGATATATCAAGAATCAGGAGCAGCATTATAAAAAGAAGACGTTTCGGGAGGAATATATTGAGTTGTTGAGGCGGTTTAAGATTCCTTATGATGAACGATATATTTTAAAGGACATTGAGGAATGATTATCTCGTACCTACGGCACGAAGATTTTTTGTTTTTGGCAGTGTTATAAATATTGAGTCCTTAAAAGGACTCTTATGGTGCGAGCGATGCCCGGAAATTGTGGAGAAAAATTGAAGTCGAAATGGTTTTGGAAGAAAATTAATTCGACCCTAATGAACCAATTACTAAAATGCCGATTTGGAATTCTGTCCCTTTAGGGACAGGATATTTATAGTAACCACCTTCCCCACGTAGAATAAGCCCCGTAGGGGCGCGATAGGAAACGCCGGTGAATAACAGATATCTCGTACCTACGGCACGAAGATTTATTTGTTTTTGGCAGTGCTATAAATATTGAGTCCTTAAAAGGACTCTGGTGGTGTGAATGATGCCCGGAAATTGTGGAGAAAAATTGAAGTCGAAATGGTTTTGGAAGAAAATTAATTCGACCCTAATGAACCAATTACTAAAATGCCGATTTGGAATTCTGTCCCTTTAGGGACAGGATATTTATAGTAAACCACCGTCCCCACGTAGAATAAGCCCCGTAGGGGCGCGATAGGAAACGCTGGTGAATAACAGATATATCGTACCTACGGCACGAAGATTCATTTGTTTTTGTCGTAGCTATAAATATTGAGTCCTTAAAAGGACTCTGGTGGTGCGAGCGATGCCCAAAGATTGTGGTGAGAAGGGGAGAAGTCGAAATGGTTTTGGAAGAAAATTTATTCGACCCGAAAGAACCAATTACTATAGAGCAGCATGGAAGAATGTCCCTTTAGGGGACAGGATATTTATAGTAACCACCGTCCCCACATAGAATAAGCCCCGTAGGGGCGCGATAGGAAACGCCGGTGAATAACAGATATCTCGTACCTTACGGCACGAAGATTTAATTGTTTTTGGCAGTGTTATAAATATTGAGTCCTTAAAAGGACTCTGGTGGTGCGAATGATGCCCGGAAATTGTGGTGCAAAGGTGAAGTCAAAATGGTTTTGGAAGAAAATTTATTTGACCCTAAAGAACCAATTACTATAGAGCAGCATGGAAGAATGTCCCTTTAGGGACAAGATATTTATAGTAACCACACCGTCCCCAAATAGAATAAGCCCCGTAGGGGCGCGATAGGAAACGCCGGTGAATAACAGATATCTCGTACCTACGGCACGAAGATTTATTTGTTTTTGGCAGTGTTATAAATATTGAGTCCTTAAAAGGACTCTGGTGGTGTGAGCGATCACCAAAAATCATATTGCAAAACTAAAGTTAAAGTGGGTCTGGGTAGAAAAATTTATTTTAACCCGAATAATCCAGTTACTAATGTGTCGTATTTAGAGAAGGTTTCGTTAGGGACGACATAAAATCCTGACGGATTAATTCCGGAATTACCTTTAAAAAATTGAATCGTGACTAAAAACAAATCAAAAAAAACAATCGTCATCGGTGTGGATGGCGGGACCTGGCGTCTGTTTGATCTGCTGATGGAGGCGGGAAAGATGGCTCATCTACGCGAACTGATCAGAAAAGGTGCGCGGGGAACCCTTAAATCAACCATTCCGCCGATTACCGGACCGGCATGGGTTTCGTTTGCCTTGGGGAAGAATCCGGGGAAACACGGCTGTTTCGACTTCACGTTTCCCAATTCAACGCTGGATTCGCTGAAGACGATTTCAACCGAACATATTCACGGCACCACATTTTATGAGCTTTTGGTCAATGACGGCAAAAAATGTATCTTGATCAATTTACCGGTTTCCTATCCGCCCCGAACAGAGGAGATTACCATAACCAGTCTGCTCACCAAAGGCGATCAATTTGTGTTTCCGGAATCGCTGAAAGATGAAATTCTCCAACTTGAGAATTATAAATTAGCGCCGGACATGAGACTATTACGCTCCGGAAAAGTCGATGCCTACCTCGACGATATTCGAAAATTAGAGCGAACCCGCTTTGAGGTTGCGAAGGAATTGTTCCACAGAGATTGGGATTTCTTTTTTGTGCTGTTCAGCGGCTCGGATTGGATTCAGCATGTTGTGTTTGATGAGCTTGTCACGGGGAAATGGGAACAACATCCGAACGCGCTCCAATATTACGAGGAACTGGATAATTATATCTATTGGTTTGCCCAACAAATGGGAGAAAAAGATAATCTGATACTGGTGTCGGACCACGGCTTTGATGTGTATGATGGTAAATTCTTCATTAACGAATGGCTGCACCAGCAGGGCTATTTACAAGTGAAAGACGAAGAGAATCAGACGGACAAACATCAAATCGAACAGGACTGGGACAACGCTGATAAAAATGTGGTTACAAAATTCCGGGTGCCGCTCTTTATCCGGCGGATTATCCAAAAAATCAGTCTGGTAAACAGAGTCGTCAGTCCGCTTTACAGGTGGCTGCGCGACCGGCTAAATATTGAAATTAAAGCTAAAATAAGTGTGGACGCGGAAAAGACTCAGGCGTGCAGCACCAGTCATGACATGAACGGAATTTTTATCAATACTGCCCGGCGGTTCATAAACGGAATAGTAACGGAGAGCCAGTACGAACACCTGCGGCAGGAATTGATTGACAAATTAAAGCGACTCAAAACCGCAGACGGAACACCGGTTTTTAAAAATGTCTGGGCGCGGGAGGATGTCTATCATGGTGAAAAACTCAACGAAGCGCCGGATATTGTTCTCGAAACGGATCGGCTGCTGATCAAGGCGTCGTTTCCGATAAAAATATTCGATCCCGAAAGAGAGAACGGGCATCACCCGAATGGTATTTTTCTGGGCGTCGGCGCAGATTTTTTAAGCAACGCGGAAATCGAAACGGCACAGTTAACCGATATCGCGCCGACGGTTTTATATTTGATGCGGCAACCGGTACCGGAATCCATGGACGGCAGCGTGCTGGTTTCAGCGCTCAAAAAAGGGATGTTGGAAAAGTACCCAATAACATTCAGCAGGGAAACGGAAAAGCAAACCGAATTAAAATCCGGTACAAAAGAGTCCCAAACGAAAGATGACAGGGTGATCGAACGCTTAAAAGGACTGGGATATATTGAATGACGTTCGCAGAGGGATATCCGCCGAAAGTTGTTATCGTCGTGTTGACGTGGAATAATTATGATGATACCAAAGCCTGTATCGAGTCGCTGAAAGGGATCACGTATCCCAATTGTTCGATTGTGGTGGTGGATAATCATTCCACGGACGGAAGCGCGGAAAAGCTGAAACAGACTGCCGGTATTCATCTGCTGCAAAATGACGCCAATCTGGGCTTTGCGGCAGGCAACAATGTTGGCATCGAATTTGCGATGCAGGGAAAGGCGGATTATATTTTGCTGCTCAATAATGACACCATTGTTGACGCCGGTTTTTTGACGGCGCTTGTAAATGATGCCTCGGAACATAAAAGCGCGGGCGTGCTGGGCAGCAAGATTTATTATTTTAATGACAGGAGGAAAATCTGGTCTGCCGGCGGCGGGATCTCGAAGCTGACAAAGCGCACTTTCCAATACGGGGAAAATAAAATTGACCACGGACAGTTTGATGTGACGCGGGAGGTGGGTTTTGTGTCCGGCTGCTGTATGCTGATCAAGAGAGAAGTGGTGGAGAAAATCGGTGCACTCGATCCGGACTATTTTATGTACTACGAAGATGTGGACTTTTGCCTGCGCGCCCGGCAGGCCGGATTCAGCGTGCTTTTTGTTCCTGATTCAGTGATCTGGCATAAAGTCAGTGCTGCGACCAACCGGGCGTTTCGGGATTATTATCGGATGAGGAATTATTTCTTATTTCTAAAAAGGAACTATCACCAATACTTATTTGTATCTTATTTTTTTGGCACGCTTATTTTATTCGAACGACTTGGCAGAATTTTAATGCGGAAACTGATTTTTCATGACCATGAAAAGATATTTTCCAGAGTAAAATCTTTAGTCATTGGTTGGTGTGACGGTATAAAAAAATTTATTTAAAACATGAATAATGCACTGAGAAAAAACTACTTGTTTCTGAAATGGTTTTTTGTTATAATTATTTTGGAAGCTGCGATCTTATTATCTTCAATTAACAAAGACTTTTTTTTATACAAGGTTCTAATAAATTATCTTTTTGTCGCAGGCATCCTTCCCTTAATTTATTTGAAGATAAAAGATGGTTTCCTGGATTTATTTTCTCCGTTGGTTATCTTTACCTCATTTTATCTTTTATTTTTTGGGGTGCGGGCAATCGATTTGTTGATATTTAATAAACAAGTCATCATTGAAGATGAAATTTTTTATAATTATACAATATTCTACTCGATAATAGGATTGCATTTTTTTCAAATTGGTTATTTTAGTAAAATTGGGAAAATAATATTTGCTAATAATAAAAAAATAGATCATGAGTGGTCAGATAAAAAAGTAAAAGAAATCACATTGATATATTTCATGTTTTCTTTAATCGCTTTTTTTGTTGTTATTAAACTTACAGGAGGAATTTCAGAATATTTTAACAATATTCATAGTGCTACTATAAATATTACTACTGGATCAGCTTTTATTTTTATGGGTGTATTAATAGTAAAAATACCATTGTTGATTTTATTTTATGATTCTGTTAAAAATTATAAAAATAGAAGATTGTTTTTAGTTACTATTTTTTTTGCATTAATAATTTTTGGATCGTTAGGGGAAAGAGGTCACATAATTGCTTTAATTATTTCTTTAATTGCTGTCTATCATTATGCGAAAAAAAGAATAAGTATTTTAAGATTGTCAACATACGGAATAGCACTGTTAATATTTCTAACAATTTTCGGTGAATATCGAGAACTTTCAAAAGCAAAGAAAAAAATCGCATTCGAGTCGATAGAAAAGAGAGTTGGATTGGTTTATTTATACAGGTCATTAATTAATAATTTCGATCAATTAATAAGAACAAAAGATATTGTGAAAAACACGCCTGAAACAATCGAATTCCAATATGGGAAAACTATCCTAAATTTAGTTTTTAAACCAATTCCCTCTCGTATCTGGGAATCTAAACCTCAAGGTGCTGGGTTGATTGTAACTAAATATGTATATCCTAAACATCATAAAGCCAATGTAACGGTAGCACCTTCTCTATTGGGCGAGCTTTATCTAAATTTTCATTTAATTGGAATAATTATAGGGATGTTTATATTTGGCATCGCTTGTCGTGTCTTATATGAATTTTTAATAAAGAACTTGAAAAATTCAAACGTAGTCGTTGTCTATGCCTTTTTTGTCCCATATATTTTTAGTGAACTCAGAGGTGATTTTGCAGTAGTTGGTTCTTTTCTTATTTTCAATTTAATCTTTCTATATATAGCTTTATTATATATTTCACAAAGAACGATGAAATACAAAAATATTTAATTATGAAGATCTGTATAGATTCAAGATTAGTCATTAATGAAAAAACTGGAGTAGGCAACTATACCTATAATTTAATAAAAGCTTTGCTTGAAATTGATAAATTTAATCAGTATTTAATCT
>CAYYMH010000015.1:8671-88962 GCA_964472785.1 uncultured Cytophagia bacterium | reverse complement strand
ATACTACAAAAAAATAAAATATAACCAACAGGACATTTGTCCTAAATGTAAATAACTACTACACTATTTTATTAACAAAATCAGGAGGTATTTAAAATGAGATCACGTACCTTAACCATCGTTTTATTGCTCTTTGTCTGTTGCTTCGCTTCGTTGTTTGCTCAGGTCCCACGATTAATTAATTACCAGGGGATGCTAACGGATCCGAATACCGGGGAACGATTATCCGGCGCTTATTCGATAAGCTTTAGTATTTATTCGGTTGCAACAGGCGGAACAGCTCTGTGGACGGAATCGCAGAGTGTTATCGCCCACAACGGGCTGTTCAATGTTTTGCTTGGAAATGTGAGTCCAATTACACCCGACTTGTTCGATGGTAATGACCGTTATCTGGGTGTTACGGTTGGCAGTGACGCGGAGATGACGCCGCGGAAACAACTGGTCAGTGTTGGCTATGCCATGAAGGCTTTCAATTCCGATAAATTCGCCGGCAAAGATACCAGCGACTTTGTCCGGACCGGGCAGGAAAATAGTATTGGCACGGCAATGCTACAGGATGATGCTGTAAGTGCGGCAAAGATTTCCCCGAATATTATCAGCAGCATCGATGGTGTTTCTAATGACGGCGGCAATGTTGATCTGGAAGCCGGAGATAATGTAACAATTACACCTGATGATGCCAATAACAAAATTACCATTTCGGCGGCGGCAGGTACGGGTGATAATTTGGGAAATCACACTGCCACGCAGAATATACAATTGAATCATAATTGGTTGTCCGGGGATGGCGACGATGAGGGGATATATGTTTCAAATACAAATGCAAATGTGGGCGTTGGGAAAAATAATCCAACTGAAAAACTGGATGTTGCCGGTGTAGTGCGTTCATCTACGGGTGGTTTTAAATTCCCCGATGGCACAGTGCAGTCCACTGCTGCAACTTCTTCCGGACCAGCCTGGTCTCTGGCCGGTAACAGCGGTACCAACGAAACCGATAATTTTGTCGGAACAACTGATAATATTGGGCTAAATTTTAGAATTAATAATATGCGGGCATTGAAGCTGGAGCCCAATAATATTTCACCATGTTTCATAGGTGGGTTTGTTGAAAATCAGGTCAAGTCAGGAGTTAGGGGGGCTGTCATTGGTGGCGGAGGTAAATCTGGCGAAAAGAATTATGTTACCGATCATTTTGGGACGGTTGGCGGCGGCAGCGATAACCAGGCTGGTGATGACGACAGCGACCGAACAAACAGAGAGTATGCAACAGTTGGCGGAGGTAAGGGAAATAATGCAGAAGCCGAATATTCAACTATTGGCGGTGGAGTGAGTAATACTGTTTCCGGTGCGTACAGCACAGTCGGAGGTGGTATTGTGAATAGTGTCAGTGGTGAATATGCAACCGTGCCTGGCGGTGATCGAAATGTTGCTACCGGAAATAATAGTTTCGCAGCTGGAACTTGGGCGCATGCTAATCATAACGGCAGTTTTGTCTGGGGAGATAATCACGCGACTAACTTTGAGTCGACCGGGGAGAATCAGTTTTTAGTTCGTGCCAATGGCGGTGTGGGCATTAATAAAAATGATCCGGATGCTGCATTGGATGTTAATGGTGATATTAAATTCGGTCAAAGTGGAGAATATTTTGCTGTTGGAGGTATAGAAGAATTAAGAATTATTCGGGGAACAATAGACCGGAATGGAGCTATAGTTTCGGGTAGCGGCTTCACAATTGATCACCAAGCTTCCGGCGAATATTTAATAGTATTTGATGACCCTTTTGCAGCACGACCGTCCGGTTCTGTAACACAGGTATTTCCAAATTTAGATAATTTTGGTTCTGGCGGTTATACATTGGATAATGCATTATTTACAGGTATTTCAACGACACAAGCAAAAGTAATAACGGGTAATCACATCGGAGACAAATCAGATAGATGCTTTACATTCTTTATTATAGGTCCAAGATAGGATTGCAAATTTAATAAATAATTGTTTATGTACAAGGAAAGTGGTTTGGAATAAATGAATCAGTATTTTGTGAAATCCAAGCGGATTCACTGCATTAGTTTTAAATCGATAGTGAAGAATAATTTAATAAAAAGTTGAAAGGAGACAGAAATGATATATAAAAAAGGAAAGTTTGTGAAAATTATCACTTTGATATTTTTTGCCCCGCTTTTACATTTTTATCAACCAGTGTCTGCCCAAATGTCCAGCACAAATTTCAAAATAGCATCATCTGTTGAAAATCAGGCTGGTGGTGCTGTCCAATCGACCAATTTCAGCATTGAAGGGTCAGTGGGCGTGGCTGCCGAAACCGGTGAAACGGGCAGCACGAATTATTTGTTGAACATCGGTTTTATTTACCAGACTTTTTTTGAATTACAGCCAGTGGCTGAAATTAATTTGCCGGATACGTCTGTGTCGGCAGGGGCAACTATTTTTATTCCGGTTACAGTGAGCACCGACTCCAGTATTGGCTTGGCACAGTTTGTCGTCGAATTCGATTCTTCAGTTATCAATTTTTCGGGCGCGCAAACTGGCGCGGATGCTGCCGGTTTTCTGGTGAGTACCAATCCAAATCTACCCTTTGATCCGGCTGCGGTGGGTACGAATAAAAATGTGCTGGTGCAAGTGTCCGGCGGCGGTACAAATATTTTTACCGGAACCAATCAACAGGTTGTGCTGCTGGAATTTGACGCTATTGCCGGAAGCGGAACCAGCCCTATCGTGTTTGACAAGATTACCAATCACACGTTTTTGACTACTGAAAACCTGAATGATTTGGCAGGCGCTTTGTTAACCTTTAACGATGGCTCCTGTGCTGTGACACCGGGGTTCACTGTTTCCGGAGCGATTCAGTATTATGCCAATGATAACGGCGTGCCAAATGTAACCGTAAATTTGGATGGTTATTCAGCTTCTACAGATGCACCGGGTTCGTTTGTAATTACCGGTGTAGCCGGTGGTGATTATTCGCTTAAACCAGTGCACCAGGGAGATTTGGGCAGCAGCATCAGCGCTTACGACGCTTCTTTTGTGCTGCGGTTTGTAGCTGAATTGATTACGTTTACGCCGTATCAAATGTTGGCTGCGGATGTTTCCGGGAACGGCGGTGTGTCGGCGTTTGACGCTTCGTATATTTTACGATACGTGGCTGGATTGATCAATGAATTCCCGGTGATTCAGGAGTGGACTTTTGTTCCTGCGGACTTTCAAATCGATGAAAACAACTGGACGAACGCGCCGGACTCGATTAACTATTTACCACTTGATTCAGACATGAGCAACCAGGATTTTGAAGCCATTGTGTTCGGTGATGTTTCCGGAAACTGGTCACCGCCGGGACTGGAACTGGCTGCCAATCAAAAGAATGTTACCGGTAATGCAATTTTCAATTGGGGCGATGTTGTTATTTCTTCGGAAGGACAATTCGATGTTCCGGTATCGATGAATATTAACGGCGAAGTTTACTCGGCTGAAATGGAAATATGTTTTGACACGGAAGCGCTCAGTTTGAAAAAATTAAAATTGGGTGAACAAGTCAAGGATTTTTATCTGGAGTATGCTGCGACTGAAAATGTCATCAAGCTTGCCCTCGCCGGCGCTAAACCGTTAACATCGGAAATTGAGATACTGAAGTTTCAATTTGAGTTAACTGATCCGGGTTCTCCCAAAGAAACAGCGGTCATTATCAACAAGGCTGTTTTAAATGAAGGACGAATACTGGTTGATTTATCAAACAACCAATTGTCGCTCAATCCGAATGTGCCGGTTTCAACCAAGCTTTTCCAAAACTATCCCAATCCGTTTAATCCGGAAACAACAATCAGATTTCAGCTTGCTGAAAGAGGAAAAATCAGGCTCAAAATCTATAACTTGTTGGGACGTGAAGTACGAACTCTGATGGATGAGGAAAAGGAAACAGGCACTTACAGTGTGGAATGGGACGGAAGAAATGATGCGGGTATGTTAGTTACCTCAGGCGTTTATTTGTTTCGGATGATGACGAAAGATGATGTTGAAACGAAGAAGCTGATTTTTATTCGGTAAGGCAAAAGAGCATGCCAAGAATGCACGAATTTGGATAGAACACATTCGTGTTTTCTTGGCTGAATATAACTAATAAGGAGATTGCATAATGAAAAATAAAATATTTTTCTTAGCATCGCTTGCATCCATTTTTTTAATACTTTTATTTTCTAATATTTCTTATAGCCAAGATCAACTTATCTTTTGGAATAAATTAGAACATGAAGTCGATGGATATATACCCAGTGAAATTGGTCCTGATGCTTTTTATGACAATTTGGAAGGTGAATTGTCATTCGAGAGCTTCAAGTTCGGTAATGGCGTTCGCGCCCCTTATACAGGGGCTGATGCGTACCATTGCAAGGTTGCGATTGACATAACGGAGCTAAATCTAACAACCGAAAAAGGCACGTTTGAATTTTGGTGGAAAGCTGCCTATAATGATAATAAACCTAATCAATGGCGCAGTTGGTTGTCAACTGCTGATGTTGTGACTCATCCCCCTGATCCACCTCAAAGTGCAGGAACTGGTTATTTAGATTTCTCTAATGATCGTTTTGTGGGTGGTCGCCATACATATCGCTTTAGTATCGGAAGTTATCCTTGTAGTACTGAAAATGTCCTTCACGGAGGATCAGGTGAATTACCATCACAATGGAATGAGGGCGACGAGATGCATTTGGCGATTATCTATGACAGAAATGGCATACCCGACACTGGTGGAAAAACTATCATTATTTTCAGGGATGGTGTGGAAATGTGTTCGACAACAGACAATAATTGGGTGATTGTCCCTATAAAATGTGTTTGGCTGATGGCATGGGCTGGTACTTCTTTCGGTGGTGATACCAGGCTGTTAGGATACCCCGGTGCTGGCGGGGTAATGGATAATTTTAAAATATATAATTATGCCAAGACAGATTTTTCGGATCGGTTCATTGAAAATCCAGTTCTCACTGTAAATAGCCACACCCCCACCCAAAACGAACTTAATGTTCCCACTAACAGCAATATAACAGTTGAATTCAGCGCTAATATAGATGAAACAACTTTAGACGATGATGTCACCTTTAATGTGGATGGTTCCATTTCAGGTGAACATCAGGGCGACTTTTCCGGTGGCGGTACGAATACCATTACCTTTAATCCAGTCGAAGATTTTGTGCCCGGGGAGGTGGTTACAGTAACTTTGACCACGGGTATTCAAAGCACAGTTGGCGCAAATTTGGAGAAATCATATAGCTGGCAGTTTACCGTAGAATCGCAAAGTAGCTGTGCTATATTCAGCAAGCAGCAGGTCATCTCAACTAGTGCCATCGGTGCTTTATATGTTTGCACAGCAGACATTGATGGTGATTCTGATCTGGATGTGATTTCCTCTTGTAATAGTGGCAAAATTGCCTGGTATGAGAATGGCAATTCATGGAATGAAACCCCTATTTCCACTGATGCCCTTGCGGCATTTTGTGTTCATGCAGCAGATATTGATGGCGACGGTGATATGGATGTGCTCTCAACTTCCGAAACAAATGAAGAAATTGCCTGGTATGAAAACGGCAATTCATGGAATAAAACAGTCATTTCCGACAGTGCTTTTAATGGTCCAAGAACCGTTTATGCCGCAGATATGGATGGGGATGGCGACCTGGATGTGCTTTCATCTTATAGAGATGGTTACAAAATTGTCTGGTATGAAAATGGTAATTCTTGGTATGAAAACACTATTTCTACTACTGCTAATTATTCATTTTCCGTTTATCCGGCAGATATGGATGGAGATGGTGATCTGGATGTTTTATCCCATGGTAATCATGAACACAATATTGTTTGGTATGAGAATGGTAATTTATGGCAGAAAAACATTATTACTACTGATACCTGGGGATCATGTCATGTTTATGCTGCAGATATGGATGGTGACGGTGATCTGGATGCACTATCCGCTTCATATCTTGACAACAAAATCGCCTGGTTTGAGAATGGTAATTCGTGGAATAAAACGGTGATTTCCGCCAATGCTGATGCTGCATATTGTGTTTATGCCGCAGATATGGATGGTGACGGCGATCTCGATGTACTTTCGGCTTCCGGAGGTGACGACAAAATTGCCTGGTATGAGAATGGCAATGTCTGGAATGAAACGGTTATTTCCAATGATGCTGATAATGCAGGTTGCGTTTATGCTGCAGATATGGATGGAGATGGTGATCTGGATGTGCTCTCCTCCTCTGATGATGATAACAAGATTGCCTGGTATGTTAACTGTACAGATTTTGGCGACTTACCTGCCAGTTACAACCTTACCACCAATTCAGACGACGGTGCCAGGCACAATGTTAGCGATCTTTATCTCGGTACAAGTATAGATGGTGAAACAGACGGTCAGGAAAGCGATGATGCCGGGCGTACTGCTTCTGACGGTGATGATGGTAATGACCAAAATGATGAAAACGGTGTAGTAATTAATTCCAACTGGCATGAAGGAATTAATGGAGGTTCTATCGAGGTAACAGTTACCGGTGGTCCCGGTTTTCTCAGCGGTTGGATTGACTGGGAACACAATGCAGATTTAATAGACGCTGGTGAACACATACTCGATATGAAACCTGTAACTAACGGTACGCAAACAATTTATTTCGATGTACCGGCAGGTGTAATTACACCTGCTTTCTCTTTTCAAGATCGGTTTGCCCGCTTCCGCTTAATTGCTGATAATGAGACGCCATTAACACTTACAGGCTTGTTCAATAATGGTGAAGTAGAGGACCATTATCTGCGTTTCTACTTTACTGCTGATTTCCCAGAGATTGACATACAACGTCCGGCAGGAAATTCTATTCTGGACGGCAGTATTGATAACGTCAGCACCAGCGATACCGGGTACGTTCGTTTGAGATATACCGTAGATAATACTGCCGGCGCAGAGCAGCTTGATATAATTGAAGTCACAGCAACGAATCTAGATAATTGCAGCAATTTTTCTGTGGATACGGTTCTTCCGCTTAAAATAGCGGCCGGTAGCACAGACACACTGGATATTTCTTTTGATGTTGACAGTAGTGATGTTTTTGGTTTGGATATGGTATTTTCGAATAACGATCAAGATGAGTATTTATACAACATTGAAATTGACGGTAGCGTAATTGAGGCTATGGCGCAGTTTTCAATACCGGATACCACAGCATATCCAAGCCAAATGATCAAAATCCCCGTTTCAGTCAGCACCGATTCGTCCATTTCGGTTGCCCAGTTCGTAATCGACTATGATTCCACAGTGATTGATTTCCAAAGTGCAGAAGTCGGTTCAGGCGCTGCTGGATTTGGAATTATTCAGAATAGTCAACTTCCATTTAATCCATCAACGGAAGGTGCGAATGCAAATGTTCTTGTTCAGGTTTCCGGAGCTGGAACTAATTATTTCACCGGCGAAAATGTTGAAGTCGTTTTATTAACATTCCATATTGTGGGAATTAATGGAGACAGTACCATTTTGGCCTTTGATACGGACGTAGCACATACGTTTCTGTCTACACTAAACCTAAACGAAATAACGGACGGCGAGATTCATTTTCATAATGGCAGCATAAAAATTCCTGACTTTGTCGACCTTACGGGTATTGTCTTCTATGATAATACAATAGTAAATATCCCGAATGCCGATGTGGTATTAAATGGTGAGACCGTAACCACAACAGATCAGAATGGCGAATACGAAATACTACAAATAAATCCAGGAACTTACAATCTCGAGCTTATCAAAACCAGCGACCAGCAAGATGCGATAACGGGCACTGATCCGTTATATATTTTGCAAGCGTTGGCATTTATGCATGAATTGACTGCGGAAGAAATGAGAGCAGCTGATGTGACAGGTGACGGCTTAATCACAGGTTCGGATGCGATAGCAATTTTGAGGTACTTGGCTTTCTTTACGATTGGCATCGGGAACTCGGGACATTGGGAATTTTTACCTGAAGACACAACAATCAATTTGATAAATAACCAAACGATTGATTTTATAGCGTATTTAAAAGGTGATGCCAATCTAAGCTGGGGATCGTCAGTAACATTTGTGAGTAATGGGATAGGAGGCGATTCTGAAAATTGTGCTATTAAAATTGGTGGATATGAGATCGTTGAAGGGCGGAAAATTAAAATTCCAATTTATTTGGAAGCTAACGCAGCAGAAGTGAATTCAATTTTATTCTCATTTAAATTTGATCCACAGAAATTAGAGCATATAAAAACGATTTTTAATCATTATTTAGATGACTTTCAAATTATTGAGAACAGTCAATTATCCGGTCAATTACATCTGGCTATGGTTGGGCTAAATGGCTTTTCGGGTGAAAGTAAAATATTGGAGATCTTATTTGAAAGAAGCAAAAATATGGAGGATTATGTAAATTTTGAAATTAGCAGAGCTGTTGTCAATGATGCAAAGCTTCAGAATTTGCCTACACTCGTTATTGATAAAATTAATCCAACATATATTAAGAGTTATCACTTATATCAGAATTTTCCAAATCCATTCAATTCAGAAACTCAAATAAGATATGATATACCTGATAAAGTCAGGTGCATTTTGAAGATTTACAATTTAGCGGGACAGGAGGTAACAACTTTAGTCGATAAAATCCATGAACCCGGCTCATATTCTTTAAATTGGAATGGCACGGATAATAAGGGCAAAACTGTCAACTCGGGTATTTATGTTTATGAGCTTATCGCAGGACAACACACATCATCCCGGAAAACACTAATCATAAAATAAGAAAGGATTAAGAAGATGAAAAATCAAAAAAGTGTTAATCGCTTTATAATCAAATTTATAAAATGTTTTTGTCTAATTTACTGTCTTTTTCTGTTAATCGCTGTAAATCTCTTTGCCCAAGGACCAGAATATCTCTGGGTTAATAGCAGTAGTGGTATCGGCAATGATGATTGTAATGGTATCGCAACTGATGATATTGGCAATGTTTACATCGCCGGTGCTTTTCATAATGATATTACGTTTGATTCGATCACATTGAATAGTCAAGGGGGTTGGGATATATTTGTAGCGAAATTTAATAATAAAGGTGAGGTGCTTTGGGCAAAAAGAGCCGGAGGTACCTCGGGAAATGGTGCAAACGATTTAGCAATCGATCACGATGGTAATTGTGTTGTCGTTGGTGCATATTCTGGAATTGCGTTTTTTGATGGTATAGAATTAGCATCTAATGGTTTGGCGAATATATTTGTTGCAAAATATGATTCGTTAGGTAATTTATTGTGGGCAAAAAGTGCTGGCGGACATCACGATGATTGGGGATACGGAGTGGCGGTCAATAGCATGAACGAGATAATAGTGACTGGATTTTTTGGCGGCGTTGCCATGTTTGATAATATAAGACTTCAGAGTCATGCTGGGGGAGATATATTTATTGCAAAATATGATGATAGCGGCAGTATAGTATGGGCAAAAAATGCTGGTGGTGGAAATAATGATAAAGGCTCTGCTGTTGCTGTTGATAAAAACGATCATATCTATATTACAGGTTCTTTTAATGAACAGTCGTTTTTTGACGATTTTTATCTATCAGGTTTTCGCTACGAAGTTTTTATCGCAAAATATAATAATACGGGAGACGTGATATGGGTTAGGCAGGGGTATGGAGATCATGATGATTATGGTAATGATATCGATGTTGATGATTTGGGAAATGTCATCGCAACCGGAAGTTATTACTGGAATCCAATTCGCTTTGAGAATATCACGTTAGATAATGCAGGGGAAAAAGATGTTTTTGCGGTTAAGTATGATCCTTTTGGCGATTTGATCTGGGCAAAGAGAGCTGGTGGAGGCGGGCCAGAAAAGGGAATTAGCATAATTACAGATAATAGCAGTAAAATATACGTAACCGGATATTATGATTCTTCTCCATTTCATTTTGGAGAATTCCAGGTAGAAACATTTGGTGGGTATGACATTTTCGTTGCTGCTTATGATGTTTATGGTAACGAGTTGTGGTTAAAGAACGCGGGAGGAACAGATGAGGATAGAGCCCGATGCATTGCTATTGATAACATTGGAAATATATTTGTATCAGGACATATCGGATCCCCTACTGCATATTTCGATGATATAGAAATATCTTCAGCGACACCAATTGATGTTTTTGTTGCAAAGGTTGGCTGGAGCGTTGAATTAAGGTTGCCTGCAGATCAAATAATACTGCCAGATTCAACACTCAAAATCCCAATCAAAGTGACCACGAACTCCAACATATCACTTGCGCAGTTTGTTGTCGAATATGATTCTACAATCATCAGCTATCAGAATGCAGAAATCGGATCAGGTGTTAATGGATTTCAAATTACTGGTGAAAATACGAACTTGCCATTTGAAGCCTTCAATCCAAATACAAATAAAAATCTACTGTTACAAATAGCAAGTTCAGATGGCGACTCGTCTTTTACAGGAGATGAAATTGACGTTGTGCTTCTCAATTTTGATGTGATCGGAGAATACGGCGACAGCACATTCATCTGTTTTGATGAAGAAACAAACCATACCTATCTTACAACAGTATCTTTATACGATATAAACAATGGGCAAATTGATTTTAATAATGGCGTTTTTAAGATTCCCAATAAAATTAACGTTTCCGGACAAATTCGGTATGATGAGCAAAGTAATGGTGTCCAAAATGTAGAATTGTTACTTGATGATACTCTTTCAATAGTAACTGATAATGATGGCAATTTTCAATTTGAAGATGTTTTACCCGGTGTTGAGCATACTATCGTACCGGCTAAAACTGGTGACCATCAATCCGCAATCTCTGGAACTGATCCTTTATTAATACTTCAAGCTCTTGCTTTTCTAAGGAACTTAACTCCAGCACAAAAAATAGCTGCTGATGTGACCATGGACGGCTTGGTTACAGCTTCTGATGCGATTGCCATTTTAAGACACTTAGCCTTTTTTACGGAAGGTATCGCAAATACCGGTCATTGGCTCTTTTATCCGCAAGATACGTCTTTCATGTCAAACTCTGACTTTAGAGTTGATTTTTCGGCATATCTGCTGGGGGATGTGAATTTGAGCTGGAATTCGGGTTCGGAGAATATGAATGATTCGGAGCATGTTTTTAAGCATACTGATTTCACGCAGCTTCAGTTTTGCTTTGAGCAAACAAAATCCGAGAACCAGAAAGTTCGTGTCCCGATAAAAGTTGATAATGTGCCGGGTGAGATAAATACGATTATCATGACGATCCAGTACAATGCTGAGTTGTTGGAATACGATAATATCTTATGGCATTCAGTGACTCAAAATTTCATGATTGCTGTAAACAGTTTCAAAGAAGGAGAAGTGAATATAGCATTGGCTGGCAGAGAGGGAATAGAATATAACGCGACAATTTTCGAACTCATCTTTACTAAAACGGGCATTGAATCTGATAGAATACAAGTAGAAATAACTCGTGCCGAGGTGAATGACTTCAAAGTGCTTAATTTACCGACAGGAGTAGTGAGTGAGACAAATATACATAAACCAACAGCGTATGCGTTATTTCAAAATTACCCCAACCCGTTTAATCCGGAAACCCGCATCGATTACCAACTTCCTGAAAAGACTAATGTTACTATTGAAATTTTCAACCTGATGGCACAAAAGATCAGGACGATTTTGAATCGGGAACAAGCAGCGGGTTATCATTCGGTGGTTTGGGATTGCCGGGATGACTCCGGGAAAATGATGGGCTCCGGGGTTTACCTGTACCGGATTAAGGCTGGTGAATTTAGTAAAGCGCGGAAGATGCTGTTGATGAAATAAGGACAAATTGTAAATTATTTAATTCACTCACCATTGTTACAATGTACAACAAATGTAGCCATTTTTACAGAATTAAAAAAATACTTTTTACGAAGTGGAAGAAACCATGAAGTCTACAAAAAAGCTTAACAAATCAGTTTGGAGGAAGCCGATTATTTTACGAATTCTAGTGCCTCCTTAATGTTGGAACTGAAAAAAATTATAATTATTCGGTAGATCTAAAAATTAAAGTTACATAAGAATGGATTATAATTTAGTACAGTTATGTTGGATCGCCCACGGATTTTATATAAAAAAAATAATGACGTCAGATCGGAGAATGTGGTCATTTCAACTCTAATTCAAAGTAATAAAATTACTTTATGTAGGAGATAAAAAAATGAAAAACAAAATATTTCTGACGGCATCATTTATTTCTATGTTTTTAATGCTTCTGATTTTTAATATCGCATATAGTCAGGATCAACCTATTTTATGGAACAGGTTAGAGCACGAAATTAGTGGATATATACCAAGTGAAATTGGCCCCGATGCTTTTTTTGATAATTTAGAAGGAGAATTATCATTTGAAAGCTTCAAATTCGGTAATGGTGTTCGAGCACCATATACTTGGGCTGATCAATATCACTGCAAGGTTGCTATTGACATTACCGAGCTCAATCTAACCACTGAAAAAGGTACTATTGAGTTTTGGTGGAAAGCCGGTTATACTGACCATAGTTATAATCAATGGCGTCCTTGGATTTCAACCGCTGATGTCGTTACTCACCCTCCTGATCCACCTCAAAGTGATGGAACTGGTTATTTATATTTTATAAATGATCGATTTATGAGTGGACGTCCTTCGTATCGCTATCATATTGGAGCTTTACCGAGGACTTCTGAGAACATACTTAACGGGGGATCAGGGGAATTACCATCACAATGGAGTGAGGGCGATGAGATGCATTTAGCGTTTGTCTATGACAAGAATGGCATATTCAATACCGGTGGTAAGACTATAATTGTTTTTAGAGATGGTGTGGAAATTTGTTCGACAACCAATAATAATTGGGCTGTAGGTGCTATAAAATGTGTTTGGCTGATGTCAGATTCACGTACTTCTTATCGTCAGCACACAAGATTATTAGCATACCCGGGTGCCCAGGGAGTAATGGATAATTTTAAAATTTATGATTATGCAAAAACTGATTTTTCGGATCGGCTCATTGAACATAATACCACTCCAACAGCCAACGCTGGTCCCGATCAAACAATAGAATGCCCCTCCTGTTGTGCTACCGAAGTATCGCTTGATGGTACCGGCTCCTATGATCCGGATGGCGATTCCTTAACTTACAAATGGACCTGGGACGGTGGTGGTGCTACTGGTGCAACGCCAACAATTTATCTGCCGTTGGGAACCACAACGATTCAATTAGTGGTGAATGATGGTACTGTAGATTCCGATCCTGATTATGTTGATATCACAATTGAAGATACCACACCACCTGATATTTCGGTTGTGGTTGACCCGGATCGACTCTGGCCACCGAATCACAAGATGAAGGATATTACGGCAACTGTGACTGTAAGCGATGTTTGTGATGAAAACCCAAGTTGGATGCTACTATCCATCACTAGCAATGAGCCGGAAGCTGGTCCCGGAAAGAAAAATTTTCCTGACATCTTGGGACATGAGGTCGGTACGCCGGACACGGAATTTCAGCTTCGTGCGGAGCGGTTGGGAACCGGGACAGGCAGGATTTATACTATCACATATCGAGCAACAGATGCTTCGGGGAATAGTGCCACTGCAGATGTGACTGTCACTGTACCGCACAATTTGGGTAAACCTCTGCCTCAATCATTTGATGGATTGAATTTACCAGATTCGTATGTGCTGTTCCAAAATTACCCCAATCCATTCAATATGCAGACGCAAATTCGCTATCAGCTTCCGAAGCCATCGAATGTATTACTACGAATCATTAATTTGCAGGGTGAGATCGTAAGTCAGTTGATCGATGAACGGCAAGTCGTTGGATATTATGAAATTATTTGGAATGGGAAAGATTGTCTGGGCAAAGATGTCCCCAGTGGTGTTTATTTCATTCAGCTGCAGACAGCCGGATTTTCAAACATTAAGAAATTAACAGTGATCAAATAATCGATACCTTTGCTTTGTTTGTTTGGATTTATTTTTTGTCGGCTGTGGATGATTATATCCTTCCGAAGGCCCGGTATACCTTCGGAAGGAAATGATTTTATTTCTTCACAATTTTCAACAACGTATTCGTTGCCAATTGATCGGATAACTGTTTACCATTCATAATAGCAATGTCTTCCATTTGGTCAGAAGGAACGCCGAATTGTTGAAGCGAGCGTTGCAACGTTTGCTGACGGGTTGTTTTTCGAATGATCAATTGATCCGGTTGCACATTGATTTTACTACGATTGGTTAAACGCTTGAATCCGGTCATCGGTGTTTTTAAGGTAGATAAATAAGAATTGAACTGCTGCTGACTCGTGTAACCGTGAAATGTAAAAACCTTGTTATCCATTTCCACAAAATAGGAAACGACCGGCACGGTGGACTGTTCAGCCGTAATCTCTGACAGGACAGTATGAGCTGATAAACCGTTCACTCGTTCATTTTGTCTGCTTTTAACAGTCGCCTGGCTGCTACTGATGAAGGCGTCTGCGGCAGCATTGGGTGAGGCGGCGGATGCCAAAGTGAAAATGATAACTGCGTCCTGTTCCTGAGTGAACATCTGCACCTGCGTAGGCGTGTTGTTTATATTCCACTGACTGGGAACTGGGAATTGAAATTTCAGTTGTGGATGATAAAACATGTTGCCCTCAACATAGCCTTGCTGCGGGTCTTCGCCGTAAATCATGCCGTCCAGCTTTTGTAAATATTCGTTATCTTTCGTTGCATAGTTTGATTTTTGTAGTTTGGTCTTCCATTTTTGGGCGTCTTTTTCGATTGCCTTCACTCGATCGGGCGGATTGGGATGCGTGGAGAACCATTCCGGTAATCCGCTTTGCGCAGAGCTCGGATGCAGCCGTTCCAAAGTGACGAAAAAGTTGGCCATGTTCATGGCATCGTAACCTGCTCTGCTGGAATACTCAACACCCAGCGCGTCTGCCTGCCGTTCGTCATCCCTGCTAAAACTCAAAAATAACATTCCCACGCCAAATTCAGCGATGCCCGAATATTTACGGAAAGTTTCGGATAACATGCCGCCGACCTGAAACCCCAGTTGCGTCACCATGGATTTGCTGTAGGATTTAGCTGTATGTCTGGCGGTTACGTGACCGATTTCGTGACCGATCACGCCGGCTAATTCCGCTTCGTTATTCAGATAAGCTAAAATACCCCGCGTAAAATAAATAAATCCGCCGGGTACGGCAAAAGCGTTGATCACCGGTGAGTCCAGCAATTTGAATTCCCATTGCAGGTCTGGTCGGTGGCTCAACTTTGCCATGCGCTGTCCCAACGTGTTAATATAATTCTGTAACTGTGGATGATCGTAAATACCGTAAGTTTGTACCACCTGCTGGTCTGTCTGCTTGCCCAATGCAATTTCGTCACCTTCGGTGAGCAGCATAAATTCACGTTTCCCAGTCACCGGATTAACAGCACAGTTAATTGCCCAGGCGATGAGGGCGATGAGAAATACTGAGATAACAAATTTTAATAAGACATTTTTGTTCATGGATGGTCTCCTTCTCAAATGACAAATTTTCAATTTGCAAAACTAAAACGAATATTCTTAATGCCCACGAAATACAATGAAATACTCGAAAAATGTAAATTTAATGACATTTAATAATCAATATTTCTTCCGAGTTAAAAGATTCTAAAAAAAATCTCTGTGGTCTCCGCGCCCTCGGCGATTGAATTTTAGAATTGTCATTAATATATATTTTTTTTACCATAGTTAAAAACTACGGCTTCTTGAACAAATCCTTCAATTTCTTCTTTGCCTGATCTGACAGCTTGTCCTTTTCGTCTTCGATGCGTTTTTCCAGTTCCTTTTTCTTTTCTTCGAATTCGTCGTATTTTTCCTGTACTTTTTGCTTGGCTTTGTCCAGCTCGGCGTACATGGTCTCTCGTTTTTTCTCAATCAGTGATTCCACTTGTTCGCGCCGTTTTGCTGCTTCAGCGCGCACATAGTTTTCCACCTGCTGCTGTGCTTCGCGCAAATTTTTTGCAATGGTTTTTTTGACCTGGTCTGCGAGTACGCGATCCACATTGGAATTCATGCCCATTTGATAGTCATTTTTTTCACCGGTCAGTTTTGCGGTGAGCGTCACCCGGTCCAATCCGTTCAGCACATCCCTGACGATTTGGGCAATTTTGTCCTTTGCTTTTTCCTGAAAAATAAATTCGACCGGCGAGGCAACCACGTCCAATTTGAGATCGATTTCATCGCCAATAAAAAATCCTGCTAAGTTCACATCGCCTTTTTTCGCATTAAGCGCGGAGGGAAAATACTTTCCCGGCTTCAAATCCACTTTGCCCATTGCGAAGTTTGCTGCCGTAACCCAGAGCGAATCTTTTGCCAATTCTTCGATATGATCTAAGCTTCCTTTGATTTGATAAGCATTTCCGCTAACTTTATTCAAATCCAGATTGAACCGGGTGGGTTGTCCGTACACCGGTGGTTGATTGGTGAGTCCGGTCAGATTACCTTCCACAAAATATGCCCGGCTGGTGTCGCCGGCTGCTGTTGCTGCCGAGAATTTTGCTTGCCGTAGCAGAAATTTGGGATAACGGTAATGAAACGGAAAACGAATGTCCTGACCTTTTAAGCGAGGGGGACTTTCTTTTTTCGGTTTGCCCTTTAATTTTTTAACAGTCGGTAAATATTTTCTGCCCAAAGCAACGTAATCCAGAATTTTTTCCGTTTTATTGACAACCGGTGTGCCAAACAGCAGCAGACTGACATCTTTGACATCCAAATCTTTTAGATGGGCTAATTTTTTTGCCCTGTCGATATCATCATCCAATTTGTTACGCACTGATTTTACGTTGGATTGAAGTTGAGTAAATGTTTCTGACAAATTGGAATGCTTCTGCTCCACCTCTTCTTTCAGCGATTTGACCTCTTTTTGAATCTCGTTGACTTTGGTTAATGCGGTTGTCATTGCCTGAACATCTTTGATTTCGTCCAAGTTCAGCGACTTCATTTTTTGCTCAATTTCATTCGCTCGTTCAAGATAGGTTTGCGTTTTTAGTTGCTGTTCCCAATAAGCAAAACTGCTGTCAGCATTCTCTTTAAGCTTTTCGTAGCCCTGAACAGTCTGCAAGTTATTCACATCAATCAATGAATCCACTTTCAATTTTTTACCGAGACCGGACAGATCAAAAACGGGCAAATCCGTGATCTGTTTTTGAATGGATGCGGATGCTTTTTTAATGAACCCCGGTTTCTCTTCCTTATCTGCTGGTTTTTCTTTTTTGGGTAAGCTCCCGTCCGTGGTTCGCTGAGTGCCACTGCGAACATTTTCCATGATCATTTCTTTGATAATTACCCGCCGCCAGAATAATGGGCGGGTTTCCAATTTAAACGAAGCGTTTCCTGTCTCCAGTGCATTTTTCCACGGATCAGCTTTGGATGCAACCTGTAATCGATTCCAGGAACATTCCATTTTTAATACGCTAAAATGAAAGTTATCGATTTCAACCTTGGCACCGACGATAGATTGACCGATGCTTTCCAACATTTTTTCAATCCGATAATCTCTGGTGAAATATGCAGCAACGACAAAAATGATAATTATGACAATTAAAATGATTATTCCTTTTTTACGCATCATTCACCTCCTATGTCACGAATCTTGACATATAAATTAAACAGCTTGCTGCCCTTGATTGCCTGAACAATTTTCCATTTTTTCATCCGTTCTTCCAGTCTTTCACGATAGGCAACCACTAAAATTTTCATACCAAAGAATACTGGAAAGAACAGGATAATTCCACTGACAAAGCTCCCCATAACGACCGTATTGTTAAAACGGGACAACGGTCCAAGAGGAATATTGTAAATCGCTTCCCAAGTATTTTGCATAAATGATAAATCGGTGAGGATAAAATAGCCAATGTCGTGAAAGATGGGGTCAAGCAGATAGGCAAACAGTTTTGCTAACAGCAACGCTACTGTACCAGCAGCCAGGTTGATGTTAACAAGAATAAGAACAAAAATAAAAAAGATACTCTGAATTGTCCAGAGGGGCATGATACCGATCAGAAAACCGACGCCAAAACCGGCAGCGATCTGATTGGGAGATTCTCCTGCCCGAAACGCTTTAATGAATTTCGAGATAATTTTTAACCAGATCATGGTATTTCCTTTTATTTTTATGAGTTGTCGTTGCTGAAATTTTTTTACTGTTGTAAGGCTCCCACGTTTATGAATTAACGTTACCGTATTAGGAATTATTTTAATTAGATGATCGAGGAATCCTGCAGGTGCTTAAAAAATATAACGGAAAATTATTCAAAAGTCAAGAAATATTTGAAAGAAAATGGGAAAATGAAATAAATTCAGTATTGAAAGTTTTTGTGTGATGTATAAAAAATACATAACTATAAAAAAAATATACGAAATGAAAATCCAAACAGAAATATTTTATATGGAATAAATTAACTATAAGTTTATTAAAATATAATTACAATAAAATCATAAGTTAATAAGATATTTTGACAATAAAAGATTGTTACATGATTTTAAATATCTATATTATTGTTAAAAATCAACTTATGATAACATATTTCAAACTGCATGAGTGAAGTATTATTGTGCTTAAAATAAATTTTGAGTTATAGTGATTTAAGCTTATGTTAATATAATAATTAGATAATAAAATTGATGAAAGTGGGATTATTCACTTTTAGCTGGTATAGTTTTTGAAAAAATGATAGTAGCACATGATTTATAATAACGATACAGGATGGTTCAAAATATATCTTTGATCGAAATGTTACAGTTAAAATGGCAAAAACAAACATAATACATCAAAAGCAGAATTTAGAGTAAAATAATATGTCTTATATATTAAATAATAAACCTGATTTGTACTATATAATCAATATGTTGAAATCGAATAATATAACCAATCGTCTGCAACGCTGTTGAGCAGATTTAAATTATATAATGTTTTTCAAAATGAAATAATTGGATTACGAAATGGAAAGCATTACAAAGTTGAATTTCGAAAAGGAGTTTGAAATGAGAATTAATTTGAGAAGATTATCAATTTTGCTGTTGCTGCTGGGGGTTTTTCTGATGTCGTCAACTGTACTTGCGCAGAAAAATAAGTTAACCTGGACCCCAGTTGACGGGGGCAACATTTCAAGCTATAAAATATATCGTTCGGTTGGTGATCAGTCGAATTTTACGTTGATTGCAACGGTCAATCATCCAACCGATACTTATTATGATGAAAACATTAATCTGGGAACGCAGTATTATTACGCAGTAACTTCAGTCGATGCCAACAGCAATGAAAGTGAGTATTCGACTTACGCCAATGTGCTGACGCCACAGGCTTTTAATCTCGCCGTGAGTGCAAATCCATCGGCTGGTGGGTCTGTTACAAAGAATCCGAATAAGTCAGAATATATCGACGGTGAACAGGTTACGTTGTCTGCAATTGCTAATTCCGGATATCAATTTGATCACTGGGGTGGCGATATTACAGGTACCAATGCCACGGTCGATGTGACGATGAATTCGGATAAAAATATTGTGGCATATTTCACTCAAATTCAATACACATTAACCCTGAACAATAATCCATCAGGTGGCGGATCAATAACAAAAGACCCGGATAAAACCAGCTACACGTATGGGGAAGAAGTCACACTTACGGCATCAGCTAATGCCGGCTACTCATTTGATCAATGGAGTGGGGATGCAAGCGGAACAAGCTCTTCAGTCACGGTAACTATGGATGGAAATCAATCTGTTACTGCCAATTACAATCAGTTGCAACACACGCTGGCTGTGGTAAATAATCCAACCGGTGGTGGAACGGTTACTAAAGACCCAGACAAGTCGAACTATAATTACGGTGAAGAAGTGACACTGACAGTTACCGCCAATGCGGGCTACTCATTCGATCAATGGAGCGATGACGCGAGCGGAACAGGTTCATCAGTCACGGTGATCATGAACGGTAATAAATCCGTCACAGCGAATTATAATCAGTTACAATATACATTGAATATTTCTGTTGATCCTTCGGGGAGCGGATCAGTGTTGAAAGATCCGGATAAGACGAATTATACCTATGGAGAAGAAGTAACATTAACAGCATCAGGGAGCTCGGGTTATGAATTTGATTATTGGAGCGGTGATCTCAGCGGGACAAATCCGTCGGCTTCGGTTACCATCAATGGGAATAAGAACATTGTCGCTCATTTTATCAGTATCCGGCCCGATGCGCCGCAGGATGTGCAAGTCATTTTTGTTATAGAATAAAGAAAGAGGCAACGAGAAATTTAATAAGGAGGAGAGAAAAAAAGGTTGTGAATTATTGAAAGTTATTTTTTAGTCATTTGTAATTCTGGTTAGAAAATACGGAAAGGAAATAAAAAATGTGTGGATGGGTTGTGGATGTGGTGCGATTTAGATGTTTATCAAGTTGTTTTTGTGGTAAGTTTTTTGTTTCACTATTAATCCTCTTCATAATATTCAGTAATATGAGTGTCATATATGCTCAGCATCTCAAAGTGAGTTGGGGGCCGACGCAAGCAGATAATATTTCTAATTATAAAATTTATCGTTCAGTTGATGACCAATCAAATTTTGAACTAATACAGACGATTGACCATCCTGACACCATATTTATTGATAGTAATTTCGAGTACAATTCGCGTTATTTTTATGCTGCAAAATCAGTAGATCAGAACGGCGTTGAAAGTGAATATTCCAATATTGCAGAAATCGTCACTCCTAATATTTATTCTTTAACTATAACTGCAAATCCAACTGAGGGAGGGACAATCTCTCAAAATCCTCAAAAATCAGATTACATTGAGAATGAACAAGTGACACTAACAGCGACGGCAGAAGCAGGTTTTCAATTTTCTCATTGGAGCGGAGATGTTTCAAGCACTGAATCATCGGTGGTTATCAAGATGGATGGGGATAAAAATGTGACCGCAAATTTTGTTGCTGAACAATATGTATTAAATGTCAGCGTCGATTCCACAGGCTGGGGAACTGTCAGTTTAACTCCAGATAAACAGTATTATAATTTTGGTGAAGAAGTCAGTTTAAAGGCACAACCTAATTCAGATTATCGATTTGATCATTGGAGCGGAGACGTAACCGGTACGAATAAAAGTTTCTCCCTTATCATGGATGCGGATAAAAATGTGACAGCACACTTTGTCAGAAAATTTCATATTTCCGGTAATGTGAAGCACGGGAGCTCGGGACTGGCTTTGGCAAGCACGGAGATGGGTATCAGCGGAGATTCTTCAGGTTTTCAGCTTGCAGACAAAAATGGATTCTATGAATTCGCATCGTTGGAACCAGGTGCTGACTATTTGATAAGTGCCCAAAGAAGTAGTGGAAATGATGAGAATTGTATCATTAGCTACGATGCTTTTTTGGCAGCTCGGATCGCACTGAATCTGAATCCAAACCCAACACAAATTGAGAGGATAGCTGCTGATGTCGATAACAATGGTGCTGTACAAATGTTTGACGCTGCACTCATCGTACAATTCGCCGTCGGGCTTCATAATTCCGAATCCCAGGCCGGAAGCTGGGGATTTAGTCCTTCTGAACGGACATATTCTTTTTTGGATTCCAGTAAACTTAACCAGGATTTTGATGCGACAATGGTTGGCGATGTTGACGGAAACTGGACGCCGGATTCTCCTTTAGCCAAATCAAATGCAGCCAAGAAATCGTATGATTATTTATCAGATATCGAAGCAGAAATCGGCGAACAGGTAGTTATTCCTCTGATCGCTGCAGGAGAGCGCGAGGTAAATTCATTCGATCTGACCTTGAATTATGATAATCGCTGTTTGCAATTTATACAAGTGAATAAAACTGATATGGTTCAAAATTTTCAGATATTCACTAACAACAGTGAAGATGGAACGCTTCGAGTCGGCGGATTTGGTGTTGAACCTTTAACTGAATCCGGGACTTATCTGGAACTGGTGTTCGAAGCCATTGGGAACAAAGGGGACGCAAGTCAAGTTGAGTTCATTAGTTATCGCATCAATGCTGAAGAAGAACAGTATGCGATAGCCACTGTTGTCATCGCATCGGGATCACTCACCCAAGCACCTGAAGACTTTGTTTTGCACAATAATTACCCGAATCCATTCAATCCGCATACTCAGATCAAATTTGAATTACCGCAACCCGGATATGTTTCACTGAAAATTTACAACATGTTGGGACAGGAAATCAAGACACTTGTAAATCAAACTATGGATGCAGGTTATCATCAGGTAGCCTGGAATGGTCAAAATGCTTCGGGACATGTTATGCCATCGGGATTTTATATTTACCGGTTGCAAGCAGATAATTTTGTCGACTCAAAGAAGATGTTTTTAATGAAATAATTTGTCGTGAGCTGTGGATAAATTCTTATTGAGTAATATTGAAAATAGACATATCATTAACAAAAGTAACATTTTTGAAAAGTATGGTATAAAAGTTGTAAATTAAGAATAAAGGGCGACGATGAATTCACAGCATAGGTTATTAATTAATCAACTGTTAACAATTTTATCAAATGAAAAGAAATGCTGTTTTCATATTAAGTTTCATACTCTTTATTCTGTTACCTGGACTAATTTCGGTCGCTTTTGCACAAAAAGTGCAATTGACCTGGGATCAGTCGAAAAGTCAGAATGTTTTTGCATATAATATTTATAAAAAAAGTCAAGGCGAAAACCATTATCAATTTGTTTCCACAGTTAGTAAAACAGATACTGCATTTTTGGATGAAGAAATTGATTGGGATTCGCATCTGTTTTACGCTGTAACGTCGGTTGATCAATGGAATAAAGAAAGCTCGTATTCAAAATATGTTGAAGTGATCGTTCCGGCTTTGCAGTACAATTTGTTGAGTTTCGATTTAATGACTGATGATAAACAAGTCATTTTACAATGGTCGGGAGAGGGAACAAGTTGTTTGGAATATTTTGAAGTACAGCGACGTCAAAAGGACACAGATCACTTTCAGCCCATTGATATAGTTTCAGTTACGGATACGGTTACAGCCGGGCAGTTTCAATTTATCGATGAGGATGTTTCTCCCGGCAGTTATCATTATCGGTTGAAGATTGTAAAACTGGACGGAGAATACATATTTAGCCATCATCTGGATGTGACCATTCAGCAAGTCAGCACGTTCTTTATAAATCAAAATTATCCGAATCCGTTCAATTCAAGTACTACTATTCGCTATGGCCTAAAGCAAGCAGGTGAAGTTAAAATCGAAATCTATGATGTACAAGGAAAAAAGATAAGCACACTGACAAATCAATTTCATTCTGCTGGAAAATATCACATTACGTGGTACGGGACGGATGAACAACAGAACAAATTGCCCAGCGGATTATATTGGGCGAAAATCAAAGCGTTTGATGAAGAAAAAACAAAAAAAATGATATTGTTGAAATAGGAAGGGATGCGTGATGAGGCGAATGAAAAGACAACAACTGATAATTGACATAATGATATTAGGTATGTTCAGTATTGCAAATGCGACAGATTATTATGTGGACAAGGATGCAAACGGAAGCAATAATGGAACATCCTGGTCTAACGCCTGGGAAAGTTTTGCCGATATTAACTGGAGTGTGATATCGCCCGGTGATGTGATTTATATTTCCGGAGGTTCTAATTCAAAGACCTATTACGAATCACTGGATGTGAATGCTGATGGAACATCCAGCAATCCAATTGTGATCGCCAAAGGAACCACCAGCGGACATAACGGTGAAGTTGTTATCGATGGTCAAATGACTCGGGATTTTGGGGTTCGAGTTGAAGGCGATGACTATATCGAAATTAGTCATTTGACAGTAAAAAATTGCATCGGAAATGGGCAGATCAGGGTGCGCTATTGCACCGGTGCGGTGATAAAAAATAATTCTCTTTATGTGACCGGGCATGGTGGTGTTTATTTGTATAACACTTCAAATGTTCAAATAAAAAACAATACAATAACGACACCAAATAATTCGTCAGCTCAAACTGATGGAATTTATTCTCAACTTAATCAAAATAATCTTTATGAAGGAAATCACATTTTAATAAATAATAACAATATAGATCCACATTGTGATGGCATTCAAATGTATAAAGATTCTGACATTACAATTAGGAATAACTATATCGAACAAGATAATGATAAAATATATAATGCCCAAGGAATATATTGTACTGAATCAAAGAGATCAATCAACATTTATAATAATGTCATTTACGGGCCGAATACTAAAAACAGTCTGATAGCTCTTCGCAACATTTCAGAAGGAAACGCGATGTTGCTTGCTTATCACAACACACTTGTTGGAAGTGGTTGGGGGTCGATCAGAGTAGAAAGCAGTCCGGATGCAAAAGTCAAAAATAACATTTTAATTTGTTACAAATCCGGTTGTGTTGTAATTCGAATAGAAGGTGCTGTTGCTAACAGAGCAAATTATGATTATAATATTTACTATACACCATCATCGTCTAATCCGGCGCAATTGGATGGTAGCGGTATAAGTTGGTCTCAATGGAAAAATATGGGTTTTGAACCACATGGGATTTATGGCGATCCAAAATTAGAAAACACGACTCAGAAAAAATTTGAACTTTTAACTGAATCACCAACAATTAACAGTGGTTTAGACCTTGGCTCAGCATACGATAGAGATAAAAATCATATTTTAAGACCTCAAGGAAGTGGATGGGATATGGGGGCCTATGAATTTGAGGGACAAACAGAGGAACAATTAGATCCGCCAGAAAATGTTCAAGCTGAATTTATTAAAGAATAATATTGGACACTATCATTAATTACAGAGTTTTCAGTTATAAATTTTCTAGCAGATAACAATAAGTATTTGTGTTACATTTTTTATTTTTGCAATCAGATTTAATGTTTTAAGCAATTATTATGCAGAACTAATTCGATAAAGTCCAATCTATCAGGGGGGGAAAGTAATATAGATTAAAATTTAATCTATCATTGCGGACTGATTATTTCAATGAATTGATAATAATATTACGATATCTATCTCTCACTGAATGTGGAAGAAAAATGTCGAAAGCATTTTGCTTCTGAAGTTCAATTATGTTCTTTCTAAAATTATGATTATATTTGATAATTTCTTCAATACCATTTTGAATAGATTTTACACTATATGGATCGACTTTTACACCAACACCTTCAAATAATCCGTCAAAACCGGTATTTTGAGAATACAAAATAGGAGTACCGTTCATTAGTGCTTCTGCGTAAACCATACCAAAACTTTCACTTTTACTCGGCAAAAGAAATGCTGTAGCTTCTCGATAATATTGGTCAATCATATGGTTGGGTATCTTACCTAAAAACTGCACTTTATTATTTAATCCCAGTTGTTCAGTCCATTTTTTTACATAATTTAAGTATGGACCGTCACCGATAATTTTTAATTTAAGAGATGTATCATTTATTTTAGAGAGGGCGCAAAGCAAATTTTTTATGCTTTTTCGATATATGGTTTTCTGCGTCATCCAAAAAATAGACAATAGATAAAAATCTTTTGGCAAAGAAACTACTGGCGTTGTTTCTTTTTTAATTATGTTAGGTAAGAATGTTAACTTTGGTTGAATATTTTCTGCAAAAAATTGCTCACTCCAAAATGGTTTGAATTTTTCTTTCATAAAAGGAACGAGGTAAATAATTTTTGTACTGTACTTAATGACATTACGATAAACATGACGTAAGTGAGGTTTGTTTTTCAATACACTAAAATCTGTTTGACGAATAGTAAATAATAGGGGAACTTCTAATCTTTTTGCAAAGTGATAGCCAATCAATCCTTCGAAAGTTAATTTATGCGCATGGATAATATCGATCGGACCTTTTTTATCGATTATATCTGAATAATATCTATAAATAGTCTTGCATGCATAATTAAGGTGTTGTTTTAATAAAATTCCAAATGGAAGACCAAAGATGTTTAGATCAATCTGATTCAGATTAATTCTGATTGCATACTGTTCGCGGAAATTAGGTACTCTTATTAAACTAACGACATAGGGATTTGAGAAAGCACTACTTTCAGTGATTAAATTTTTAACTGCATTTGTAACTTCACCTTTATTTCTTAACCGTAAATCATAAGTTAGATGCAGTACTGATATTTTATCTTTGTATGATAGCATTCGATTCCGTATTTGCTCCTGATATCTTTTCTTGAGAGATTAATTCTTTCTGACTGATCAATTTAGCATAAAGAGCAAAATATGCAAATAATAATAAAACACCGGATGGATGTTTTACGCTAAAAAGAGTTGTTTCCTGTAAATTGATTATCAGTCCTGCAATAAAAAACCAACGCCAGAAGTGGCTTTGGTTAAGGGCGTTTAAGTTTTTAAAATAAAATATATTAGCTAATAAAAACAGGATTAGACCTATAATACCTAATTCATTTAGCAGATCTAAATAACCGTTATGTGCTTGATTAGGAAGCCAGACATATTTTTCATAAATATAGAGAATGTTTGGATTGTCGATGCTCCAAAAACTTTTAAACCCACATCCGAACAATAAATATGACTTAGCTTCGCGGAATATGTCTTTCCATAATTCAGTTCGTCCTGTGAATGAGATATCTTTACCAACCGCATTCGGAAGCGCTGTGATTGCATCGGGGGCAATTACATAGGTTACTATTAAAACAATGAGGATTGAGTTGATTAACATTACAGAATATGTATTTCGAATTCCTAGATGATAGAAAAAAGCTCTTTCAAAACTAAAGAGGATAGCTAATATACATATCAAAACCAAAACCACGATTGAGGTCATACTGAATGAGCCAATGAGCAAAATTACGCTGATAATCAATAGAAATCCTGAATAGATTTTTGAGAAAATAGTTCCTCTATTCAACATATTAAACCAAAAAATGATTCCGATCGTTGCAACTTGACCAAGAAGATTTTTAGAAAGTGCAACGCCACGCCATGTTCCTGCTGAAGGGTCAATAGCGCCAGAGATTGTGAAAACTGAAATAAGTGAAAGTAATAAAAATGATGATAAGATTATCTTAAAATAAATTATTAGCTTATCAGGAGAGTCATTGTACAAAAAAACAGCAAGAAAAACCAGAATCATGGTGTAGAATTGGAATAGACGTTTAAAAGCTATGAAACTGTAGTCTGACCAGAAAATACTCAATGTACACCAAAGCAAAAATAATGTCAGAAAAAGCTCACACCGGGCGAATCGGACAATATTCTTCTTTTGGGGAATCAAAGAAATTGCTGAAATAAAAAATAACACAGTATAAATAATCTGATTCCATACGTTTGTATCTCCTACGTTCGATAAGTCGTAGTCACGTGGCTGAAAAGGCATTTGTGTATTGAAGAAAGAAAAAAACAGAAATACTGTGAATGATGAATTTGCTAAAAAGCGAAAGAATTCTGGGGTTTCTGACTTTGATATATTTGTTGTGATTTGATTTTTATTATTTTCTAATTTCATGGTTGTAAATTATATTAAAATATAGATTCTTGGTTTTTAGTGCAATTGAATTCCAGTTATATTTGGTTTGGCTCAATTGATGACAAAATTTACCCATTGCAATTAGTTTGTTTTTGTCATTAAAGCTTTTCACCATGCATTCGGCATAACTTCCTGCGTTTATTTCTTTTGAAATAAAACCACATGCACCATTTTCAGTAACTTCACGGAAATCTCCTACATCGGTAGCGATAACTGGTTTCGAAAATGAATAGGCAGTATGAATTACACCACTGTGATAAATATGTTGATACGGAAGAGCCACGATATCAGCCGCCATAAAATATATTGCGACATCATGAGCTGGAATATATTCAAGAACAGGAATGATTTGTTTATTGGAACTCATAGCGGAAATTTTTCTTAAATAAAATTCTTTTAATTTTTTTGATTCTGCATTACCAGCGATAATTAAATAAAATCTTTTTGATTTCTTTGCAATAATTTCAAATGCATCTAAAAGCAAATCAAGTCCCTTGTATGGTTTAATATATCCGAAAAATAAAATCACGTTATTTTCGTATTTGATACCAAGTTTTTTTCTCGCCTGTTGATTGTTGATATTATTATAGTCCAAAAATTGATTAAAACTTCCGTGAGGAATGACATAAATCCGTTTGTCTGGAATGTTAAATCGCTTAATAATTCGTCTTTTAATATACATGCTGTGAGCGATAACCGCAGAAGCTGATAAAAAAAGAATCCTTTGATAATAAAAGTTACTCCAATGATATTGATGAGGTAAAACATTGTGCGCCGTAATCAAAATATTTTTACCAAGGAGACGAAGTAATAAAAATATCAATAATTCGCTCTTATTTCGAAAAAATTGGTAGTGAACAAGGTCAATCTGTTCAGTATATATATAATTAAATAATTTCCAAATGTAAACGAAATAATCTTTTATTTTTTGAGATTTGTTAACTTTCGCATCTTTTGAGGGAGACCATTTTAATATTTTAAAGTCATGGTGCACCTGAACTGGACGATTTTTTGGAATGATTAATCTGACATCAACTTGTGATTTATACAAACCATCACACAATAATTCAGTATATTCATTGCCAACGAGTCCGTCGATTATTAATACTTTCAAATGTTATTTCTCCATTAAACGAGGAAGTCTATATTTGCTTCAACTTATTTTTTAATCTCACCTAATAAATTTGATGTAAAATATATTGATATTAACTATTATTATCTTAGTGATCGACAATTTTTATTGTTTTTATGAAAAAGAGTCGAACTAAACTGAACAAATAAAGAGAAAAAGCTTTTAAATTCATGTATTAAGACGTAACAGCCAATAACATAGATGACAGCAGCAAATATTTTTATAATTATTGAAATGTTTTCAAAAATTACAAAAATACTACTTAATAATAATGCGACGATGAATGGACCGACAAATTTTAATAAATATGGTTTTACTTTAATGCGAGACGCATAGAAGTAATGTACAGTAAATGAAATCAGGCTCATTAATATAACTGAATACACAGCACCGAGGAAATCAAACCGCGGTATTGCGTAAAAACTGAAAGCCATTCCAACTATACCGGATATCGCATTCGCTTTTACAGGCACAGAAGGATAGCCGGCTGCGACCAGAGTATGTCCAATAATACTCGTAATAGCACGAATGTTAACCGGAATTAACATTAACCCGAAAGCAAGGGCTGATTTTTCGTATTTCGATGAGAAAAGTAGTGTAATGATTTCATTATTAAACAAAAAGCCTAAAAGGATCAACGCGCTTAACGCATTAGAAAATAAAACGATGTATTGGTTCATTAGTTTTTTAGCTTCTGTGTCTTCTTTACGAGAAAAAAGATTTGATATGTTCGGAAAAAAAACGATGATAAATGAATTAAATACCCTTTTAATAGCTTGAGGTAATTTATCAGCGACATCGTAATAAGCAATACTTACTGGCGCAAGAAAAGCACCAATTATCATAACATTGGCACGTTCAATTACATAGTTACAAATGTTATTCAAATACAAAGGAAAACTGAATTTAATTATCTGAAAATAACCATGCCAATTTGGAAAGCGTAATGTAACCATTTTATAAGGAATTGACAATAGTTGAAAGAATATTGTTGAAGTAATTATTATAATCTCTAAATTAAACAGAATAGAGAGATTAAGTTTGTGTAATAAACAAATGGTGACGATGCACGTAACTCTAAAACTGGATGATAAAATTTGAACGAAAGCAAATTTCCGGAACAAATTGAGCCCCTGCAGCAAATTAAAAAAAAGATCGCGGAAACTTCCCAGAACAAAAATAATTGGAATATAGAAAATGAAATCACTTAAATTTATTTTAAAAAGTACTGAAATTTGATTTCTAAAAAAGAATAATAAAACTACAGCAATAAATAAAACAATAATTCGGGTTATAAGCACCGGTAGCAAAATAAAATCGGAGTCAGATTTACGTTCGCTGGCGATGTATTTTACTAAAGTCAAATTAAGTCCGAGACTAGTTAATATATTCGTAATATCAGCTATGGAAATTACTAATATATAAATTCCAAAATCCGATTTGGGCAAAGAACGCGTCAATATTATAATTGTAATAAAATATAAAATCAGTTGAGAAAATGTTCCGATTGAGGCTGCTGCTGATCCTTTAAAAATATCAAGTCTTAAACGATTTTCCATGCCGCAATTATTCCATCCAGATATTATTTTTTTATGACTGAAGTTAAAAAAAGTTATGTTTTAACATTTATAAAAAATTTGCAAATAGATTTTATTATTGATTGTTTTTAATCGGGTTCTCCCTCTAAATAACAATAGAATAAATCCGTTTTAATGTTATTTATTATTTATTTTAGAAGCTTATGTTCAATTTATAGATAATGAAAAAATTAATTTGATGTTACGGTTTCCATATCTTGTCATAGATCGACCATAATTTTTTCTTCTCGGTCGTCCAGTTTACCTTTTTGAATAGTTTCAATGAATTTTTGCTCAGCTTTTTTTTGAGCAGATCGTCATGATATATCTTTATAATACAATTGGCTAGGTCGCGCTCATTTTCCGGCTCAAAAAACAATACCATTGAGTCATCAAAATAGTAGGCGTCAGATTTTGTTCTGGAAACAATTGTGGGCAGCCCTACAGCCGCGAATTCAAACAGTTTTGTACTCATCGCATCATCAGCAAATATCCCGTTTCTTTTTGGAACAATACCGGCGTCCATCGTTTTGAAAATTCCGATCAACTGTTCAGGTAATACTTCTTTGTGAAAAAAAATAAAGTCGTTCAATGAATTCGAATTTGTTTGTTCAATAATCGAATCGCAGTAAATTTTACCACCGTTTCCAAAAATATGAAATTGGATCGGAATATCAGTCTCATTTACGATTAACTTTATAGCATTTATCGCGATGTCAATACCATGAATTTCACTCAGTGTGCCAGGATAAACGAGTTTAAAAATGTTATCCTGTCTAATGACTTTATCACGACAGTCGATAAAATATTTTGGATCGGGCAGATTTAAAATCGTAGCGTATTTTCTATTTTTACCGTTTCGTTGAGCGACCTTTTTAGTAAAAAATGGTGACGCTGTGATCACAAAATCGGAAAATATGACAGATAGTTTCTCAAATAATTTCACAACACGCGTAAAAAAATGATCTTTATTAAATCCTAATTTTCGAACAAACAATTCAGGCATAATTTCATGCATATCCAAAATAATTTTAGTACCAAATATTTTGGGAATAATACCTGTAAAAATGAGAATATTTGGGATATTGTGAATATGCAAAATATCATATCTGTTTTTGAAGTTGAGAATAGAAATTTTGACAAATGAAAATACAATAAACAGAACAAGTGTAGAAATGGAAAATATTTTTCCCTTGCCTTTTAAATTTTGCAGGATTCGGTAAACATTGACTTGGTTTATCTTTGTAGTTTTCGTTTCACCATCATTTGAAAGACAAAGGATATCAACCGAATATCCGTTTTCTATTAGTGCTTCAGCTTCTCTGCGAACGCGTGGATCCTCAGGATAAGAGGCATAGACGATCATTCCAATTCGCATAAAAGGTGTCCTTTCTCATAATTTTGGTTTAGGTATTTATTATCAATTATTAAAATATTTTTAATCAACGTTGATATTAGAAAATATTTTCATAATATTCGCTAATCTGTTACGCGAAATGGTGATAAAATAAATTGCTATAAATTTTAAAAATAGAAGTCGGTAATTTTTTGCTAATAGATTTTATTATTTTGTAAGTCACTAAATTCTCTCGTGGTTCGTTGTCAAATTTGACTGATTTCGGATACACATAAACAGGCATATCCTTTAGTTTGGTTCCCCAGTGTGATTTGTAATTCATCAAACCTTCGTTGAAAATTGAAGTTTTTCCAAAATCAAAAATTTCATAACCTTCGCTTTTAGCTATTTCAATGGCGTGCCAGTACAAAAAATGGCTCAAATAAAGATTTCGATATGTTTCGTTATAAGCAATGATTTCTGTAGAAACCCTGTTTCTAAATTTAAAGTAAATTAAACCGCCAACAATTTTTTTATTCTGTTCAGCCAAAATTAAGTCGAGCTGATCTAATGGTGAATAAAGTTTCCATAATTGGAGAATAAAACGATAAGGAAAAGCAGGCAATCCCAGTCTTTTTTTTGTTAATAAATAAAGATGATAAAATTTATCAAAGTCGGCTTTGTTTTTTGTAACTCTGATGGTCAGATCTTTTTTGATAGATTGTCTGATCCGCTTTCTGACGTTTCTTTTATTAAAGGATTGTTTTAATTCTTCAAGACTTTTATCAAGTATTAAATAATGCTGTTTAAAAGAATTAATTTTTTCAAAATCTAAACTTACTTCATCGAGGTATGATGTAGAATTCAAGGCACGCATCTCAATAGTATTAATTTTTAATTCGCCAACCGCTTTTAATATCAGATCAAATAATAAACTACTTTGTTGATTGTCCGATACCAAAGGGTCACAAATGGTCGCGAACGGTACACTGACCATCCTTTTACCAATAAACCAGCTTTCAACCTGATAGATCGGCAGTCCTGCGAGAATGTCATTATGATGATCGACCAGTGCGTATAAATACCCCTGAACATGTTTGAAGTTGTTTTCAAGAATTGTTTTCCAGCTTGACAAATGAGTGACCCAACCATAGGGGTGATTTATAACAAAGACGTCCCATTTTTTATAATCTGACGGTTCTACTAATTTTAAATTCATTTTTATGGCTTTTTTTTGTAAGTACAAGATAGAATGAATGCGTCCAGTGAAAAGCAAAAGAACTGGGTCTCTTCACATTTTTGCGGAATTAATAAACCACACTGACACAAATTTTATTATCCGAATTTTTAATTCGATTTTCTGTTTTACTTTTCATAAAGAATTATAAGTCAATTTTTGTTACCTGATTATATGATAGCATTTATTTAAATTGAGGGTTGATTTTTTCAACAACATAATATAACCTGATATCACTTGAAAAATTTGTAAAAAAAGATGGGCGGCGATTTTTGATAATATTATTTTCAGAATTAAAATAGAGAATTTTAAATCCAGATTTTTTTAAAAATGATTTTAGTCTTATTGGATTTAAATAGTGAAAATAATTTTTATCAAATCCAATCTTGTCTCCAAATTCCCAGCTTTTATTTCTTCTAATAATTTTCTCAAAACAATATAAGCAAAGTATCCATCCCCACACGAAAAGTCTGCGGCTTCCAAAGGCCAAACCTGATTTTATGCTGAACAAATAAATTCCACCTGGTTTTAAAATGTCATAAACATTTTTAATTACCTGTTCACGATTTTTTTTGCCCGGGATTTGTTCGAATCCGTTAAAGGAAAACAATGCCAAGTCAAATGATTCTTTTTTAAAATCCAATTGCACTGCATCCATAACACGAAAATCAATTTTCTGATTATGAGTGCGTGCCTGGTTTTTTGCTGCTTCGATCATATTAGGACTTAGGTCAATAGCAGTAACTTCAAATCCTTTTTGAGATAATGGGATTGAAGTCCGACCAGCGCCACAGCCAATATCCAAGATTTTATCCCCAGGCTTTAAGTATTTCTTTAACAGCCTTTCTTCACCATGATAAAGCTTTACTGTTGAATAACCTTTGATGACCTGATGTTTTGAGTAATATTCCTCAACGATTTTATCAAGCTTAAATGGTTGAGAAGTCATAATGCTACTCCCCATGGTTATATTTCACATTTCGAATTTTTGAAAATGAACAAAATAAGTGCTATCCAAAATGTTTGTAAACGATACTCCCTATTATTTTAAGGACAGATGTTGGCATTTTGCTTATCAGGTTTGATATTATTTCTGATTTTATTAGTTTCTTGTTGTCAATGCGCGGAGTAAATGAATTATTTTTTAAAAAAAAATAAGGCGTATCCTGTTCGATCGTCGCCCATCTTCGCTTAAATTCCAATAGCCCGGTGTTCGTGACGGAGGTCCTGCCAAAATCAAAATATCTCAAATTTTGTAAATAGGCATTTTTTATTGCTGTCCATAGCAGTAAATGGTTCGGTTTTTTTTGTAAAAAATTATAATTCGAACCACCATAAAGATAATATTTAGTATCTTTAAAACTGATACTAAGAATTCCAGCGATCGCTCTGTTGTTTTCAAAGGCGATTAATACCTCAAGCATATTTTTAGGTTCAAATATCTCCCAAATATTTTTAAAAAATTTAAATGGCTGCGGAAGCAATCCGTGCTTTTTTCTTGTGCTGACATATAAATCATAAAAAATTCTCATATCTCTTTCAGAATTACCTGACTGGATTAACATACCGCTTTGCTGGGCTTTTTTAATATTTCTTTGAACATTATTTTTATGAAATTTTGTAAACAATTTTTCCGGCGGCTGTGACAATTCTAATACATGATTTCTGTTTTGATTGTCAACGTCAAAGCGGTTACTGTCAAAACAATCGGTTACTTTTTTGGCCTTTATGATTAGATCAGTCATGTTTTTTTCTTGAATTTTTTCCAAAACCGTGGTTAACAAATCCTGATTTATTTTTTTATTGTTCGATAAAATATCTGAGTAATCTGATAATGGCAGAGAAACAAATCTGTTCCCGGTTATTTTAGTTTTTATTAAAAATAATGGAAATAGTCCTTTTATCGCATTCACTTCATCTTCATAAACAAAATAGTAGGGCTGATATCCATAGGTTCTCTCTATCAGATTTTTCCATGAAGAATGATGATATAAGTTACTATGTTGATGGGACATTACGTAACTGTCCCATCGTCTGTCTTTATCAATATCAATCAGCTTTATCAATAAAAATGTCCCTACTTTTTAATATTCCTTTGTGATTTCCAAAATATTTTCTATTAATACCGGCACTGCATGCAAATAAGACGTCGCGCTGCGTTTCTGATCAATATCATGATAAATCCGTTCTACCTGCTTCGCGGTGAATCCAATAGTAAGTGCAACTTCAGCAGCCGGAATATTATGGTCTTTTCCGAATAAACAAAGATCAAATTTGTCGTACGGTACTGAAAAGAAAAACTCCTCCTGGGTTTGAGCCATCGAATAGGTATCGGTGGTTGGAACACTGTTTTGTATCTCATCAGGTATTCCCAAATATTTTGCCAACTCATAAACCTGTGTTTTGTAAAGATGGGCAATCGGTTTTACATCGGCGGCGCCGTCGCCCAGCTTCACGAAAAAACCCTGGTCGTATTCCTGACGATTGGGTGTACCTGTGACAGCATAGTTTAACCGGTCAGCATGATAATATTCCATCATCTTTCTCACGCGCTGCTTAAAATTTGTGGCAGCGACGATTTGTAAGTAAGTTGGAAGATCGAGTCTCGCCTTTTTTTGTGTGCCATCCGGCGATTCAGTCACCACTGAAAAAATCCGGTAATTTTTACCATCCAAAATATTGGGTAACACAATTTTGCATTTGTAACTGGCATCGTATTCAGGAATGAGTTTTTTGATTGCATTATCCCGGCGCTGGTAGCATCCCACAGCTTCAAGAATACGTGTAATGTCTTCAGTTATCGTTTTGATGCCCAAAGAGTCTGCCATGTGCTTGCCAAGTCTGGTAGAATCCGGAGAAGAGTCTTTTTCCGGCATCAACAAGCCTAATACTTTGTCTTTACCTGCTGCTTGAACGCAGATTGCCCCGACGACACTGCTGTCAATCCCGCCCGAAAGTGCAATAATTAATCCCCGTTTTTTAAATTGCTTCAGGACCGTATTGCGCAGGGTTGTGATAATTCGCTTCAATTCTTTTTCACAGTCTATTTTCAAAATGTCGGCAGAAAATGTCTCGTTCATTGATTACTCAAATTTCTTTATTCAACTTCAACTTTTTTTTATCAATTTTACCATTGGCAGTTTTTGGTAAACTTTCCCGAACAAAAATACAGTTAGGAACCGCGAATGATTCTAAATTTGCAGCACAAAATTTTAAAATTTCTTTTTCAGTTATATTAATAGCCGCTTTGGTTACCACAAAGGCTTTGATGGTTTGTCCCATGATTTCATCGGTTTCACCAATCACGGCTGCTTCTGTAATACCAGGCATCGTGCAGAGCACATTTTCGATTTCTTTGGCGCTGACTTTTTCACCCCGGCTTTTGATGATGTCATCTCTTCTGCCAATGAAATAAAGATAGCCGTCCTCATCTTTTTTAAAATAGTCGCCGGAATGTAAGAATCTGTCATAAGGATATATTCCTCGTTTATAAGTTTTTTCCGTCAGTTCTGGATCTTTCCAATAGCCCTGCATCACATTGGAACCGCGTACAATCAGTTCACCCTCCTGACCGCCTTCGACTTCTTTGCCATTGGCGTCCACAACGAAGACTTCACAATTTTTCATGGCTTTGCCAACCGAAGATGGCTTGTTTTGTAATTCTGTTGGTGACAAATAGGAAACTCGTTTACATTCTGTCAATCCGTACATGGAATAAATTTTTGTCTTTGGAAACAAATTTTGCATATTCCGAATGTATTCAACCGGTAGAGCGGCTGCCGTGTTACTGAAATATCTCATATTGCTCAAATCATATTTTTTCAAATCCTGCATTTGCAGCAGCATGGCGACAATGGTTGGCACTACCGGGAATCCAGTGACTTTTTCTCTTGCGATGATTTCCAGTACTTGATGCATGTACAAAAATGAATTATGCAAAACGATTGTCCCGCCAAACATAAATGACATTATGATTTGGTACAGACCATAATCGAATGATAACGGTAAAACATTAAAAATAATATCATCTTCTGAATTGTCAAGATACTGAATAATACTGCGCGCTGCTGAAATCATATTTTGATGAGTAGTCATGACGCCTTTGGCTTGTCCGGTGGAACCCGACGTATAAATGAGCGTTGCCAAATCCACATCGATACAGCAGGGCAGGGCGGAACTGTTCTTTTCGTTCCACAAAGGTGAAAAAATATTTCTCCAGCTTACTGAGCAGGACGCTAATTCAGCCGGTATTTTTTCTTCTTTCCCAATCCAGATAATCTGACAATTTATATTTGATCCAATCAGCGCTTCTTTAACAACTTTGGCTTTTTGGACATGGGTAATCAAATACTTCGGGGTACAATTCTCGAGTACGTATCTGAATTTCTGGGTTTTAAGAGTGCCATCCAGCGGCACAAATATCGCCCCTGCTTTGAGAATACTGTAAATCGCAATCACCGATTCTGAACAATTATCCAAAAAAATAATTGCCCTGTCCTGGCGAAGCAATCCAGTATTGCTTAAAAACATCGCTAATCGCTGGGTGTGCTGATCCAGCATTTTATAGGTCCAGCGCTCATCACGAAAAATAAGTGCCTCTTTTTCCGGATAGCGGTGAGCCGATCTGGATAACCATTCATGAACCAATGTCGGATCAAATTCAATCATTTGGATATTTCAAGGAATTATTTGTTGATTCGGTTTAAGCCCGAGATGATTTTTCTCTAAAATCAAAAATTCGCCATTTTTCCGGAATCGGTTTTTTGGTTTCTGGCTGACGCTGAATGAACTGATTGTGAAATAGCTGTGTCGATAAAATGCCGACCAAACCCATATCTTCAATTTCATTGGGAAAATTAGCGGCTTTGATTTTTTGGATTAACCTGTTTACTTTAATCGGATTAAAAATACCTGCTTCTTCTAATGCCGATTGGGACAATGTATCTGTTACATACTCCTCGTTTTTTTTATTCAGTAAACTTTCTCTTATCGGCGCCCGATAGGGATGCTTTGTGCGTGACAGAATTTTTTTGGGTAGCAAGTCTGCAAAACATTTTTTCATGATGTATTTTTCATTCAAACCTTTGATTTTAAGATTCGGTGAAATTCTTCCTAAAAATTCCAGAATACGCATATCCAAAAAGGGCAGCCTGATTTCGACGGAATTCGCCATAGCAACGCGGTCACCTTGAGATGAGAGCAGATAATTACTCATAAATATTGCCGATTCCAGATATTGTGCTTTTGATAAATTATCCCATTTATTAAAATGTTCCGGCAAATCCTGGTGCAGTTGGTCGATTCCGTTATAGTTGCCGATGGCTGCCTTGAGTTCATCGGAAAAAAATGTTTTCAGCCTGGCAGTATTCATCCAGCGAATCAAATGAGAGTAAAACGGATTATTCACGTCTTCCAGATTTTTGGCAAAAAAACTCGTCATCAGTGCTTTCTGTCGGGAATCTTTAAAAATAAACGGATAAAGCTTTTCGATGAGCTTACTCCGCCATTTTGAATTTGGCTGTTTTGACCAAAATAACCGTGCTTTCATCTCTCGAAAAATATTGTATCCACCGAAATATTCATCAGCACCCTCACCGGTGAGTACGACTTTTATGCCGTTTTTTTTTACTTTTTTCGAAAGAAGGTACAAAGGCACCGGAGACGTTCTCAAAATAGGTTTTTCACAGTGTCGAATGACATCAGGAAAAAATACGCCGATATTTTCATCAGTTGCCAGAATATCCGTGTGTTTGGTTTTAAGATAATTTGAGACTTCATGTTGAAAATGACCTTCGTCAAAATTTTCATTTTCAAACCGAATTCCGAAGGTTGATAGATTTTGATCAAAATATTTTGCCACTAACGATGATATCCCGGATGAGTCCAAACCACCACTCAAGTAAGTGCCGACTTTCACGTCAGCACGTAAACGTATTTTAACGGCATCAATTATCAAAGAACGCAGCTCATCAACAAGATTGACAGGATCGCTTTTAAAATAATCCTCAGCCGGATAAAAAGGATCGTGCCAATATCTTTGAATTCTTACCGAACCATTGGACACTTTCAAATAGTGACCAGCACGTAATTCCTTGATATTCAAAAACGGAGTCTGTTCTGGCAGCGTGGTCCAGAATGTAAATATTTGGTCAATGGCAATGGCGTCAATGTTTCTATCCACTGAATTGTTTTTTAATATCGCTTTTATTTCGGAGGCGAATAAAAGACAGTCTTTGACGAATGTGAAATAGAGTGGGCGAATACCAACCCTGTCTCGTGCTAAAAATAATTCCTTTTTTACGTTATCCCATATCGCAAAAGCAAATTGGCCGTTCAACTTCTGCAGGCATTCTTCGCCATGATCTTCGTACAAATGCAAAAGAACTTCGGCATCGCTTTTTGTTTTAAATCGGTGTCCGGATTTTAATAGCTCTGCCTTGAGCTCTATGTAATTAAAAATTTCTCCGTTAAAAACAAGCCACTTCGTCTCATCTTCATTTGAAATCGGCTGGGCTCCCGAGTCAATGTCGATAATACTTAATCGTGTATGTCCCAATCCAATTTGGTTGTCAAGATAGATTCCGCGTTCATCAGGTCCGCGATGATCAAGTTCAGATGTCATCTGCATTAATAATTCCGGTGATATTTTACCGGGATTCCGATAAAAGCATATACCGACAATTCCACACATTCAGAGTTTATTTAAATTAAAGTATGAGAAAATAGTAAAATCAATTAGATTGCTTCATTTTATAGCTTATAAATCTTGATATTTGATTCAGACTATCCAAATTTTCAGGTGTCAATTCATCATCATTAATTTTCACATGGTATGTTTCTTCGAGAAATGTGATTAATTCCATTATCCCCAAGGAGTCAATAATGTTTTCCTCCAAAAAAGAGGTGTCTGCATCAAGCGAATCCGCTTCACCAAATAAAAATTGGTCGACAATAAATGATTTAATTTTTTCCATCCGGTCTTTTTTTTTTAGATAGTAAATGACAAAATACTAAAAATTGCTTAATCCAACTTATTTTTTGAATTTTAAATTTCGGCGTATGGTAAAGAAAAATTTAATTTCTCGAAGAGACTCCGTTATTTTGAATCCCATACGAAAAAATTCATTCAACGAAATGATATTATTGTATTTCACATATCCGATGGCGCTTTTATAACCTTGTTCACCTGCTTTATTTAATAATAATCGTGAAACATAAGAGAGATAACCATACCCTCTGTATTCAGGAAATGTAAAAGCATTTTCAATAATTACCTGGCTGTCATGGACTTCATAAAAAATATTTCGGTAATTTTTTTTAATGATGCGGTTTTCATCAGGATATATTAACCACTGAATAAAGGCAATTTTATCATTAACCTTCATGACGTAGCAATTATGAAAACCGGATTCATAAAACTGAATTCTGGATAGCAGATCTCTTGTATCAGGCCAATCGTAATTCTTAATCGACTTCTTAATGGTTAACAAATCATCTTGCGTTAATAAAGAGAGTTCTCCTAATGGATGTCTCTTGAGTGGATATTCGTTTAGTGTTTTTAGATTAACTTTCATGACATAATAGTTAGACACAGAATAGAGTCTACTCAAGATTAATCTTAATAACTCACAGCAGTTTAGGCTTTTAATAATGAATAGAACTTGCTTCACCTTTTCAGATAATCTATTAGCTAACATTTAGTTACACTTTGAATAATGATCGAGAAATCTGAATTATGATAGTAACGAATTTTTCAAATACACTACTAATTGTTTCGCCAACCCATGCCAATATTTCCCTTCATAACGGTTTTTTACATAAGTCAAAAACCGCTCATAATATTCAGCCGTAAACTCATCTATTTTTAGTTTTCCATTACCAAAATTCATATAATCCGGGTGTACGTTCAAAAGTGCCATGCCGCCGTGTTTAGCGATCCAGTCCAATTTTTCGGTCCAGATGCTGATGTCTTTCCGTTTCATCAAAATGAAATGGGTAAAGTCCTGCACCAATGTATAAGGTAATTCGAAGTAACTGCGACCATTCTCTTTGTTTGTTACCCGGAACGGAAAAATAGTACCGACACCATCAGATTGTGGCTCGAACGGATCGGTATCAAAAGTTGAGGCATCGTATTCAATATTTAGTTGCGTTAACCATTCCAAATTATGGTGCATCGCCGGAGAACGAAAACCAACCGCACCCCACTCTTGTAAATATTGATTAATGCTCTCGGCGCGCTGCTCGAACATCTTTTTCGATTGGTAAAGTTTTCCATCATGATTCAGTCCGTGCACACCGACTTCGAATCCATTTTGGGTCAATTGATCTCGCAGTTCAGCCGATACCCGATATTTTTCAGGAACAAAATTAAACGATGATCGAAATCCGATACTCTTTTCCAGTTCCATCAAATCCAAACAGCGGTCATGTCCTTTTTGCGTATCAACGTCATGGGTTAATACAAGAGCAAATTTCTTGCCATTGGGCCAGCCCTGCCAATTTGCAGGAGGCATAGCAGCGCTTTTATCAACAGGCCAGACATTTTGAAATTTTCGTTTTTGAGCGGCAACGATGCGTCTTCTCATGAAAATTTGAAAATGTCTCGGAATCAGCGGTTTGAGCACGTAAAACAAAGAACGGATTATTTTTTTTGATTTATCCTGCATGTTTGTATAATAGTTTGCCTGTGAGTTTCAAAACAGGTATCGGCAAATGTCTGAACACCATATTGTACCAACCGGTTTCTTTATTTTCTTCAGTGATAAAACTGTTTTTCTCGAAACTGTATTTAAAATAGCTCATTTGCTTTTCAGTTGTCCCCCAGCTTTGCTTGAAACGACGGAGTCCCTGATTGGCTAATTCTGTTTTACCGAAGTCAAAGGTTTGATAATTATTTTCAGCAAAATATTTGATTGCTTCCCACATCACTAAATTGTTCGCACGCAATGGCAAAAAATTGGGATCGGAAGCGCCGTATTTGTACAGAACTGAATCTTTGAAGTGAAAATAAATCGCTGCGGCAATCGTTTTTTGTCGAAACTTTGCTTTAAAAATTTTGCCGTAATTATTGGCAATGATTTTTTTACGGACATTTCGAAAAAAAGAATAGGGCTGAGGCGGCAGACCATGTTTCTTACGGGTGATGCAATTTAACCGATAAAAATCTTGCAGCCCACGATTCGAATTATCAATAACAGTGTTGATGCCATTGCTTTCTGCTTTTCGAATATTCCGTTGATTGCTTTTTTTGAATCCTGCAAATAGAATTGACGGTTCTGTTAACGATAATTCATGATCATAATAGTAGAGTGAAGGGGTGTTCGTGTTTATTAAATGTTCAGCGCCTCTTAATTCAATACTTTTCCAGCCAAGATTTTGCCCTATTGAAATAATACGGTCAAGATAATTTCCGAAAGAAATTCCTTGAGCAACGTATGGCTCACAAAAATCAGTGAAGGGTAAAGAAACAGCACGCCGTCCGGTTAACCAATTATTTATTTCCATGATCGGTAACAAAAACTGCAACTGACCATCAGCTTGAGCCATAAAATATTTTGGTGTAAAATGGTATGTTTCTGATAAAATTTCAGCCCATGAGGCAGTGTAAAAAATTGAAGACTGATTCAGATTAGCAATATATTCATCCCATTTTTCAATCTCCACCGGATTTACAATTTCCAAATCCAAGCCGGTCACCCTTTATTATTTTCAAGTTTTCTTAAAATACGGGCTGGATTACCAGCAGCAATGGTTTTGGCTGGGATGTTTTTTGTAACTACACTTCCTGCGCCAATGAGTGCACCTTCGCCAATCGTCACGCCACTCAAAATAGTTGCGCCTGAACCAATGGATGCCCCTTTCTTTACGATGGTTGGGACAACAATCCAGTCATCTTCGCTTTGAAGTCCGCCTTGTTCGTTGGTGGCGCGTGGATACGGATCATTGATAAAGGTGACACCATGTCCGATAAAAACGTCATCTTCAATAGTCACGCCTTCACAGATAAAGCTATGGCTGGAAATCTTACAATTCTTTCCGATCTTAGCATTCTTCTGAATTTCAACGAACGTACCGATTTTCGTAAAGTCACCAATCTCACAACCGTAAAGATTCACAAAGTTATATATTTTGACATCTTTTCCTAATTTTACATCATCAGAGATTAGCTGATACTGCATTTTGCATCATTTCCTGTTTTTTGGGGAATAAGTTCTCAATATCAATGTTAACTTTGGCGCCGTGATTAGCAATTGATTCATCTGCTGCTTCCATCACTTTTACGACACGCAAGCCGCTGTATCCGTCACTACTGGGCGCATTACCGGTTCTGATACAATCTAAGAAGTGCTCACATTCTTCTCGTAATGGTTCATAGTCATTAATTTTTGGAATGAGAATATCGCCATAGCGATACGAAAAATGGAATGCAGCGTACGAATCATAATAGGGAGGCGCCTCCACACCCTTGTCAAAAATGCGAATTTTTTCGTTTTGACTGATGTCGTCGTAAACCAACATCTTTTTGCTACCGACGATGGTCGTGCGTCGAACTTTATCCGGGTGGAGCCAGCTTTCGTGCAGAAATGCCATAATGTGGTTGGGGAAACTAATGGACAATGTTGCAACTTCTGCAATATCTTTTCGCAAATGTCCCTGTCCCTGCGCATTGACAGAAATCGGCGCATCACCTAAGATGTACATTAAAATTGAGAGATCGTGTGGCGCTAAGTCCCAAATCACATTAATATCAGGCTGAAATAATCCCAAGTTTGCCCGCACACAGTTGATATAATACAACTCGCCCAATTCGCCGCTGTCAATGATTTCTTTAATTTTATTTACGGCTGCCGTATATTCAAATGTGTGACCGACCATCAAAGTTTTGTTTTTCTGTTCTGCTAAAGCAATCAGTTCCAGGCATTCCTTGGATGATGATGCCATTGGCTTTTCAATAAATACATGCTTGTTGTGTTGCAGACATTGTTTGGCAACTTCTTTATGCGTGTAAACCGGTGTGGCAATTGCCACCGCATCTATGGATTTATCGTTTAATACATCATTGATATCTGAAGTCAATTCAATATTCCGGCAGATACTTTCGACACGTTTCAATTTGTTATGGTCGAGATCACAGCATAATTTCATTTCGAAATCCGGGATATTATTGAAATTTCTAACCAAATTCGGTCCCCAATAACCACAGCCAATGACAGCTACGTTTACTTTATTCATGATTAGTTTTCCTTTCTGATTAAGTCGGATTCAAATTCGGATACAGGCATAATCTTTAATCAAATCTGACACAATACCAAATTAGACGGCTTAGGTTCCTGTCGAATTAAAGAAAACAAAAAAAGTCTTAAAAAGTATTTTAAAATCAAGCGCGATTGACCAGTTTCGAAGATACTGAATGTCCAATCGGACCATCTCATCAAAGGTTGTTTTGTTTCTTCCTGAAATTTGCCAAAGACCTGTCATGCCGGGCTTCACTTCAATAATGCGCCTTAAATGCCAGGTTTTATAATCTTCAACTTCATACGGAATCGGCGGTCGCGGACCGATCAGGCTCATATCGCCCGTGATAACGTTCCAAAGTTGAGGTAATTCATCGAGACTTGTTTTTCTGATGAATTTTCCTATAGGTGTGATCCGCGGATCATCAGCGATTTTAAACATGGGATTATCTTTGGAGCCGTTATTTATTTCATTGTTTTTACCATTGATGAGCTTTTTTACATATTCTTGATGTGATTTGGTATCACTGCTTGTGTACATCGAACGAAATTTGAGAAAATTAAACTGCTTCCCCTCATGACCCATTCGTTTTTGTATGAAAAGCACAGGCCCTTCAGATGTCAGTTTTATCAGCAGTGCGATAATAAGCAACAATGGTGACAATAATAATAGCAAAATAGATGCCAGGGTTACGTCGATCGTTTTCTTTATGAGCCTTGCTGCCAAATATTGGAACTTTGCAAGCTGCTGTTGATCAATAAATGTATTATTTACCATTTTCATAATTAGTGATTGACCATTTGAGCACATGACGCAAAATTTGGAATCATATTCATCATTATATTGCTCTAAGAAATTATGAGGATTACCAAAGTTTTTCATCACATCTGAAGAATGAGGCGAAGTTGTTAGGCTATTTTCGTTTGAGAAAGCAGTAGAGATATTTTCATTAGCCGGATTTTGAGGAAAGGGAATGATCTCAAATTCAATATTGGTGATACTCTTTTTGTATTTGCTTGAGTGATTGTTTGTTAACAATTGCTTGTATAGTATATTACATACCAATTTTGCGCCGTCAACTTCTGTGTCCGGCAACAGGATTAATAGTTTATCTTTACTCAGTAGACTAACGGCGTCTGTTTCTCTCAGATTTTCACAGATGGTCTTCAAAGATGTTTCGAAATACTTATCTTGAAAAGTTATTTGAGACTCAATACTATCACTTTTATTCTGTGAAACGATAAGAATGGAAGATTGCGTTTGCAATCGCTCCGCTCTTCGCTTTTCAAGAATAAGCCGTTGCTTAAAATGGTCAAGCGGATAAAAATTTTTATTCGTCAATTTCGCGTTGAATTTTTCCGGAAAATCATCATTAATGTTTCCAGCGTTGGGTTGTTTATGAAAAAATTTAACTAACCTCACAAATAACCCTTTCAAAGTAATGAGTTGAAGTGTGCGATTAAAAATGCGATTCTCTGGCTTAATGTCCATTGTTGTTATTCTCACCGTCAAAAGATATTTCTGAGTAGTAGTTTTTATATTTTGATTCGTATTTTAACTGATTAACGACAACACCGATAACGTTACTGCCGGTTTCCTTGAGCACCCGTTCTGTACGAGCAACATCTTTTTTTCGACTCGTTCCTGATTTTACGATTAAAACGGTCCCATCAACGGCTGTGCCGATAGCTCTGGCTATGGTTGTAACATTGATCGGTGGTGTATCGATATATATTGCATCATATCGATTTTCTAATTCGATAAATATATTTTTTAAAATTTTTGATGAAACAAACTCTGTTGAGAATATAGTATTTTTACCGGTTGTCAAAATGTCCAGATTTTCGATTTTAGTTTGTGATATGTATTTGTCGAGTTGTGACTTGACTAATTCCGGTTTGTGATGATATACATAATCGAGCGAATTTAGTGCTCTAAGCAAAGGTTCAGAATTGAAATTATTGGCTTTTTTAGCCGCTTTTTTTCCGGCTGCTTTTTCCTCAACAAGATTTTGCTCACGTCTGAAGTTTGTCATTTGCTTTTTAATACTAATAATTAAATCGACAAATCCGGCCGCCTTCTGTTTTTGAAATACAGAGTGCAAAGTCGGTCTTCTGATATCAGCATCGATAATGAGCGTTTTTAATCCCAGTTGGGCTGTACTAATCGCCAGGTTTGTAATAACGACTGATTTGCCTTCCCGGGGATTCGGACTGGTGAATAAAAGCGTTTTCAACGGAGAGGATGATTTAATCAACTTGATATTCATCCTTAGCAACCGAAACGCATCCGATTCCAGCGAGTTAGGCGAAACTAAGGTGATGAGATTGGAAATAATTTGTAACGATTCACTGGAATTATTCTTTTTCAGTTTTTTGAGATATGATTTCCTGAATTTGAGATTTATTGATGGTATAAGTCCTAATACTTCCAGATCACTTACTTTCTCCAGGTCTTCTACACTTTTGATGCTGTTATCCAGCGCTTCAGTTAGAAACGCAAATCCGACTCCTAAAACGATTCCAAAAATTCCGGCCAGAAAGAGATTGAGTTTTTTTCTGGGTTTATATGGTGACTTGGGTGTTTTGGCTGAATCAATAATCCGGATATTTCCGGTCTTTTCCGCTTCCGCGATACGCGCTTCCTCTTTTTTGTTCAACAACATAGTGTAAATATTCTCGTTGACTTCTTTTTCTCTCAATAATTGCGCCAATCGTAATTCCTTGTTCGGAAGTGTGTTAAGATTCTTTTTATATCTCACGATTACATTTTGCAGCGTGCGTACCTGCGCCTGATATGTCTGCACTTCGATTTCCAATGTAATTGATTCTTCAAGGAATTTTTGGATTTGCGTAATCGGATCAACGATATTCTCACCCGATGCAATTTTATAACTTTCCGTTTTCAAATTTTCTTTGGTTTGATCGATTTGGTTCATTATTTCTATGATCTTCGGATGATCCTCATCGTAGTTTTGTAATTTTAACTTTGTGTACTGACCCTGTAAATCCACTAACTGCTGTTTCAATTTCTTTGCCCAGGGACTGGTAATTTGGGTAATTGATGGGACTAATCCTTCTCGCTCTTCAGCTAATTTATTCTGAATATAAGTCAGCCGCTCTTTAGCAGCATCTAAATTCGCTTTTGTATTATTGTAGATGATCTCGGCTTCTGTGATCCTTTTATGAATCTCTTCAGCCTCTCTGTCAATAACGGTGACTTGACTCTGTTCCTTAAAGGTCTTCAGCGCAATTTCAGCGCTATCCAGGCGGTTTTTAAATGTTTCAAGTTGCCCTTCAATAGTGCGCCTGACGTTAGTAGATTCGGCTCGTCTGATCTCTAAATTTCTCTTCTCAAAAATTTCAGTAACTGTATTTGCAATCACTTTTGCGGCTATGGAAGAAAATGCCTCAACTTGAATTTTGATTACTTCTGAATTGGGAAGCGTGCTGGCAGATATGCCTTTTTGGACCATCGTTGCGATATATTCTTTTTCATTAAAATTAGGTTCTCTGTCTTCAGGCTTTGGTAGTGGAAAGGTATTCAATATGCCCGGAGGTAATGCTTCCACAACTTCCTCAGCTAAAGACAAACTCTTGATCTCCTGGATTTGATTGGTGATAAAACTTTGAGTAAAATCGGCTAAAAACGGATTGAGCAGTGATTTTGGTCCCTGGTGTTTTTCAAATACAAGAACAGTCTCTGCGCGATACATTGGCATTGAAAGCTCGTTTAGAAGCACAGCAGGAATGATTGAGATGACCAAACAGATGATAATTAGCCATTTTTTTCGCAGGAGAATTTCTTTGAGCTTCTCAATTTCAAAAGGTTGTGTTTCCTGTTCATTCATTATTTATTTTTCATTTAAATTATTGGATTACTTTTTTTAATTTGAGATTAAAAATTTAATCCGTCCGGTTATACCAGTACCATAACTGGGCGATAATTGCAAGCTCGGATAGTGTTCGGATTACTCTTTGCCATGTAAACAACGAATTTCTCCCCACTCTGATGACATCATCTGGTTGCAGTGTCGGTAAATTAGCTGTTGCATTTACATCATTTAGTATTTTTTTTAAATTGACTTTGATAACTTGCTTCCTGTATGAAGTTGTCTTTTCATTCGAGCTTTTCAGATTTGATGTCCCACTCAAGCCTCGTGTAATTTTTACATTTTTTAAGTTGGAATATTCGGTCGGTCCCCCAGCTTTGGAAATCAACTCAAGCACGTTTGTGTTATCCGGCACTAAATATTCACCAGGATTTTGGACTTCTCCGAAAACATGAACGGTTATCAATAATCTTTCATCTGTGCCGATTTGATATTTGCTGTCTTGTTGGCGTGTGTCCTGGGAAAAAACGAGTGACGATACCAATACAACAATCAGAAAAAAATAAAGTCTTGCAACCCAAATTTTAAAACCATCCATTTTTAAATATTCCGTACTAAGTGAAAAAAAAGAAAGCAATTCAAATCATTAAACTCGGAATTTATTCAAACAAAAATAATTGTGAGAATAAAAAACAAAATTATCAATTAAACCAAATTATTATTAATAATCTGATGACTAATTATCATTCTTAGTAGTGGTTTTTTAAATGGTGCTTGAATTAATTTGATTCATAAAGAAATTTAATAAAAAATAAATTTCATTGTAAATTTATTTTTTGTAACATCAAATATTATCTTTTATGTTTAAAACTAATGGGTGGGCATACAAAACTTCTATCCGCCCAATTCCTTTCTTACGATTTGAGTTCGAGAAAAGTAAATTGAATAATGACAGAGTGAAGGGGGGAATTTTATTAAACATCTTGGCGCTTTTCCCTTCCCAACCATGAATTATTAACATCTTGTTAATTCTTAATTAAAAGCGAGTTGCGAACTAACAAGTATTCATCACCACCTAAACGCCCCTCAATTTAAATCTGCAAACCTGCTATTAATGTGTTTTTAATATAACATTAATTCGGAAGTTATTATATAAAAATAAAATCAAAAATGCAAGCTTTTTTTAAAAAGTAAAAGAATTTTAATTATTTGAAATACTGAATTTAAAATATTTTAGAGATATTTCTTACAATTCGGTAATGGATATCATTGCAATAATCTAAATTTTTGTAATAAAACTTTTCTATTAATTTCTGTTTTGATAAAAGTCAGACTGTCTGTTTATGTAATTTAATGCAATTTACTGATATGAAAAGACGACATTTAATGGATTTTGTTTCAATTAAGACAGAAAAAAAAATTATCAACTGTTGATTTCTGGTAAAGGTTCAAAAAATGTCCAGATGACAGCTGAAGCCAGGACTTTCAGTGGGATATAAAAATCCGTCTTTTAATGTAATAGTATCTTTAGCAGGATCATCGATCAGGTCCAAATGACCGTCAAGGTCAGCATATAGCACATTGGGACGGGCTAATGCAAAATGTAATCCCGCAGCGATCGCAAGAGCGGATTCATCCATGCAGCCGACCATCACTTCAAGTCCAGCGGAACGAGCCACAGAATTAATCTGAAGCGCTTCCGCGATTCCACCAACTTTCATCAACTTCACGTTGACCATGTCGCTCAATTCATTTTTTGCTAACCGGAAAGCATCTCTGATCGTTACTAAACTTTCATCAGCCATTATCGGAATCGGTGTTTGACTGGTCACTCGGCCCAATAAATTCGGCTCTTCCTGAGGCGTTGGCTGCTCAATCAATTCCAGTTTTGCTTTTCTGGCTTTTTGGACGAAATAAATGGACTGCTCGACAGTAAATCCCTGATTTGCATCAAAACGTAACTCAATTTCATCGCCAACCGCTTCCCTGACTTTGATGACACGGGCAATATCGGATTCGACGTCGATTCCGCCTTTCAACTTTAGCGCTTTGAAACCCTGCTTAATATATTTTTTAGCGTGCTTAATTGTTTCCTGCTCTGGTAAAATGCCAATCGTAATGCTGGTCATAATACGGTCGCGGTAGCCGCCTAAAATTCTCCACAACGGCAAGTTTGCTTTTTTCCCCAATATATCGTAAAGCGCCATATCAACCGCTGCTCGCGTGCACGGATATTCCGGATATTTGATTTTCAAATCTTCCAATATTTTTGAGATTCGTAACGGATCTGCCCCTATTAAATGAGCGGTAAAAGGACCCTTCAAATTATCGAAAACTTTAGCCGCACTTTCTCCGGTTACATGTTCATCGGGAGCAGCGCAGCCAAATCCAGCGATACCTTCATCTGTATCGATTCGGAGAAAAACATTGGTCGCTGAATCGTATGTTTCATATGCGATCGTGTACGATTGTTTTAGACTCATCGTGACCAATTGACTCCGGACATTGGTGATCTTCATGAGTTTCTCTCCAAATTAATAGCGTTTCGTATAAATTTCATCCAGCGTCATACTTTTCAATTGTTCGACAAATTCGACCAGATTTTTGATCATGATGTGCCAGATTTCCTCTCCTTTATTTTTGTCGGCTTTCAGCGGATTTCCCATTACGCCTGTGCTGGAAATTTTCTCTGTTCTCGCATACCATTCAACGCTGCGCTTTGAACTGAAATTTAAATATCTGCTGGAAAATCGCGGGATAAATTTCCGCGCTTTGTCAAGTTTAACCAATTCAGGGCGGATCGCTAAACTTGTGCTGGTCTCAATTTCACCGGCATGGACATCATTTTCAGTTTCTGCGATCCGTTCGATGTCCGTGTCACTGGTTTCACCGGAATCCACGCAAGTGAAAATATGAGCGTCCCGGTTAATTTTTTGGGCAGCAAATTGTAGTGCCGGACTATTGCCACCGTGGCCATTGATGATGACCAATTTTTTAATCCCATGGTTGGCAAGGCTCATGCCGATTTCATAAACCAGGCTGGATAAAGTTTCATTCGTGATGCTGATCGTTCCCTTAAAATCGTCATGATGGTATGAAACGCCATAGGGAATCAGAGGTAATACAATCGGTTTTGGATCACTACACATTTCAGCGACTTTTTGAGACAAAAAATTGGCGTCATAAGCATCTGTATCCAAAGGTAAATGTAAACCGTGCTGTTCAATGGCGCCAACCGGAAGCAAGGCGACATCTACTTCTTTGAAACGCTTTTTTGCTTCGGGCCAGGTGATTTCACCTAAAATGTACGACTTCGCTGCCGATGAACTTTTTGATGCAGTTGTGTTGTTCGTCGATTCTGCTTCACCGGATGTTTTTGGTTTTATTTTTGAATCAACAATCGGCTCAAACTTTTCCCATTCTCGGTTCTTTTTGATTAATGCACCCTCGGTGTATTCAAACCAGATTTTAAGCAATGGTTCTTGTAAATCAGCAGGAATATCTTTCAGCGGAGAACGTTCGGGATCAATGCGCAATTTTAGAATTTCAGGGTGGCTGAGCTTGTTTTTTTCCTGTTTGGAAACAGCCGGGATTAGCTCTTTTTCCATCAGCATAAATGCGAGTTGTTTTCCTCCTTCAGCTTCCTGATGAACGCCCTGTTTAGCAACTTCCCGAAGACAATTTTCAATTTGCGTTTCAGTGTAACCGCAGTTTTTCGGATCGGCATCGAGCGCCATCAACATTCCCACGATCCGGCGGCACTTTTCACATTTGCCGCAGGGTTTGACCCGATTTCCTTCAATATGAGTCGCATGACAGGACATCTGTTGGGACTGGTGTTCTGGGTACCGTTTCACCAGAATTTTTTGGATCAGCAGTTCTGATAGCGTCCGGAGCAAGGAAAATTGTCTAATTCCCCATTTTTTGTTTGAAAAATATTGTGTCAATGCGTTATCAAAATAGCGGCTTTGATCGTATAATCCATCATAATGGGTGATTCCCCGATAAGACAGGCGGCGGGTGGTATCAAATTCGTCACCAATAATCAGCCTGCCGATTCCGCGCTTCCGCAAAATTGGCAGAGCGCCGAACAGGAACACAGCTACAGTCCACAGTCTGATCGGATATTCATCAGAGCGTAGTCGTGCAAAATCCTGACGAATGAACGAAAAATGGCGCAGCATCCACGAAAAAATCCGATCCGCATTGGTCCAGACTCGAGCAGTTTCAGGATATTTGTTTTTAAAATAGCGATAAGCATTCAGCGCAGTGTACCAATGCCTCCCTGATTCATTAATGAAAACAGAATGGGTTTCTTTGCCGATTTCCTGAAGCAGGCTGTAGCTGAGCAGACTATCCTTTCCGCCACTGCTTAAAACGGCGTGTCGTTTTTCGTCTGAATGCCAACTTGCTTTACTCGTATCATTTTTATTTTGAGCAAAATCTGCTGGCTCATCAGAAAAGATGATTTCTGAACGCAGGTAACGATCTAATTTTTCATGTGGCAATTGAGAAACCGGACCGATCAGGAATGAATTTGGCTCCAGAATTTTTTTAACGTAAATTTCGCGTGCCGTGTTAAGAGCCATGTCTTTGATAAACCGCTGGTCATGACGGTCAAACAGTCCGTGAAAAATTATTTTTTCGCAGAACAACCCATAGTTAAGCGCTACTTGTGCAGCAATGATGTGAGCCAGATTAATCGAGTCCGGTTCAGTCGGATCAAAAACCTCTGTTTCATAGCTATATTCGAGATTCATGGCTGACTCGGAACCATTCTTAGTTCGGATTTTATACGGCGCGATTAATCGTTTTTTATCGACGCGAACCGGACCGATTTCCAGGGTTTCAATCACTGTCAATTGTTCAATTGCTTCACTTAAATTTTCTGCTTTTTTCATGAAAATTTACTCACTGTTTTTAAATTTCAAGAGTGCAGCTATTAATTCATCAGCGCCATTTACCAAAACATCAAAAACCGGTAATTTTGTTTTCTGACTTAATAATTGGCATGTTTTTTCAATGTCGTTAGCCGGGATATTTTCGTGATTCAGCGTGATGGCGACAACTGGTTTGCCTGACAACAGTTCAATGGCTGCGATTTGCTTTTCAACCGAATGAATCGGGTAACCGGGAAATCCATCGTAGTCTTTGCGCGCTGGCGCATGCTGGAGTACGACCACGTCCGGGCGACCGGCGGCCAAAATTTCGAATCCACCCGGGTAAGCCGGATTCATTAAACTCCCTTGTCCCTCAATGACAATAAAATCTGGATTGTTATCAGTCCAGGCAGACCAGACCGCATGCTCGATTTCACCGGAAACAAAATCATTAATTAGCGAATCTAATATTAGACAATAGTTTGCCCCTTGCATCCAGGCGGTTTGACCGGTACCCACCATCTCGGCAGAATAGCTGGCTTTTTGTAATGCATCCACCAGAATCCATGCTGTGGTTCGTTTTCCCACTGCAGAGTCAGTGCCCAATAGTGCGATTTTGAGTGAATCGACTTGCTCGATTTTTCCTTCGAAAAAATGAAGCTTATTTCTGGGAGGTGTTTTCCTGACATCCCGAATTTCAACTCCGAATTTTTTCGCCAGTGAAGCAATCTCAATGTCATCGGATAAAAAATCATGCAAACCGCAATCCACATTCAGACCACATTGAATTGCTTTTAGCACATCGGATCGGGCAGTTGCGTTTAATCGCCCGCCATCTGGCGCCAGTCCGATCACAAAGTGCGTGGCCAACTTCCCAAATTCTTTTAAATGATCAACAGCGCTTTTGAGGTCGCTCATCACCGGAACAAGATTTTCCTTGCCATCCAAAACTACACCGGAATCCTGTCCGGAATACTTTGAATCGATCACTGACAAAATATGGTAACGGTTCGTCCGCCGAACGAGACCGTGAGCGGTTTTTCCGTTTGGTGTATTGAAAGCGCCTTCGCAATAGACAATCGCATTGCCTTCTGGTAGTTTGATCATGCTTTTCTCCCGGTTAAAATAATGACATAACGATCGTTTGGCAGTGATTCCCGCTGATGATATTCCATAAATGCAATCAGACCCGCAGTTGAAGCTGGCAAAACATTGAGCCCTTCCTTTTCCCTGATCAGCCGGGAATAGTTGAGCATGCTTTTATCAGAGGCATTGGCTGCCCAGCCATTTGATCCTCTGACTGCATCCAGCGCTAAATCACCATCGATGGAGTGCCAATTGATCAGGGGCTCATTTACTGAAGTTTCTCTTATTTTTTCCGGTTGCAGGTCCGCACATTGTGGTAAATTTTTTAAAAATGCCTGTATTACGGGATTTTTACCGTGTGAAGATCCGGCAACGATGCGAGGATTTTTTGATGTCTTACCGCGGCGGTAAAGACTTTGAAATCCTTTGTAAATACCGGCTAAAGTGGTGCCATTGGAAACCGGAACAGCAACAATCGACGGCGCATCACGCAGTTCGTCATAAATTTCGTAAGCAATTTCTCCATAAGCTTTCAACTGTAGTATGGTATTCGCGCCACCAGGGTTCGCGTCATAAATTTCGTCCTTTTCGGCTCGTTTCCTCGATTCTTCAACCGCGTTTTCATAATCGCCTTCTAATCGTACAATTTCAGCGCCAAAATCTGCCATCTCTTTGACACGTTTGGTATGAAAGGTCTCCGGAATGTAAATGATGCAACGTAAACCAGCCAGCGAAGCAGCAAAGGAAACGGCAACGCCATAATTACCGCAGGTAGCCGCAGTGATCGCGTCAAAGCCGCGCCGTATCGCGTCCATAACCTGGGCAAATGAAATACGGTCTTTTTGAGTGCCAGAAGGATTACCGCCTTCGAATTTTAAAAAGATTTGTCGCAGACCAAATTCCCGCTCAATGTTTCGGGCACGGGACATGGTTGTATCGCCGATTTCGGATTCCATAATGTCCTCAAATGCTTCGAGTCTCTCATCAATTGAGCGTGATAAATCAGCGGCGATCATTTTTAATGATCGGAGCTCGGAAGTGATAAGCGGAAATTCACTGGTTGCACCATCCAAAAGCGGAAGTCCTGCTTTTTGGGCAATTTTTTCCTGGTAAGGAGGATGCTGATCATTATTCATTTTCGTTGGTCTCTTTGTAGTTGGATGTTTCAGGGGAAAGTTAAATTATTTTTTTTTACTGTAGCTTAATTTAGATAATTACTCTGAATTTTGCAATAATTTTGTTAATAAATTTTTCACGACGAGAAACTTTTTTTCTTGCCACTGAATAGCAGGGATTTTCACTGATATTTTCTATGATTTGAGAATATTGTATAACAGATTCTTTAAAATCTATGTTTATCTGTGCATATCTTTTGCAGCAAATCGAATTTTTAAAAATGACAGGGAACCAAAAAAATTTTTGGAACGCTGATAGCATTTTATTGAAATTATCAAATCAAATGAAGATTGAACGAATGGGGCAGTCTGATTTTGAGCTGATTATCGATGTTCGAGACAATCGCGATATTTTCACCGCTGACGTTCAGAATGTAATAGCCATTATTTAATTTCGGATAATGCAGTTTCTGCGTTTTAAAAAGCTCAAATAAAGTATCTTCGGGTAATTCGATAATTGAGTTGTGAATTCTTCGATTCAAAAATTGAGTGCTGGCATTGGTCAGCTTCCATTCTTTCATCCGTTTTTCGGCTAATAACAAGCCGGCTTTGGAAAAATGGTTTTTGGGAATGTTTTCCCATTCCCGGTTCAGCATCCAGATTCGTTTTTGCCCGATGATGAACTTGAAGTTTTCAAAATAATCAGCGTCAATGCCCCAACGATCCGATAAATGTTGAATTACCGGTGCAACTTCCTGTTCGGTGGAATGATAGACTGGTTGAAATTGCATGGTTTCTTTCTCTGCTGATTGTTTCATGCTGCCGATCTTTTTCAATTTGGTGATAAAAAATCCTTCCAGCGAATTGATGTGGGGAAAAGTACGCAGTGCCCGAATTAAATCGGGGTGAAAACGTTGATTCTGGTACGTTGTCAGACCGGTTTGAAAATAACTATTATCACTAAAAGGAATGGTTTCAATTTCAATCGGATATTTTTTTAGCAATTGGTCAATGATCATTTCATTTTCTTCCGGTGCGATGGAACAGGTTGAATAGACGATAGTACCGCCGACTTTGGCTGCTTTAATCGCTGACAGCAACAGATAATATTGCAGATTGGCTAAACTCCTCATTGCTTTTCTTGTCCACCACTGGCTGATTTGGATCGATTTGGAAGGAAAAGTTCCCAAAGAGGAACAGGGCGCATCCACTAAAATCCTATCAAAATATTCGGGAAAAAGATTGCCAATTTGCTGCCCGGGCATTTGAAGCAGCACATCGTTGATTACACCATTGCGCAAAAGATTAGAAACCAGCGCCTGATGGCGACGAATCGATACTTCGTTCACGAACAAATTGCCGGAATTTTTCATTAAAGCAGCAATCTGTGTGGACTTCGAACCCGGTGATGCGGCCATGTCGAGCACAGTTTCTCCCGGCTTTGGCGCCAAAACTAACACCGGTATTTGAGAGGAAATGCCCTGATAGTTGAATTTTCCGGTAAAATAGGGGAGTGTATGACTTAGCGGCAAATAATCATTTTTGATAATGAATCCATGCGGATTAATTGGAAGAGGTGTGAATGGTACGTGTATTCCTTGTAATTTATTTTGGAATGTTTTTACATCTATTTTTAAAGTATTCACCCGAATGGCATGGAGTTCCGGATCGGCAGCCAGGAAATACTGATACTGATCTCCCAGCAATTGCTGCAGATAGTCTGATAATTCTCGGTTTTCGTTTTTCATGAAGTTAAAAATCTACTTTAAATTGAACTCAATTTTATCGCTTAAATTTAATAATTATTTTTGAGAGTTCCAAGCAATAAAACGCCTCTAAAATAGGAAAGATTGTCGAATCTTTTCATTAATCGTTTAATCTAAATTTACACAGATAAATATCTAAACAAATTATATAAGGAAACTGTAGAATAAATGAATGAAATAAATAAAAAAATATCAAAAATAAAGATTCCCATCCAAGGAATGCACTGCGCTTCCTGTGCGATGCGAGTCGAGAATTCATTAAAAGCACTTGATGGTGTAAAATCGGCGGCAGTAAATTTGGGAAACGAGTCCGCCTATGTCGAATTCGAGCCGAGAATCAAAATCAGCCAGTTCGAGGAAGCAATAAAATCCAGCGGCTATGATGTGAAGACCAAAAAAGCCCATCTCGACATTGAAGGTATGCACTGTGCAAGCTGCGTCCGCCGCGTCGAGCAATCACTGAAGGTTGTTGACGGTGTTGAAGATGCTGTGGTCAATTTAAGTACAAACCGCGCCGCGGTGTCCTATTTTCCGGAAGTGACACCAATGGATGACCTTATTCGTGCCGTCGAGAAAGCGGGGTATCTCGCTGCAGTAGTTGATGAATCAGAAAAAAAACAATTGGAGAAAAAGACTGTCGAAGGAGGAATTCGAGCACCAAAAAACAAATTGATATTCAGCGCTATTCTAACTGTGATCATTCTAATCGGTTCCATGCCCGATATTTTCACTTTTGTTCAGGTTATTCCGCAACAGATTCGGTGGATTGGGTTATTCGTTCTGACGTCGATGGTGATTTTTTACCCCGGGCTTCAGTTTTACACAGGAGCATGGAAAGCACTCAAAAATAAAACCGCAGATATGAATTCACTTATTGCAATCGGTACCGGCGCTGCTTATCTTTACTCATTCACCGAAACCTTTTTTCCGTCTTTCCTGCCTCCGAATATGCAGCACGTGTATTACGACAGTGCTGCCGTGATCATTACCTTAATATTATTCGGGCGATTGCTGGAAGCCAGAGCCAAAGGTCACACGACAGACGCCATCAAAAAACTGATCGGATTGCAACCGAAAACGGCGCGAGTGATTCGAGACAATGAAACCATAGAAATTCCCATTGTTGAAGTGATGGTTGACGATATCGTGCTGGTCAGACCTGGTGAAAAGATTCCTGTTGATGGTGAAATTATCAGAGGGACATCTTCAGTTGATGAATCCATGTTGACTGGCGAGTCTTTGCCTGCAGACAAGCAAGAAGGAGATACTGTGATGGGAGGAACAATCAACAAAACCGGTTCTTTCCAACTGCGGGCAACAAAGGTCGGAAAAGAGACCGCATTAGCACAAATTATCCGAATGGTGCAGGAGGCTCAGGGGGCCAAAGTACCGATTCAACGAATGGCAGATTTTGTCGCTAGTATTTTTGTTCCGGTCGTTATTTTAATTGCTATTTTATCATTTATTTTATGGTCGATTTTTGGCCCCGAACCGGAATTGATTTTTGCGCTGGTTACTTTTGTCACTGTTTTGATTATTGCCTGTCCCTGCGCGCTGGGTCTTGCAACACCGACGTCCATTATGGTGGGTACGGGTAAAGGAGCAGAAAATGGTATTTTGATTCGAAATGGTGAGGCGCTGGAAACAGCTCATAAAATAGACACGGTCGTTTTGGACAAGACAGGCACGATCACACACGGTAAATTGACTGTAACGGATATTGTTCCGTTGGAAAAACATAATGAAAAAGATGTGCTCGTGCTTGCAGCGAGCGTTGAGCAGGGATCAGAACATTCGGTTGGTGAAGCCATTGTCGAATATGCAAAAACCAAAAAACTTAAGTTATCAGAATATTCAAATTTCAACGCGCTGCCCGGTTTTGGTATTGAGGCTCAGGTGGACGGTAAAAAAGTGATTTTAGGCAATGAAAAATTGCTGGCCGACCGCGGAATTGAAACCAGTGGATTTCGCGAGAGTGTCAGCAAATTGAATGACGAAGGCAAGTCCACAGTTTTCGTTTCATCAGATAAGGACATGGTGGGTATCATTGCGGTGGCAGATCGAATTAAAGAGGATTCGATTAAAGCTGTAACAAATTTAAAGCGAATAGGTTTAGATGTTATAATGATAACCGGCGATACGCGGCAAACGGCACAGGCTATTGCCCAGCAGGCAGGAATCGAACATGTGATTGCGGAAGTATTGCCCGATCATAAAGCGGAGCAGGTGAAGAAATTACAGCAGCAAGGTAAAACTGTTGCCATGGTCGGCGACGGAATCAATGATGCGCCTGCTCTGGCTCAGGCAGATGTAGGTATTGCTATTGGCAGCGGGACAGATATTGCGATGGAAGCCAGCGATATTACGCTGATCAAAGGGAGCTTAATCAGTGTTGTAGGCGCGATTCAGTTGAGCAAAACCACGATGAAAAATATCAAGCAAAACCTGTTTGGATCATTCATTTACAACACACTCGGTATTCCCATCGCCGCCGGACTTCTCTATCCTTTTTTCGGCATTTTATTGAATCCCATGTTTGCGGCAGCAGCTATGGCATTAAGCAGTGTTACCGTGGTGACTAATGCTTTACGACTTAAACGATTTAAAATGAGTGCGGTCTGAAAATAAAAAAATTCCTCATCTAGATTTCATGATCGTGATTAATTTAAACTGCTTTCATCCGAAAATTATCTTGACTTTTACCTGCTGAAAGGTTATATTTTTGAGTATTTCGATTGGCGATTAAAAAAGTTACTTCATTCATTTCAGGAGAAAATATAATATGGATCTTTCGACAAACTATCTGGGACTAAAACTGAAAAATCCGATTATAGTTGGGAGCTGCGGATTAACTAAAACTGCTGAACAGATTGTAAGATGTGAACAAGCCGGCGCCGGTGCTGTGGTCATGAAATCACTTTTTGAAGAGCAAATCCGGGATATGGACGCCGGAGTGAGTGATAGCGTGGGTATGCATACGGAAGTTCTGGACTATTTACGAGCCGAAATCGAGATGTCGGTGGGACCGCGCGATTATCTCAAAACTATCGAACAGGCCAAAAAACAGGTTTCGATTCCGGTTATTGCCAGTGTTAACTGTTATACTTCAAAATGGTGGGTTAGTTACGCCAAGCAGATCGAATCTGCCGGAGCCGATGCGTTGGAATTGAATATTTATGTACTGCCTTATGATTTTGAAAAAACGAGCATTGATTTGGAATACATCTACATTGATGTGGTCAAAAATATAAAAAAGGAAGTCAAAATTCCGGTGGCGCTGAAGGTTTCTCCGTATTTTACTTCTTTTGGCAATTTGAGTAAATCATTAGCAGAAAAAGGGATCGACGGTTTGGTGCTGTTCAACCGGTTTATTCAACCTGATATCAATTTAAAGGATATAAAAGTCACGATGCGACCGGCTTTTAACGATCCGGTTGGTTTCGATACCGCGCTGCGCTGGGTCGCCTTGCTTTCAGGAATCAGTAATTTTGATATTGCTGCCAGTGGCAACATAAAAAAATCAAATGATATAATTAAGCAATTATTAGCAGGCGCATCGGCGGTACAAATTGCTTCACTTTTTTATAAAGAGGGGTTGGATAAAATTAATGATCTGTTGTCTGGTGTCGAAGGTTGGATGAAAGAACATAACTTCGCCAGCATCGAAGATTTCAGAGGTAAACTGAACCAGTTGAACAATCCGCAACCGGAAGCATACATTCGCGCCCAATACGTCAAAGCAATTTCAGGTGTGGAGTAAATTTCAGTTCGAATGATCGACAGGTGAATGGAATCTATAAAATCTGTTCACCTGGTTTTATTTATTACATGACCCATTATGTCAAAAATTCAGGAATTTCTTTCGCAAATTTTTCTTTTTCAAAGCCTTTCAATTGAACATCTCAAAATTATTGAATCATCAGCTTCGTTAAAAAAATTAGCAAAAGGCGAATACCTTTTTCACGAAGGTCAGGTGGCTACTGCTTTTTATATTTTGGTTTCCGGTTTGGTTAAAATTTACAAGCTGTCGGCAGACGGAAATGAACAAATTTTACACATCCAGAAACCCGGTGATTTGATTGCCGAAGCGGTGATTTTTGACTTTGATGAGTTTCCCGCCTTCGGACAGGCGTTAGAAGAAACCGAAGTACTACGTTTTTCCAAACCGGATTTTTTGGTCACACTACAACGTTTTCCTGAGATATCTTTTGCAATTATGCGGGCGTATTCTCAAAGAATTCGTCAATTAGTGGAAAAGATTGAAGAGATTTCATTACATGATGTTAAATCCCGGCTGGCAAATTTTTTGATCAATAATTGTCAAAAGGTTGGGGATCATTACTTTTGTTCGTTGGACATTTCCAAAAAAGATCTGGCAGCAACTCTGGGAACGATTCCGGAAACATTGTCGCGTGTATTGAACCAGTTTAAAAAGATGGAATTGATTAAAGAGGAAAAAAACAAAATATTGATTCTGAAATTGCGGCTATTGAAATCATTTTGTTAATTCAATTTTTAATTGATAAAATGCCCCGCATGAAATATATCATGCGGGGCAAGTATCTATTACTTAAAAAGCGGTCTCCAATCCAAAATAAATTGTTCTCGGTCGAGCTGGCCCATAGATGTAAGCAGGGTCTCTATCCGGACCAAAATCGAGATCATTCTGATAAGCGTCCAGAATATTTTTTACCCCAACATTCAATTTGGCGTTCAGACCATTATTCAAAGGCAATCTATACGTTAAGCCCAGATCAGCCTCGAAGAACGAATCACTTCTTTCCAAGATCAGCAGAGGATCTTCCTGGTAATCGACTGCTTTTTCATGCGGAACATCTGCTTCACCAATATATTTACCATTTGCAAATAAATCAATGCTATTTGTTGCTGACCATGACAGCCGGATATCAGCAGAAATGTCCGGAGCTCTGAAAAAATTACGGGTGTTAAAATCTTCATTGGGGCTGTCATAGCGGCTCTTCTTGTATGTCAATCCAGAACGAATTTCAAAAAGGCTTACCGGACGGATTCCCAACTCTAATTCAAAACCTTGCACTTTAGCGCCATCGCTATTGACGCGCTCCCAGCGTTCAATATTACCTTGTTTGGCAACGAACACCTCGGTAAACGAGTCGGTGAGTTTGGTGTAAAATCCCGTCAAAGAAAACATGGTTGGTATCTCTTTTAAATAACCGTTGTATTCTAATCCACCGCTGAAGGAATTACTCCGTTCTTCCTTTAAATCTGCTGCATTACGAATGATGCGCTGATCTCCTTCGATGCCGCACAAATGCAAATCTTCGTCATATGTCTGTGGCGGTTTGAAGCCAGTCGTGAACGACGCTCGTAATTTCAAGCCATCACTGAGATTGAATTTACCGTTGATACGCGGACTCAATATCCAATCACTCAATTCAGAATGGTTGTCCATTCGCACACCAATCACAAATTCAATCTGCTCTTCTGAACCAAAATGAAGATTGTCCTGCATAAAAATACCGGTGTTCGTGTACACTTCATCCAAATAATAAGCGGTTTCAGCGGCGGTTTTGTCATTTATTTTGTCATGCGAATATTGAAATCCCGCTGTAAACAAATGATTGCTGAATCTGTAATTCGATTGAAAACCGGCAATCTGTAATGGATTATCTGTTTTTCCATAAAAAGCTAATGCGTCTAATTGATCTTGAGGTGAATCTCCGCCTAATCCACCAAAATATGATTTTCGATTCGTATTTGAAAAAGAATAGTACAAGCGATAATCCCAGAGCGGGGTAGGGCGGTGTGACCAGCGTGCCGTTCCACCAACGCGCCAGTGTTCAAGCCATTCGGCAATTTCGGCTTCATGAACCGGCAAGTCAAATTTATTACCGCCTCTTCTTTCTTCATGAATTTGATGGACTGAAGTCAACAACTCGCTATTACGAATTGGCTGGTAGTACCACTTAAAACCAATGGACTCATTCCGCAATTCGCCTAATTCACTAAAGCCGTCGCCATTATGATCATACGGATTTCGTTTTCGAAACGAGCCAAAAACATAGGCGCCGGATGTCCCATTTTTGAAAACAGTTTCAGCGACTGCGCCAACCTGTTGATCCAGTTTACCACCGGTAGAATTATGCTGATAATTAATGCGAACCTGATTCAGTAAAGGTCGGCGAGTGATCATATTAATCACTCCGGCGACTGCTCCACCGCCATAGAGCGATGAACCACCACCTTTGACCACCTCAATTTGATCGATCATTTCTTCGGGGAAATGCTCAAGTCCATAGACACCTGCCAAACTGCTGATCACCGGATCGCCGTCAATGAGGATTTGTGAATACTTCCCATCCATGCCCAGAATGCGTACTTGTGAGAAATTGCAATTGTTGCAATTGTTTTCTACACGAATCCCGGTCTGGAAGGAAAGTGCTTCAGCAAGATTAGTAGCTTGTTTTTGTTCAATTAGTTTCCGAGGTATAACTACGGTCCGCACGGGTGTATCTTCAAGTAAATGTGGTGTAGATGTACCCGTCACCACAACAGCGCCCATTTCCAGTATCGACGGTTTCAATTCAAAATTTAGTGTAACCGTCTTACCTGGTTGAATCTGAATGGTTTTATGTTCACGTTGGTAGCCCATCATTGTAGCAACGATGTGCCACTCTCCGGTTGGCGCATTACTAATTGTATAGATACCATTTTCATCTGTCGCACCACCAGTCGTTGTATGTTCCAGAATTACATTCACGCCTGGTAGCGGTTCCTTTGTGCTTTTATCGGTTACCTTACCTGTGATTGACCCGCTTTCAGGCTCGGCATAAATTGTTGATAAAAAAAGAAAACTGAATAGTATTAAGTTGATTTTAATCGATTTTATTAAAAAATTCATTAAGTGTCTCCTCATTTTAAAATTCAAAATCCATGTTTGTCAAAGATGTTAAAAATAATTTAGCTATTTAAAAAGAAATTTAACGTCACTATTTCAATAGACTATTTTCCGGTGGAGCTCTGACTGGCGGATTAAAGATGAAATTGTCTGTTGTAACAATATCTAAAAATTCAATGGTCCTGAAAAGAATAATAATGAATATCATTATTCCAATAATAACTGAAAATAAACTAAGCTCAAATAAAAATGTAATAAGTGCATAAAGAATGAATTCGAATGTGTTGTGTTTATGCCTTTTAACAGGATCACCGCTGCTATCCTTGTTATAGGGATGGGCGTGAAAAATGACTACACCATTTTCACATTGGTGAATATGTCCATTATTGGCTACATTTATGAGAATAAAAATTGAGCTTAAGATCAGAAATATTGCAATCGTTTGCTGAAATGCTCGTTTTCGCAAGCCCATCAAATAATTTCCTCATCAATAAATTGAAAAAGTCGAGATTTAAAAATTTTGTTTGCAAATTTAAAATAATTTTTAAATGCAGTAAGCCGAATGCTTCTATCCTGAAAAATACGGAAAGGCAAAAAATACATTTCCTGATATAAAATTTAATCGATTGTTTATAAGGATTATACCTTATACAAGCAATTGTTTTGATTCAAGAATAGTTAGGCTGTTGGGTTGTTTATTGTAAATTAGGCAAAATGGAGCATAGACGGCGGGCCACGTCTAAGAATATGTTTCGAGAAAAAGGTAGAGGGGTTCCAATGATATGAGAGTATTACTTTTAGATTTTGATTTAGCTTTAATAGAGAAACAAAAATAAATAGCAAAAACGAAAACAGGGTTAAAATGTTATAAATCAGGGCGAGAAGAACGAATTCTGATTTCGAATGTGAATGAGAAGTGGTCTGCTGGCTGCTCTGATCCGTTTTTTTGTAGGGATGTGCGTGAACAATGATATTTCCATTTTCATCAATATGCCAATGGGAAAAATAGAAAACATTAAAATTCGCCCCAAGAAAGGCAAATAATATTAATGTAACGATGATTAGAGTTATTTTCCCGCTGGATTTTATCATGTACTCCTCAATTTTGAAGATGAAAGTAAGAAAAATATCCATTAATGTCAAGTAAAATTTTGATTCTGAAATTGCAGCAGTTGAGACGGAGATCGTTCTGTAATTGAATGTTTTTTAATCTGATAACTGTCCTGATGATAGATTCTTATAAACAGTTTATGTTCTTCTCTTTCGTCTGCTATCGTACCTCAAACGTCCCGCACCCATAATGTGAATAATTACCAAGATGGAAAATAGATGCTAATTCCAGAAAAGGAATTAAATTTTTAGGAATAGAAGAAAATTGCTGAATGCCAATCTGATTTGCAGGCCAGGTCATGGGCACTTTTTTTAATTGTTTGTTTTTAATTTTAAGATTTAAAGAACAGTTGAATGCTTTTGCCAATTGAGAACAATCACTCGCATTAAATATTTGTTCCATATCATCACTTATATTTGAATCATCAGATAGCATTTCGTAAAGTCTTTTGATCAGGCTATGCATTATTAATGACATTGGGGGGGCTTTGCAAAATTTCATTTTTTCCTTTTCATCCGGATAGCCTAACTTTAAATAGCTGTTCAGATAATGACTCAAGTCAAATGGCGTTATCCATTTTAAAAACTTAAATTGTTTTCTTATCTTTGTTTGTAAATCCAAACCTTCGCGCCATTGATGAGCATTTATTCGACATCGTAGATCTAATTTGCCATCTGAAACAAGGGGTTCCCACTGCATACCCCGGGCGACATAGATATGCTGAATGTCGAAATTACCCCAAATTCTGTTTCGTTCTTTCCATGGGTTGTTTGTCGGACGGCTCGCTTCTTCTAATGCCGGAAGAATGACTTCCAGAAAAAGTCCATGATCCGCGTGCTCTCTGAAAAGTTTGAGCTCCCAAAAAACCAATTCATCTCTGCCAAAGGTGCGTTTTGCCGGATAGGCGAAAATGATCGCGTTCAAAGGCCAGGCCGAATTCGGAATAATAAATGATTTTTTGTCAGCTTTTTTTGAGGCAATTTTTTTGATGGTTTCAGACAATGGAGAAAGTGATTTCCGCCAGGCTTTTTTTTCGGATGTTGGCAAACGGTCTGAAATTATCGAGCCCAGAACATTGGAAATATCCAGGGCAAAAAAACGTGGTAAAAAAGCGACGGAACTGTTGACCCGTAAAATAATCAGATAACGGATAAAATCAATTTGATTTAGGCAAGATAGCATATTTTATTAGTTGAAAAAAAAATTTAATCTGCTGTTTATTCCACTGTCTGATGTTCCATGAGCTGAGCATGTCTTTCGCCTTCTGAGAAATCTGTCCCAGAAAGCGTCCCCATAAGAACTGTTCCTCTGATGAATTTTCGATCAGCAATAATTTATACAATGACTTTTGTTGATCGGGTAGAAGGTTCGCTCGAAATATTTCCGCCATTTCTAACATGCTGATAAATTCAGGAAGATAAAAGGTCAACAAGCCATGCCGGTCTCGTTTGCTCGGGTCGATTAATTGGTGTGCAGAAGTATAAAAGCGGACACGCAATTGATCCATGGACAGCGTTGCCTCATGATGAATAGCCCAGGTCAAATAATCTCCCATATTTAAATTGCGGAGCTCCCCGAGTGATGGAAATATTTGGATTAGTCCGTTTGTCTGATATCCACAGTACAAGATCAGACCTTGTAACCATTCCCGCAAATATTTTTGATGCATAGCCGCTAAAAAGCGCTGGTCATCGTATAAATAACTTCCGTAAAAGTAACGGCTGCTATTTCGTTTCTTTAAATATTCAGGTATTCGACTGACAAATCCCCACAAAATAATCGCATGTTGTGACATGGTGCTATATTTTTTTTTTGAGAGGAGAATTTTTAGACAGGAATGACAAAATCGATAAGTTTTTTCGTTTATGGATGCTGACTTATAGATTTTGCATCGATGACACAAATTCCCAATCGCTGAGTAGGGACCGCCAAGTATCTCTTTTGATGGATTTTTATTTGGTTCTTTTTCAAACTGATCCAAAAGAGATAATAATTCAGCGCCAGTTTCACATCTTCTTAACCAATCAAATTTGGTCAGCATTCAGCGCCTTTCGAAGCTGTTCCTGGTTTTCGATTACATCAAGATTTATCCAGTCCTCCGCAGAAATAGGTTTACGCCAACTATTGTCAGATTCATCCGAATAACGATTTTTCCAATCAATGAGGTAACTGTTCTCTGACAATTTGAACCGCAAACTACCAAAACCGAGATAACGGCTGTTGCCAATTTTATGCGCTAATCCTGCTTCCAAAACAAAACACCAGATCAAACGCTGAAGTTCTTTTTCTGTTAAATTCCAGAATCGAATGTTAAGCCGAGCGTGAGAGCCGGGCAAAATTGCTCTGAAATATTTGGCTTTAACTGAATCGGGTTCGAAAGCATCCAGTTTTTCGACGTTAGGCGCTAAAGGAGTGTTTGGAAAATAGCGCCATTTATCTGCAATAAGTGATATTTTGGCCTGGGCTTGAGGGACATTTTTCCACTCACCGTTTTCAAATTGCCAGTTTCCATAGGGATAAGGAATTTTGAACCAACTGAATTGAGGACTCTCAAAAACTGCAAAATCAAAGGATAATCGTGCCGCGATTGCCTGATTGGGACCCGATCCTACCCATCCGAATAAGCTATCGGCTGGATTTAATTGGCTGATGTCCTTGCTTTCTTCTGCTGATTCTGTAGCAATTGCATAAATCTGTCGAATCATTCCCCGAACGGATTTGCTCGGTAGCGCGTATGTTCTGTCGTCCTTTCTGAAAGAATTATCTGGAGAATTAATGGAAAAGAAATCCCAGCCGTTGATATGTTCACCTTCAAATATGGAACGAAATGAAGGTTCCCCGCTTTCTTTGATATGTGTCGGTGTCAAAATTTCGCCTTTCAGAGACAGCGTTCCACACAAACCGCCAAAGTACCGATGGGAAATAAATCCTTGATTGGCCTTCGGCGGCGTTTTGGGAATTCGATCCATATCTGTTTTGATCGATTCGGCAGATTTTATAACTTTTAAGGCGTCTTCTGCTGTTAAGGTCAACTCATCCCAGAGACCTTGTTTTTTATAAGTTTTTTCACCAAAAAGCTTTTTACTTACCTCGTTATTTTTTATCGACAGCCATTTGATTTTGGTAATTTCAGCCTGAGACCAGCCAAACCCATTTGTTTTTTCACCACCCAGGGGTATGTCTCCCCGATGAAAATCCAACAGGAGATGACTCAAGATGGAAATTGTTTCCAGGTCATGTTCTCGAAGATCCTGCAGTTCCAATTTTAGTTGAAACGAAAGATTTTCGCCGCAGGCAAACAAGTAATCTGACTTTGCTTCTTCGATCGGTTTACCGGTGGCGGCATCCATACGTACACCATCCATTGAACACCAGACCGAGTTAGGCACTTCAGGTACTTGCAAATATGCGTCGGAGAAAAAGATAATACCTCGTTTTCCCATTGTTCCAAACAACTTGTCTAAGATGTCACTTGTTTTTGAATTTTCACCCCACAATGTTTTTAAAATTTGAGAAGCACGTTTCCGAAAAGCGCCTTTGATTGTACTGCCCGGAATATATATTTCCCATTCTCCCTCTCTGGATGATGGTTTCCAGGACAACATGCGCATAAATAAAGTATCAAACGGCTTGCCATATTTTTTTGAAATCTCTCGATTAAAAGGACCGCCAGGCCGAAAGTCGGTATTGAATGGCTGTGCTAATTCCTGCCGTGTTCGATTACGATAAGTTTTTAAAAAATTAATGTGATTTTGATCGTTCGTGATGCTCTTCCGTAAATTTCGTTCATTTGCCAAATGACGAAAATTGACGTTTGAATGAGAGCTGAGAAATTCCTTCCATGCAGGTGCTTTGATCCCTTCCGGGATGAAATCTTTCCTGTGCCAATCTGATTCTGTGATCTGCTGATTTAAAATCAAGGTTTTAATTTTGACGTGATCTTCACGATTGCTGATCTCCATATCGATCCATGCATCACTCTGAAGAAGTTTTATTTGCTGATCAATTGTTTGATAAATTTGAGGTAAAATTTTATCACATTCGGGTTTGAGGATTCCCATCAATGCATCCTCGTCATTGATGCTGCTCTCGAGTGTCTTGGTGAGATTTTTGGGCAGGCCTAAATCAGCGGCGATTTCGAGCCAGGCCTCATTATCAAATTTTTCATTTGAAAGCGACTGCTTTTCGATTTGTTCCATCACTCGGCTAATCAAATTCGCTTTTTTACCCATCACCTGTTTGAATTTTTCTTCAGCTTCTTCCTGGCTCGAGAAGGGTTGGTCACAAAATGGTTCCAGGCTGCTCAATACTTTTTTTGATAACGGGAATTTGCCTGTTGATAGTTTTTTAATCGCTTTTTGTGGCAGTATCCAGAAATCCCCTTGTTTCAAGGAAATTTCCTGTAAATAAATAGCAATCAGGCGAGGCAGAAAATCGGCGAACTTTTTTTTCCAATCTTCAGGATCGAGAATAGGCCCTCCAATTGTCATTTCTAATCTCATTTTCAAAGGAGCGGGAAGATTTCGCATCGCCATAATGAGTTGTTTTCCTTCAATGGCAGCAAAAGCTGGAATCTCCGGGTCAATTTTTCCCCAATTCCAACCGACAAGGATCGGGTTCATTGCATTAATACATAAATGGATGAACAGATGATTTGCTTTCGGATTGATTTCTGAAAAGTTTTTGTCCGATGAAAAGGGAATTTCCATTTCTAAACGACATTTTCCCAGTCCTTTGTTTTTTCCCGCACCAAAATAAAAACGGCCTGCTCGCAACTCATCCAATAAATAATAAAGTTTTGATTCATTGTCATTCTGTTTAAGGAGTCTATCGTTTATATATAGCGTGAAATCAAAATAGGAGTTTTTGAATAATGTTTCCATTTTATAATTCGCGTTTGACTCTGCTGCCCACCGATCTTCATCTAATTTAATGCCCATGCGAAGATCGAAAAAATTGTTGTTGGGATAGCATTCGCGATTCATTTTACATTCAACTTTGGTAATTAAATCTTTTGGCAAGGGCGACCTGTACAATCGATTCCATAATTCATTTAACAGCCCGATATTTTTACCATTTTTAGATTGACCAATAAAAGCATCCATCAATGATTGAGCGGTGCCAGCTATTTCACCAGCTAATGAAACCAGACGCTGTGTACCGTCATTGTCTCTCGTGAACAATGTTTTACGGGCATTGCCCCGATAGATTGGAGATTCGGCGTAAAGCTTTCCTTTTAGAATCATTGCTACCTCGTATATGTTAGTTAGAATTGGTTAGTATGATTGTAAAATAATGGGCTTTGTGTCACTAATATAAAATATATTATTTATAAAGTCAAGAATAAATATAGAAATATAAAAGTAGTGACATGTGATTTTAATATAATATACAACTAAAAGATTTACCTAATTTTGATTGAAGAGGACAGATTGCGCTTAAAATGTGAATGTTATAACTGAAATGTTTTTTTTGAAGAGATTGACTTTAGTCAATTGTTATCCGCACAATTATGTTTATCTTAACACAGTATTTAAAAAAGCTGAAATCCGATATTACAGAGCTCGAATGTAAAATAAAAGATATTCTTTAACCTGAGTAATTCAAAGTAATATTTTGTGGCAAAATAACTAATCGGCAAAATGATTGATTTTTATAAAATTAATTATTCCGCCGAGAAATCATTCTGCCATAAATTTTCAAAATGAGGTTAAAAATAAAATGTAATTATTCAGAGTATTTTCTTTGCCACAAAGACGCTAATACTCAAAGTTACACAAAGAAATACATCTGTAAAAATATTCTAACAATCTTCTCTGCTTTTCTTTGTGTCTTCGGGATTTCGTGGCTCAACAGTAACAACAAAATAACTTTAACTAATTATTTAACAGCAAGTTATTTTTGCTAATAATATAATTCACGAATAATTTAGTTTAAAAAAGTGGAGAAAAACAAATGAAAAGAGATATTATCAAAATTAATGAAGATTTGTGTGATGGCTGCGGTAATTGTATCGTTGGCTGTTCTGAAGGCGCATTGCAGTTAGTTGACGGCAAAGCCAAATTAGTCAAGGAGAATTTTTGTGACGGGTTTGGCGATTGCATCGGAACATGCCCCACGGGCGCGTTAACGATTCAGAAGCGAGAGACGGTTCCCTTTGATGAAGAAGCAACCAAAAAACATCTGTTAGAATCTCAAGGGATTGAAGCAGTCTGGCGGATGGAAGAAGCGCAACAAAAGCATGAGGCAGAGCAGCAGGAAGAACAGATTCACCTTGGCTGTCCGGGATCGCGGAGTCGGGAATTGAAAACTACGGCTGAAACGGTAACAGAAGACGCGGAACAGAATTGTCAAGCCATTCCGTCAGAGCTGGGACAATGGCCTGTGCAACTGCATCTGGTGCAGCCTGGTGCTCCGTTTTTTAAAAATAAAGAGTTGGTCATTATAAGCACCTGTGGTCCGTTAGCATCAGCAGATATTCACTGGCGGTATTTACGGGGACGCAGTGTGGTAGTCGGCTGCCCCAAATTAGATGACACCCGAAATTATGCAAGAAAATTAGGAGAGATTTTCAAGGAACCCACAATCCCGAAAGTCATTATTGTACGGATGTTAGTGCCCTGCTGTGGCGGTTTAACAATGATTGCGGAACAGGCTGTAAACATGTCCGGCAGAATGGATTTACTAATAGAAGAGCACGTACTTAGTGTCGATGGAAAATTACAACATCTGAAATCCATGAATGAAGAAAAATAAATTTATTAGACGTATTATGACGACCTGATGCTTTTCCTGTTTTAAGAATTAAAACGGAGGTGCATTAGTTTTTTATAATAATGTCAGAAAACAGTTTGAATTTTAGAATAATTTGTGTTATTTTATGATGATAAGGAAATGATTTGTTTTGTTTAATCATGAAAAAGGAAAAAATGGGAGTCCAAAATGAGTGAATTAATCAACAATTCAAAAAAAAGAAAAGATCTGTTGAAACACATGATTCTTCAGCTTCACAAGGGCGAAGCTCCTGAGTCCGTGAGAGCACAGTTGATTCGATTAATGGGACAGGTACCCTACAACGAAGTCGTGGAGGTGGAACAGGAACTGATATCGGAAGGTTTGCCTCAGGAAGAGGTGCTTAAATTATGTGATATCCACACTGCTGCTCTGGACGGGGCGATCGACCATTCCGGTGCCAAAACAGCGCCAGCGGGACATCCAGTCCATACTTTCAAGGAAGAGAATCGTGCGTTGGAACGTGAAATAACGGCGTTGGAAAAGTTATATCAACAAGTTGAAAAGTTGGATAGTGAAGACAAGATTAAAGATGTTTATATTGAAATTCAGCACCATTTCAACGCTTTAGCTGATGTTGAAAAACATTATCAGCGCAAGGAAAACCTGCTTTTTCCGTTTCTGGAGAAACATGGTGTGACAGGCCCGCCACAGGTTATGTGGGGAAAACATGACGAGGCGAGAGAATTGCTCAAAGCGGCATTTGATTCGATGAAAGAAGCCGGCAAAATGTCGGTTGAGGAAGCGAAAACAGTTCCCGAGATGATTTTAAAACCAGCATCGAATGCCGTAGATGAAATGATTGGCAAGGAAGAAGAAATTTTATTCCCGATGACGCTGGATAAATTAACTGAAAAGGAGTGGTATGAAATTGCCAAACAGAGCACCGAGATTGGTTATTGTCTCTATGATCCGACCGTGGAATGGAAACCGGAAGGGGTTCGCGAAGAAGAAATTCAAAAATCCAGCGATGGGAGAATTCAATTGCCGAGCGGAAGTTTCACAGTAGAGGAATTAACAATGCTGCTGAATACCATTCCCTTTGATATGACTTTTGTGGATAAGGATGATAAAGTACGTTACTTCACTCAGGGAAAAGAACGCATATTTTCGAGAACCAGAGCCATCCTGGGACGAGATGTCCAAAAGTGTCATCCACCATCAAGCGCACATATTGTTGAAAATATTTTAGATGATTTCAAATCTGGAAAAGAGGACAAGGCAAGTTTTTGGATTCAAATGAGAGGGAAATTTATCATGATCGAATATTTCGCCTTGAGAAATTCAACCGGAGATTATTTGGGTACACTTGAAGTTAGTCAGGATTTGACAGAAAAAAGAAAACTGGAAGGTGAACAACGACTGCTGGATTATTCAAAATAAATAAAATGAAGATCACTGTAATTTGATCTTTATTTTGAGGAGCAGAAAAAATGAGTCAAAATAAAATACCGATTACGCCGGAAACCAAAATTTCAAAACTATTGGATCATTATCCGCAACTCGAAAGCGTGTTGATCGAAATAACGCCGACATTTAAAAAGCTGAAAAATCCGGTGCTGCGCAAAACAATTGCCAGGGTTACCACAATTCGGCAAGCGGCAAAGATAGGGGAGATTTCGGTGTCAGAGATAATTAATCGTCTGAGGAGAGAAGTTGGCATCAATGATTTTTTTGAAGATGAACAAGAATCTGATGTGAGCTCAGAAAAAACACCGGACTGGATCGACGCAAAAAAGGTGGTAAAAACAATTAATGCGCGACCGATTTTGGATAGGGGGGAAGAGCCGGTAACAATTGTGATAAAAGAAATAAAGAAGTTGAACGCTGGTGAAATTTTAAAACTGGAAAATACCTTTCTGCCCGAACCGCTGATTGACAAAGCCAAACGGCTTGGATATAAAGTGTGGTCTCAGAAAAGCGAGAATGAATTTTTAACCTATTTCACACCTGCTTAAAAATTGAAACGTAGTGAACGGTCTCATCCATTCACTACGTTTTTTATAAAGTTTGAATCAATTTTTTAAAACTTAATTTATTCTCTGTGTACTCCGTGCCTCCGTGGCTTCCTTTATTTTTTATCCGGAAATAGCTCTCTCAATGTCTCCGGTTTAGGTGGCTTTGTCGCTAAACTGACCACAATCAACGAAACCAGCGAAACAAACAACGACGGATAGATCAACGGCAGACCGAACGGATCGCCATTGGGATCTCCGGCCGGACTCATAATTGAAGGCCACACATATCCTGCGACATAAAGCCCCAGCGCTACAATTGACCCACTCACAATCGAAGCTAATCCGCCAGCTTTGGTGGCTCGTTTCCAGGCTAAAGCAGCGATGAGCGCCGGCGTAATGGCAACACCGTAAACTGTGTAAGCGAAGTAGCTCATTTGCAGCACAGACGTGAGTCGGGTACACAACAGATATGCTACCACACCAATGATCACAATAAACACCTTTTGCAATGCCACCATGGTTTTTTGATCGGCGTCCGGTTTAATGATATTTTGGTAAATATCACGCATGATGTTCGTGGTAGGGGAGAGGAGATAATTCATGCCTGTTGAAATTACAACTACACATGCTGCACCAATTAGCAGAACTCCCACATAAGGCGGAACCATATCCCTACCCGCCTGGATTACGATAGACGCCGGATCCATTCCTGATGCTCCCTTAGTCGAAATAAATTCCTGAATTTGAGGCATATATTTAGAAGCAGCAAAAACAGCGATCACAACGATCACGGTTTCGACAAAAATCGTACCGATGATCCATATTGAAACTGCTGTACGGGCGTCTTTGGGCGTCTTGGCGCTGTAAAATTTTTGATACATGCTCTGAACACCTAACAACAGCAGCATGGTGGCAAGAAAATAGCTGATGGCTTTTAAAACCGGCATTTGACCGAATTGTGAGTTTATCACTTGTAAATATTCGGGAGGCAAATTATTCATGGCTGCTGCTCCGCCCGCGTTATAAATGACGAATGGTGTGGCGATAAAACATGCCAGTAAAATGATAATCCCATTTGGAAGATCGGTGTAAGCAACGGCAATCATGCCCGCAGTCGCTGTGAAAACAATAACGATCAGCGCTGCGATAAACTGTCCGGTTTCAACAGAGATGGCGTTGTCCGAAACCACGTTCAGGATAAAACCGCCAGCTTTGAACTGGTAACTGACGATTGCAGTGAAACTGATAATTAGTGCGAAGGCGCCAAACAGACGGGCGAATTTCCCGTAGCGCACTTCGAGGATGTCGCCTATGGTGTATTTTCCGAAAGTACGTATTTTCGCGGCTAAAAAGTAAATAGCGAGAATTCCCACCCAGGCTCCTGCTGGTAACCAGAGTGCGCTCCAGCCAGCTTTGGCAGCGAATTCCGCTCCGGCGATAAATGTTCCCGAACCGATCCAGGTGCAGATCAATGTGAATACCATTACTCTGACACTCAACGAGCGGCCTGCGACCATCATATCGTCCTGACTTTTTACTTTTTTGGCGCGGTAGAAATTTAAGGCAGCTAAGACCAGAAGATACGCGAGAATCAGGTACAAGTACCAATCCATGTTTTTCCTCCCTCAAGTTTGAAATTTGTTGAAATTTTTTATTTTAATACTTACTTTCTAATTCCTCATTATTTTTTTATTTCTTTTTCTGCCCTGCTTTTTTCAAACCAATCTTGCATAATTTCAAAAAATCATTTTTCAATCCGTCCGGAAAATTTGGGTCGCGAGTTTTTATTTCATCCAATAATTCATAAAACCACCATCTATCTTCGACCGTCAAATGGTCTGTTACTTCAGCAAATGAATCATAGATTGACTGACGGATTTTCTCGGCTTGTTTTCTGTCCTTCATTTTCATATAATTCTGCGATTGCAGGACGCTTTCAAAAATTTTATCCACAAATTGTGCGGGATCGCGCTCCGATGGAGACTCCTCTTCGACAGATCCGCTTTGTTTTTTTCTGTCATCGATTCGGCTAAATTCAACGGCACAAAAACACTTTTTTTCTTCCATTACAGGTTGAAGCCGTTTCAATTCTCCGGCGCAGCGAAATGGTTTTTTGTTCGGGGCAACGATTTCAATCATTTTGATCTGCTGTTGATCCATGTCCAAAAAGTGTTCGATTTCATTGGTTGAGATCAAAACGCCACCGCGGCTGATGTTGACAATTTCAACAGAGATCTTTTCACCATTGTCAAAAATGAAACTCACTTCGGGATGATTTTCCGGCTCCGGATAATATCTGGGATATTTCCTGCGTTCCCCCAATTTTTGTTTGTGTTTCATTTTTTAGAGCCTTGTTTTTGTCTTTTTCAATTTTTTATAATTTTCCAAAAACTCTCTTACCGAACGCGGATGCGTCAGCAGGTAGCGCTGCGTGTAACAGGTCGTCCAGCAGCCTTCGCATTGTTTGTAAGCATTTAATCGGTTTTTGTAGTCCTCTCCTGAAAAAATTTCCGCCATCTCATTTTTTAAAATATTCCCAATCGGATCACCGTAACACAGATGCACATCACCGTTCTCCATGATCGTGGTTCGGGTCGTCAAAAATTTTGAATCGACAAAGGCGCACATTTCCGGTTTCTGCCCTTCAACAAACGGACGAATTCCACGGATGAACGAATTTAAGTTTAAAATATCAGGATTATTATCAAGAAAGTCAAGTAATTTATTTAAACGCTTACCTGGCTGTAAACGGAGTTTGTCATCTTCCCGGGTGGTGGCGGTCAGTGTGTGATAAAGTCCGATGGTTGTCATCCAACCCAGATCGCGCGCTCTGCGGATCAATTCCGGCACCTGATCCAGGTTCAGGTTGTTCAATACGATATTTGCGTAAAGCAGGGACTTGGAGTTGCCCCGCGTTTTTGAAAGTAATGCCATGTGTTTCAACACCGTGTCTGAAAAATCTTTTACACCCCGGAGGTAATCCCCGACTTTACCAAAACCATCCAGTGATGTCTGAACATTGATATTGTTATCCAGTGCAATTGAGCCGAATTTTTCGATGACTTCTGTTTTATTATAAAGCCCGGTCACCAGATTTGTGGCTAAAGCAAATGTTTTTTTGGCTTCAACCAGAATTTCTCCCAGATGCGGCACTAAGGTCGCTTCGCCGCCGGATACGAATCCGATGTAAGCGCCATAATTTTTCAATCGTTCTGCAACCAGTTTAAAATTTTCCAAACTCATGTTAGGCGGTTCGGTCGTGCGCTCGTAAACGCTGCATTGCCGGCAGCGCTGGGAACACAGCCGCGTGATGCGAATTTCCGTACTCGAGTTAAGCGGACGCTGCAGAATACCGCTTCTGATTCCGTTTAATGTCGCTTTTATCCGGTTCAATTATCCATCCTGAATGTTGTTAAGTTCTGAAAGTGTGTTCTGTTTTTCCAGCGAAAATGTCCGAAAGTGCCCAAAAGTCCGGTGAAAACAACATAAGGTATTTGTAAAACAGACCAGATGGGAAAATATTTGACCAAATCCAATCGGTGATAGAAAATAGCGCTGTTGAGCAAAATGATAAATTCGATTAAAAATTTAGCTAATAAACAAATTAACGGTAATATTAATGTTTGGTTCAAAATATAGTACAATGGTATGCCAAACAGCATCAGCGCGTTGACAAAAAACATAACAGCAATAAATCCGAAAAATGTTTTGTTCAGTTTGATTTGGTATGAACCGTTGGATGCCCAGCGCTTTCGTTGATTTAAAAAAGCTTTCACTGTTTTTTCAGGATATGTCCAGTTAAAGGCGCTGGCTGAGCTTGCAAAGCCTATTTTCCAGTGCGTCAATTTGTGAATCAACTGCAGTAAAAGCACATCATCACCGGAAATGCGGTCTTTGATTTTTTGGTAACCACCGACCTCGTCAAATGCCTCTCTGCGGTAAGCGAGATTTTGGCCGGACGCTGCCAGCGGACAATTCAACCGGACTGATCCCTGAGCTGCTGCCATCAAAGATAAAAAGTCTGTTGCTTGTAACTGTTCGAAAAGTGAATATTTTTTCCGAGGCGTTCCGAATTGTGAAAATCCCACCACAAAACCCACTTCATCAGTAAAATAGGACACCATCGTTTCAATCCACGTTGGCTTAACGTGACAGTCGGCATCCGTAGATAAAATGATTTCGCCTGTGCTGGCTGAAATACCCTGGCTGAGTGCTCTTTTTTTAGCAGTCAATCCGTCCGAAGTCCCGGATTTCGTTTGCACCTGTTTGATAAATTGATATTCACTCGCATAATTTTCGATGATTTTTTCGGTATTATCCTCTGATTCATCATTAACAACAATCACTTCGAACAACTCATCCGGATAGGTTTGTTTTGCCAATTCACTCAGCACATTGCCAATATTTTTCTCCTCATTTCGGGCAGCGATGACCACTGAAACCCTGTATTTTTTATCGGTTCTTTTCGGCGGCCGTAAGTACAAACCGAATAGAAAAAACAGGATGATAAGTATGTAGAGCGCTGTGATGATAATGAAAATGCAATCAAACATAAACTACCCAAGTTGAGGTTATGTGTTCACTTGTGATGCAAAAGTTTCGTCTTTCCATTTGAATTTGCCGAACTGACCCCACAAACCAAATATCACGACATAAAACAGATGAACAACTTCGGCTAATGGGAAGATCAGCAAAATTTTTTTCTGATACAGCTTTTTCGCTGTCTGATAAAGAAACAGAAATTCGCTGCCCGATTTTAAACCAAACAGAATCAGCCACCAAATGAAAAACTGATAGTAAATAATTGAGAACGGAAAAAGGACAAGCAGTAATAAATTGAAGAAATAAACGCCAGTGAGCGATAGCGTCAGCCATGCTGAATAATGGCGTCCTTTGGAAGCGTGGCGCGTTCGCTGGTTGGCGAACTGGTTCAGGTCAAATGTAAAATGAGACGGAACCACTGCCCGGCGATCCATGGCATAGCGCACTTCCCAGTTCGTTTTATCAGTAATCAAATGCAGAAAAAGATCATCATCTCCGGAAATAAAATGCTTGATGTCCTCAAAGCCACCGACATCTTTAAAAGACTGCTTGCGGTAAGCCAAATTTCGACCGTTGCAGGTCAGCGGCTTCCCCAGACCAAAACTACCGGCTGCCACTGCCGCCAGAGACAACGAATCCAGCGTTACGAATTTTGACAAAAAAGTGTGGCGCTTCGAATCGACCAGCGGAGAAAAACCGGCGACCAAACCTACATCCGGTGTAAAATAGTTGACGATTGTATTGATCCAAGCCGGACCCGGTTCGCAATCCGCATCTGTCGTCAGAATAATCTCACCCTTTGCCTGCCCAATTCCTTTTTCGATGGCATTTTTTTTGGGGGAGATTCCTGCGTCAAATTTTTTAATCTGAATTAATTTTATTCGGGAATCATGTGCACTCATTTCACGGACAATGCGTGCCGTATTATCTGTGGAGCGATCATCAACGATAATGATTTCGTATTTATCGCTCGCATAGCGCTGATTCATCAATGCCTGCAAGCAGCGCCGAATGTTGTACTCCTCATTTCGTGCGGCAACCACTACGGATACAAAATATTGATGCTGATTTGCGCCGGCTTTCAAATGTGACAAACCCGTACGTAACGCCAAAATGATCACAGTATAACCGATGCATAATGCAGATGTTAAAATAAAAAAAGTCAGCAACATAAAAGTCGTTTTTTACCAGTTAGCCTCAAGTAAAAAGATTATTTGATGATCCAGTGACGTTTTGTCCGGGATCCGATTTAAATTGTCGGTGTCGATGGCATGGTAGCTCAACGTCAAAAAAAAGTCCCGCATGATCTGATCGCGAACAGAGAGTCCGAATCGCCACTGTGATTCTACCGTCCCGCTCAGGAATGATTTTTTTGTCCCGTCTTCAGGCTGGTGCGGTGTGTTAATGTCCCCTTTTCCCTGCCGAATCCGTTCCGCCAAAAATTGAACACTGAGATCACGGTTGATCAGCACATTGGACTCGAAATAGAGCAAATCTGAATTCGGTCCCAGCCAATGACCGATGCTTTGATTGTAATGTTGATAAATATTGATCGAATCCCGATGGGTGTACACATACGGCTCGATCCGAGTGTATTCCGTCCGAAAATCAACATTTGGAATGCCAAACGGATTCACCCAAAAGTGCCCTAAAGTAAAAGCGAATTTATTGCCAAAATAGGTGAACGGATTTTCCGAACTCGTGAAATCATCAATGAACAACTCGCCATAGACTTTGTGCCGTTTTATGGGAAAAAGCGTAAAATCGAATCCCAGCGTGTTATTATCTTTATCCCCCAAATGGTGTTCCGCAATGTGATAAGGCATAATCGGATTCAAATACTGCGGCTCGATACCACGACCACCATAAACCACAGCCTCGGAGCCTGCTAAATAGAACCAGGGCGTTACGCGAACTTCCAACCGGTGCGCTGCCAGATATTTATTCCCGGCTTCACTATTGAGCTTCCCGTGGATGCTGGTAAAATGAAACCGCTCAAATTGCGCCGAAAGTTTCAGCAGATCGAACAGCGGATTGTTTTGCGACAGCATCAGACTGCCCTGATAGCCGGGTCCCCACTGTGCCTGATCGCGGCCGAACTCCAGATAGAACCAGGGCAGTTTCCACACCAGATAGGCGGACGCGTCGTCCTGATAGACATTTTCGCCGGAGATAACCGTGGGCATGCCGATACTGGGATTGAAATTTTCC
>CAYYMH010000015.1:0-8571 GCA_964472785.1 uncultured Cytophagia bacterium | reverse complement strand
GACATTTTCGCCGGAGATAACCGTGGGCATGCCGATACTGGGATTGAAATTTTCCCGCTCGATGCTTTCGCCCCGAATCAGGGTGTTATGAAAGTCAATATTGAAAGCCAGACTGTTTTGAAGATTGCCGCGCACAATACCACCAGCGGTTGTCCGGGATGTGCGTTTGAGGCCGTCGTACTGGTCGCCCCGAAAAATATCAAACAGCTGCTTGCCAGCCACGTCGATTTTGAATGTGTTGGTGCCTTCACTCCATTGGATCAGATGCCGTTCATGATACTGGGGTTGACTGGTGACATCCAGCCTGCTCAACTCTTCGTGAAATTCACCTTTGAGCTGCTGAAAAAGATCCAGTTCGGATTGGCTCAATTTTACTGCTTGTGATGACAGATTTTCCTCAACTTCGGCTAATAGCTGAGCTACATTTCCACGGGAAAGCGGCCGGGTTCGCAGCAGCAAACTTCTGAAATATCCTTTGGTTTCCAACCGTTCCAAAAAGTTATAAGCCCAATAATCCAGCGGCACATTGACAGACTGGCTAAAAAGAGAAGAGAAGCAGGTAACAATCAACAAAATGAGCAAAATAAAAAACCGGTTCGTTCGAGTAGCGCCCAAAATTTCCTCCGGAAAATGAGATTGATATTTCAGAAAGAGTTCTTTTTACTGTTCAAATAAGTTTCACAATATAATAAATTTTTTGTTAATATCAAGGTTAAATTTTATAAATTGACGGTGGTTGTTGAATTGGGTTTTTGATTTATAAAAATGAATAGAGCGAATATGGGTTATTGAAATACTTCGATGAGCTGAAAATTTTCAATGCGTAAAAATTTGAGCTATTTGATTTTTTTCTTGACAAATTGTGGTTATTGGGTTATATTATTTCGAGAACTCAAAAAAAATAAAATAATTTTATCGGATTCATAAATAAAAGATCAAAGATGATCAAAAAAGAAACTTGGTATTTGGAAAGTAAGAAATATCCGTGAAAAAATTAGATTTCTTCAAGTTCGTCAATCAAAATGAGAGAATTGAAGAATCTCTGCTTAACGATTAACTGCTTTAAAAACATATTATTGATATATTAAAAAGATAAAGGAAAAAATCCAATGAAAGATCAGGAACTACTTGAACGAATTACGTTCAATCCCAAAGTTATGGTCGGTAAGCCTGTAATAAAAGGGACACGTTTGACGGTAGAATATATACTTAATCTATTGGCTCACGGAGAGAGTGTTGGAGATATTCTCGAAGAGTATCAAGGGCTTACAATAGATGATATAAAAGCTTGTTTACTTTTCGCTACAAAATCTTTGGAAAATACAGCTTATATGCCTTTGGAAACGGAGACGACATAAATGCGTTTCATTGTAGATGAATGTACAGGTCGAAAAGTTGCACAATGGTTACGGGAGCAACGTTATGAAGTATTTTCAGTCTATGAGGAGGCTCGTGGTATCGATGATAATCAAATACTCGAAAAAGCGTATTTCGAAAATTTTATTTTGATCACAAATGATAAAGATTTTGGTGAGAAAGTGTTTCGGGAGAGACGACCTCATAAAGGAATTATTCTTTTACGTCTTGAAGATGAAAGAACTAATGTAAAAATTGAGACAATCCGACGTTTACTTGAAGCTCACAGCGATCAACTACGTGAACAATATGTTGTAGTAACGGAAAAGAGAGTTAAATTTGCCAGTAGATAATAAATAATGATGCTATCTATAAATCAACTCTGGATAGTCCTATCCCCAGATCACAAATAAATTCAATCAATCCCGGCAAAACCCTTACCGTTCTTCCTGAATTTACATGACCATCATGCATTACAACAATATCTCCGGGACAAATTCGCTTATTAAAAATATCCAGCAAATCCTTATCGGAAAGACGATCATCGAAATCGTACGTCAAAAAACTCCACATGACTGGTCGTAGTGAAAGTTGGCGGCATTGGTTGAGGACTGCCGGATTGAATCTACCGTACGGCGGACGGAACAGGTGCACGGGTTCACCGGTCAATGATTCCAGTTCATCCTTTGCGCGCTCCAATTGTTCGCGAATGAATGTTTTCGACTTTAGCAGTAATGAGCTATGCTGATAGCCATGAATGCCGACTGTGTTTCCCGAATCCCGCATGCGGAGAATAATTTCCCGGTTTGGCTTTATTTTTTCTCCGAGTAAAAAGAAGGTGGCTTTCACATTGTGTTCTTCCAAGATATCGAGAATTTTGGGTGAATAAATTTCGTGCGGTCCGTCGTCGAAGGTCAGGTAAACGTTGTTTGCTTCATTGGGGATTTGCCACATGATTTGAGGAAAAAAATGAGTCAATATGTTGGGAACTCTGAAAAATCTCATCGGTCTTTCCAGCTAAATGCGCCCATAATCCCGGCGAAACCAACGTAAATGATATAAGGGATTTGCAAGATTTCAGTCAGCAGAAAATATTTTCTCAAATCCGTGCGGTTTAGCATTTTCGTGGCTTTGAAAATCAGCACGTAATCTGCCGCCATTTTGATTGCCAGGGCAAAAAGCGGATAAGGGAAGTGTTTGAAAAAACTCACTGCAAAAGGCAGGGAAACGAACAGTAGTAAATAAAAACAGTAAACGGACAGCAGAAACAACACCAGTGATAATTTTTTGTAAATAATTCCTTTGGAAGCCCAGCGGATTCGCTGATTGATAAAATCACCAATATTATCAATTGGTTCGGTTTGGATGAATGTGTCCGGATCAAAGGCTGCCCGAATTTTCCATGCTGTTTTTTTGTCGATATTTTGCATGAGCAGGTCGTCGTCACCGCTTGAAATGTGGTTGTTTCCTTCGTATCCGCCGGCTTCAAAAAACGTCGTGCGCCGGAATCCCAGATTGGCGCCATTGGCAATAATCGGATCGCCCATGTTGATGCTGCCCAATCCGGCTGACGTGATTCCCAGGAATTCCAGAGCCTGGATTTTGCTGAACAGGCTGCCTTCCCGATTTTTTTCAAATCCCACATAGCCGGCGACCATACCCACATCTTCTTCAAAATAAGAAATCATTTTTTTGATCCATTTTGGCGGCGCCTGGCAGTCCGCATCGGTGGTGAGAATAATTTTTCCGTCTGCCTGTTCAATGCCGGCTTGCAACGCTCTTTTTTTGGGCGAAACTCCGGGCGGACAGGGATCGAGACTGATGAGTTGAATAAACGGATATTTTTCAAAAAAGGATCGGGCCTGGTCTGCTGTGTTGTCAGTGGAATCGTCGTCGATAACGATGATTTGAAGTTTATTCTTAGGATAATTCTGCCTGACCAAAGCGTCCAAACATGCGGTAATGTTTTTAGCCTCATTCCGAGCGGGAATGAGCACAGTCACCCGGTATTGTTGTTTATTTTTTCCCGAATGGATGCGAAACAGGCCGCGGTAAAAAAAAATGATTTTATAAACGTAAATAAAGGTCAGAAATATCAATAAAAAATAGATAAACAATAACATAGCGTTCGTATTCTTATAGTCAGGTGACAAAATATCAACGTTGATTATTCCTGAGAAAAATGAGCCGGTGTTTTAACACCAGCACCAATCCGATCATACTGGGTATTAATAAGTTAATTAAAAACAACAGAATTGCAGCATTAAATCCTGTTGATTCCAAAAGACCGATTTTGCCAATGAAAAAAACTGTCGCGCTTTCCCGGATTCCCAAATCCCCTATGGAAATGGGTAAAAAAGATTTCACCAATAACGCGGCTGCTAAGGCGAACGTTGTCTGAATCAGCGGGGCAATTTCGAAAGCCCGGGTCAAAATGTAAAACTGGGATATGAACACAAAATAAAAACACAAATTCAGCAACAACAACGTCAACGCTTGTTGCCGGTGAAAATTATCCAAACTGTTCATCAACAATTTGATTTTATCACGAAAGGGAAGGATAATATTTAAACTGTACAAAAAGCTTCGGATAATCTGTGGATGAAACAGAATGTAGTAAATGACGATCAGGGCAATGGTGGTAAAGATAATCATCGGTACGAGAGAATATAAATACAGTTGATGTCCGGCAAAAAATAACAGACCAATGGCGCCCCAAAAAATGACAACTGCCAGTGAAAACAGTTTGTCAATCGCAGCCACGCCTAACAGCGTTACCCACGAACAATCTTTGATGAAAAACGCTCTGCCGAATTCTCCCAAACGGCCGGGTGTGATAAAACCGAAAGTAAAACCAGCTAACAACGATTTAAGCGTTTCCCGATTGTCAACTTCGGGCTTTATCAATCTGATTAAATAGCGCCATTTGATGAATTGCAAATAAATATTGGGAATGAGCAGCAAGAACGCCAAAAAAATCAGCCACAGTTTTGCCGTTCGGAAGGCGATAAGGATTTCATCGACTTCGACCCGTTTGAGTAACATCGCCATCACCATGGCAGCGATGATGATTTTTATCAAAAACGCGATGTACCGTTTAGAGATAAATTTTCCTGTTTTGGCTGCAGTTTCCGCAGATGGGGATTTTTTCTCGGTTTGCACTAACTGCCTCTCGAAATTGTTTATAATGTTCTGATGTCCAAATCTCAGCTAATGTTAAATCGTCTGTTATTTTTCCAAAAGTGTAAGTGCCGTTTTTGTCAAAACAGCAGGGAACAACCCGTCCGTCCGAAAGAATGACCGTGCTGTACCATAAACGCGCGCAGATGTTTTTTGTTTTACTTTTTAATTTAAAATTATGTCCCTGTTTTTTGTAGCGATTGAATTTTTTATTGATGGGAAGATAATGTTTCCCATTTTCAAAAGATTCAACTTGAAAGGTTTTCATTAATAACCGGTCTGCCCCTAACTTTTTGCACAACTTTTTCATCTCATCTATTTGGTGCTCATTGTGTGCTGTCACTAAAAATTGTATCATGATTTCCGGTGTTTTCGAATGGAGTTTTTTTCGCTGGTTCACTAAATTTTCGATTCCCCGGATGACTTTTTGAAAGTCGCCGTTTATCCGGTATTTTTGATATGTTTCGGCATCGGCGCCATCCAGTGAAATGATAATCGAATCCAGTCCGCTTTTGATCAGTGCGCGGACGGAATTCACATTCGATAAAAAATGTCCGTTGGTGCTGGTCATAACATAAATTTTTTTCTCCTTAGCCAGGCGAATGAAATCGATCAGATTTTTGTGCCGAAACGGTTCGCCCTGATTGTAAAGCAGCAGATACCAGATATATTCACTGTGCGATTCGATAAAATTTTTGAATAGCTCAAATGGCATGAAATTATCTGATCTTTTGATCTGTCCCATTCCGGTTAAACACTGGGGACATTTTAAATTACATGCCACAGTCGGTTCAACGTGAACGATAAAAGGCAGTCCCCACACAAAGGCCTTTTGGCTCAATTTTGATAATAAAAAAGCACTCAGCGCTTTACCACTGTTCATTAGCCGCTTCAATGAAAATGATCGCAGCACCGCTTGCCACACAATCTCTCTCATCGTTTCTTCCCGATCAGATACCACGTCGGATTGATCAGATAATTGAAAATCCCTATGTTGTCATTAACCATTCGCTGCACCATATTTTCCAATTGATTCTTTTTCAAATAATGGATGATCTTGAGATGCCACGACGCACAGACGACGGCTTGCGGATTTCGGAATAAAATTTCAGCGACCTGTTTATTGACAAAAACCGGTTCAAAACCGTTTGAGCGCATTATCTTCAATAATTTGTTCAGCGACAGCAAAGCTGCCCAGTCGTCCCGTTGACGGCGGTCTTTTCGAAAAATATGCCGGACAGAAAATCGAACCAACGGTCGCGGAAATAGCGCCACCAGAGGTAGTTGCCAGTGCGGATCACTGAACGCATTCAAAATCGAAAACCGGTTTGGCGTCGAGATGAAAAGAAGACCGTTGCGTTTCAATATCTGATTCGTTTTTCCCAGCGCATAACCGGGATTTTTCAAATGTTCCAATACATCCTGTAAAATAATGATATCAAACCGGTTTTTTGAAAATGAAATATCCCCGATTGAACCATGATAGAATTGAATTCCATTTTTCAGGAAATTCGCTTGCAAATCCCCCCGAATATCCAGCGCTGACACAACAGCACCTTTTTCCCGGAGCGCTTTTGAAGTGCCGCCCTCTCCGCAGCCAACATCCAAAATGGATTGTCCTGTGATCCCGGAAAATTTTTCCAGAATGTCAACAACCAGCATACCCCGCTGGTCAGAAAAGCGTTTGTAATTGTCCCAGATTTGAATGTCGGCACCCTTATTTTAACTTGTTCATTTCCATCTAATTTTGCCAAACCAGGATAACGGCGCGATGATTAAATGATAAAACGGAAAAAAGATTTCCCAAACCAAAAATGGATTAAAATTTATTGGCTGCTGAAATTTCCGGGCACATGATCGGATAACCACCCAGTCGAAAAATAGTTTACCCATGATAAGTAAAAGAGAGCTGATTAAAAATTTCTGATACCACACCGATAGAATCGGAAAAACGAAAAAGCTCAAATTTGATAAATGAAATAGCAGGTAAAGAAACTGATTTTTTCGATTATAATATTTACCTGCCGAGAGATGCCGCTTTTTCTGATTGATAAATTGGACGAAAGATTTGGTTTGGTAACTGGGCACAATAGCGTCACTGTCAATCGCATAGTTGATGTTCCAATGCGTTTTCATTTTAACCAACTGCAAAAACAAATCATCATCGCCGGACGTGCTTTTCTGGATTTCAGAGAATCCGTTTACTTCCTGAAAGAGCTGACGCCGATACCCCAGATTACGACCGGTGCAGGTAGCAGCACTACCGTTACCGATAGCGCCGGCTGCTACGAACCCGGCAGCGATACTGTCGAGATGCAGTATCTTTCCGAAGAACGAATCAGACGGATCAATTACCGGAGAAAAACCGGCGACCAGCCCGATATCGTCACTGAAATAATTGACCATCGTTTGGACCCAAGCCGCTGAAGGGACACAGTCCGCATCGGTGAAAAGCAAAATTTCTCCCGTACATTTTCTGATTGCTTTATCAAGTGCTAATTTTTTGTTGCCGGTTTTTGAATGCGTTTGCAAAATGGTTAAATCTGAAACTTTGCTCTCGAAACTTTTCAAAATCGGAACTGTCTCGTCAGTGGAGCCGTCATCAACAATTACAATTTGAAGTAAATCTTCGGGATAGTTTTGATCGATCAGTGCCTTCACACAGGAACGGATGTTTTGTTCTTCGTTACGCGCGGCTAAGATAATTGAAACGGGCGGATTCATTTTAGCCGAAGGTGATTTCAACTTATAGAAACCACGCCAAAGTCGGAAAACGATGAACAAATAAATCAGTGCGAGAGAATAAAATAGGTAAATCACTGGCAAAAACCAAAGTGTTAATTGGTGCGCTACTATTTTTCACTAAATTTCGGTTCATAAAATTATTAATAATTTTGTAAATAAGCAAGGTGTTTTTGTTGACTTTCCAGTGAAATAAATTGAGAATAATCAAACTCGCTTCGCAAAAAGGAAAAATTTATATTGACATTGTGTTAATGATTTTTTATTATTTGAACTAATGCTCAAAGAAAATAAATATCATTCGAAAAATTTAAAGGGTATATCTTTCAATCATTCATGGTTATCATAAATAATAAAAATTATAAATTATTGCTATTGGACACCAATGCACTTAGCAATTTTTTAAAGTCTCCAAAAGATTGGATTAAGTTAATTGATAGTAAATATGATATATCAAGAACAATTATTTCCTATTCTATATTTTCATTGATGGAATTATATCAAAAAAAATACTTATTTGATGAATACATGGACTTTTTTTCCGTTTTTCCCTCTGCAATATTGGATGGTTATGATTCAATTTTCAGAAAAGAAATTGAATCATATTGCAAAAGTAAAGTGGTAATAAATCCGATTGTTATTGCACCTTATGCACTGGTTTCAAATAATAGTTCAGTTCCTCGAGAGAAATTAGAAGAAGTTTTAAGATTATCTGGATTTTATAATAGGGCAAAATATTGGTTAGATAATCGTAAAATCATTTTGAACAGTATTATAAAATTAAAGTCAAATTATCCTCCCAAGAATAAAAAATACTCTCTAAAAGAAATAGAAGACTTTGAGTATTTGGCAACAATTCAACAAATAATGATGAGAGACATAAGTTTCACCAAGGAAATAGCTAATAAATTTGGAAATGAAATAGATACAAATAGATTTCCCTCAGTCCGAACTACATCTTATGTTGTTTTTTACAAATTCTATCCTGATAATAGAAAACCTTTAGTATCGGATGTTATTGATATTATAATATCCTCACTATTGCCGTATGTTGATTATTTTATTACTGAATCTAATCTCTATGAGATTATTAGAAAGATTCAAAAAAATAATAATTTTTTATCCCATTTGAGCTATAATAAAATTAGTGAAGTAGAGTAAATTTTATGAGGATTAATTCAATATCCAATATTGAATTATTATTTTAAGGAAACGAAAAAATGGAACAAGTTTGGAAGGCGGTACAATCACTGACTATTCTGGGTATTCCGCTATTATCACTGCTGACGGCAT
>CAYYMH010000014.1:0-99140 GCA_964472785.1 uncultured Cytophagia bacterium | reverse complement strand
AAACATACCGCCCCACCCACTCCCCAATCACGTGCCCAACGTACATCGAATCTTCTTTATCAGATAACAAGTGATCCGATTGATCCAGTGAAATAAAGTTCTTGGGATAGTTTGCCGCATTAAACAGCTTTATCCCATCTTCAATATTAACGACACGGTCTTCCGGTGCATGGAAAATAAGTAAGGGCAAATTTAGTGCATCAATTCGTTGCTGCATGCTGCGTTTTTCCAGATCATCAAACAATTGCCTTTTCACCCGGAAGCTTTTTCCTCCGATCGTGACTTCGGCTTCTCCCTGACGTTCGATTTAGCCTGATGCTTGTTTCAAGGATTGTTTCAGACTTTTCGGTTCGTAGGGCGTCGCTATCAAAACTAAAGCAGCAGCTGATGGAATCTTTTCTGCCGCCTGAACAATGGCTGAACCGCCTAATGAATGGCCGATTAAGATTTTCGGAGCTGAATAGTTCTCAGCCAAGTGTTCGCTGGCATCGATCAGATCTTCGATATTGGAAGACAAATTGGTTTCGGAAAAGTCACCCTCGCTCTCTCCCAGTCCGGTAAAGTCAAAACGAAAGGTGGCGATTTGGCGTTCTGCCATTGCCTCGCTGATATGGTACACTGCCTTCAAATTTTTCGAGCAGGTAAAGCAATGAGCGAAAAGTGCGTATGCTTTCGGGGCGCTTTGTTCCGGTTGCTCCAGAATGCCAATTAGTTGCTGACCGCTGCGATTTTTAAATTTTATTCGTTTGGTTTTCATGAAATTTTCCAGCTCTGTTGAGTGAGCATATTATTTTTTGCCGCTCTTTTCTTCTTTCGCGTTTTTCGGTTTGTCAGGACTTTTATTTTGCTCTTCCGCCGCGGATTTCTCTCTCACATCCTCACCTTCCTGAAGTTGAACAGAATCCGCTCTTGCCGCTTGTGCCTTCGCGCTATCTGCTTCCGCTTTGGCTTTTTCCTCTGCTAATATTTCTGCTACGCCTTTGGCATCCTTTTCCGCAAGAATATTAAAAATCTCATCCAGATCATTTTCTTTAGCTAACCGTGCAGGTACCACACCTCCCTTTGCTTCAATATTAATATCAGCACCTTTCTCCATCAGCAGTTTCGCAGTTTCCGTGTTTCGAAATTCCAAAGCGTATAACAAAGGTGAATAACCGAGGATGTCTGTTGCATCGACATCGGCTCCCGCCCCGATTAACACTTTGACCACATCAGCGTGTCCGTTTTTGGCAGCTTTGATAAGCGCTGTGGTTTCTCCCCGATCCCGGGCACTCACATCGGCTCCGTTGTCATTAAACAGCTTAACAAGTTCTACGTGCCCCATTGCTGCCGCCTTCATCAAAACGGTTTCCTGGCTTTTGGGCTGCTGAAAATTCACATCTGCACCGTTTCGAATCAGTATTTCAGCAACAGCCATGCACCCATTGATCGCAGATTTGAACAGAGGCGTTTCATTCAGTTTGTTTTTTGATACCACATTTAAGCCGCGATCAATCAACATCTCGACGATTTCCGGCAGACATTTTTCAACCGCAAAAAACAGCGCGTTTTCCTTCAAGTTGGTTTGGGCTCGAACATCAGCGCCCTTTTCGATCAATAGTTTTGCGATTTCCGGGCGCTTATTCATTAGGGCGACCATCAAGCTGTTGTAGCCAAACTCCCTGGTCGCGTTAATATCAGCTCCGTTCTCCACAAAATAATCAACCAGTTTGATGTGTCCCTTTTCCGAAGCCAGCATCAGCGGAGTTGTTCCGTCTTTTTTTATTGGTGCGTTCATATTAATATCTTGCTTGACAAGTTTCTTTACTGTTTTCAAATCTCCGGAAGCACACGCTTTTATAAAATCGTCTTTCGTATCGGCGAACAGATAAATAACTGTTAGCGCCAACAAAATTATCATCATTAATTTCATAATAGTTTTCATTTTTTCACTCCAAAAAACATCGACTTTATTTTTAATATTTCGTCTAATTGGCTAATCTGATTTCGAGTAGCTTCAATTATTTTAAACGTTCCCCAGGCTCAAGTCACCATACATTTTGATCAGGTGTCCATCCATTTTAACGTGCAAGTCACGATTAGGAAAATATTTAGGTAGATTTTTTTCCAGCCAATCTAATGTTACACGCTCGATCTTTTCAACTTCTTCTTTCGGTATTCGCTCCAAAGTAGACAAGTGAACATCAACGACATAGCCTCTGCCGAATTGAGACCCTCTGCCTAAAGTAAATTGAGCGGAAATATTGAAAAGTCCGTCATGTGCTTTGGAGGATGTTTTACCCCGTGTCGCCCTTGCCGGATGTAATCTGTATTTTGAACCAAAAGTATCCTCCAGATAATCATCCAGATTATCCATCAAGCGTCTTAATTTTCGATCCCACGATGCCAGCTTCGGATGTTTCATCAATCTCCCTTTGTCTTTTCCGTTTTGACGAAATAATTATTTACCTTTTTTATCACATAGTGTAGTAAGTTCAAATCCTTTTCATTTAACGCAGATACACGCTCAAGGATTCGTTTATGAACGTTTAAATCACTATCTTCGTCAATTTTCTTCAACAAATCATTTAAAACCGATTTTAAAAATGCCAGTTTATCTGCATCTGCAACAGAGTTTTTTTGATCTTTCATTTGAATATTTAATGGAGAAAATATGTAAGCATAAAGCATCACCGCTTGTGACAAATTCAATGAGGGGAACGCGGCGTGCATCGGTATTTTTGAAACCAAATCACAATGGGATAAATTTTCATTTGTCAGACCGTGCTTTTCGCTGCCAAAGACAACGCCAATCGTTGAGACGGTGGATGCTTTGTCGGTGATTAATCGGGTCAACTCTTTTTCATTATATATTTTTTTTCGGGAAACACGTGTCCGATTTGTTGTACCGATAACCAAGTCGATATCTGTTGTCGCTTGAATCAGAGTAGAATAAACTTCCGCGCTTTCTAAAATTTCCATCGAACCATGCGCCACCCACTTTGCCCGATCGTCCAAATGATTGACCGGATTCACCAGGCGGAGATTTTGAAATCCCATGGTTTTAATCGCTCGCGCGCTGGCGCCGATATTTTCAGGCAATTCGGGTTCTACTAAAATAAAATAGACTGTCATAATTCAGAAAACAATTTTTTCCAATAATAGCACATGTGCATCTTCAAAATCACCACCCAAATTTTATTTGACCAAAATAGGAATACGTGTCCACAAAGCGATCATACGCGTAAGCGGCGTCAAGTTGAAGATAATTCATGATATTAAATCCGAGCCCCAACGCGCCTTTCTCATCAGCCATGCCCGACCGTATTGACAGGATATATTTATTTTTCCATAAATTAAAACGATATTCAGTACCTAACCGAATGCGCTGAGTCGTTTTCGTATATCTTGAATCCTCTTCTGCGATGTCCACCCAGTCAAGCGCCACATCCCAATTATTCGTCACTGAGTGGCTGACTCCCGCGCTGATAATAAACGGGGAGGTAAGCTCAAAGGGACGTTCAACTGAAATTTTTCTGAACGCAGCAACAATGGCTGTATCACCCTCCGCATTTGTGTGGATGCTTCCGTTCGGATTTCGCTCGAAAATAAATCGGGGCGAAGACCTGAAATCTGTCGTGATACTTTCTTTGATCGTTTGTATCGGGACAAGATTTTGAAGAGATAAGCCGATTGACGTGCCAAAATCAAATTTATATAAACAGCCCAAATCCGCGGTGATTCCCGTTTCATCAGATTCTAGTTTATTGAGCGCTTCGTTGAGAATTTCGTCGTAATCGATAACTGCGATACGGTTGGTTGAAAATCGCCGATTGACGACTTTCAAATTAGCGCCAAACATCCAATGATCCCGCCATTGGAAACCGTAACCGACACTACCGACAATATCCAGATAAGCCATGTAAAAAGCAATCGGGTAAACCTCATTAACAAAGCCCTGGCTCTTTCCGAGAAAAACCGTTGACAATGTCCCCAGTACTTTGGTGATCGATTTCGCTGATTCCAGGGGATTATCAAGATTTTCCGGTATATCAATATCTATCAAACTTTCCAGGGTTGGGCTGAGCTGTACTGCAAAACCGGAATAGCCGAAACCAAATAAAGAAAAGCCCCAGTTACCGTATTGAGCCGTAATTGAAGGAATTGCACTCACACCATGTCGGTAAGGATTTTCTGCGGGTCCGGTCACTTTTTCAACCAGGTCCAAAGTAAATTGCATCCCGTCTTTAATCTCGTGAAGCGCATTCAGACGATCCTCCATCGTATTGGCTGCAAAAAAGGCTTCAGCACTCTCATAAACCTGGGTCAGCGAGGTGGCGTCCAGAAATTCATCCATATTATCGCTCAAATACCAGGCAGCGTCGTAGGTGTTGGGAGGTAAGCTGGTGCCGATGCCAAGAATATCGAACCTTTTTTGGGGATTTCCGAGAAAGGCGGGGTTATACATCATTGCATTAAATGTTTTACCCAGTGCCATTTGTGTGTTGCCCATTCCAATCGCTTTGACATTATACATTTCCACCGGATATTTTAAATCTATGGTTTTAGCGGTTAATGCTAAATCAGGTAATGTGTCCAGACCGGCAAAATAATAGCCATTTTGAGCAAACGCTGTCGCTGAAACAATAAAGCAAAGAATAAAAACTTTAATTCTCATATCTTAATACCTCCTTGTTTCATAAAAAGTGGTTGGATTTAATCTTTTGTTTTTCCGGAAAGAAATAGGGTTGAAACCACAGCAACAATACTGGCAACAACAAATGTCATCACTCTGGCGGTAATAATTTTTTCATCCAGACCTGTACTGATCCAGATAATTGTAAAAACCATACCGGTCACAATGGTCAGCAGCGCTGCCTTTCCGTGAAATTTTTTCCAAAACAGGGTAAGCAGAATCACCACGGAAAATGTGCCACCAATGCCTGCCCAGACATAACCTACAAGCGTAAAAATAAGATTCGTCGGTGAAAAGTACGCAACCGCCAGTGCGACAACAGCCAACAATGCGGTTACGATTCGGCTGTGGGCTAATTTCTTTCTCACGTCATCTTTTTCATCTTTAGCAGTTGATTTTAATAAATTTTCAGACAATTCGGTTGCCGAAAGAATCAGCAGAGAATCTGCAGTCGAAATCATAGCCGCAATAGCACCAGTAATCAAAACAGCGGCGATCGCTGGCGGAAATATTTTTAGCAAAACCATGGGCATCACGTATTCCTGATCAGCTAATCCATTTGGACCAAAGATGGCAATCCCGATCCAACCTAAAGAGAGCGCTCCAATATAAGCGATGATCGTCCAGGCGATACCGATATTTCGAGCGCGCTTTGCTTGTTCCGCATCCTTAATCGCCATAAAACGCATGCTCAACTGCGGTTGTCCGCCAAGATAACCGAAAAACCAGGAAAATCCACCCACAATGACAACGCCGGCTGCAAATCCGGATGCTGCTCCTGTGAGCGAGGTATATTCATGTCCGGCGTTCGTTAGCGCCTGTGAAATGGAGTTGGCAAAAAGTGTTGCATCACCCTGGTTCGCCAAATAGACAATACCAACAATCGGACCAACCACCAGTGCTGTTATCATTACAATTGCCTGAATCACATCGGTGTAAACAACACTGCGGAATCCACCATAAATGGTGTAAGGCACAATAATGATCGCCGTAATCAGCATGCCCCAATTTGGATCGATTTTAAAAAGAGTGTGCAGTGTCTTTCCTCCGCCGAGAAATTGTGCGCCCACATAAAAGAAAAAGAAAAAAACAATGGTCAAACTTCCCACCACGCGAATCCACTGTCCCAAATCGCCGTGTCGTTTGGCAATATAATCCGTAAACGTGTTAATTTGATAATTCTCTGCTTCATCGCGCAATCTCCATGCGATCAGAGCCCATGCCGTAATGATTCCCACAACACATCCCAGCGCCGTCCAGATTTCTGTCAAACCTGTTGCATAAGCCGCGCCCGGTAATCCTAACAGCGCCCAGGAAGATTCTCCCGTTGCCCGTTCCGACAAGGCTGCTGCCCAGCCCGGCAGATTCCGTCCGGCGATTGAATAATCGATATTGGTTTTTACTTTTCGTCCCTGATACAATCCCCAAAGAATAAGCAAAGATAAATATGCGACCATGACGACCAATATTTGAGTTTGATGCTCCATCGAACTCCCCTTTTAGTTGAACTTTTTCATTTCATACAAGATTTAGCTCGTGAGTATTTTCTGATTTTTTAATGTGCTGAGCGTCTTTTTTTCATGATCCTTTAGCGCTTCCAAATTTAAGTCACATTCATCAACATCCGTTTTTGAATAGGAAAATGTTAATTCAATATCATGCGTAAATATTCTGTTAAAAATATATTTGACTCTCGGAAGATGGTAATCAGATGTCACGATGGTTGCCTTTTTAATGTGATGACGATCTATCTCTTTTTTAGTTAATATCGCATCTTCTATCGTGTTCGAGCTTTTTACCAAAGCTAAAATGTTTTTTGCCGGGACGCCTCTTGCAAGGAGATAATTCTTGAGATAGAGTGCGTGAGGTTTGTCAGTTCGGTTAAAATGATCCCCGAAACCACCGGTTAAGATGAACATCTGTCTGTTATCTTGTTTGAAAATTTTTATCGCTTTTTCACACCGCTCTTTGGCAATACGATGAAGCTCTCCCCGATCATTGTTGGGGGAACCTAAAATAATGATCACTTTAAACATAATTATGTCTATGAAACGATTGTTTTCCGCAGGCTAAAATTAAAGCAAATTAATTTGGCAAAAATTTTTATGTATCACTAATATAAATAAAATTTAATAAATTGCAAGAAATTTTCTTTGTGGAAAATCAATCATCAGAGATTGGGAAACGAAGTTTTTTAATTTCTGTCTCATTCAAGGATTGCTGAATCAACTCTTCCCAATTGTCTACTTTTTGTTCAGCAGATAATACCTCATCCATTTTCGCTCGCGTTTCGGGACTTTCCGGCACGAGATAGCTGCAGCAATCGTCATAGGGTTCAACGGAAATGTCATAGGTGGCTATTTTTCTTGCTTGCTGAATTATTTCTTCTTTATCCATTCCGATCAAAGGTCTGAGAACCGGCAGGGAAATAGCGTCTGCAATCGCCGCGATGTTTTCCAATGTTTGTGAAGCAACCTGACCGACACTCTCACCCGTGACCAGGGCTTTTGCTTTTTCCCTTTTGGCAATCTGCTCAGCGATCCGGAACATCATCCGCCGATATAAGATCAGTCTTAGCTTTGCCGGAGCATTCAAAATAATGGCTTCCTGTAATTTAATCAGAGGGACTAAATAAATCTTTGTTGAGTATTGGTATTCTGTCATTTTTTGCGCTAAGCGGATTGCGTTGTGGTATGAGGCTTTGTTTGTCAGTGGGAAGCTGTGAAAGTGGACAAAGATCACCCGGCATCCTCTTTTCATCAATTGATATGAAGAAACGGGCGAATCAATTCCTGCAGACAACATGCTGACTACTTTTCCACTGCTCCCAACAGGCAGACCGCGCCTGCCTTCGATGCGTTCAAAATAATAATAAATTTGCTTGTTATAAATCTCAATATGACATGCCACATCCGGCTGTTTAATATTCACCGGTTTTTGCAAATCTTCGTGAATCCGCTCACCGACGATTCTATTGACCTCGACTGACTTGAGCGGATAACTTTTATCACTGCGGCGCGTTCTTATGCAAAAAGTATCAAACTGGAGTCGTTTTATTTTCTCGAATATTTCTTCTTTCAATTCCGCGATATCTGTTGAACCACCATAGGCAGGACTAAAATAGGCAATTCCGAAAACTTTTTCCAATCTTTGAACAATCACATCAACCGGGGAATCCTTTTTTAGGTAAAGTAAAAATCGTCCGTAATCGATTTTCAGATTATCGACCGGTAGATCTTCAACTGCCTTCAAAATATTCTGTTTAAGTTTGTTTTCAAAAAACTGCCGGTTTCCTTTTTTGAGTCCGATCTCGCTGTAGTGAATGAGAATAATATCCGCCATTATTCAACTTCCCGTTACAATTCGCCTTTACTTTTCTTTTGCACATAAAAAAAGAGCTTGCCACCGGTTGACAAACTCTATTTTATAAACTGTTAACAACGTTTTCAAATTTTAACTAAAAGCGTGATTTTTAAAATACTCTACTCTTTTCTTTTTTGAGCTCAGATCCATCTTTCTCAAATAGCTCATTATCTGAAACCAGCTTAGCTTCACATTTCCATATTTTTCAGTATTTAATTCTTTCATTATTTTTATACTGCCATTTTCCGGATTTTCAATCACGAGTTGCTTGATTTTTTCTTCCACACTTTTATCTTTAGTGTCAGTTGTCATCATTTTATCAATATCGGCCTTCTCATCGTCGTACTGTGCATCCTGAAAAGAGGCATCCGGCTGAAGCTGTTCTGATGTTTTCTCTTCCTTTTCCACTTTCATTGGTTTTTTATCCCTGGTGACTTTCGCCTTTTCTTTATCGAAATCTCTGATTGCCTCCTCAATCGTTTCGAAAGCTTTTAGGATATAATGAAATTCTAATAATTCAAACACCTCATAAACATCAGGAATCATACCGACAAGTTTCAGGTCTCCTCCCTTTTCCCTGATTCCTTTTATTTCACTGATAAAAATTCCCCACCCGGCACTGCTTATATAATCGACATTTTTCAGGTCTATAATAATTCTATTCTTATAATCTGTCAACAATTGTTCGAGCGAGTGTTCTAATTCAGCAGATGTTGTCGTGTCAATATAACCACCTACTTTGATAATCGAAATACTATTATCAACTCCCGCCTGTTTAACGGACAATTGAATGCCTTCCATAGCACACTCCTGATGTATTTAATGGTAAAAACGATTGATAAATAATATAAAAGAAAATATCTTAAAAGTCAACAAAAAAATCGTTGTTAAGTTAATTGTTTATTCAAATTTAATAAATATTATTATTTTTTTGATCAGAATTAATATTTTCTGGTTTTATTCTGCTGTTAGATTTTTCATGACGCTCAAAAAGAAAATCAAAAAACGAGCGATCTCGATTCATGTCCGAGACCTTTTTATAACAGCATTAATTTTGGCTCAGGATTTGTTTTGCCTCTTCAATGTTGTTCAAAATATCTTTACGACCGGGGTCAATCTTCATAACCATTTTCCACTCTTTTATTGCTTCATCAAATCTGCCCATGTTTGCATAAATTACCCCGGTGTTTTCGTAAGAATCGGGGTCTTTCGGATCAAGTTCCTTGACTTTCTGATAACTCTCGACAGCCTTGTCAATCATATTGTGGTGGTAATAGGCGTTTCCAAGTATGCTATACGCCTCTTTAAAATTAGGATATTGTTCGATAACCCGAATAAACTGACCGATCGCTTTTTTGTACTCCCGTTGCCGATAAAATCTCATTCCGAGCAACAGATTTTTGTTCTGTAAATGATTCTCCTCTTTTTGAGCTACCGTTAGGTTGTTCTGAAGTTCATTTAAGTCTTCTTCATCGGGTGCAAGCGCCTCAAAACGAAATTCGCCATTTCCATCTTCATCTATTTCTTGCATTTGGATAACTTCATCGGCGTCCCCATCGTAAAAAGGGATCTCATTTTCTATCTCTTCCAGCAGATCATTAAATGTGAAATCAACATCCGGGATATCTGCTTCAGCGATATCTTCTTCTTTCATTTGTTGCTTTTCTTTCTGTTCTTTGCGATCAGGAGGCTCTGATTCAAGTTTCCTGGTTTTGTCCTTTTCTGTCACTTCATCCTGGCTGATGCCATCATCATCTGACGAGAGAGTTTGTTCTAAACTTTCCGCTGTCTTTTCCTTTTCAATACTGCTTTCACCGTCTTGCTTAAATTCATCCTGAAAGCTGGTCTCATCAGTAAGTATTTCAAACTCTTCATCATTCGCATCTCCGGTCTCTTTTAATATATCATCGATATCAACGTCTGTCTTTACCATACTTTCAGTAAACGTGTCTTCATCCTCGATTTCCTTGGCTTCGTCGTTTTTCTCCGTCAATGGAACATTACTTTTATTTTCATCTGCAATTATACTTTCTTTTTCCTCATCATCTTTCTCCCACACATCTTTAAAACTAACGTCATCGTCCAGGTCAGCAGTTAATTCATCATTATCAAAATTCTCGAAATCAAGATTGTCAAGGTCTAATTCCTCTTCCATCATCGAGGAGCTTTTTGAAGAAGAGAATTCGCCTATCTGATCCATGTCTAACTCATCGGACAAAAAATCTAATTCATCGCTTTTCTTTTTACCTTTTGATTTGTGTTGTCGTTTTTTCTGTTTTTTTTCCTTATCCTTCTCTTCACGTTCTCCTTCTGCTCGCTTTTTCTTTAGCAAATCTTCAATAGGAACGCTTACCAGACTTTCCAAATAGAAATCATCGTCTTTATCTTCTGGCAGCTCCAGTTCCGTGTCTTCCCGATATTCAACATATTCTTCCTGCTTCGTTTCTTTCACATCACGAATATCGACTTCTTCTCCCTTTTTCGTTTCTTCAGCTTCCTCCGACTCTTTATATCTTCTTTCACCAAAATCCCGCTGAACTTTGCTCAGAATTATTTTCCCATCAAGCGTCATCATCGGTGTGCCCGGCGGTTTCATCTGTTTCTTCCTTCCGGACCGAGCAATATAAGCCTCCCGAAGCTGGCGCGTATTTAAACGGCTTCGTACAAGTTCATCATAAATACGGTTTTCATTTATTTCCGTGAAACCATAGCGTTCTGTATTTAATTCCTCGCTAATTCTTTTCGCTCCGAATTCAGGATGCAATTTGATGATATCATAAATCTTGGTTTTTTCTTCAATACTAAGGTGTTTTGCCTCTACAGAAATTGTTTCGTCAATTTCAAATGCATCCACTCCTTCTTCTTCAAAAATCTTTTTATATTTATTATAGTAGGCGTAAACCGTAATCCCACACTCTTCACATGATTCGCGGATGTTTTTGCCCTGCAAAATCATTTTATGAGCTTGCTGGGCTCTTTGTAATTCGATTTTTTCGGGACTGCTTTCTTCTTTGATTGCTACTAAAGTAATATCATCATTTTGATTAAATCCTTCGGTGAAGGAGTATATTTCATTTTTTAGCGCTTCTGTAAATTCTTCGATGCTCAAATGTCCCTTTTCCCGAATCACTTTTTGGAGGCGCTCTTCTCCAAATAGCTCACGCCTCTCATTCATGGCTTCAGTGATACCATCCGTGTATAAAATCAGGACATCATCTTCTGCCAACTGAATGGTATCCGACTCAATCGACTGTTTGAATAATTCGGGATTGGGCAGAGAAATACCGACCGGAAATCCCCGGGGATTCAGGTAATATGTTTTATCAGTGCTCTTCCGGTACAATATCATCGGATTGTGTCCTGCACTGGCATAATTGATTCTTCTTTTCCTTGAATCGATAATGACATAAAATAGCGTGACAAACATGCCTTTTTTCATGTCTTTCACGACAAAATCATTAACACGCGCGAGCACCTCGGATGCGGATTTTATTGACCGCGCTTCCGTTCTTAAGGCTGTGCGGATCATCGTCATAATGAGCGATCCTGGCACACCTTTTCCGGCAACATCGGCAACAACAATTCCTAATGTATCTTTATCCACTTCAATAAAGTCATAATAGTCTCCACCAACTTCTTTTGCAGCTTCGTAAAAGGCACTGATCTGATATCTTTCTAACTTCGGAACTTCCGCAGGTAATAACGTGTGTTGAATGTCTTGCGCTAACTGCATTTCCTTCTGGATGCGTTCCTGCTCCGCCATATTTTTCTGAGAATCTCTCAATGTGACCGTTATATCACTAAAAGCCTTGGCGATTTCACCGACTTCATCACTGGTATCAAAATCCATTTCATCCTTTACATCACCATGCCCAAGCTCCTTTACCCAGGTCGCTAATTTACGAAATGGATTCATAATTAAATAAATCAATATTACCACACCCAAATAGCCAAACAGTAGAATCAACCCGGCCAACTGAAGATCCTTCACCCGCAGGGCTGCAATTCGCTTGCTGATATAATCCTTTTTTACTTCCAAATAGACTGTTCCAAGACGTTCCTTTGGCTCATTCTCAGTGTAAATTTTTTTTGAAAAATTATAGATTGTTTCATTTGATGCGTTTTTGTAACTGACTAAATTGGGTTCTATTTGTTCATAGTTATTAGGCAACTCAAAGTAAGAAAGCATTAGATCAGTATCGCTAGCGGCAAAGCCGATATTCTCATTATCTGTAACAACATAGCGATAAATATCTTCCCTTCCCTTCATAAAGTCACTAACCTTAGATGCGGCTTCTGGTGTTGTATTTAATTCATTTTCCCCTGAAACGATAACAACACTTGCAATATCATTACACAGGGCGAATTTATTTTCAATGAATCCCCTTTTTTCTTCACTACCGTGTTTAAAGAAAAAATAGAAGTACCCCAAAATTACAAGAAGTGTTATGATCCCGGCTGCGATAACAGAGTAGCGTGTTTTTAAACTTACCGAAATTGTTGGGGTTGGAATAACTTTTTTATCTTTTGGTTTGTCCTGGTATTTTGTTAATCGGAGTTCGTTTCCTTCTTCCGTATGGCGATAATCAATTTCATCGATGAGCTTCCTGATGATAAAGATTCCCAGTCCACCCTTTTTCCCAATATTAACGTATCGGTTCAAATCAGGGTCTTGAATTCGTGACGGATCAAAATATTTACCCTGGTCAATTAGCAAAACAGTCATCGAATTTTTTTTGATAATGACCCGTAATTTGATATTTCCATCCCAATCACGATAGGCGTGTTTGATAATATTGGTTGCTGCCTCATCAATACTCAGTTTAAATGCGTTGACAACCGTATCGGAAAAGTTGTGTTTTTTACCGGCTTTGGTAACAAAATTTCTCAGTTCCCCTAAATAATCAATGTGAGCCGGTACCTGAATTTCTTCTTTGATAACTGATTTAAACACTCTTTATGGCCTCTTCTTTTGTTGGACATTAAACGTTTTTAAATATCGCCACTAAGTCAAATTGAAAAAAGTAACTATTCAGACCATTTTTCTTGCCACAAAGACACCAAGACTTAAAGTTACACAAAGAAAAACCTCTCTAAAAATATTCTAACAGTCTTATCTGCTTTTCTTTGTATCTTCGAAACCTCAGGGCTGAACAGTAACAATTAAAATTTTATATGACTTTTGTTGTTTCTACTATTCGACATCCCCTAAATCCCCCATGGCCGCCAGTTTAGGGTGACAACTTTTAATTTTTAAATCTGTCTTGTATTGTCCGCCAGACGGCAGACTTTCCAAATTGGGAAGAACTTATTTCTATAAATATATCGTGCTTTACGGCACTTATGTTGAGCAATCACTGCTGAGTTTTATCACATTGATTCATTAACGTCTCGTTAGCGACGAAATATTTATTGCAAATCACATAAAAAAACAACTTAAATTATTTACAATTAGTTAGGTCATTGGTCTGAAGACTATGCACTAAATCCCTAGCGCCAAAAGCGCATCTCTTACTTCAAAGTGGGACTTTTCTGGATACTCCCTTTGAAGGGGCAAGGATGGGATGTTTAATTTAACCTGACTAAGTAGTAATATCATCAGACACAATATAAAAAGTTTATCGTTAGTTGAAAAGGGTTGCAATTTATTGTTTATTATGCATGCGCTGTTGCTGCTCATGCTTTTCCCTTGCCATATCGATGCTATCCAAAATGTATTTATTATAAGGATACTTCTCGAGCAGCACTTCCCAGATGTCTAATGCTTTTTGGTAGTTTCCTTCTCTAAACTCTCTGATCCCTTCCATGTATTTCTCACGAGCGTCTCCCGTTAGTGGCTCTTTACGAGCATTTGCACGAGCTTTGGCATCAAAAAATGCTTTTTTAATTCTTTCATTATTGGGCTCATAAGAAAGCGCTTTTTCAAAAGATTTCATTGCATTTTCATAATCTTTCTGGACATAATATCGATAACCCTGCTGGTACAGGTCTTCGAACGTTAGCTGTTTATCATACTGAGCTGCCTTCTGGTCGATGAGCTCGACTTTTTCTTCATCAGGGTTCAATAAACGCGCTTTATTCAAAACCTTAATAGCAGCGTAATATTGTCCCTGTCTTCCTAATCGATCGGCCTGATTAATCAATGACAAAATTTTACGCTCAAGATCCGCTGCTGCCTTGGCAATGTGTTCTTTTGCAATGGGATTGTCCGGCGAAATAGCAAGCATCTTTCGCCACTCTCCGATCGCGCGTTCATAATCTTCGGCTTCAAAATATGCGAGTGCTTGCTGGTGGAGCTGATTCAGGCGTAATTGTTCTTCTCTTTTCCGCCGTTCGGCTTCATCACGAGCTTGCGTTTCTCGAATATTCTCTGTCAATTCCTGCCTGCTTTTCTCTTCAGCAAGATCCGAAAGCTTCCTCGCTTCCTCGATGACCAAATTATCCGGCATCTCTTCCTGAAACTTTGTAACAAAATTGAACTCACGAATTGCCCGGGCATAATCTTCCGCTTCTAAAAATTCCTTACCTCTTTTCATTGATTCTGCAATTCGCTGTTCTCGTTCCCATTTGATCTCCTGGTCAACTTTCTCCTGAATCTCCTGTAATCTCCTTTCCTCTGCAATTTGAACAAGTCGTTCCTTGGTTTTTCCAAACAAAATGGTAAAGGATACCCGGTGACTTGGCGAAAGTTCGTGTTCTGCAAATTTGCCGTATGAATAATCCAATTGAAATTTATCCAGAGAAGCACCCGCACCAAAAGACAACTGATTATTATTCATGCCGACACGCAGCATCGCCTTGTTTTGAAACACATATTCAGTTCCCGCGTGATATTTGAAAGGCACGTTTTCACCTTGTTCAAAATCCATGAAAAATGTAAGCTGCGGCCCCCATTCATTTTTAAAAATTGGCTTTGCCATACCAAGACGCACATTCACAGGCAACACATCTGTGCGGACATTTGCTTTTAAACGCGGGCCAACAAGGTTTTGAATGGTAAACCCCAATGTTAATCCACTCATCCATGGATTGTTGAAGTTGGGCTGGTATAAAACACCGACATCTGAGCCCACACCTGTGGCGGTGTAACCTACAATGTCCTGATAGTGAATTTTTAGGCTAATTCCTCCGGATAAATTCCAGGGTAACTTTTTGCCGTAAGAAAAAAGGAACATGTTTTCAGAGGACGATTCGTTCCCCAACAAAAAATTGTTCTCATCACGAATCGGCACCCCATTGACACCGAAGCTAACAATCCCGGCACCAAAAGTCCCGATACTAATAGTTGGATGAACATACCCCAAAAAATAATAATTCGCGCCACCCAATAAATTTGTATAAAACATGGAAACATGCTTATACTGAATGTGATCCAGGCCAGAGGGATTCCAATAAATTGCAGTCGCATCAAATGGCATGGCCACATAAGCGTTGCCTAATGATAATGCCCTTGCACCCACACCGAGGTTAAAATTGCTGTGAAGCCCCGCTGTGCCATTGTTATCTCCATTTGTAATACTGGCAAAAAGCAAAATAATCAGAATAATTTTTCCTGATACTTTTAGTATTTTATACTTCATCATTTTTTAATCCCATTTTACTATTTTACAACTGCAATTTTGGTAATAGCCTGCTTTTTGCCCCCAAGGGAAATCTGTGCGATATAAACTCCATTTAATACTTCATACCCTTTATCATTTGTTGCATCCCATATAATGTCACCGTTGTGTGTTCCTTGTCTGCCTTGTGCTTCATTCTTTGTATACGACCTCGACCAAACCAGTTCTCCGACCAGGGTGTAAATGCGAATCTGGACATCCGATTCGTTTTCCAAATAATAAACAAATGATGTTGTGGGTTTGAGAGCTTCTCCAAAAGGATTCGGATAATTGGAAAACGACTTCCTAAAATCTGAATCGATAATAATAGAAGGCGGCGATCCCAAATTTAGCGTTTCAATTGCATCTCCGTTGCTGTCCTTTACTATTGGGATTCTTTGTGATCCTTCGTCCAACAAATAAAATGCACTGCTCGAATCGATAACCAGCTTGAAATCAGCCAAATTAGCCTGATGAGATATATCCACGTCAAAATCCACACGATTCTGTACGTCTGGCTTTAGCGTATCGATTTTTGAAAATATGACTTCGATCGGATTCGATACGGGTATGTCGTTTACAATCCCGTAAATTATATCTTTGTCCTGACGGTTTGTTACTGATAATTTTGTAATAAATGAGCTCGGGTTATCAACATTGTTTCCAAAGCGGTCTTTTAATTTTATTTTAACTCCAGAAAACAGAATATTGTTCGAAAATGCGTCTCCGGAAACTGAAAAATCCAAAGCGAACATGGTGACAGACGTTTCTCCTCTGGCAATTGAATTTCTCCCGATATTCGGTATCGGCGTGATGGTGACACTTTTTTCTTCGGTAGAGATCGGAATGGCAACGTTTTTTAGACTAATTGCATCTGCTTCAATATCCGCGTTCGAGTTTTCATCCTGGGGAAAACTGACCAAAGTTACCTCAATGTTCGCTGCTTCCCTTTTTGAATAAGGCGCTCTTATCGTCCACTCCGCCGATTCATTATATGGCTTGGTTATCGTTAAATTTTGATTTGTTGAATATCCAAGTCCTTCTGGCAAAGTTAAGTTTACACTATAGCTGCCAGTCATTCCGGCATTACCTTCATTTGTCAAAAAAGCATTCAGCACAAATTCCTCTCCCACTGATACGATTAAGTCCAATGCACTTTGAGGTGCCGTGATTTGTGCATTCAGGCTTATTTCTGCCCGCTTAACTGCGTTGACTGAAATACTGTCGGAAGTGAAACTAAACACCTGCCCCATGTTTTTATCCTGAGCTGATAGTTGTAACCAAATGTATTGATCGTCTGTAATCTCCGTTTCCGGTGCCTGAATCTGCCAACTTACCGTTCCTTCCTGTCCCACGTCCGCCGGTTTTTTCGGATTTGATTCCGGGGTAGTAAAACCGTTTGGTAAATTTAACGTGACGTTCGGCACGTCTGCGCTATTTTCCCACCGAATTATGGATTCGACCTGAAATTTTTGATACGTTGAGAGAATTCTGTCCGTTGCTCCAACAGGTGAACTAATCCGAAAATTATCAATCTCCACAGAGATGGGTTTTACTGTTTCAACATAAAAATCGATTCGACTTTGTCCGCTCCATACATCTGCCGGAAGTCCGGTATTTTCGTCAAAAGGAATTGTCTCTAAAAAAATAGTAATCGGGTTTTTTCCGGTAATAATAGATGGTGCCTCTAATCGCCAGGTAACAGTTGAATCAACTAAAAAAGGTTTAATCAGCGATTCTGTTGTGCTCACCCCGGTAGAGCCAAAATGGATTCGCAGATTAGCCGGACCATAAACTTCAGCCTGATTTGAGTTTTTACTATTCACGACCACGCTTAAATCAAATTCTTGTCCTGCGGATAGAGTTTGTTCCGTACTGGACGGCCAGGACACCCATGCCTGATCAAGCACAAGTATCGCACGCCTCTGGACAACAACAGAAAAGCTATCTTGATACGTAACGGTATTTCCATCTGTTCTGCCGCTAACACTAACTTTTATCCATGCCGGTTCTATTGTGCTTGTTTCTGATGCTTTTAAACGCCATGTTGCTTCACCTAAAATCATATTTAGCGATTTTGTTGAATCCTCGTCAATGGCAAAGCCAAATTTTTGCGGAATATGGAGCGTCGCCCGTAAACTATCTAAATTCTCAGACGATCTTACCTCAAGTTTTACCGTAAAATGCTGCTCTGTAGATAATGTATCATCTTTCGCTCCAACCGGAGAAGAAATCTCAAACAACTCTGTGGAAATATCTGATGGCACCGTCTTTACGACCAGATATTTATACGGATTCTGAACAATGGCAAAAGTTTCAGAATTTTTATCCAAAGGTGGACTGAACAGAAAAACAACAAAAGTGTCATTTTCAGTACTATAATCTGGCGGAGCTACATCCCAGCTTATCGTTTCATTAATTGTAAAACTTGCCGTATCCGACCTGACCAGTTGTTCGCCTTTTTTGACGTAATAACCATGTGGCGTCTCCAGGGAAAGTCGCCCCATATTTTTGACTTCTGCTGTCCCCTCATTTATCACCTGCAAATTGAAATAACCGATTTGATTCGCTGTTAGAACAGTATCGGAGGGCAAAACATTCATTCTCAATTGCGCCGGGCTGTGAATTCTAAAAGATGCAACAGAATCGGAAGCCTCGCTGATATAAGCCTGTATTTGACTCTCATGAGCTATGGCACTCTCAATCTTCGCAATAAAATCGATCTGCTCGGTTAACTCAAGCGCTGTAACATTAAATTCGACAGAAGCGTCTCCGGAAGGCTCAATAAAATCAATCGATTTTGAAGGTATTGAATAAGTCCCAGCTTGTTCGTAAAGCGTAACGACAACATCATCCACTCGCTCCGCTCCGGCGTTTTTGATCCTTGCTCGGACTTTAAAGCCTTGTCCATTGTTTACCTGTCCGACACCAAATTGGTTTACATTCGGGCATACCGGCTCTGTTACGTTAATAAAAACATTGGCAGAGGGACGGACAAATATTTCTACAGAATCCCGCACCGTAATTTGTTGTTTTACATTGTACTGAAGCCCGGTTAATGCTGCTTTGATTTTTACATGACTACCTTTTAAGCCGGTTCGATTCATTTCATAAATCAACGTGTCTATTTCATCACCCGAGAGAAACAGATCCGGTGAATTTTTAAATCCCGGCGGTGCGCTAATCGAATAGTCATCCTGAAGTTCTCCATCATTCCAGAAAGAAATGTTATCAACGTCCGGCTTATCGAACAAGACCGTTTCTTCCCCGATATTTTTAATCGCAATCATAACGTCCCAACGCTCTCTGCTTAACGCATTCACTGTATCAGTCGATGTTTCAATCGCCAAAACTTCCAAATTAGCAGGAAGCTGGACAGTGCTGATAGCCGTTGAATCCAATGCTTGCGCTATTATCAACTTGTCTTCTTCAGGCGTGTTCTCCGCTTGAGCAGAGTCAATCTGTGCTGTAAAAATCTCATCAGCAATACCTTCTGAATGAGCTTGAATATTGAAAAGCAAAGTATCGGAAATACTCCCGCCCTTTATAGTTTCGATCATTTGAATCGGATTTGATATCAGAGAGGCACTATCGCTGGCCAAAGAAATATAAACATCTTCTGCTGTATCTTCACCAATATTTTCGGCTGTCACTTCAATAATATAGTTTTGGTTTGTATTTACATTAGGCGCATTTGGAGCCCTGCATCTTACATTCTTCAATCGAATCTGCGCCGGTGTCTCTACTTTTATGGTTGTACTATCGACTGCATTGAGCATGCGGCTACTATTAATCTCTTCAGCAGAAATATCAACCAAAATTTTTTGTTGCCCGGATAAGTTGCCTGTTTTATTAATAATATAAATCAAACTATCCTCTCGACCACTTTTCAGGATAAAGTTTTGGCTTCCTGCAAATTCGGACGGTTCAACAAACGAATACGTCGTATCATCAAACTGAATAAAATCGTTTAACCGGGTTGAGTCGATTGCAATATCTCCACCGCCGTTATTTTTTAAACTCAACACGATGTTCCAGGGATGCATCTGACCCACAGTTACTTCATTTTTAGATTTCCTGATATTGTTGAGCGTAAGTTGAGCAGGCGCCTGGACTGTGACTCCGGTAACACTGTTTTTTATAATTTGGCCGGAAACCTGATCTCTTAAATAAACTGTACCGGTGATCGTTACCGTTCCTAATGTCGATCCTGTTTCATCGACTGTAATCGTTAACGTATCCGTCTGTCCGGCTCGTAACGTATCGTCCGAACTCATTTGAAAAGTCGTTGGCTTGATTAAGCGATATTCATCAGAAATATCATTTGCACCCACACTAAAAAGAATTCTCGTGCTATCTAATTTCAGACTGGCGCCGCCCGAGTTAGCAATCATCATATTGAGAAACCAATCTTCATCCTGTCCATTGGTTACTGTAGATTGGCTTGCTGAAAATTCAGAAATTTCAACATCCGACGCTTGTTTCACCCACCAACCGTCAGCCTCATCTGCATTAAAGTCATTAATGCTTGCACCAGTGTTCACATCCCGGGTTTCTACTTTTGCGTTCAATGTAACGGTATCCAGTGAAGCATTTGCGCCGACCCTTACTGAATATCGAAAAATCTCTGTACTGTAACCCGCGATCGAATCGGGATTTGAAAAAAACGCGGTCTGCAAATATTCATCGGTTACATTTTGCCCGATTGTTTCCGCCCAAAACAACAGACTATCGGAGTCAATTACCGCGGTTGCTTCGCCGTCATTTCTAATCGTTGTTGTAACAGTTGTATTTGTACTCTGGATGACTGTATCGGCAAATGCTTCTACCTTTTCTATTTTTATCAAAGGAGGTTTCTGAATTAAAATATTGTCCACCTCAGCAGCGGCTGTATCGCTGACAGTAATCCCGTTGATTTCACCGGAAATATAGCCATCAACAGTCGTCAACACATTCGATGCTCCGGTTCCGACATCTACCAAAAAAGACAAAGTCTTCTGTGTGTTCGGTGATATTTGTTGAACAGAATCCGTACGAGTTATATTGTATTGACCTGAAAGGTTTGTATAAGTTGGAGCAGGCCCTATAAATTTCAGATCCGCGTCCAGAATGTCAATATTATCCACACCGAGATTGCTAATTATCATTCGTACCGGTATATCAGCTTGCCCTTGTGTCGCCTGTTTAATTTCACTGTTTACAGAAACTATTTTCAGGCTTGTAATGAACAAGACCGTATCTCCGATCGCATTGCCTTTACCTGTACTATTCATGCTAATATACGCAGTGCCACCTATCCGCCCGGCTTTCACCTGAAAGGAGATGCGTCCATCAGCACCGGATGCAACTTGATGTCCTGTAATTAGTGAATCTGCATCGGGTGTATTAATGTTACCCAAACTGGTTCTAACAGTAAAAAGTTCTTCTTCAGCGATTATGTTACTATGTTGATCAAAAATCACATCGGAAGTTATAACCGAAAAAGCGTTCGTATCCGCTGGAATAATCTTTGGATTTGGGTGAAGCGTAATAAATCCTACTGGCGCGCCCGGATCTACATTTATTAAACCCGTGTTGGTGACCGGTGCTGATGCATGTGATACAATAATATGCCCCGATACTCTCGCGGTTGTTGGTGCAAAGTAATACAATGTATCTGTCGCTGAAACCACCGGTGATAGACTTCCGTCATTCGACCAATTAACCACAGCAGGTCCGATATAATTGTTGCTCGCATCATAAGCAGCCGCATATAGTTTCAAGGTATCATCCGTAGTTAAATGCACATCACCGACAGGGCGCCCCTGACCACGGGATTCCGTTCTGATCACAACATGATCTATCGTCCCAACCGTAAAAGTTCCGGTGGAGTCAGCAATAATACCACTACTATCTGCTGTTATATTTCCGCTTGTATTTGGTGTTACAGCTTTAAAAATTGTTGATTTGCCAACAACGGGGGTTGGCATATCAAGCGTGCCAATTGTGTCCCAATCTGCTTTTACATCCCGGACATAATTATTCCACTGGTCGTATCCGGCGGCATGGAGTTTAATTTGTTCATACAAATTAAATGAAGAATCAGCCACTTCTGATCCCAGACCCCCAGGATTATCAAGGATGATGACATATCTCACCATATCCGGATTAACAGAAAAATAATTTGAAAATCCCTCTTTGTCAGCAGATAAATTTTCAATACGAATACGGTTGTTTGTTGAGGCCTTAGTTATAAGCACATTCCCGCTCCAGCTTCCGGAACTAAAATTGGTTGTCATTGCCGGTGAAATTGTGTGTGTGTTATCATCCAACTTTGCTTGATCATTAAAATCTGTCACTAAATTTTCATTGCTATCGCGAGCTTCGATGGACAGGTTAAAATTTTGTCCGGCAACCTGCGGACTGGAAATCGATTCAACATAAAAATGATCCAACGCTCCCGCAATCACACTAAAATTATTTGATGTTCCATTCTTATTACTGCCGGACACATATATCCGATTATTTTCTTTTGCCCGAGTAATGGTTATCAGACCCGACCACGTTCCGTTAGAAAAATTTCCAGAACTGGTTGGACTAATTGTTTCTGTCATATCATTTAAATTTACCTGACCTGTAAAAGAAGTTACTGTATTGCCTTGCGCATCCTTTGCTTCAATTGTTATTGAAAATGGATTGCCTGCTGTCTGAGGCGTAGCAATCGTATTTATATCAAAATGGTCCAGCCCGCTTGTTACAATATTAAACTGATTTGAAGAACCGGTCTCTCCGGTTCCGGCAAAATTTTCGACAGTAATAACATCATTATCATAAATCGAAGCAACTTTCACGTTTCCTGTCCACTGACCCGAACCAAAGCTTTCACTTTGACTTGGCGAAATTGTGCCAGATAAATCGGAGATCAATACTTTTCCGGTAAAATCTGTCACAGTATTGTTCCAATTATCCTGGGCAATGATTGTGAGATTGAACCAATCTCCTGCCAATTGAGGAGAGGAAATCGGGCTGATATAAAACTTTGTCACCTCTCCAGCTTCTACATTAAAGTAATTTGATTCGCCACTCTTGTTTTCTGCCGGACATATGGCAGTAATAATATTATTGTTTCGGCTTTTTGTAATAGTGACGGATTGGTTATTCAAAATCCCGGAATTGAAATTATCAGATTCACTTATATTGAGAGAATTTGTTAAATCCGTTAAATTCACCCGACTGTTAAATCCCGTAACAACATTATCATATTCATCGTAGGCAACAATACGAATATTGAAAGACACGCCTGCTATCTTTGGGCTTGGAATATTGTCAAAGCTAAAATGGTCTAAATTTCCGTGAACGACATTAAAATCACCGGATTTACCGCCTTTACCATTGTAGTTCGCCGTGATCCGATTGATATTATATGCTTTAGTGAATTTAACACTGTCCTGCCAGATACCGCTTATAAAATTCTTTGCCTGATCCGTATTCATCGTTCCGGTTCGATCTAAAATATCAACGTCTCCAGAGAATGAGGTAATAATGTTATCAAACCTGTCCTTGGCTAATATTTCCAAAGCATAATTACTTCCTGCTGTCGCATCGCCCGTTGTGTTGAGTTGGAAGTGATCCAAAGGTCCGTGATTAATTTCAAAATTATTTGAATCCCCAAAATCTATTGTATCTCCTGCCGCAGTTTTCGTAACCAACGTAATTTGATAAAAAGCAGCAGAGTCCGGGTTTCCAATGATAGCCAGACTAACCAGTACATCTTTCAAAGAATCAACATCATTTCCGGTTCCATCCCTGGTAACCTCAACCGTGTTACCGTTAATGACCGGAGAAAAAAAACCGCCGGTTAAGGTATCCGTTTTTGAATCCACAATGTCAACGCCGGAAAGATCAAATTCCGTGGGAAAAACGAATTCAATTTTTCCGTTAGCCGGAATTCCTTTAACAGTATTATTTCCATTCTGAGAGGTCGTGAAACTAAAATCATACACCGCTGACCCACCAGCCTTGTCGTCTGTTGAGTTTACATTGATCGTGATTGTGCTTTGTGCATAAATTGCGGAACTCAAAACAATGAGCATTGTCAAAGTTGTACAAAATACGCGCTGAAGTGCTATTCTCATTTGCTGCTCTTTCTAAGTTGTATCGAAAACAATGAAAATCGTTTTTCTAAAAATTATCTTGTCAATTCCAAATTTCCCCCTAATATTAGAAAAGTTTTTGTATTATTCTTTTTTGGGAACAATTTTAATCTGGCTCTCCTTTTTAAAAATACTTTCTTGTTCTTCAACAACCACCTCAACTTCAATTAAATATTGATCATTGGGTTCGGTTGGATTTTTAACAATGGCAAATTTAACATCGACTTCTTCGTTGGGGTTTATTTCTCGCCCCAATCCGGATCGAGTCAATTTAACATTCTGGTTGCTCACTTCAACATCGAAACCACCATTTATGGTATTTGAGCCGGCGACACTCAGTTCCGAGAGGTCGAACTGCTCCGGAAAGGTCACACGAATTTCTGCGTTTTGCGGTATGGGTTCATCGATTGAAAAAACTATTTGATAAATAGAGGCCGCTTCCACCTCCGGATTTTTTGCCAAGACCTCCAATTTCTCGTTCTGTTGAGAAAAAGCAAACACCGGCAATAAAATCAGCACGAACATCACACAAACGATTCCGCCTCTAATTCTTTTTGTATCAGTGACTTTTAATGTCTCAAGAAGATACATCATTTTTTCTCCTTCTTAATTGAGAGGTATAATTTCACCCCGTACTTGTTCTATTTAAGCTTAAAATCACAGCAAGTTTTTCTTTCATTTGTCCAATTTTTTAAATACTTAACAACAAACTTATCGTTCAATCGATTATAACTTAATTAATTTATTAATGATATAAAAGTAAAACATGATTTATGCAAAAACTATACCATCTGTTAAGTTTGGTATCCTTCTGCCAAAGAAGTCAATCGAGGAAAGAAGAGGATTGCTTAAAACTAATTTGAAGTTTTAACAGCGCATTATTAAATGAACAAATTTTAGATAACTGCCTTTTCATTTGACAAAGTTCAACATCATTAAATATAATCATTGTCTTATTTCAAAATTGCCCTTAATAAGATAAGAAATCCTTTTCCGTCATTTTCAGCGAGTTTTAAATTCTTTTCAGCCTTTTTATAATTTGGGTTGATTTTTAAGGCATTTCTGAATTCTTCAAGCGCATTTAAAAACATATTTCTGCACTTTATCAAATATGCAATGCCGAGGTCATTTCTTAAATCGGCGTATTCCGGATATTTTTCGATGAATTTTTCTAACTGCTGAGTATATTCTTTTAAATATTCATCATTTTTTCCTTTACCCCCGAACATAAAATTCAAATAAAATTCACTTTCCATATCAATCTCAAGCGTTTTATTTTGATCAACGGTCGCTTTTTCTAATGATTCGATTGCTTCTTCGTAATTGTTTTCTTCGATCAACTCAAGCGTCGATTTTAAATATTCTGCTTTATATTGACCATTTTGATTGGCCCGAAGAATAGAATCCAATAGAGATTTTACTTGATTCAGCCGCTCGATTTTGGTTGAAAAATCATCATTTTGGATATTTTTAAAAATCGTCGTTAAATATACCAGACTCAAATTAAATTTTGCACTCACGTAGTCAGAATTAATCTCCAAAGCCTGCTTAATCTCGTCAACAGCTTCTTTATATTCACCCAATCTAAAACAAGCATATCCTAAATAATTGTGAAGATCCGGATACTCTGGATTTATGGTTATCGCCTCAATAAAAGTACTTTTCGCTTCATCAACCTGATCCCTTTTCAGCAAGGCAAGACCTAAATTTTTATGAGCATCAATAAATTCCGGATCAATTTCCAATGCCTTTTCAAATTCTCGAATTGCTTCGTTCAATAGATTTTTTTTCAGAAAAACAAGTCCTAATTTATTGTTCGATGCGGCATGACGGATTGTGCTTACTTTATCCGAAATAAAGAATAGCATTTCCATATCAGCGCTGGTCGTTTTGTGTAAATTTTCCGCTTTCTCTTTAATATTTAAGGGCGATTCCCCCGGGTCAACCGAAAGAGAATTCGTTGATATAACCTGACCATCCTCAAAGACATTAGATACAATTCTAGCATTTGATTCTGAATATTGCGTCTGAATATGAAAATATTTCCCCCCCACACTCAAATCACTGTTAAGCCCGATATTCTCCATCATCACACCTCAAATTTATTGTAAATTCTTGCTTTATAAAACTTGTCACAATAATTTATGATTGTTGAATTTTTCTTTCAGCTTTTTTTCAACCTCTGGAGGAACAAAACAACTGACATCACCATGAAAACCGGACACTTCCTTTACAATAGTTGAGTTCAGATAGGTGTATTTTTCATGTGGCATCAGAAATACAGTTATGATTTTTTTCGACAACTTTCTGTTAACCAGAGCCATCTGAAATTCGTACTCAAAGTCTGTTGTTGCCCTCAATCCTCTAATGATCACATCTGCTTTTTTTCGTATTGCATAATTGACCAGCAAATCATTAAAACTATCGATTTGTACATTTTTAATATTTCGAATTGATTTTTGAATTAAATAAACTCTCTCCTCGATATTAAACAGTGTTGTTTTTGCTGGATTTGTTGTGACTGCAACAATGATGTTGTCAAAGAGTAATGCGGATCTTTCAATGACATCTATATGGCCGTTTGTTATCGGATCAAATGTTCCCGGATAAATCGCTGTCCTCAACTCGTCCGCCTTTCTTTTGAAATATAGTTATCGCAGAATCACCCAATGTCTTTTGTGTTCGTATTAATAACGATGCGTTATCATTCTTTGGCTTTTCTCTAAAACTATGTTCTAAAACAAACAATCCACCTTCTGCTAAAATGTTTCCGTTATCAATCGCCTCTATCAATTTCTGATACATTTTATTAGAATAAGGTGGATCTGCAAAAATCAAGCCATATTTAATTTGGGACTGATGGTCAATTTTTAAAAATCTAAAAACATCCTTTCGGATTATTTTACATTTGGATAAAAAGTTTGTCAGTTTTACATTTTTGTAAATTAAACGGACTGCTTCTGCGGAATTATCAATTAGTGTTGCCGAAGAAGCGCCTCTACTTAACGCCTCAATCGCTAAACTCCCTGTTCCTGCAAACAGATCCAAAACATTGACGTTTTTTACTGCATCATAAATAAAATTAAATATTACTTCTTTTGTCCGATCAGACGTCGGTCTGATTGAACTTCCTTTCGGACCAAATAAATTCCGCCCTTTACATTTACCCGAAATCACACGCATTTATAAAACCATAATGACCGTTTAAATATTCTGATATAAGGTAATATTCAATACGAGGGTGATATATGGACTTGACAAATCAACATCATTTGAAATAAGCGAAATCTTGTTTAAAGTAACATTGAGGTTTGCCGAAACCAATTGCCGCAACATGCTTTCTATGCTTCCTTTTAATCCGGAAGCCCTGAAAATAATCGGCGTTAAAATAAAATTACTTTCTGTTTTTTCTATCCCGTCATCAAATTGTTTAATCGTTAAACCGTTCTCTGCACTAATCGACGTTAGTTGTTGTTGAAATTCTGCCACACTTAAAAATGCCGGCCTTTGGTAAGCGCCGGGTCGTTGCATAGATTGCGAGGAACCAACACTCCCGCTAACTAATGCCTGATTAAATTTTCTGCCACTTATGTAACGAATGTCCTGAGAAACAATCTGAACATCGGCAGATGTTATAGATTGTTCTAACATGCTACTTATTTGACTTAGATCATCACCTTCTTGTGATAAAAGCTCAAACAGGAATTTGCCATTACTATAGCTAATCATTGTAAAATTCACATTTGAGGGAATCCCGTTCATAATGTCAACTATCGTGTTAACCGCTCTGTTCAAGTGCGTTATTTTTTCTCTTAATGAAGGAGATAGTGCCGCAGTCGTTGTTGTGGGCGTTGTCGTCTCAAAATCAGATTCTGCACTCGTTACTGGTTGCTCTGTAAAAGAAGTGTCATCAGTTATCCCTGTATCCGCTATGCTTTCGATACCAGGCTGTTTTTTTGTTACCGTTTTTTGAGGTTTGATAAATAAAATATAAACCGTAATGGCCAAGATAATAATCACAACAAAAAATAAAATGTAGACACCGACTTTAGACCGACCTCTTCTGAGCACCTTAGCATATTCAGAGTTATCTATCGTCTCACCACGCATGTAAGAATCCTGGTTAAGCTCATTAGCATCTGAACTATAAGTGTCCTGAAAATCTTTTTCATTATCATCATCCTCAAATTGAGTCTGGTCATCACCTATTAAATTAATATCAACCATGACCCCTCCTTCAAATTGATGAAAAAATTATTATAAGTTATATACAATTATATACGAACTCTCATTAAAACAACATTCCCGGGATGACAAGATGAGATCCTTTAATTTCTCAGCGCAGAGCCAACACAAACCGCAAAGGTTTCAGGATGAGACCATACCTTTTCATCAACACTCACTTTGGGTCCGATAAAAAGTTTTCGAAATGGATTTGTTTTGTCAATTCGTACGTTATAACTGTTCTGCAAATTTTCGACAATCACATCTTTTACCATATCACCATACAAAAATATCCGCTGCAGACTCTCGATGTCCTCACCCAGATTATTATCAAGAATTATTCTCTTCAACTCTTTTGAAATAATTTTAGATATTTGACTTTCACTAGTTGATTTAAATTCATCCTGTGTTTCGTTTAAAATGTCGGGTAGAATTCTTTGAGTTAAGATAAACTCTTTATTTTTTACAACCGTTATTTGTATTCCATTTGGGTCGATACCAACAAGCGCAATTATTTCTCCTGCTTTCAATTCATAATTAGCTTTTATTGAACGGATGACTGCAAACACATCAAGCTCGATGACACCGATCGATATTTTCCCCGAAACAAAAATTTTTCTCAGTTGCTGGACAATTCTCTCCCGTATTGATACGACAATGATTTGTTCAATATTTTTTTCACCACTGCCGTTTAATCTTTGAAAATCCACAATAAACTCATCGTCCGGAGAATATGAGAATTGTTTCACTTCCCAGTCTATCTGATCAATTAGTTCATCTTCTGAAAGATCCGCATCAACAGGAATTTTTTTTATAAAAGCAAAAGGGCATTCTAAAGCGAAAACAGAATTTTGTAATTTAATCTTAAATACATCAATAATTTCTCGAATCTGCTTTCCTATTTCTACTACTTCATGATCGTTTTGGATTGAATCAGTGTTCAATGAAGAATCGAGGTCCGTTTGAATGATTCGATTAATTCGATGCTGCCCGGAGGAAGACATCTCAATCTCAACTAATTTGAAATTGTTCTCTTTTAAAAATAACCCATAATGAACGTCCCCAGTGCTCTCACTCATAAGGTTATCCCCATTTAACTCTACTAAATAAAATAATGGCTTTTGAAAGCGAGAATATTATTCAACATAATGATATAACATTCTCGCTTTTTTAATATCTTTTATTGCTGAGTCCAGCTCTTTTCACCGGTTTCAGTAATCTTGCCGTGATTTTTCAGCCGCGTGTGACCAAAATGATAGCGAATAAAATCTTTTTTTGATTTTTCAATGTCTGTTGAATCCAGCGGACATAAAATATTGACATATTTAATTACGGAAGTATCGATCACCGTGACTAAATATTCCCGCCCAACAGTCGGACATTTGGTAAAATTTTCAACGGTATAAAAAACCGAACTATCAATTTTTCGTGCCCACTCTTCATTAAGCGAGTATAATGTATCGAGTAGTGATCCAGTTGTTACTTCGGGCATCATTCTTCTGAAAACCAACTTTAAAGAATCATCATCTTTAATTGGATTGTAAATTTCGTACGCTGAAAACATCTGACTCAAATCTTTCCAAACTCTGACATCGGTGCTGTCAGTCATTCTTCTTGATTTTATGCTATCTACGAGTTCCGTGTTTTCAATATTTTCCAATCTGTTGAGCATGACGCGAGCTAAATTTGAGTCGTAATCAACAGCTCGGACAATAGTGTACATCAATGTGTCAGCAAAAAGATTTTTTAAAACCAGATCGGCTTTGTCATCAGTTTCTGTTAAGAATTTTACCATTTCTTCTGCCAATGCTGTATCAGCGTAAAAATAGTCTTCGATGACCTTTTTGGTCGTATCCTTGGTAATGAAATCAACCAATTCCGGCAGACTATCTGTGTAAGTGTTATTATATTTTTGGTACACTAACTCAGCCTTCAAAATTTTATCCATATTACTGCGACATTTTTTGGTGTCTTTTTCCACCTCATCCCAAACTTTTTTCGGATATAGGATCGTAAACATCAATGCCGCAATGAGGATTACAATTAGAATTTCGAGAATAATTGAACCTTTAGATTTTGCTTTTGCCATCTTCCCTCCTTGAATCAAATACTTTAAATATTTTATTTTATTACGATCAGCGGTTTGATTTTTTCTAATGTCTTTGGACCGACGCCCTTTACTGCTGTTAATTGATCTAAACTCGTAAAACGACCGATTTTTTTTCGATGATTAATTATTCTTTCAGCAATTACCGGACCAATATTTGGTAACATCTGTAATTGATCGATCTCCGCACTATTAATATCAATTGGGGAAATTATCGTATTTTTATCTTTTTCTGTGCTATGATCTGATTTTCTCTCTAACGGCCGTTTTAGCAAAGAATCTATTGCTGCTGCTTTTGTTTCTATCTTTCCTTCTAATTCTTGATGCTTTTCTTTTTCCTGATCAAACACCAAGCTTTTCTGATTAAACTTGGCATGGTAAATTTTTATCCCTCCCCCAATAAAAAGACCGCCCAGTAAAAACAGGATGACGTTTTTTTCTTGTTTTGTAAAAAAATCAATCATTCAAAAAAAGTTTGTTTCACCTTATGTAAAAAACTTTTGTCACCGTTTGGTGGTTTTAGGTTTTCGTGTTCTGCTAATTCCCGAAAAATCCGTTTCTCGTCTTCAGACAATTTAGTGGGAGTCCAAACGACAATTCGAACCAATTGGTCTCCGTAACCATGCTGATTTAAATGACGAATACCCTTGCCCCGCATTCTTAAAATTTTTCCCGATTGCGTTCCCGGAGCAATGGTCAGTTTTGCCTTATTTTTCAACGTCGGTACTTCTATTGTATCGCCAAGTGTTACCTGACTCATGCTGAGCGCCAGGTTGTACAAAATGTCATCACCGTGTCGTTCAAAAAGTTGGTGTTCGACTTCTTCGATAAGAACAATCGCCTTCCCTGCCGGTCCTCCCCGTGGACCAACATTCCCTTCATTTTCCAATGTTAAATAATTACCGGTCGTCACTCCTCCGGGAATATGGACAGAGATAACACTTTCTTTTCTAACGCGCCCACTTCCCGTACAAGTCGGGCAATGGTCTTTAATAATTTTTCCCTCTCCTCCACATTCGGAGCAGGTCGTCACATTTATAAATTGACCAAAAAGCGTTTTGGATACCTGACGAATTTCCCCACTTCCGTGACAGGTGGAACAGGTCTGCGCACTGCTTCCATGTTTTAACCCCGATCCCTGACATGTATCGCAGCGGACAAAACGTTTCACTTTTATTTTTTTGTTTACGCCCTCTGCTATCTCTTCCAATGTAAGCTTCAGACGTATCTGGATATCCTGTCCTCTGGTGCGTGTTCCTCTGGATGAACCTCTGCCGGATGAACCAAAAAAATCTCCGAACCCAAACCCTTCGGACATAAAGGTTCGCAACGCATCACTCAAATCAAAATCAAAACCACCAAAGCCTTCAAAGCCGCCTTTTAATCCGGAGTGACCGTAATGGTCATAGCTTCTTCTTTTAGCCGGGTCTTTCAGGATTTCATAGGCTTCTGAAACTTCTTTAAATTTTTCTTCAGCTTTTGAATCACCATGATTTTTATCCGGGTGATATTGCATTGCTAATTTTCTATATGCTCTTTTTATCTCATTTGCGTCAGCACTTTTAGAGATTCCTAATATTTCATAATAATCACGTGGCATAATATCAACTAAATATCCATAAATTTACAACTAACAAACGTCTTTTATTCTTTTAATTTTATTTATTAACAATAACCTTTGAATGTCTGAGGACTTTATCTTTTAAACGGTAACCTTTCTGTGCTTCTTCAACAACGATATTTGACTCTTTATCTTTAACATCAACTTGCAACAGCGCCTCATGAAGCTCAGGATTAAAAGGGTGATCCAATGCCTCTATCGGTTCCAATCCCTTCTTTTTTAAAACAGACAGAAATTTTTGGTAGATCAGCTTAACTCCGTCCATCAATGATTGATAGCTTTTCTTTTTTATGTCTGTATTCAGTGAACGCTCAAAGTCATCAATGATTGGAAGGAGGTCGATAAACAAACCCTTATTTGCCTGATTGATGATATTTTCAATTTCCCTGTCTCTTCTTTTTTTATAGTTTTCAAACTCTGCAGCAACTCTCAAAAACTTTTCTTTCAATTCAGACAAATCTTCTCTAAGCTTTTCATTTTCTCCTTGTAACTGTTCAATTTGTTTGTCTAATTTTTTCTTCTGAGCTGATGTTATGTTTTGTTTTTCTTTATTTTTTGTTTTTTTCTTTTTCTCTATTTTTTCATTTTGAAAATTATCTTTCTTATTTACAACCATTTACTTTTTCCTTCATTTACATCATCCAATCAAGATAGAATTAAAAAAAAATCACAAAATACAATGTTATTTAAACATTTTATTAATTCTCTTTGACATGTGTTCAACAATGCCCGATAAACGTTCATATTTCATACGAGTCGGACCTATGACACCTAATGTTCCCTGAATATCACCGATCTTAAACTTCGCTGATATCAAACTACAGTTTCTGATTAAATCGTCCCTATGTTCTTTCCCAATGGTTATGGAAATTTTCTCATCTTCTTTTATAGATGAGTTAATCACATGTACAAGCACCTTTTTATTATCAATCAATTTCAATATCTTTTTCAAGCGTTCGGTATCGGAAAACTCTGGTTGATTTAAAATATTTGAAGTTCCTTTAAAATAGACACTGTCATTTTCAATTGTGAATATCTCATTTGCAGAAGCAGTTAGCTGATCTATTAATTTTCTATCACCGTAGCTGACATCATTAAATCGTTTTTTAATCGTGTCCCTTATTTTTCTTAATGACAATCCGGACAACCGTTCATTTAAAATTCTTTCAGTCTCTTCAACTTTGTTAGGGTGGATATTAAATTTTATTTCCATCATTATGGTTCTGACAATTCCGGAGTAAACAGAAATAACAATCAACAACTTATGTTCACTCAAACGAATAATTTCCAATTTTTCAAAGATACCTTGATCAAACCGAGGAGAAAGAATTATCCCTAATTGATTTGAGATTTCGGAAAGTATATGACATGCTTTCTCCAATATCGAGTCAACGCTATCGTTGTAACTCGGTTTCAAGTTCAAATCGATCTGTTCTATTTCGGCCCGCTTTAGCTTCTCAATCTTCATTAAATCATTTACATAGTAACGGTATCCTAAATCGGTCGGAATCCTTCCCGCTGATATATGAGGCTGAATCACAAGGCCTTTGTCCTCAAGATTCATCAATACATTTCGAATCGTAGCGGGGCTGAGCCGATTTCTGAACGATTTGGAAATCAACTTGGAACCAATTGGAGATGCCTCGTTAACAAAATTTACAATAACCGAGTTTAATATGGAATTTTCCCGATATGTCAAATTTCTCTCTGCCATCTCACAACGATTTCGTTTAATCCAAATTTTTTTCTAACTTTCAAATAAAATATTACTTTATTACAATTTGAAGATAACAATTTTTAAGTCTTTTGTCAAGTAAAATTTAGAAGTTCAAATAATTGCAAGCAATTTTAATTATAACTTTGAGCCAAACAAATGTTGTTTAGTGATGGTTTTTTATTAAAATTAATAATATCTTAAAAATTTCCGCAATGCAATAATACTGCCAATTAATCCGAAAAAAGTTCCTAATATCAATAAAATATAATAAATACGCTCATCAATTAGAATTATTTCGGTTAATTCCAATTTGATCACTTTGATTAAACCATAAAGAAAAAGAACGGCCAACACTCCGCCGGTAATTCCCTGTATAAGGCCTTCAACCAGAAAGGGTCGCCGGATAAAACTTTTTTTTGCGCCAACTAACTTCATTATTTCGATGATATTTTGTCTTGAAAAAATGATCAATTTAATCGTGTTCGAAACTAAAATAATGGATCCGAGCGCTAATAAAAATCCAATCATCATCATAATAATAATAAACAGGTTCATATATTTCTCAAGCATGACCAATAAATCATGACGATACAGGATTTCATCAACACCATCGAGTTTCACGATTTCATTTAAAATCTGTTGAGATTTATTTGAAGAAAGGAAAGAGGGTTTAAGCTTAATATGAAAGGATCTTGGCAACGGATTTTCTTCCAAAATTTCAAACATCTCTTCGCCGAAATGCTCTCTAAATATTTCAGCAGCCCGTTCTCTTGAAACATAACCGATCCGTTCAATCCCCTCGATTGATTTAATATTATCAGACAATTCAGCAATTTGCTCTTCGGTGAACGAATTGTCAATAAATACCTCCAATTCCATTCGAGCCTGAATTTGAGTAGCCACAAGATGGACATTAAAAATAAAAATCAGAAAAATAGCAATAATAATGAGTGACAAAAAAATGGTAATAACAGATATCGAAGCAGAAAACTTGGCCCGATTCAGACCTTTTAAACCCTCTGCAATGGAGTATATTAACCCTCTGATCAATTCTATCTCCCCTTAAAATGCTGGGTTCTACCATTAACAATTTTTACCACTTTCCGATTACTTTTTGTTTTAACCAAGCTGTCGTCATGTGTCGCCATTAAAATTGCAGTGCCTTTTTCATTTATTTTATCTAATAATTTCACAATCTCCTCCGCAGATTTCGGGTCTAAATTTCCGGTTATCTCATCCGCCAACAAAACTATCGGCTCATTTACCAATGCTCTTGCAATCGCGACCCTTTGTTGTTCTCCCCCGGATAATTCTTGTGGCATCTTATTTCGTTTGTGACTTATTCCGACTTCAGCTAATACCCTTAACACTTTTTTCTTTATCCGGTGGTGCGGTGTATTCGTCACGTGAAGCGTGAATGCCACATTATCAAAAACCTTACGATCAGGCAATAACTTAAAATCCTGAAAAATTATCCCCAATTTCCTTCGAAGATGAGGTATTTGGTTTTTCTTCATGTTCAAAGAATTATAGCCATTGACCTTAACAAATCCGGACTGAGGAAAAATGTCCATGTAAATGACCTTTAATACACTACTTTTACCTGCGCCGCTGGGACCTATTAAATAGACAAATTCGCCGGGAGAAACCGTCAAATTGACAAGCTCTAGCCCATCTCCTCCCGGATATTTCGCCATTACATTTGAAACCTGAATCATATGCTCACCATTTTCTTAACACAAAGTGAACCCGAAGCGATCTTTCATTGGCGCTGTTAAATGAAAAACCATCGAACTTTCCGATCAATTCAAGATTTGTTTCCTTTATAAAAGACAACACCTCATCGATCTTAAAAATTTTCTGTTTGTGGATCTCGATATATTTTATTGGTTCTTTTTTGAATTCTATCATAAAACGGTTATAATGAAGTTTCTTCCTTTTGTTATATGTGCTTTCTCGAACATACGAATAACTTGATCCTTGACTTTTCTCTTTATAATTCATAAAATATTCAACTGAGTTCCTCTCTGTACAAATATCGAAGATGAATAATCCCCCCGATTTCAGATTCTGTTCTGCACATTTAAAGACGAACTGCCAGGTATCAAAATCAAGCAGATAGTTGATGCTGTCATATAGACAGACAATTATATCGAATTCTCTTTTAAAACAAAATGCGGTCATATCTCCCTGAAAAAGATGAATCATTTTGTTGAACTTTTCTGCTTTATTTTTGGCAACATGAACCATCTCAAAGGAGAAATCAAATCCAAACAGGTCAAAACTTTTTGTTTTTAAACTTGTTAAAAAAGTTCCGGTTCCGCATGAAATGTCTAACAATAATGTTGCTGAATGATTAAATTTATTGATTATTTCTAATATATAACTTGCCCAACGTCGATAATTGACATGGTGCATCACCTCATCATAAATCAGTGCCAGTTTAGTGTAAGGTTTCGTTTCCAATCTTTCACTTTTAGATGATAAAAACAAGCTCGACATCCTCCGGATGCTTATAAATATATTGTTTTTAATTTATTTAAACAATTGTAATCGATCCCAAAATTTGTTTCCTTCGGGCTCCTGTCACTGTTGGTATATTTGCTGGATTTCCACAGATTGTTTCATTCGCTAAAACAGCAAAACATATTGCCTCTTTTGCGTCTGCAGGTATTCCAAATTGATCGGACATTAAAATTTGAGCTTGGTTAAATTTTCTCTTTAATTGTTGCATCAGGGTTTTATTATGTACGCCACCTCCGCTCACAATCAATTGATCCACATCACGAAGCCGGAGTCTTGTCAATGCGACTCCTTTTGCGATTGATGCCGCTGTTAATTCTGTCACTGTAGCAATGAGATCGTTTGACTTTAAATTTAACTCTTCGTTAATTTTTAATATCTCATCAACAAAAGTTTGACCAAATTCTTCCCTGCCTGACGATTTTGGTAATCCCTTTTGAAAATATGGGTGGTCTAATAAAAGCTGCAATAGATCTTTAGAAATGCTCCCATTAGCCGCATGTTTTCCGGCATCATCAAAATCTTTATCAAAAAGTTTTTGCATTAACGCATTAATTACCATATTCCCGGGTCCGGTATCAAATGCAACTATTTCATCAATTGATGAGCACTTTGGAATGACTGTGATATTTGCAATACCACCGATATTTAAAATGACGCAGTTCTCTTTTTTTGAGTTAAACATCAAATAATCAAAATAGGGCACTAACGGTGCGCCCTCGCCTCCGACCGCCATATCTGCTGCTCTGAAATTACTGACTGTAACAACTCTGGTTCTGCTGGCAATAACCGCAGGCTCACCAATCTGTAGCGTGGAACGGACATTTTTATCAAAATAATCTTGGGGCGTTGGTAAGTGACGGATCGTTTGTCCATGCGAACCAATCAGGTCAATCTGTTTGATATCAATCTTTGATGCTTGACATACGCGAAAAATTGAATCCGAATATAACTCTGATACTGCATAATTGGCCTTACAAATTTCATCGACTGACCATTTTTCAGCTTGTGACATCTTCAACAACCTTTCCTTTACAGATTCAGGAAAGGGAATCGTAAGGAAACATAATAAATCGATTTTTGTCTCAAAACCAGAATTTTCAATTCTAACTAACGAACAGTCAATTCCGTCCATTGACGTTCCGGACATCAGCCCGATCACCAGCTTTTCTCTTTTTTTAGTCAATTTTAAAAGAGAGCGCACCCCTAAATCTCCACATGTTTCTCGATTGATTCAGATAAATTTTTCAACAGGAATTCGGTGATTTCAACATCTATTTTTTGAAGCGCCATTAATGCTGCTCCATAACTCGGTTGAAACATTGGTTCAGAGACAGTTACGTTCCACGATATTTCATACAATTCTTTTGAAATGTGATTAATTAACATTTCCTTTTCTTTGAAAATACTTCCGATCAAAGCTACCCTAACTTCATCGCTGGTAAATCCCAATCGATCAGCAACCGCTTTTGCTAAATTTCCTAATTCCTTACCTGCGCTTTTTACAATTTCCTCGGCAATTAAATCACCTTTATCAGCTGTTTTAAAGACCAAGGGAGCAAGTCCGGCGATCTGTATCCGATCAATTTTATTTTTATAAATTAAAGGAATTATCTTTTCGATTGAATCTAAATTGAATTGTTTTGTAACAACTTGTCTTAACTCTGTTTTTTCACCCCGACCATCAAAATCCTTTAGCGCAGCGATTATTGCCTCTCTTCCGATGAAATAACCACTTCCTTCATCACCTAATAAGTAGCCCCATCCTCCGGATCGAGCAATTTTTCCCTGCTGATTTTTTCCAAAACAAATAGCCCCGGTACCGGCGATAATAATAATTCCTGGCGCTGTTCCAAATGCTCCGGCCAGCGCAACAATTGCATCGCTGTCAACAGTAATTAAGTCCTTGTATGGCGTGTCTTGAAAAAGTTGTTTAATTTCTTCCCTGTCACTTTTTCTCCCGGCGCCTGCTAAACCTAAAAAGATATGATCCACTTTGTTCAGCGTTACATTAGTCTTTTTCATCAACTTTTCAAAGCCTTGAATCAAATTGATTTTGACTTTTTCACCAACGACCTGATAATTGGTGCTATCAACTTTGATTTTACCGATAACCCCCCCCATGCTGTCGATCAGAACAATTTCTGTTTTTGTACCGCCCCCATCTACTCCCATCACAAATCTTGACATAATTTACCCTCTACTGTTATTTTTAAAATATTGAATTTAACTCTTGAATTATGAATATCTTTTGCTTACATTCAAAACATTGCAACTTTCACTGTACAGAGAAAAAAAACAAAAAAAATATTTACAAAATACGTTTCACTTTTTCTGTAATAATTGCAGCCAATGATGCTTTAATTAAATCTATCGGAATAAACAAAAAAAATGTTGTTTGTAATATTTGTTTCCAGTTAACATTGGAAATTTGATCGGTATGAATCAAATTTTTATATAATCCGTATTTCATATTTACATAAATATAACTTAACCCAAACATAAAGATAACAACAATACCAACAATATCAATTAAAAAAACAGAAAAGGCTCTTTTTATTTTTGAGTTCTCATTTGATTTGCGCACCGGCATCAATATTTTCATTAAATAACCAATGGTTAATGCGCAAAACGGATACCCTAAAATGTATCCAAAGGTGGGTTGAAAAATATAACCCGGGCCGCCGCCATAAGCAAATATTGGCAGACCGACTAAACCAATAATAATATATAAAATCTGGCTAAGTGTGCCATAAACATGCCCTAAGATGTTGCCACTCATGATAACAAAAAAAGTTTGCAGTGTGATTGGTACGTGTGGCAACGGTATTTTTAAAAATGCACCCACAGCTGTTAGTGCAGTAAAAAAACTAACAATGATGAGTTTTTTCGTATCAAATGATCGTTTCATAAATTAAATAAATTTTGTTTTAAATCAAACTTACAAAATTAATTTATTAAAGTCAATTTTATTTTTATAAGTTATGTTCCTTTTGCATCTTACACGTAATTTTTACATTGAAGGAGATGAATAATTTATTTCTCTTCATTTGATCTATAACGATTATTCAATTATGACTTTTCAATCCAAGTTAAAAATAAATACTCATAGCTAAAAACGATGAAACTTTCAAAAATAACATTTATCCTGTTAATAATTTTTCTTTTTTATTTAGGAATATTGTCAGTAATTGCATACACCCAAACAATTTCTTTAGAGTTTGATCGAGTTGTTTTGCCGCCCAATTCCTTTGTATCACACAAACAAATAAAACGGCCGAGGATTGGATTATGTTTAAGCGGAGGAGGCGCGCGGGGATTTGCACAGATTGGTGTTCTTCAGGTGTTGGAAGATCATAAAATTCCCATTGATATTATTGTCGGATCAAGCATTGGAAGCATCGTCGGTGGTTTGTTTGCCGCTGGATATTCTGCATACCAAATTGAAGAAATTACGCGCAATATTGACTGGGACAAAATAATGGTTGACAGTCCACCAAGAACCAGCCTCTTTGTCAGTCAAAAACAGGAACGAAGCAAAGCAATCATTCAGATCAGGTTTGACGGCTTTAAAATAGCAATCCCACAGGCACTCACGCCGGGCCAAAGATTGACATCAATTTTAACAACTCTTTCTTTGAGGGCAGATTATCTCACAAATCAGAATTTTGACAGATTAGAAATTCCTTTTAGGGCTTTAGCTTGTGATTTAGTTTCAGGAAGAAAGGTCATTTTAAAAAATGGTAATTTGGCTGAAGCGATGAGAGCTTCTTCGGCGGTTCCGCTGCTTTTTGAGCCAGTAGAACGAGATAATATGCTCCTTGTTGATGGCGGTCTCATCAACAACATTCCGGTTGAAGAAGTTAAAGAATTTGATGTTGATTTGATCATAGCAATCGATACTTCTTCTGAACTTAACGATAAAAGCAGTTTATACGTTCCCTGGAAACTGGCAGATCAAGTTACCTCGATTATGCAAAAAGAAAAAAACGAACAACAACGAAAACTGGCAGACGTGTTAATCCGCCCTGATTTGGGTGATTTCAAATCCGATGATTTCCCGAAGATTGATCAAATAATTGATTTGGGAAAAGAAAAGGCAAACGATATTATTAATCAAATTGAAAATATTTTTCATCAAAAAAAGGAAGAAGAAAATTTATCAAAACAGGGATTTTTCGTTTCTTCTATTGAGTTAATGAATGGTAATGATTCGTTAATCAACGAACAAATTCTTTTCACCATAAAAAAAACGATTCAAACACCAACTAAACTGCAACATGTAAAAAAATCTTTAGAGGAAATTTATCAGCTTGGCTATTTTTCCGATGTACACGTTGAATATACGATAGAAGACAGCCTTCTTTCTTTAAAGTACTATCCTGTTCCTAATCCATCATTTAAAGAAATTGTTGTACATGGAAATCACGTATTTTCAGACTCTTTGATTAAAGCTCAAGTAAAATCTAAACCCGGAGCTCCTATTAACTTTTATGACTCTAAAAAAGATATCGAGCGGATTACTAATCTTTATCAAGCTAACGGATACGGATTTATTAATATTATGGATGTAAAAATTGATCACGAAACACTTCATATTTATTTGAATGAAGGAATAATTTCGTCCATAAATGTGACTGGTAATATTAAAACAAGGGATTTTGCAATCTTAAGAGAATTTCCCTTAATTGAGGGAGATATTTTCAATTTAGACAAAGTTGACCAGGGATTAAAAAATATTTACAGCACCAACCTTTTTAAAACAGTCTCGTTAAAGGTGCAAAACTCCGACAGAAAACCTCGGCTTACTATAAAGGTAGAAGAAAAACAATTTAATCTGTTAAGATTAGGTTATCGCTATGACTTAATCAGGAAAAATAAAACATTATTAGAAATAGTTGATGAAAATTTTTTAGGATTAGCTAATCCGATCACGTTCCATGCTCAATACGGGATCAAAGATAAAATTTTTAAATTCAAATATAGAGCTGATAGAATTATTAACACCTTTCTGACAGGTAACTTTGAACTTTATCATCAGCAATTAAAGCGATACGTTTATGATGACGGAAAAAATATCGGAGAATATCTCACAAGGGAAAATGGTTTTTCTTTATCGATAGGCAGCCAAATAAAGCGTTTAGGGATATTATCATTTATAGCTTCAATTAAAAATATTGAAATGGAATCTGTTTCCGGATATGGATATCCGACGAGCCAATATGATTTGAAAACCTTCGCTATTCAGTCTATTGTTGACACTCAAGATAAGTATCCATTTCCAAATTTCGGAAAGTATTACACCTTTTTATATAAAATGTCTTCAGCATCTTTTTTAAATAGTCAGATTTCATATTTTCAATTTTATTCATCATTAGAAACATATTATACTTTTTTTAAAAGAAATACCGTTCATTATAAGTTTATGTGGGGCACATCCGATTTAACCACTCCGTTTATCGAGCAATTTCGTTTAGGCGGAATTCAATCTTTTTATGGTTTAAAACAAGATGAAAAAATTGGAAAGCACTTATTCGCCGGAAGTTTTGAATACAGGTATCGTTTTCCTTTTGGCTTTCCGATTGACTTTTATTTAAGTTTTAGATATGATATTGGTGCGACCTGGAAAAACACATTAGAAATAAAACCGAAAGATTTTGACCACGGTTTCGGTACATGCTTTTCTGTAAATACTTTAGCGGGTCCAATATCGCTTTCCATGGGGAAGAGAAGTGAAGGAAATCGCGTTGTTTATTTTTCTGTCGGATTTGATTTTTAGAAAGAAAAAGGCGGATTACATATCCGCCTTTTTCTTTAACCACAATTATGTTTATTTTTTGAAAATTTAACAATTAATTATTTTAGTCGATCTCTTTCCAAATTCCACTTAACCCAATCCGTTTGTTCATCTTTGTCCTGCATGTCAAATTTTCCGACTTCCTTTATCTGTCCGTCTTTGTCTATAATTATCGTCTGCATATTTTTGACAATATATACCCATTCTTCTAATGACACTTCTCGTGGACCAGGAACCTCTTGAGGTCCTGGCACCTCATATACATTGCTAATGGATTGGGGAGTTAAATCTGTTCGCTCGGGTGCGTTGGTTATACGAACCTCACCATTGTAAACTTTCAATTGGGTAGAGGAGTCAGTGTTAACATTCATCCTTAAAACAGTGCCGGTTATTGCTGCCATCGCAACTGGTGCAGAAATGTTAAATTTACTATCATTATCCTTTTTCTTAATTTTAGCCCAAATGTCTCCCTGGTTCAATTGTATCTGTGTTTCCTTTTTCTGGCTTTTTGTTTCTTCATACAATTTAACCACATCAATAATTGTTTCCGGTGCCATGCGAATAATATCCAATTTTAACAGCTCAAGTTCTGCTCGAGATCGTTGATAAGTTCTGACACGATCTCCTGACAATACAGCAGTATTTTTCTCTGCTGGCTTCCAGTTTTCCTCGTTGATTTCTTTTTTCCTCACTCTTCCGTCACTGTATTTAATCAATCCTTTTTCGTCTTTGGGTTGGGATTTTTCAATTTCTTGAGTAAAGGAAAATAAAAAACTAACTGATAATAAAAAAAGAACTCCCCCACCAAGAATCTTAAATAACTTTTGCTTTTTCATTTTAATTGCCCTCAGCTTGTTTTAATGTTTTTCGGGAAAGTATCTGTTAAATACTAAATCGCCAAGTCGTAACGCTTCTTTTGAAAAAGGTTGTATCGAACGGGCGCTTAACTCAATATCGATGCGTTCTTTGGCGTCCTTCCAATTATTTATATTTTCTAATTGACCAATGAATTCATCATACTCCATTCGATCATTTTCGAATATTCTCTTTAACAAAAATTTCTCGTCTTTATCATTAATTAAATTTCTTAATTGATCAATCGGTCCGTCCGGTTGTTCTTCAATTTTACTTCTCTCAATTATTAAACTAGAAATATCCTGATCGATATTGGTGATCTTCGTCACTTTATTACAATTTTTTTCATCACTATAACTTTGTTTTTCAAATCGTTGTTTTATTTGATGTCCGCTAATTGTGCTTTCAGCTTCCGAAATCATAAAGAAACTATCAATGTCATCTTCCTCGTTGTTGGCACTATCTTTTTCAATTTCGATACAGTCATCCAATAGCTGCTTTATCTTTTCAACATCAATCAAATCGGAATTAAATTTTTCAAAAGCGATGGAATATTTCCTCAAATTCCTCTCATTAAGAAGTAATCTGACTAAATTTACTTTAATCGTGTTATTACTGTAACCTTTGATCATTCCTAAAAAGTTGATCAAACTTTCTACATCAGAAATAAAATTATCTATCAGGTTTTCTTTGAAATAACATTCTTTCTCTGTTTTTTTTATAATTCTTTTAAAATCCTCGATGACGATGTGGTACTGATCAAACTCCCGGATGTTCTGAATTAATCTTTTGATGAAAATCCGTTCGTCATCAAGAGCTTCCAGCAGTTTTAGGATGTCTCCCTGGATTCGGTCTGATGTCTTTTTGTAAAAAATTTTTATTAATGTTGAGTTAGGCCTTGTTATTAAATCAAACTGTAACGACACCGTTTTATTGATAATATCAGACAAGAGGTCTTTGGGGAATATTGTCGCTTCCTCAATTGCTTGAATTATCGAGTCCCTTAAAATTTTTATTTTCTCATAGGAAAAATCAAACCGGTTTGAATGTTTCAATTGGATCGGTTCTTCTGTATGAACCAATTTCCGAACTGCATTTTCCAAATAGTTGTTCAGAAATGTCGGTAATTTTTCATTTAATAAATCTTTATATAGGACACTATTTTTTTTACCGATTAATCTCTCTCGAACGGTCGCAGCTAACAGTTGCTTTTCTTTTTCCCCTGTTGTAACATCCATGCTAGTTCCCCTGATCGACTTTTCAAGATGAAGAAATTTTCAACATATTGAAAAAGAATATTGCTCTAATTATTCATTATTCTCTTTTATAATACGCGCAACATCGGCAATTTGATCATTTTCAGATAAACGAATTAAACGGATTCCCTGTGTCGATCTTCCGATCTTTCGAATGTGTTTGACTCCCTGACGGATAACTTTTCCGGAAGTAGTAATTATCATCACATCATCATCATCACCCATTTCTTTTATGGAAATCATGTTACCAACCCGTTTCGTTGTTTTTGCAGTGACAACCCCCTTACCTCCGCGTCGAATTATTCGGTAATCTTTGATTTCTGTACGTTTACCAAATCCTTTTTCCGTTATAACCAATAATGTTGAATCCTGACGAACCGTAACCATACCAACAACCCGATCTCCTTTTGCTAACTTGATTCCGGTCACTCCTGTCGCTGTCCGCCCCATCTCACGGACATCGGATTCTAAAAATCGAATTGCTTTTCCGAAATAAGTGCCAAGTACGATTTCCTGGTTACCGTCGGTTATTTTTGCCGATATTAGATAATCTCCTTCTTTTATATTAATTGAATTAATTCCGGCTTTTCTTGGATTTCCAAAAGCTGATAAAACAGTTTTTTTCACAATTCCCTTCTGTGTAGCCATCATAATAAAATGTTTATCATCAAACGCTCTCACATTAACAATATCGGCAATGTGTTCATCTTTTTTAATATCAATTAAGTTAACAATGGATCTGCCTTTTGATCCCTTACCGGCTTGAGGAATTTCATGAACTTTCAGCCAGTAGCATCGTCCTTGATTGGTAAAAATTAGAATATAATGATGGGTTGAAGCAATAAATAAATGTTCAATAAAATCCTCAACCCTGGTTGAAGCGCCTGATGAGCCAGTTCCTCCCCTAAATTGTCTCCGGTATCCCGAAACCGGAAACCTTTTTATGAACCCCTTATGAGAAACTGTGATCACCATATCTTCTTCGGCGATCATATCTTCAATGGAAAATTCTTCTGTCTTTACAATAATTTCAGTTCTGCGATCGTCACCGTATTTCTCTTTTAATTCTCCCAGTTCTTCCTTAATGATCTGCATTCGCATTGACTTGCTGCCCAAGATCGTTTTAAATTTATCAATCAATTTGATCGTTGCTAAATATTCATCCTCAATTTTTTTTCTCTCCAGTCCGGTTAGCCGTTGTAGCCTCATGTCTAAAATTGCCTGAGCTTGAACTTCGGACAACTTGAATCTCTTCATCAAATTCTGTTTGGCCGTGCTCGGATTTCTGGATTTTTTTATCAATTCAATTATTTCATCAATATTATCAAGAGCAATCTTGAGGCCTTCTAAAATATGCGCTCTTTTTTCTGCCTTGTCCAATTCATACTTTGTTCTTCTAACGATGACGTCATGCCTGAAATTAATGAAGTGCATTAATATCTGCTGTAGATTTAAAATTTGAGGCACACCGTCAACTAATGCTATCATGATTACCCCAAAAGTAATTTGCATTTGCGTATGCTTATAGAGATAATTTAAAATCGCGTGAGGTTGAACATCTCGCCGTAGTTCAATAACGATTCGATAACCGTCTTTGTCCGATTCATCGCGAATTTCAGTAATTCCGTCAATTTTCCGATCGTTCACTAATTGGGCAATTTTTTCTATCAAATTGGCTTTATTGACTGTATAAGGGATTTCTGTCACAACAATATTATCTTTATTTTGCCGGGTGGACTCAATATTTGCCCGAGCCCTGACTAATATTTTTCCTCTTCCGGTTCGGTAGGCTTCATCAATCCCTCCCCGACCGTAAATGATAGCACCAGTAGGAAAATCAGGTCCCTGAATGATACTAATTAAATCTTCCAATTTAATAGCCGGATCATCAATAGTAGCAATAAGTGCATCAACGACTTCTGACAAATTATGAGGCGGGATATTTGTAGCCATGCCAACAGCAATTCCAGATGATCCGTTTATCAATAGTGATGGTAAAAGCGAGGGTAAAACAACAGGTTCTTTAAGCGTCTCATCAAAGTTCGGAACAAAATTAACAGTGTCTTTATCCAAATCTCGTAATGTTTCCTCTGCAATTTTTGCTAATTTTGCTTCCGTATAACGCATTGCCGCAGGTGCGTCGCCATCGACAGAACCAAAATTTCCCTGTCCGTCAACCAACGGATATCTTAACGAAAAATCCTGAACCATTCTAACCATCGTATCATAAACAGCCGCATCGCCGTGTGGATGATATTTTCCAAGAACTTCTCCGACAATTCTCGCACTCTTTTTATAACCCGTGTTCGGCCTCAATCCGAGTTCATGCATCCCATAAAGAACTCGCCGATGAACCGGTTTTAAACCGTCTCTGACGTCCGGTAGTGCTCTCGAAACAATCACCGACATCGAATAATCGATGTAGGAATCTTTCATCTCCTCTTCTATATTTATTGGTGTAATACGTTCTTTTTTTACATCCATTCTTTATTTCTCTCTTTTTTATAGATAGTTAACAATCTTTATTAATCCAATCTTTGATAAACAAACAGTTTCACATTTAAATTCTTCTTAATGAATTATATTTTTTCTTTTTCCAGAGTTAAATTCAACAAGTTTACCCCAATTTATTTCTCCATTTTCATCACAGAAATCATTTGCGAACTCTTTTGTAAATTTATTTATCATCCTGGCATAAAATTCCATAAACATTTCATTTTTTTCTTTTGCTTTATGACCAAGCGGCTCGATTATGTCTTTATAAAGATTCTCTTGTCCGGATATGAAATGCCAGAACTCTTGTCCACAATATTTGAAGTAATTACCTTTATCTGGATTGTTGTCTTTTCCATAACAACAACCATTAACAGCTATGACATTCAGTCCTGAATTACTTGTTCTTAACGAACGTATCGCTGTAGCAAAATCTCCTTTCATTTTAGCAATCTGACTACTGTTCCCCCAATTTGGACCTGACTTTATATTTACTATATAGCGAATATTTTCTTTGTCAAATTCAAGGTCGATACCTGTAATTCCCGATTTCCAACCGCTGTAAACCTCTTTATTTATAAAAATTGCCAACCCTTCAAGCCAATCTCCAAAAATAGTTTCTTCATTTGAAGATACAAAAGCATCGGTCAGTTTTCGAATTATTTCTTCTGCTGTTAGTAGATATTTTGCTTTAAATAAGTATGGATTTTTCTTTTTTAAAACCGTTTTAAGTTTCAACCGATCAAGAACATCAATTCTCTTCTTATGAAATGTGCCAATGTTATCTTCAACGTAATTTGTAACTTTACTTAATTCCAATTGATTCATATTTTTCTTCTGGCTCAGATAATATTGATTTGATTGGTTCAATTCTTTCTTTAACGAAGTAATAGTATTCCTTTTGTATTTCAATTCCCATAGAATTTCTAAACATTCTTTGTGCAACAAAATTTGTTGTCCCTGATCCCATGAATGGATCTAATACCATATCTCCAGATTTTGTAAATAATTTAATAAACCATTCTGGAAGGGCTTCAGGAAAAGCAGCACTATGGTTTTTATTACCACACTCTGTTGAGAGATAAATTACATTTGTTGGATATGCTTTTTCTCTTTTTAACCAATTTGATATATTTTTTCCAAAGCCGCTCCCCACTTTCGACTCATCTCTTTTTTTATCTGTTTCACTTAATTTTTTTAATCTTGATTTAGCCCAATCACCCATAGGAATCATAACTTTTTCTTGATACATATTAAATTTCTTGTTTTTGTTAAACTGTAGAAGTCTTTCCCAAGCATCACGAAACCTATTTGGCCATTTGCCAGGATAACAATTTTTCTTGTGCCATATAAACTCTTCTGTCCAAAACCAACCTTGTTTTCTCATTTCCAAGATTAGTTCAATGACATAAGTACTTCTTTCTCCATTAACAACCTTTTCTTTAATATTCAGAATAAATGTTCCATCTGGTTTCAGAACACGTAGCATTTGCTTTGATATCGGTAAAAACCATTCAACATAATTATCTGGCGATACTCCTCCATACGTTTTTTTTCTTTGATCTGCATATGGAGGTGATGTAAAAATAAGATCTACAGAGTTGTCCGGTACTTCTTTAAGAATATCTTTGCAGTCACCTAATCGTATATCTGTTGTTATTTCCATATTATATTTTCCCTTTTGGGGAATATCATTTCTTCATTTTCATTATTTTCTTCCTTTTAATCGTGGTTCTATTTACTATCCACGTCTATTAGTTAACTAAACATCTAAATTTTTCACATACTTTGCATTTTCTTCAATAAACTTTCTTCTCGGCTCGACATTATCTCCCATCAATGTTGAAAAGATAACATCTGCCATAAATGCCTCTTCAATAGCTACCTGTAACAGGCTTCTGTTTTCAATATCCATTGTCGTTTTCCATAACTGATCGGGATTCATTTCTCCCAATCCTTTGTATCGCTGAATATTGATTCCATTATCACCAAGTCGTTTTGTTATTAGGTGTAGCTCGTCATCATCAAAGGCGTAAAATTCTTTTTTGCCTTTTGCGATGCGATACAAGGGGGGCTGAGCGATATAGACATGTCCTTTTTCAATCAGTTCTCTCATATATCTGAAGAAAAATGTCAATAACAGGGTTCGAATATGAGCACCGTCCACATCCGCGTCCGTCATAATAATAATTTTATAATACCTGAGTTTTGAAATGTCAAAACTATCTGATCCGATACCTGTCCCCAATGCTGTGACGATTGTTCTAATTTCGGTGTTGGATAGTATTTTATCTAATCGCGCTTTTTCAACATTTAAAATTTTTCCCTTTAGAGGAAGTATTGCTTGCGTTCTTCTGTCCCGGCCCTGTTTCGCAGATCCTCCAGCAGAGTCGCCCTCAACTAAAAATATTTCTGCATGTTCCGGATCTTTGATTGAGCAGTCGGCTAATTTGCCGGGCAACCCCGCGCCATTTAGCGCTGTTTTCCTTCGTGACAAATCACGCGCTTTTCGAGCAGCTTCCCTGGAACGGGCTGTTGAAAGACATTTTTCAAGAATTTTTTTTGCAACCGCTGGGTTCTCTTCAAGGTACAAAGATAGCCCATCACCGACAATACTTTCAACAATTCCTTTTACTTCACTGTTACCTAATTTCGTTTTTGTCTGTCCTTCAAACTGAGGTTCTTTATGTTTAATACTGATAATCGCGCTCAATCCTTCTCTGACATCTTCACCGGTTAGAGTGAACTGCACATTCTTAAGCAATTTATTTTTGATCGCATAATTATTTAATGTTCTGGTCAGGGCAGTTTTAAAACCAATCAAATGGGAGCCGCCTTCAATGGTATGAATGTTATTGACATAAGAAAAAATATTTTCCGTATATCCCGTATTATATTCAAAAGCTAACTCAACAGGTACATCCTCTTTTTCATTTTCAATGTAAATGACCTTCTTTTGCAATGATTCTCTGTTCTGATCCAGATATTTTACAAACTCAACAATTCCTCCTTTATACCGAAACATATCTGATTTATTTGATCGTTCGTCCTTTATTTTGATTACCAAATCTTTATTTAAAAATGCCAACTCCCTAAGTCTTTCACATAAAATATTATAGTTGAAATTCACTTTCTTAAATATGGATCTGTCAGGCAAAAAAGTGACTTTAGTACCTGTTTTTTGAATTGTTCCCTTTGCCTTTACCTTATCCTGGGGAAAACCCATTTTATATTCCTGGTAATAAATTTTTCCATTTCTATATACCTCAACTTCACACCATTCTGCAAGTGCATTGACCACGGAAACACCAACACCATGCAACCCACCAGAAACTTTATAAGATTTTTTATCGAATTTTCCTCCTGCATGCAACATGGTCATTACAACTTCCAAAGCAGACGTTTTTTGTGTCGGATGAATATCAACAGGGATTCCCCGACCATTATCAATAACTGTTACTTTGTTGTCTTTGTGTATAATGACTTCAATTTTATCACAGTAACCAGCTAATGCTTCATCAATACTATTGTCAACAACTTCATAAACCAAATGATGTAAACCTCGGGTTGAAACATCGCCGATGTACATTGCTGGTCTTTTTCTGACCGCTTCAAGTCCCTTTAATACCGTAATTTGTTTTGCATCGTACTTTGATAAATCTTTACCCACCATATTCTTTAATTGATCTGACATTCTCATCCTCTCGAAAACGTAATGTTTTTTTTGCAAACAATCTAAATTACCGTGTAATTTTTGTTCAAAAAAATTTGATATCGTTAATAATTCTTTTTCCAATCTTCTTATTCAATCGTTCAATAATTTTCTCTTTATGAAAAAGTAATTCATTTCGCCAAACACTATTGGTCACATGAACAAATAATATTTTGTTTTCTACTCTTTCAGCCTGACTCACCTCGGCAATATTTTTGCCTACCATGATAGGCCATAAGTTGATAGCCTGGCTTTCATTTATTTTATTTTCTATTCCTAAATTGCTAATTAATTCATTTAATGCATCTTTTAGTGTATTCATTTAATGCTTCTGCTCTTTAATTTGACCATTTTTCACATAAAAAATTTTATCGTTTTCGGGACCCAGTTTATTTTGCTTCAACTCTGTTGACGTGATAAAAATTTGCCCTTTTTCATCTAAAAGATCAATAATTTTTTTTTCTCTGTCTTCGTCAAGTTCTGAATATAAATCATCGATTAAGATTATCGGTGTTTCTTTTTTAATTTCTTTAATTAAATTATATTCAGCTATTGCCAATGATATTAAAACTGTTTTATGCTGCCCCCTTGAACCGTATTGGCGAATATTTTTTCCGTTAATTTTAAATGAATAATTGTCCCGATGCGGACCAACAATACTATATCCCAGATTGATTTCGGTAACAACATATTTTTTTAAATGATGATCAAATTGACTTCTGATATCACCTTCACTTTTATAATCTATGTTTGGTTTATAGGAAAATTCCAAATGCTCACTATTAGTAATCAGTTTCGCATAAATATCACCGAGTAGATTAGAAAGCTGAATCGAAAATTGCTCACGGAAATTAATAATTCTCGTTCCGGTTTCTATTAATCGCTCATTCCAAGGTTGAAGTAACTGTTTTCTTTTTACTTCAGCATTTTTCCTTTGTGATAATATGGCATTCTTTTGTTTAATGATCCGTTGATACTCTATTAGATCATGCACATATTTTCTATTAATCTGTGAAATTAGAATATCAGCAAATTTTCTTCTTTCAGATGGCGGTCCTGTCGTTATGTTATATTCTTCCGGTGAGGATAGGACAACTGGGAAATGACCAATGAGATCAGATATTTTATGTAATCTTTTTCTGTTTACGGAAATCTCTTTTCCTTTTTCTTTAGAATAACGGAAAATAACCCTTTTTCGAGTTCCGTCATCTAAATCGCACTCACCTTCAATTATAAAACTCAATTCCGAAAATTTTATTGCTTCTTTCTCACGGGACGTTCGAAAGCTTTTCGATAAACATAGTAAGTAAATTGCCTCTAATAGATTGCTCTTTCCCTGGGCATTTTGACCAATAATAAAATTCTTATTTTCTCCGAATTTAAAAATCGCCTGGTCATAATTTCTAAAGTTATCTAATGAAACAGAGCTTAACCGCATACGCTGCTTATTTTTCCTCTTTTAGGCGAATCGGCATAATCAACATCATTAAATCTTCTTTCTCGCGTTGGGTCGAAGGCGTAACAATCGCTGCACTTACCGAATCCTTAAGCATAAAAACAACTTCCTCTGTGTCCATGTGTCTTAAAATGTCTAATATGTAAGTTCCGTTGTAAGCGACCTCAATATTTTCACTATCATATTTTATTTTAATTTCTTCATTTCCTTCACCGCCTAATTCCACATCCTCTGAAAAGATATTCATTTTATCATTGTCAATTTGAAATTTTATTTGGTGGGTGAAAGAATTGGAAAAGATATCTACTCTCCGTACAGCAGCAGCCAGGTCATCTTTTTGGACAATTAATTTTTTGTCATTATCTATCGGAATCACATTATCATATTTAGGATATTGTCCTTCGACAACTTTTGAATATACGAACGTCTCTTTCAAACGAAAAATAATATGATTTTCACCGAATGAAATATTAACTTTTGTTTTCTCCGGATCGGCTAAAGACTCGATATTTTTTAACATCAGTGAAAGTGCTTTTGTCGGCACAATCACATCTCTATGAAAATCCGGTGATTTAATTTGATAATTGTTTATTTTTACCAATCGATGACCATCAGTTGCTACACATCTAAATTCCTCTTCCATAAACTGAAAATAGACTGCCATCAGAGTCGCTCGTAGTTCATCCGTAGAAACGGCAAATATAGTTTTATCGATCATACGAGCTAAAAGGTTCGCTTCAATTTCGACCTGTCCTTCGCTTTCTTCAAGCACAATACTCGGAAATTCCTCTTTGGGCTGCCCACTAAGCCGATATAATCCGTTCGGCGTTTTAATCGTAATCTTATCCTGTTCTTCCAGTTGAATATTAATTGGTATCTCCGGTAACTCTCGAAGAATTTCAGTCAAAGATCTGGCCGGAACAGTACACGACCCGTCCATTTCTCCATTTACATCAATTTCAGTTGAGATACATATTTCCAAATCTGTTCCTGTTATGGTTAGCTTATTTTCTGCTAACTCCAAAAGAATGTTTTCCAGAATAGGTATTGTGGTCTTCGTTGGGATAACACCGACAACTTTTTGAAGGCCTTTTAATAGTACACTCTTGGACACAGTAAAGTGCATTTTAGTCTCCTTTAATGGTATATGGTTTTATTTCAAAAGATAACATCTTTAAATATAAAAAAATAAAATAAAAGTATCAATATTTTTTTTATAAAACCACAATTTAAAAAAAGAATGAGTTCAATAATTTACTTCAGTCAATAAAAATTTAGGATATAAATATTATTTATTATATATTATTTAATATATATAGTAATAATAGTGATGTGGATAGTGTTGATAATTGAAAAATTGGTATCCCAATTCAAATATAATTAATATCAAAAAAGAAATGAATGCGGTGGATAAATCAGAAAAAAATGTTAGCTATATGTGATTATTTTTTTCATTATTATATCTGTAAAGGGAGTTGAATATTATTTTGTGAATTTCTTTTATATTATCCACAATTTATTCCATAGGGTAATGTAAAAAATGAGAATAATTTGTTGATAATCTTTTGGCTACTAAATTTCTTTGTTGTCAATAAGATAAAAAGATTTTAATGCAATCATAAAATTATCGGTGTTGATAATTGATTGGAGATGGTCAAATCAAAAATTCTGTATTTACAGTAGACAACATCATAATAAAAACAACGTTGTATTTTGCAGTACGCTATACCATAATTAGATATTTTCAATATCAATTTTTCGTTCCAGTATTTTAATGGATTCGACCAATTTTTGATCATTATTTTTTGATTTTTCGATAGACTGAATAGCGTGAATTACCGTGGAATGGTCCCGTCCTCCGAAATGTAATCCGATTGTTTTATAAGAATGATTGGTCAACTTCTTTGCCAAAAACATGGAAATTTGTCTTGCCAATGCGATCTCCTTTTTTCTGTTTTTAGCTCTGATGAGGTCTTCGGGAATTTCAAAATGTTCACAAACAATCCGTTGAATTGATTCAATACTCAAATCTTTTTTTGAACCGAGGCTTAAATCTTTTAAAACACTTTTTGCCAATTCAATTGTTACATCTTTTCCCTGCAAAGAAGAAGCAGCCAATAATCGAATTAATGCGCCCTCCAACTCTCTTATATTGGATTTGATATTCGTGGCAAAAAGCTGAATGATTTCTTTTGATACGGTCAAACTATTATCCTCGGCTTTTTTTTGTAGAATCGCTATCCGCGTTTCTAAATCCGGAGGTTGGATGTCAGCAACTAATCCCCACTGAAATCGAGAAATTAGTCTTTCTTCAATTCCTTTTAATTCTTTGGGAGGACGGTCTGATGTAAGAACAATTTGTTTCCCTTTCTGATGTAAGCTATTAAATGTATGAAAGAATTCTTCCTGGGTACGTTCTTTATTAGTGAAAAAATGAATATCGTCAACAATCAATACATCAACATTACGGTATGTATTGCTGAACTCTGTCGTTTTATTATTTTGAATCGAATCAATGAAATCAAATGTAAATGTTTCGCTGGATACATATAAGACACATCGCATGTTTATTTTCTTCTGAATATGATTACCAATCGCTTGAATTAAATGGGTTTTTCCCAGTCCGACTCCTCCATAAATGAGTAAAGGATTAAACGTTGTTGTTCCCGGAGATTCTGCAACAGACATTGAGGCGGCACGTGCAAACTGATTGTTGCTTCCTTCGACGAACCTTTCAAAGGTATATCGGTCGTTAAGTGTGCTTTCAATATTGAGGTCAATTTCGTCTTCTACGTGATTTGTGGATGTTAAATTTTTTTCTTTGTTGCTATTGACAGTAAAATGTTCTGTGTTATATCCAGCTATTGAAAAAATAACAGACGCGCCATTTCCCAAAATTTGAGAAATCGTTTTTTGAATAAGAGGTTGGTAATGTGCCTCTAAAAATTCATAGAAAAATTGACTTGGCACTTGCAACGTCAGTTTAGCCCCATCAAAATTCAAAGGCACAATTGGTTTGAACCACGTAATATAAGCCTGATCATTTATACATCCCTTAATAGTGTCCAAAAATTGTTCCCAAATATCAACATGACTTTGTGCCATTTTATAATCCTCTTTGTTGAAAGGTTAATTGGTTTATCCACAAATTATTAACATTGTTTTGATAAAACATTAATTAATATAAATATCCAAAAAGAAAAAAAATATTTAAGGTTATGATTTTTTACAGGATAAAACAAAAAACCATAACAACAATATAAACAATATATAAAAAGATTTATAATAAAAAAAATACAGAGCAAGAAAAATAAATAAAGATTAACTGTGGAATATTGAATTCAGAATTAGTTACATCTATGCAGTTATCCACAAATTTTCAATATCAGGATTAAGCTTTCAATACTTAATAATAAAGAAAAAAAAGGTTAATGTCAAAGAGAAAATGAAATATATTTTTGTCCTCAAACATTAATGTTCTGGTAAAGGAATGAAAAATAGATAAATAGAGTTTTTTAAAAAAATGTGAGTACTTAAAATAATTTTGTCCGGAATAAAAAAATAAATAACATGAACAGGGTAAAAAAAACTTGACTTTTAGGTAAATTATAATTAATTTTGATGTTTGTAATTTTGGAATTATACGGAAATTAAAAGTGAGGGATTTTTATGAAAAGGACTTTTCAACCCAGTAAAAGAAAGCGGGTAAATAAGCACGGTTTCAGAGAGAGAATGAAAACAAAATCTGGCAGAGTAATTTTGAAAAGACGACGGGCAAGAGGAAGAAAAAAATTAACAGTAAGCGATGAATGATTATGCTTTAGTCAAAAATGATATTGGAAAAGAAAGAATCCAAATTATCTAAACAGGAAATTTTAAGGGGGCATGGAAAATTTGATCATATATTTAAATGCGGAGCATCAATTGTAGGAAAGCATGCGTTAATTTTATATGTTTCAAAAAAGGGCGAAAAAAAAGTTGGCTTTGCCACCTCAAAAAAAATAAAGAAAGCAGTCGCTAAAAACAGGCAAAAACGATTAATGAGAGAAGTATATCGATACAACAAAAACTTGTTTCCGGATGATTTTTGGTATATCTTAATTTCTAAAGGTACTGCAAATAGTTTTCATATTATGGAACAGGATATCAAAAAACTAATTCAGAAAATGAGCCTTGATTCAAATAATAAGGAGCGGGTTTAATGAAAGATTATGCTATCTACTGGCACCCGGATCAAGGAAATGAAGCTGTTAAAGTTGGTTTTTCTTTTCCAGCATTTATTTTGAATTTTCTCTGGGCCTTTTACCAAAAAATATGGGGATATGCGTTGGGAATGTTGGCGGTATCTTTGTTTTTGATTCCGTGTGCGCGTATTTTCTATTTAGAAGGTGATTTTAAGGGCGCATCTTTAATGATTATTTTTGAATTTTATTTTCTTTTCCTTTTCGGTGAAAAGGGAAGTGAATGGAAAAAAGAAAATTTAATCAGCAGATCATTTAAATTCCAGAAAAAAGTTCAGGCAAATTCAGTTGAAGCCGCATTATCAAATATTTCCAAACAGAAATAAAACTTTCGGCTAAATTTAAATGGCTTTCAAAACAAAAGTATCCTGATTCGGTTTTACTGAAAATATATTAGAAAAAAAACTATGAAATTTATATTTATGTTTTTAATTAAATTTTACCAAAAGGCGATATCGCCTTTTTTTTTACAGTCCTGTCGATTTTACCCTACTTGTTCAGAATACAGTTTTCTGGCTTTTAAAAAATATGGAGCGATCAAGGGCATGGTTTTGTCAATGTGGAGAATATTGAGATGTAATCCATTCAACAAAGGTGGATACGATCCGTTAAAATAGAAAAAAAATAAGGATATTGGAATGGACAAAAAAACAATACTTGCGTTCGTATTGATTGGAATGTTGTTGATATTTACTCAGACAGACTTTTATCGTGAGGAAATTTTAAAACTTCCCCCGAAATCAGAGATGCCGCAAGCTGTTACCGATACAACTGTTCAACAGGATTCAATAAAGCAGCAAGTTGAAGAAAAAGAAGAACCTCAGACAGTTGTTTCCAAAACAGAACAGGGTACAATCCAAGGACGAGAGGAAATGGTATATGATGATACGGAGAATGATCAGAATCAATTCCTTAAAATTATCGAGTCCACTAAAAAAGAAAATGTTGAGGATGTCGTTGTCGAAACGGATAAATATATCGCCCATTTGTCGCCCAGAGGCGCTGTTGTTTCAAATTGGAAATTAAAGAATTTCGACTACACCAAAAATAAAAACGTTCAACTTATCCAGGATGACGGATACGGAAATTTGGGAATATTTTTTGTCAACGATGAAGACACGATCTATACTTATGACGCCGTTTTTAAACCCGACAAAAATATTGTTCGCTTTGAAGGGAATAAAGATCAAGAGACGATTCATTTTGTGTTAGATTTGGGTGAAGGAAGAAAATTCATTAAACAGTTCACTTTTTATAAAGATCAATATATTATTGATTTGACTGTACAAATAAATCAAATGGGGCATCACTTTGATAACAATGAGTATTATCTCAGCTGGGAATCAGGACTGAAGTACACAGAATTAGACTATTCAAATCATATTAGCAAAGAAGATATTGACCAGTCGAAGGCCTATGTTTACCAGGGGGGAACCAAAGAAGAACTGAAACTGCCGAACAAACCGTTTCAGAAAGAATCGCGATCAGATTTTAGTGGTACTGTTGACTGGACAGCGATACGAACGAAGTATTTTGCTATGATCATCATTCCTGAAACAGACCATGAAGTCCAGCCAATTTTGTACGGCGAAACGTTTCCTTTGTATAAAGATAAAGATTTGGAAGATCGGGTCAAGAAAAAATTATCGGTGAGATTTAAAAATAAAATACTTCCAGGTTCCGGTCAAAATACAGTAACACAAGATTTTCGCGTTTATATCGGGCCGATGGATTATTTTATTTTAAAGGAATATCATCCCACGTTATCAAAAATTATGGATTTTGGGTGGACTCTTTTTCGTCCGTTCGCGAAGCTGGTATTGAGAGTATTTCGATTTCTAAATTCATTTATTCCAAATTATGGCTTTGTGCTGGTTATTTTTGCTGTTTTAATCAAAGTTATGGTTTGGCCGTTAACCCGGAAAAGCTATGCTTCGATGCAGAGAATGCAAAGCTTACAGCCAAAACTGAATGAGCTAAAGGAGAAGTATGGTAAAGAGCCGCAGCGTCTGAACAAAGAAACGATGAAAATGTACAAAGAAGAGGGCGTTAATCCTGTAAGTGGTTGCTTGCCACAGTTAATTCAGATGCCCTTGCTTATATCCATCTTTATTGTGTTCCGAAATACAATTGAACTGAGAGGTGCGGAATTTATATTCTGGATAAAAGATCTGTCAGCCCCGGATACTATTTTTCAACTGCCGTTTTCGATTCCATTTTACGGAGATCTTGTGAATGTATTGCCCATCGTAATGGCCGGAACTATGTTTTGGCAGCAGAAAATGACCATGAAAGATCCAAAACAAAAAGCAATGGTTTATTTCATGCCATTATTTTTCATGTTACTTTTTAATTCATTTCCATCAGGGTTGAATTTATATTATACATTATTTAATATCTTTACAATTATTCAGCAAAAATGGGCGCCGGAAAAAAAGGAAGTTAATAAGGAGGCAAGTGCTAATAAAAAAGCCCCGCCTCCGGTCAAGAAATTAAAGAATAAAAATAGTAAATCAAAGAGAAAATAGTTTAATTTTTCTTTCACATATTTTTATAAGAATGTCCAGTTAAATATAAAAGCCCTGTTTTTTTCTGATAGGGCTTTTCCTATATTGAGGTTAATAAAATTCTGAATGAAGGACTATCTGTTAGAAGATACAATTGCTGCAATTTCTACGGCTCCCGGAAAAGGGGCAATAGCAATTATCAGGCTAAGCGGCCGAGATGTGTTTAAGATAGTAAAAAGCATGTTTCAGTCCGAAAAAAAATTTGAAGATATTGAACCGCGTAAGGCAGTTTTTGGGCATATTTACAATGGGAAGTCAGAGATTGACGAGGTCGTTGTGATCAAATATAAAAAACCATTTTCGTACACAAAAGAAAATATGGTTGAAATTAATTGCCACGGTGGTTTATATGTCAGCCAGAAAATTCTATCTCTGGTTTTAAAGAAAGGAGCGCGTCTTGCTCAACCGGGAGAATTTACATTTCGTGCGTTTATGAATGGTCGCTTTGATCTTTCGCAAGCAGAGGCTGTTTCTGACGTCATTCAAGCGAAGACCGATTTCAGCCTTGCATCGTCAATGAAACAGTTAAAAGGAAAATTGTCCCAAAAAATAGCAGAAGTTAAACAAACATTATTGGATGCAAACTCATTACTGGAGTTAGAGCTCGATTTTTCAGAGGAAGATGTCGAGTTTGTTAATCGTGGTGAACTGGTTAAAAAAATAAATCAAATACAAAATGAATTAAATGAGTTAATTAAATCTTTTAAAATCGGGCGAATTGCTCGTGAAGGAGTTAAGCTAGTAATTGCCGGGAAACCGAACGTTGGCAAATCAAGTTTATTAAATCTATTGTCAAAAGAGGATCGCGCAATAGTCACAGAAATACCAGGAACCACACGAGATGCAATTGAAGTTCAATTGGATTTAGAGGGAATTCTATTTCGAGTTGTTGATACTGCAGGCATAAAAGACAGCAGCGATCCGATAGAAAAAGAAGGAATACGGCGGTCAAAAAAACACATGGAATCTGCAGACATCATTATTCATCTTTTTGACGGTTCAACCCCTTTGGATTCAGATGATAAAGCAATCATTAAAACTATTGAACAGGTTGGTCATATAAATCTAATTCGCGTTATCAATAAAAGCGATTTAAAAACAAAAATGACAAAAAAAGAGTTATTAGGAAATAATGTTCCTGTATTGACTGTTTCCGCTTTAAAGGGATACGGTATAGAGTTATTTGAAAAAACATTGGTTAAAGAGATCTTTGGTAAAGAAAAAAAATTAGTACGAGAAACGGTGGTTTCAAACACAAGGCACTGGTTTCTGTTAAAAGAGGCAGCAAAAAATTTAGCCAACGCTGAAAAGGATATTAAAAAAAATGTATCTCCAGAATTCATATCTGTATATTTAAGAGGCGCGCTGGAAAATTTGGGAGAGATCGTCGGTACGGTAACAAGCGAAGATATTCTAAACAATATTTTTAAGAACTTTTGTATTGGAAAATAGATAATGTTTCACGTGAAACACTCGAAATAAATATGATTTATGAAAACGAAAAATATGATGTGATTGTTGTCGGGGGTGGACACGCCGGATGTGAAGCTGCATTGGCTGCCGCCCGGATGGGAATGAAAACTCTTCTGTTTACGATGAACATCTCGACCATCGGGCAAATGTCTTGTAATCCCGCCATCGGCGGTCTGGCAAAAAGCAATTTGGTTCGCGAGTTGGACGCAATGGGCGGAGAAATGGGAAAGGTCATTGATGATCAGGGAATTCAGTTTCGGATGTTGAATAAATCAAAAGGACCAGCGGTTTGGTCTTTACGGGCGCAAGCAGACAGGGTTGGTTATGCTTTACGAATGAAAAAGGCGCTGGAAAATCAAGATGGTTTAGATATCAAACAAGCAATGGTTACAGAAGTGCTTGTCGAAAAGGGGAAATGTTGTGGTGTTAAAATTTTCACGGGATCAATCGTCTGTGGTCGTTCGGTTATTTTAACGGCCGGAACATTTTTAAATGGCTTGGTTCATATTGGCATGTACAGTTATCCTTCTGGTCGTTCCGGCGAATTTCCAGCTACAGGATTAACCGAAAATCTGAACCACCATGGCTTTAAGTCCGGACGGTTAAAAACAGGCACGCCGCCGCGGGTAGATGGAAGAACATTAGATTTCCAAGAAATGGAGATTCAGCACGGCGATCTGAAGCCAACTCCCTTCTCATTTCAAACAGAAAAAATAGACATTCGGCAAAAACCATGTTATCTAACAAACACAAATCAAGAAACGCATGAGATATTGAAAAAGGGTTTTGATCGATCCCCCCTTTTTTCTGGAAAAATTGTTGGTATCGGGCCCAGATATTGTCCGTCCATCGAAACAAAACTAGATCAATTTCCGGACAAATTTTCTCATCAGCTTTACCTTGAACCAGAGGGAAGAGAAACCAAGGAATATTACATTAATGGATTTGCGACCAGTCTCCCTGAAGATATTCAAGTGAACGCACTAAAAACGATTCCCGGGTTAAAAAACGTGCAAATAACGCGCCTGGGATATGCAATCGAATACGATTTTTTCCCCCCCAATCAATTGTATGCGACATTAGAAACAAAATTGATAGAAAATCTATATTTTGCCGGACAGATTAACGGAACATCGGGATATGAGGAGGCAGCAGCTCAGGGATTTGTTGCGGGTGTGAATGCGGTGTTAAAGTTGCGTAATGAGGCGCCATTTGTTTTAACTCGTTCTCAAGCATATATCGGCGTTTTGATTGATGATTTAATTAATCGTGAAATCGAAGAGCCGTATCGTATGTTCACATCTTTAGCGGAATATCGGTTGCTATTGAGACAGGATAATGCAGATTTACGACTTTCAAAATATGGAAATAAATTAGGACTCTTGCCGGCTGATTTTTACACAAAAGTTGAAAAGAAAGCGTCTTTGATTCAAAGGTATTTTGGTGAATTAAAAAAGATTATGATTTCCCCGGATGATATCAATTCGTTATTAGAAAAACGAAGCGGAACTCCTATCAGGGAAAAAGAGTCTTTTTATAAATTGTTAAAAAGGCCGGAGTTAAAAATAGAGGATTTTTCTGATTTTGTCAAATTGCCAATTTTTGATGATCACCTCGAAAAGGGGCTCATGAAAGAGGTCAGGCAGCAGCTCAACCTTGAAATTAAATATGAAGGATATTTCAAACGGCAACTGGAACAAGTTAAGAAGTTTAAAAAAATGGAGAGCCGGCTCATACCGGCAGATTTCAATTATAATGAACTTAAATCATTGTCGAGAGAGTCGCGCGAAAAACTCAAGCGAATAAAACCCCACTCAATCGGGCAAGCATCTCGAATCGCTGGTGTCTCGCCAGCAGATATTGCAGTGATCATTATTGCTTTAAAAAAATGATCGGGAATGTTCCACGTGAAACGTCGAACTAATTAATATGATCAATGAACAAATAGTATATTTGGAAGAAAAGCTGAAAAAGGCTGGTGTTTCGTGTAATCAATCTCAATTGGCTGATTTTAGAATTTATTATGATTTATTATTATTGTGGAATAAAAAAACCAATCTCATTTCAAAATCAGATATTGAAAGAGTCGTTCCACGCCATTTTTTGGAATCTCTGGCGATTTTGATATGCGAAAAAATTGATCCGCAATCTAATATATTGGATGTCGGTAGCGGCGCAGGGTTTCCTTTTTTACCAATTAGTATTCTTCACCGGGACGTTTATTTCATTGCTGTTGAATCGAAGCGATTAAAGGCTCTGTTTTTAAGAGAGGTAAAATCTAAATTAAAATTGGATAATGTGACTATTATAAATGAACGGTGTGAATATATTCAATCGGAAACAGTGTTCAGAGAAAAATTTGATTATATTTTTTCCAGGGCGGTTGGTGATTTGGCTTTAGTTTACCAATGGACTGAAAATTTGTTAAAGCCGGAAGGATTTTTTATTGCCTGGAAGGGAGGCAATTTAGACGCTGAAATCAGAAGCCTTTGTAAAATAAGAGGGAAAATAAAAACGGAAATGATTAAAATGAATCCGGTATTGGTGGACGAAAACCGAAATCGGGTGTTTGTAAAAATACGAAAAATAAAGGAGAAGTAAAGGTGGAAAATGATCTTTATAAAAAACTGGAGACGTTAATTACTGAAAAACAGAACCCGGAATCACAGGGTATCGGTTCGATGCCGAGTGAAAAAATTTTAAAAATTATTAATGATCAGGATAAAACAGTGCCTTTTGCAGTTGAAAAAGAATTACCGTACATCGCCAAAGCAGTTGAAATCGTTGTGCATGCAATTAAAAATGGTGGCCGGCTAATTTACGTCGGTGCAGGAACAAGCGGAAGGCTTGGTGTTCTCGACGCATCAGAAATTCCTCCCACTTTTGGTGCGAGCCCGGAATTAATTCAGGGCATCATCGCCGGAGGGTACGATGCATTAATACGAGCTCAGGAAGGAGCAGAAGACATAAAGGAAAATGGCGGACGAGATTTGATGAAACTGAGCTTCACGAAAAAAGACGTGGCTTGTGGAATTTCTGCCAGCAGAATCACACCCTATGTTGTGGGCGCCATTGAAAAAGCAAAAGAAGTGGGCGCCAAAACACTGTACGTCACTTGTACAGATCGAAAACAATTGGAGTTGGATGTCGATGTTGCTATTTGTCCGGTAGTCGGTCCAGAGGTTATTATGGGCTCAACGCGAATGAAGTCAGGCACGGCACAGAAGTTGGTATTAAATATGATCACCACGACAACGATGATCCGCCTGGGAAAGGTTTATAACAATATGATGGTTGATTTGCAAATGACATCTAAAAAGTTAGAAGAGCGGTCAAAGAGAACAGTGATCATGGTTACTGGTGTGGATTATGAAACAGCGAAAAGGGTTTTGAAAAAAGCGGATGGTCATGTAAAAACCGCATTAGTGATGATATTAAAAGGTGTGGACAAAGAGCAAGCGCAAAGACGATTACAAAAGGCAGATGGTTTTGTTAAAGCAGCGATTGAAATAGAAGATTTGAAGAATAATCAATGAGTGATTCGACATTAAAAAAAATATTATCAGATTCGGCGGAAATAAATCGGTTTTTAAATCAGATAGAGTCGAATAAAGAGAATTATTTAAAAGGGCTTTCCGGATCCCTGAAAGCTCTTTTTTTAACCGTGTTGTTAGAAAAAAAACAGCGGCCAATATGTTATGTCACGGCAGAAGAAAAAGAAGAAGAAATTGTTCGGGAAGATCTGGAAGTTTTAGTCGGACATGAGCACATCGCGTATTTTCCGGAGATTCCAGTTGTATCGACTAAAGAGGTTTTTGATGCAACAAAAAGAAGCACTGTTCTTGATGGCTTGACAAAACTACTCGAAAAAAGAAAGGTCGTCACAATTTTATCTGCAAAAAACCTCGTTGTCAACTTTCCCGATTCTTCTCTCGTTCAAAAACAGCGAATATTTTTAAGGGTTAATTCGGAAATTAATTTTGATACACTGAAAGAAAGGTTGAATTTGCTGGGGTTCGAGAGAGAGCCGATGGTTCAGGACTGGGGTGAAATGAGTGTGCGAGGAGGTTTAATTGATTTTTATCCGTATTCCAGCGATTTCCCTTACAGGGTAGAGTTTTTTGGCGATACCATTGAATCAATACGTGTTTTTGATCCGAAGACGCAGCGTTCAAAGAAAAAGATCGAATCTCTTTCTGTTTATCCACAGCAGGCAGGAGATTTGCAAAGCCGGGAATTGTCGCAAATCCGATCTGTTTTTGATTATTTAAAAAAGGATACAATCCTTTTTTTTGATGAAGAGGCGTTAATTGAAAAAACACTCGATGAGCAAAGAGAGCTTGCCGATTTTTATGCAGACAAGTTAGACAATCGCGATAAAAAATTTAGCAGTGAAAAGATTTTTTCCTATGACAAGATCAAGGAAAAAACAGAGCAGTTTACTAATGTTATTCATAATTCTTTTCAAATCACAAAAAAAAGAGAATACACAAATTTTGGAACTCAACCACAAGAGAGCATCCACGGCAATCTGCAATTGTTCAAAAAGAAAGTAGAAAATTTTACCAAAGAGAATAGTCGGTATAATGGTACTTCCAGAATATTTTTTCTCTGTGATAGCAGGGAAAAAATCGAGCGCATGGAAGATCTTTTTCAGGAAAATGATATTGATCTTTCAAAAATACAGTTTATGAAATTAGGCTTAAACCAGGGGTTTGTTTTTAAAAGTCTGGGAATGGCCGTTTTTACCGATAATCAATTTTATGGAAGGCAAATTCGCTGGAGAAGAAGAAAAAGAGTTCGGCGGGGATTTTCGCCCCAACAGTTAAAAACACTGAATGTTGGTGACTTTGTTGTTCATGTAGATAAGGGCATCGGAAAATATCAGGGATTAAAGAAGATAAAGGTTGGCGAACATGAGAGAGAATGTCTAAAAATCCTCTATAAAGATGGCGATTTGCTTTATGTTCCGATTGAAAGGATGGATCGGATACAAAAATATGCTGCAAAAGAAGGAGCGGTTCCCGTACTCAGCAAGCTCGGAAGTAAAGAATGGGAGAGATTAAAGCAAAAGACGAAAAAGCAAATTAAAAAATTAGCCAGAGAACTCACGCTATTATATGCAAAAAGGAAGATGGAGAATGGTTTTGCGTTTTCGAAAGACACAACATGGCAAAGGGAGTTGGAGGCTAGTTTTGAATACGAAGACACACCAGATCAGAAAAGAGCGACTCAGGACATCAAGTTCGATATGGAACAAAAATATCCGATGGATCGCTTGATTTGCGGAGATGTTGGTTTCGGGAAAACAGAGGTCGCGGTAAGGGCGGCATTCAAAGCGGTTGAAGACAATAAACAGGTCGCTGTCCTCGTGCCGACAACAATTTTGGCACTGCAACACTACAACCTGATTCGTGATAGGCTGCGAAAGTATCCGATGAAAATTGATATGTTGTCTCGCTTCAGGACGCGTTCTGATCAAAAGAGAATTATCGATAAATTAATCACTGGTCAAATTGACATTGTCATTGGAACACATCGCATTCTTTCAAAAGATGTCCAATTTAAAGATTTGGGATTGCTCATTATTGATGAAGAACATCGCTTTGGTGTTCAAAAAAAGGAATCGTTAAAAAAGAAATATTTGAATGTGGATGTACTCAGCATGTCTGCAACGCCAATCCCCAGAACATTGAATTTGTCGCTTTTGGGAATCCGCGACATGTCAATAATTTCAACCCCTCCTTTAAATCGCTATCCAATTCACACAGAAGTTGCATCTTTTGATGCAGAATTAATTCGGATGGCAATTTTGAAAGAGGTGGACCGAGATGGGCAGGTGTTTTTTGTTCACAACCGAGTGCAGACTATCGAGTCAATGGCAAATTTTATCCGGCGCCTGGTACCTGAAGTGAATGTTGCAGTCGCTCATGGCCAGATGGATGAAAAGCTCCTGGAAAAAGTGATGTGGGATTTTGCTACTGGCAAGTACCAATGCCTGGTATCAACAATGATCATCGAATCTGGTCTTGATATTCCTCGGGTTAATACGCTTATCATTAATCGTGCTGACACTTTTGGATTGTCACAATTGTATCAGATTAGAGGCCGGGTTGGGAGGTCTGATCAGCACGCCTATGCCTATCTATTGGTGCCGTCGATTAAAAGTTTGAATCATAATGCTTTTAAGCGTCTTCGGATAATTGAAGAATTTACAGATTTGGGAGCAGGGTTAAATGTCGCGATGAGAGATTTGGAAATTCGGGGTGCTGGCAATATCCTGGGAGCGGAACAAAGCGGTCATATTATCGCTCTGGGCTATGAACTATACACAAAAATAATTGAGGAAGCAGTAAAAGAACTGAAACAAGAACGAGAAGGTAAGCCAGAGATTGGGGCGTTACAAGAGAAAGAAATAAAGGTCGATATTGATAAAGATGCCTATCTGCCGGATCAGTATATTAATCAATCCGAATTAAAAGTGGATATTTATCGTCGTTTAGCAAATGTGTCAGATTTGGCTTCCCTGAATAAAATCAGGGAAGAAGTCAGGGATCGTTTTGGATTGATGCCGGTTACGGTAGAAAATTTGTTTAATTTAATAGAGCTTAAACTTATCGCAAAACAGCTTAAATTTAAAAAAATTAAAATTCAGGGAAAAAAGCTATTCTCATATTTTGATGAAGAAGTATATTCACCGGATAACGGGGAACTAATTAAAAATAAAATAAGTTGGATAATTAATAAAGCAAAAGGAGATTTTCAGTTCATTCAGAATGAGAAGCGCGGTTTTGGTATTCGGCTGAACATTCCCGAGTCTGAAAAAAATTCTATCGAATATTGTAAAAAATTCTTGAAAACGATTTTATAATCTATTATGCTGGATGTAATCAAAGATAAGCTATATTAAAAGATTATACATACTGGAGGGAGAAATGAAAAAAGTAACTCGCATAATTTCTATTTTTGTGGTTTTAGCTTTAATTTGTTTTATCGGTTTTCAGTGCTCCAAACAAGAGAAGAAAATCGTTGCACGTGTGGGTGGGAGAACTATTACCATAGAAGAATTTGAAAGAGAATTTGGACAGGGCAGATCAACTGAACAGGTGAATTCTGCTGATTTAGCAACCAAAAAAGAATTTTTAAATACAATGATAGATAAAAAATTACAGCTTATTGATGCTTATCAAAATAAAGCTGATGAAAATGAAAAGATCGTTGAGTTACTTGAAAACAGAACAAGCGTATATATGTTCCGTCGCCTGATAGACAAGGAGGTAATTGAAAAGATAATCCCGGAGTCACGAATAAAGGAATATTACAAAAAAACGGGTAAGCAAGTTAAAATAAGGCAGATATTCCTAAAATTCGATTCTCATGATCAGGGGTCAAAATTAAAAATAAAGGAATTAGCAGACGATCTTGCCCGTCGTATAAAACATGGTGAAGACTTCGGCGAAATGGCAAAAAGCAACTCTAATGATATTAATACTGCAAAAAAGGGCGGTGTTTTAAATTATATGAGCTGGAACGTTAAATCAGCCAATAATCCTCTTTATGTTGCAGCATTTTCGATGAAGGAAAATGAGATATCCGATCCAATTGAGACTAAAGACGGATACTATATCATCAAAGTGGTTCATATAAAAAAATTACCTTTACCCCCTTATGATATACAAAAAGAGAGAATCAGACAGGCAATTCTCAAAATGCACAGCAGCGAGCTGACGCAAGCTTATTATGATTACATTGATGAATTGAAGAAGAAATACAAATTTAAATATAATGGTTCAGGCTTACAGACGATCGTAAGTAACATAAATCAGCCTGATAGAAACAGCAATGATAGTCAACAATCACAAAGCCAACAATCAGGATCATTATCTTCAAAATTCAGCAAAGCAGATATGAAAAAAAGTGTTGTAGAATTGAGTTTCAAGAATATTACGATTGGAGATTTTATTGAAGAAGTTGAAAAACATCCTTCTCACCGTCGCCCGATGTTTAAAACAGATGAAGATGTTGAGGATTTTGTAGATCGTCGTCTTGTTAATTTTGCTGTTTTAAAGGAAGAGTGTGAGCAAAAAAATATACAAAATGATCCGGTTGTTGAAAGCCAGCGAAAAAATTATCAAGAAAGTTTGATGTTGAATCAAATAAAAAAGGAGCGCGTGTTCAACAAGATTGATATGACGCCTGAAGCACTAAAAAAATTCTTCGAAGAGAATCGCGAAGATTATAAACATCCACCGATGCGAGAGGTGCAAGAAATTTATGTGAATGACAAGTCCGTGGCGGAAAAGGTTGTTCAAGAAGCAAGAAAGGGGTTAAATTTTACAGCTTTATTCGGAAAATATAATAAAAAAAAGAGCCTCGATAAGAACAACGGTAAACATGGTTTTATTTCCGAAGGTCGCGCCGGAATTGGTAAGCCCGCGTTTGCTGTTGAAGTTGGGGGGATTACTGAACCGATCCGAATCGGGAATGGGTATAGCATCGTGAAGGTTTTTAAAAAGAAACCGGCAACGCTAAAAACTTTTGAAGAAGCCAAAACGGTTGTTAAAGCGCGTTATCGACGGGATCAGACGAGAAAGATTGAAGAAGCATGGATAAATAGATTGAGAGAAACCGTTGACTGGGCGATTTATGAAAAAAACCTTACATTAGCGGGACAGGATTATGTTGGAAGTGATGTTCTTTTAGTGGAGTAATGGAATTAAATAAAAACAACAAAGAGGACAAATGAAAAACATTGGAAAAACATTTATTTTGTTGATGATAATTGTGATAAGCTGTGGGACAAAAGAAAAAAAGGAAGAGGATGTCATTGTTTCAATTGGCACAGAAAAACTCACGCTCAAAAAGTTAGATCGGGAAATTCCCGATTTTATGAAGGATAGCATTTCGAAGGAACAAATTAATAATTTTATTCAACAATGGATCGAAAATGAATTAATATATCAGGGCGCGTTGAAGTTGGGAATGGATTTAGAAGAAGATTATCGAAGAGACCTTGAAAGGGCAAAAAAAAATCTTTTGATAAAAAAATATTTAGACCACTACCTACAAGAGGAGGTCGAAATTTCTGATGAAGAAGCATTCAAATATTATGAAAGCAACAAGGAAAATTTTCAGGTCCCCGAAGATCAAATACATGCGCTTCATATTTTATTAGAAACAAAAGTTGAAGCGGAAGCAGCCAGAAACAGAATTCTCCAGGGAGAAGATTTTGTAAAAGTGGCGAAGGAATTGTCTATCGATTATCAAAAAAAGGGAAGAATCGAATTGGATTACTTTTCGAGAAATGATGTTGTTTCTGACGTTGCAGCGAGGATATTTTCTTATCGGGTCGGTTCAGTAACCCGCCCCATTCAATCTGATTTTGGTTATCATATATTCAAAATTTTAGACAAAAGAGAAAAAGGGGAAACGATTAGCTTTGAAGAAGCTCGTGAAAAGATTGATTCACGATTAAAATCTAAAAAAAAGAAAATATTGTTTCAGGAATTAATTACCGATCTCAGAAAGAAGATAATTGTTAAAAAAAATGAGGATGTACTTAAAAAACTCTATAGCGATTCAAGCGTGATTAGAAGGAATCGACCACTAAATTAGCGTAAATAATTTTGGAGAGTAACATGACAATAAAAAAAATAATTTACATTAAGTTAATACTTGCAGTAAGCTTTACAAGTTTATCTGCGCAACAGGTGATTGATAAAGTTGTCGCCATCGTCGAAGACGATATCATTATGGCTTCGGAGTTGACACAGTTTTCTCTAAATTTATCTTTCCAAATGGGTATCGATCCCAGAAAAGATCCGGATAAATTTAATCAATTACAGAAAGAAACACTCAATAATTTGATTAATCAGAAAATATTATTGGTAAAAGCAGAGGAAGATAGCATTCTGGTTCCGGATCGTCAAGTGGATAATGTATTGGAAGAACAAATTAATAACATGATTTTACGTGTTGGATCAGAACAAGAGCTCGAAAAGCAACTGGGGATGCCGATCAATAAAATCAAGAGAACATTTCGTGAGGATGTGAGAGATAACCTGATGGTTGAAATGTTGAGAAACACAAAATACCAAGAAATTCAGATTACCCGTCGGGAGATAGAGGAGTTCTATCGGACGATGAAAGACAGTTTACCACAGTTGAAGGAAACGGTGGATATTAGCCATATCTTAATCGAGGTTGAACCCAGCGAGTCTTCACAGAGTCAGACCAGGGAAAAAATAGAAGAATTAAAAAAGCGTGTAGATGCAGGCGAAGATTTTGAAAAATTGTGCAGAGAATATTCAGAAGATCCCGGAAGTAAAGATCGCGGCGGAGAATTGGGTTATATTGAACGAGGTGATTTTGTACCTGAATTCGAAGAAGTGGCATTTTTACTGGAACCCGGAGAAATATCTGACATCGTTAAGACACAATTCGGTTTTCACATCATTCAGTGCATCGATCGAAAAGGGGACAAAATCAATGTGAGGCATTTACTCTTGATGGTACAGCCCGCAGCAGGAGATGAGGCAGCCACAGAAGCGAAAGTAAAAGAAATAAGAGAAATGCTTGAAAAACCCGACACTGAGTTTAGGGAAATTGCAAAAGAGTATTCAGATGATGAAACGACGAGAAAAGAAGGCGGACATTTAGGGTTATTCGAAAGTGAAAATTTGACAGTGAAAGAGTTTAAGGATGTGATTGGAGGTATGGAAGAGGGAGAGATTTCTCAACCATTCAAAACGAAGTTTGGCTGGCATATTTTAAAGTTGAATTCCAGAGAATCGGCACGGGAAATATCAATTGAAAAAGATTGGGAACGAATTCAAAACTGGGCACTGAATTTAAAGCGGCAACGTGAATTTGAAAAATGGGTGAACAAGCTTAAAAAGGATGTGTATGTTGAAATCAAGACCACAGAAGATTTATAGATTTTAAAAGAAAGGAAAGCAGGCAACAAAAATAAAAAATGGAAACAAAGGGCTGACCTGTAGAAATAGATGCGCTTAACCTTTGAAAAAGCTTATTTTAAAGAGCTTTTATACCCTTTGATCATTTCCAAAGGGTTTTTTTATTTAAAAAATTGAATCTCACATTTAACGGAAAAGAAATTTCATCGTTCAATCATAGTGATAACATCAAATGAATTGCTTTAGGCTTACAACAAATTTCAATCACCATAATGGATTGCAAAAAATTCGTGGGCATGTACCGATCATTTTGCTTTTTTTTATTTTCATATTACCTGACATCTGTTATTCCCAGGCGAATGAACGGCCGAGCGCTTTCACGATTGCGCGGTTAAAATATAATGGCGGAGGAGACTGGTACAACGATCCTTCTGCTGTGCCAAATCTATTGAAGTTTATCCGCATTAATACGAACATAAAAACAGCGACCGATGAAAAACAGGTGGCAATAATGGATCGGGAGCTTTTTTCATTCCCTGTTCTTTTTATGACAGGGCACGGAAAAATTACCATTTCTGAAGAAGAGGCTAAACGCTTAAGAGATTATTTGATCAACGGCGGCTTCCTGTATGCGGATGATGATTATGGTATGGATCAATATTTTAGACAAATGATGAAAAAGGTGTTTCCCGATAAAACGTTAATTGAATTGCCATTTAGTCACAAAATTTATCACAGCCATTTTGATTTTCCAAACGGATTGCCCAAAATTCATGAACATGATGGAGGACCGCCACACGGCTATGGGGTATTTCATGAGGGAAGACTCATCGTTTACTATAGTTTTAATACTAACATTTCAGACGGATGGGCGGATCCTGATGTTCATCAGGATCCGGAAACAACGAGACAAGAGGCGTTAAAAATAGGAACCAATATTATCATTAATGCGCTGACAGAATAAAATATGGACAAATCATACAAAAAATATCAAGATTTAAAAGCACGAATTCATAAAGTCCGAATTCAAAAAAAACGAATTGATCTCTTAACCGGTATTCTCATTTTTGTTATCGTTTGTGCCATAACAATCTTGTCGGCTAAATTTTTAGAATCTTTGTTTCGATTGGGAACAACCGGGCGACTCATTGTCGATTTAATAGGCTTGGTGATAATTATTGCTACAGGAGCTGTAAAAGTTTTCAAACCTTTGTGGAATTTTCTGCTGAAAAATCATCCGAGTGATGTCCAAATTGCAATGGAAATCGGACTTAAACAAAAGAGAATCGATGATAATTTTGCAAATGCGCTTCAAATTTATTCCAACTTGAATGTTTCCACACAAGGTTATTCAAAGCCGCTAATCGAAAAAACGGTGACGGAAATTTATCGACAAGTCAAACATATTGATTTCAAAAAATTTATTCCGACTACTCCGATAAAAAAATACGGTAGAGTTTTTATCTTGACCTTTATCCTTTATTTTGGACTAACAGTATTGTTTGGCGAAACATTACGCGATGCGCAGCACCGACTATTAAATCCGTTCACGGAATTTAAGGATAAGCCCAAAATTAGCATTGTTGTAACGCCCGGAGATACAAAAGTACTCAGAAATGAGACAGTAAGAATAAGTGCGGTTGTTGAAGGAAAAGCTGTTGATAAACTTGACATTCACGTGAGGGAAGTGAACAACGAATATCATCTGAAGCATGCTTTGTTTTCAAAATCTGATAATACATTTGAATACGTGATTGATCATATTCAGGATACAACAGCATACTATTTTTCGTTCGGGGAGGTAAAAACAGAGACGTACGTAATCGAAATTTTTGAACGCCCACTTGTCCAATCATTACAAGTAGAAATCTTTCCGCCCGGCTACACGAGATTAAACCCGGAGTTGTTGCCACAGAATATCGGTGATATCAATTGCTTAAAAGGATCGGAGGCAAAAGTCGAAATTGTTTCCAACAAAGAACTTGCAAAAGCATCGATTGTATTTGGCAATGAAAGGGAAACTAAATTGGCCAGTGATGGATTTGTGGCGAACGGTAAGTTCAGAGTATTTCGCGAGGGGCTTTATAAAATCCATCTAAAAGATCAGGAAAATTATAATAATCCAAACCCAATCGAATATCGAATATCGCTTGTTGAAGATATTTATCCGAACGTGTATATTGCGTATCCGGGAAAAGATGTTGACCTGACTGAAGACTTGATCCTTTCGCTTTCAATTGTTGCGGAGGATGATTTCGGATTCTCTAAATTAAGATTGGGTTATAAAATGTTTAAATCCGATATGCCTCATTCGGATACGACACAAAACTATTTGCCGATAGATTTTGACCATAAAAGCAAAGACAAGCTGGTGTTAGAATATCTCTGGGATATTTCCTCATTTGATTTATTTCCGGGTGATGCAATTCAATATTTTGTCGAGGTTTTTGACAATGATGTGATTTCGGGACCAAAAAGCTCAAAGAGCCGGACTTACTCCGCTCGCTTTCCTACCTTGGAAGAAATTTATGCAGAGGTTGAGTCAGATCAGGAAGAAACATACGGTAATATTGAAGGATTGTATGAAAAAAGCAAAGAACTAAAAGAAACGGTTGATAAGCTGGTTCAGGAGATGAAACAGAATCCCGAATTAAAATGGGAAGAGAAGAAACAGATCGAAGACATATTAGAAAATCAGAAACAACTGGAAAAAACACTTGAAGATGTTCAACAGCAATTGGAACAGATGGTTGAGCGGATGGAAAAAAATAATTTGTTGAGTTTAGAGACGCTTCAAAAATATAATGAACTACAAAACCTATTGAATGAGGTTATGACTGATGAATTAAGAAAAGCGCTGAAAGAGCTGCAAAAGTCCGCCGAAAATCTTGATGAAGAGCTGCTCAAAAAAGTTGCCGAGGAGCTAAAGTTTACCCAGGATGAATTTTTGAAAAGCATTGAAAAGACGCTCAATATTCTGAAGCGATTGCAAGTCGAACAGAAATTAGATGAACTTGTTAAAAAGACAGAAGCAATAGTGAAAAAACAAACTGAAATGAGTGAACAACTTGAGAAAGATTTAATGGCTGACCAGCAGAAAGAATTAGCTAAAAAACAGGAAAAGATCAAAGAAGAAACATCTGATTTGCTGTCCGAAACCAACGAGCTGAAGCACAGTATGGAGGAGTTTGCAGAGATGCCTTCCGATGCTTTAGAAAAAATACTGAAAAAAATGGCTGAAGAAGAATTGATTATCAATATGGATCAGATAAAATCAAAACTTAATTCCGGAAATTGTGAATCCGCTCAGCAAAACAGTCAGAATGCGCAATCGTCATTATCTGATATGTTGGACATGTTGAACCAAACAAAGAAAAGCCTGATCGAACAACAGAAACAGGTGTTAATGGCAGAATTAAAACGGCTCTCAAATAATTTTCTTCAGGTATCAAAATTTCAAGAAGACTTATTAATGCAAGCAAAAAAATTAAATCCAAATAGCCCACTGCTGACTCGTCAAGCAGACAAGCAACATGATTTGTTGAATGCGGTTAATCGGTCTGCAGATCAATTGGCAAATTTATCTAATGAGACATTTTTTGTATCGGCTGATATGTTGCGCAGTGTCGGACTTTCGATGCAAAACATGAATAAAGCGCTGGCGAATTTTGAAGCGAGAAACATAGGTCAGACGGCAAGATTTCAACATCGGGCGATGTTAAGTTTAAACGAGGCCGTGAAACAAATAAATTCAGCAATGCAACAGCTCAGCTCCTCTGCCTCTGCCGCGGGATTGCAGGAACTGATGGAGAAGTTGTCCAAAATGTCGGGCAAACAGCAAGGCCTTAATAAGGAAACACTCCAGCTATCACCAGGGCAGCAACCGATGACCTTGCAACAGCAGGCGGCGATGGCTCGGTTAGCAGCAGAACAGGAAGCATTGCGAAAAACGATGGAGGAATTGCAACGTGAGTTTGGCGAGCGGTCGGAGATTCTGGGAGATCTGGATCGAATTGGTCAGGAAATGAAAGAAGTTGTTAACGATTTGGAAAACCGAAATGTGACACGAAAAACGATCAATCGGCAACAACGTATTCTGCAGCGGTTGCTGGATGCTCAAAAATCAGCAAGAACCCAGGATTACAGTAAGAAGCGGCGTTCCGAGACAGGGAAACAGTACCAAATGTTAAGTCCGGCACAATTGCCTGAAAATATGGGTGACAAAAGTGATGAAATCCATCGAGATTTGCTGAAAGCGCTTAAAGAAGGTTATTCCAAAGATTATCAGGAATTGATCAAGGCATATTTTGAAGCACTAATGAAAGAAACAATCAACAATGAGAAGATTAATTAAAATAATTTTGTATGGCTTCATAATTAATTTCGCATCATTTCCAGCATTACCGCGTCAAATATTAAATCAGAACCAAAAATCGCATTTGCTGCAATTGGCGAGAAATTTTGAAGCGCGTTCTCAATTTGAGCAAGCGCTGGAAATTTATGAGCGCTTGTGGAAGGATGAACCGGCGAATATTAACTATTATCGGGGAGTGAAAAACAATTTAATCCGATTAAGTCGCTTTGATGAGGCAGAAAAAAATATTAAAAAAATGATCAAAATGAATTCATCGATCATCATCATGGTTGATCTGGCGGATATTTACTTTAAAAAAGAGAACAAAAAAGAAGCCCTTGATATCTGGAACAGCGTTATAAATCAGAACCCCAAAAACCAATCCGCTTATCAAATTGTCGCCTCTTCATTGAGAAGCAATTTGTTGTATGATGAGGCAATAGAAATTTATCAGCAGGGACAGCGCGCATTGAATAATGAATCTCTTTTCTTGATTGAGATGGCGAATTTGTACAGAGCACGGGGTGATTATATTAGTACGGTTGAATTTTATTTGAAATATCTTGAATTTTACCCAAAACAATATTCTTTCGTAGAAACGAATGTTACATCTCTTTCAGATGATTCAGAACATGTTGTCAAAATTATTGATTTTATAAAGGGGAGAATTGAAAAAAACAAGAACGACCTTCATTTAAGAAATATTTTAGCAGCATTGTATCTTCGAAGTTCGAATTATAAAGCAGCGTTGGAGGAGTATTCGATAATTGATCAATATATTATGACACGACCCAAAAGAGAAAAAGATAAAGTGGGCAGAGAGCTGTTTCGTTTTGCTCAAAATGCGTTTAACGATGAAGCCTACGCTTATGCGATTGAAGCATATCAACTTATTTTAAACAGATACCCGGAATCAAACTATTCGCCACAATGTCAATTTGGTATTGCTCAGTCTTACGAAGAGATGGGGAATTATCAACAAGCAATTACAAAATACCAGGAAATTATATCGAAGTATAATATCCCGCACATCCGGAAGGATAGCTTTTATCGGATTGGAGTAATTCAATTGGATTATTTATCTGATGCAGATAATGCTGAAAAATATTTTAGAAAAGTGGTAGAAATTTCTCCGATGAATGAAATTACTTATCAGGCGATGTTTCGCATTGGGGAGTGTCACCTAATTCGCGAAAATTTGGATGATGCAATAGCGCAGTATAGAAAAATTTCAGATAACAAGGCCATTGATCATCATTTTATAATGCGAGCGGTTTTCAATATTGGCCGGCTCCATTTTTGGCAGGGTAATCTTGAAGAAGCACAAGCGTGTTTTAAGCAAATTCAATCAGATCCGATCAATATAACGAATCAAAACGACGGTCTGTATGTCAACGATGCCCTGGAATACTCATTGTTTATTGAGCATAATAAAGAGATAACGGATGTGTTGAAAAAGTTTGCGCAAGCAGATCTGATGAGAGAGCTGAAAAAATATAACACCGCATTAAATTTGCTATTAGATTTGGTCAAGGAGGAGAAGTCGCAGCCAATAGCTGATAGAGCTTGGTTCAATATTGGTGAGCTTCAACGCTTGCTGGGCAATCACCGACAAGCAATTCAGGCTTTTCAAATGGTCACGAAAAATTTTGTCAATAGCGTTCATACGGATAAGGCGCAAAAAATGATTGGAGATGTGTATCAGATGGGTATTAACGATACAACCCAAGCTGTTAAAGCCTATGAGCAAGTTTTAACAAATTATCCAAATAGTATATTTCTCGAAGAAGTGAGAACTAAAATAAGAGCTTTGGAAAGCGAAAACAAATAATATTAGCTGGGATTCATTATGAAAAGACAAATCATTTTATGTGTTACGTTGATCATAATTTTTACAACCGGTTTGGCATATTCTCAAAAAATATTAGTAAACATGGACTTGAAACAAACAGACCATTTGAAAGCTTACGGCGTTACCTATTGGGCTCTTGAGCAAAATATAAACGTGGAATGGCTATTAAATTTTAGGGGCGGTTCTTTCCTGATAGATTTTTATCCGAATGTTGAAAGGGAACTGAAAATCAGGGGCGTCTCGTATTCACTGCTTTCGGGTGGAGACGCTGCTAATATTTATGCAATCATTGAAGAAAATAATATGGAGACAATTTTACTGGAGAAAGCGCCAGCCATCGCTGTTTACCAGTCTCCGAGAGAAACCAAATGGGATGATGCCGTGGCTTTGGCTTTAGATTATGCTGAGATTCCTTATACCAAGCTCTGGGACAAGGAAGTCCTTTCCGGGGAATTGCAAAAATATGACTGGCTACATTTGCACCATGAGGATTTTACCGGTCAGTATGGGAAGTTTTATCGAAGTTACCGGAATGCTCCCTGGTACATTGAAACGGTACAGATGAACGAGGAAATGGCGTATCAGTTGGGATTCGAAAAGGTTTCTAAACTTAAGCTAACAGTTGCAAAGATAGTAAAGGAATATGTGCTGGGAGGAGGCTTTTTGTTTGCGATGTGTTCAGGTACAGACACCATTGATATCGCGCTTGCAGCGTCAAAAACAGATATTTGTGAAGCTGTATTTGATGGTGACCCGAGTGATCCAAATTATCAGAGTAAACTGGATTATTCGAATTGTATGGCATTTACAGATTTCCGCTTGATCACCGATCCACTTGTCTATGAATATTCCGACATCGATGTTCCGCCGAGCAATAATCCGCTTTTAAGAAGAGAAGAATCTGATTATTTTACGCTGTTTGAATTTTCAGCAAAATACGATCCCGTTCCCACGATGCTAACACAATGTCATGTTTCAGTCGTGAAAGGATTCATGGGGCAGACAACAGGCTTCCGGAAAAGTTTGATTAAAAAGTCGGTTGTCATCATGGCCGAAACAGATGGCACAGAGCAGGTCAAATATTTGCATGGAAATTTGGGAAAAGGAACATTCACTTTTTACGGGGGACATGATCCGGAAGATTATCGTCATTTTGTCGGCGATCCCAAGACGCAATTATCTTTGCATAAAAACTCACCCGGTTATCGGCTGATTTTAAATAATATACTTTTTCCGGCAGCCAAAAAGAAAAAAAGGGAAACATAATGGCACAAGCATTTGAGTTTAATGTAAAAACAAATTCGAGAACCGAGTTCATTAATATCGACCATCTAATTCAGCGAGCAGTCGATCAGGGTGCTATAAAAGATGGGATTTGTTCTGTTTTTGTTCCTCATACAACGGCGGCAGTAACAATTAATGAAAATGCTGACCCCAGTGTTGTCAGGGATTTTTTGAAAGAGGTGAATAAAATTATCCCGTTCGAAGATAACTATTCGCACACGGAGGGTAATTCTGCAGCACACATTAAATCGAGTCTTGTCGGCTGCTCCATTTCGGTCTTAATTGAATCCGGTCGTCCTAAATTGGGGACATGGCAGTCGGTCTTTTTCTGTGAATTTGACGGACCAAGAAACAGAAAAGTGTGGGTGAAAATAGTTTAGTTTTGATTATATCGTCGAATAGATGGTGTGTTGCTGGAAATTAGAGATGTGCTAAATTGAATAAGCGTTGACCGCCGACACAATTATCTTTTTTAGAAATTGGTATATTCAATGTTGTCTCCCTGACAAAGAAAGAAGAGATTTAGTGTAACAAATTAAAACAGGTTCACAATGAAAGTCCGTTATCGTGTCCATTTGAAATAATGACTTCATTTGGAGAAATGCAAATAAAACAACCTTAACGTTGTTATCTGTTAAGGCATAATTTTTGGTACACTTAAGCAGGCACCATAGAGATGAAAAGCATTTCAAAACATTTCGCCAGACTACTTATTTTGAAAAATTCGCATCTGCAACCTTGCCCAATCATCAATTTTTTTAAATAATGTCATAAATAAGAAGAAGAGGTCTTTAAAGATGAGATTTCGAACGATCAAATTGATCATTTTAATTATGCTCGGCTGGGGATTCAGTATCGTGTTTGGAGGAGATCTGACATCTATCAACGTGTCACCGGGAAATAATGAAGCCGGCGAGCAAACTATTTACACTTTCGGCTTTACAACATCTGCCACTGGAAACGGTACAGATGTTGGAATTCCAGCGGATGGAAAAATTATCATTACCTTTCCTGCGGGATTTGATCTTACACAAGCTGAAATTTCTCAAACAACAAATTCAGCAACAATGGATGGCGGGTTGATAACCGCGACGCTTGGAAATATAATAACACTGGAACGCGATAATACAGGAAGCGCAGTTGCGGGAAGCGCTATTGTCGGCTTAAAAGTTGCGATGATCTCGAACCATCAAACTGCTGCGTCTAATTATACCGTAGATGTCGAGACACAATTGAATGATGGAACGCTAATTGATTCTGGAACCTCGTCTTCATTTTCTGTCATACATAATGCTTTGGCTTATTTTCAATTTGACAACATTTCTCTACAAACCGCAGGAACCAGTTTTGGTATCACGATTACAGCCATGGATGAATATGATAATACCGTAACTACATTTTCCAGCACTGCTACGCTTTCAGATTTGACAGCAACGATAAGCCCGACAACCACCACAAATTTTATTTCAGGTGTCTGGACAGGAAACGTACAGATTACGGAATCAAGAAACAACAATACAATTAGTGTGAGCGCTCAAAACAAAACAGGGGTTTCCAATCAATTTGATGTTGAACCCGGGGCAGTCAGTCATTTTGTTTTTTCAGCAATTCCAAGCCCGCAAATCGCTGGTAATGCAATCAGCATAACAATTGTCGCTGAAGACATTTATAACAACCAGGTAACTGATTTTACAGACATTGTCGCACTTTCAGACAGCACTGGGACGATTTCACCTTCCACGACCGGCTCTTTTTCCGGTGGGCAATGGACGGGAAATGTAACGATAAATAAAAAGCAAAGTGATGTTGCAATTATTGCTTCTTATGGTAGTGTGGTCAGTCAATCTAATTTATTTAATATAAAAGCAAATGATGTTGACCGATTTTCAATTTCGACAATTACGTCCCAGACCGCAGGAACACCCTTCATTATTGAAGTGACTGCGTTGGATGCGTATAACAATCAGGTAGATGATTTTGATGATGCGGTGGATATTTCAGATTTGAGCGGATCGATTTCACCGACAATCTCTCAACAATTTAGTAGCGGATACTGGTCGGGCAATGTGACTATTAACCAAATGTATACCAACAATGTGATTACTGTGGTAAGAACATCGACAGGAACCGAGAGCGGTTCATCGAATGGATTTAATGTATCACACAATAGTTTAGACCGTTTTTCATTTAGTACGATTACCAGTCCGCAAAGAGCTGGTACATTTTTTTCCATAACAATTACAGCGCTCGATGCTTTCGGGAATACGGTCACCAGTTACAACGGTACCTCCAGCTTGTCTGATTTAACTGGCACAATAAATCCGGCTGTAACAGGAAATTTCGTTGACGGAGTATGGACAGGGAATGTCGAAATTACACAGATCCAATCGTCAAACAGGGTTATGGTTAGTAGCGGAACAAAATCCGGTACGTCCAATAATTTCGATGTAGTACCGGCAGATATTCATCATTTTACGATCCAAAATATTAGCAGTCCACAAACCGCAGGCCAGGATTTTTCGATTACGATAACGGCGGAAGATATTTATAATAATACGGTCACAAATTTTACAAATTCGGTCAATTTGAGTGATGCCACCGGCACAATTAGCCCTTCCTCAACGACAAATTTTAGTTTTGGTCAATGGACGGGTAATGTACAAATTTCAAAGAGTCAGAAAAATGTTACAATCATCGCCAGCAGAAATGCGGTGACTGGCGAAAGCAATACGTTTAATGTTGATCACGCGCCATTAGATCGGTTTTCGATAAATAATATTGGCACTCAAGCAGCAGGGGAGCCGTTTGCGATTACGGTTACAGCGAAAGACTTTTATAATAATCGAGTGACCAACTTTGATGGAACGGTTGATATTACGGATATTTCCGGATCGATTACCCCATCTACAAGCGGTATTTTTGAACTGGGACAGTGGAGCGGTGATGTCGTTATTACGACAGTTATGACCAACAATCGGATCACAGTTACAAAATCGGGAGGAACGCAAACCGGGAGCTCGAATCAATTCGATATCGTTGCTGGAGATATCGACCATTTTGAAATAACGGCAATTCCTGGGTTACAGACAGCCGGGGAACCTTTTAGTGTGACCGTTACTGCGAAAGATGCAAACGATGCAACTGTGACCACATTTAATGGTACGGTAAATGTGAATGATGAGACCGGTACTGTATCGCCGAGTGTGACTACCAACTTTAACAATGGTGTCTGGACAGGTAATTTAACGATTACTAAAAGCTTGACAAATAACAATATAACTGTCGTCGGTGTGGGAAAATCGGGATACTCGAATGATTTCGATGTTCAGGCGGCGAGTGCAAATTATTTTGAATTTGATACAATAACCAGCCCCAAAACAGCAGGCACAGCTTTTTCAGTTGTTATAATGGCACGTGATGAATTTGGAAATGTGGCAACATCGTTTGCAAATACCGCGGATTTATCAGACGATACAGGAACTCTGACGCCAGATGAGACAGGTGTGTTTAACAACGGCCAATGGAACGGAAATGTAACGATTACGAAAGCCCAAAATGATATTGAACTTCAAGCTGAATACAACACGGTTTCGGGGATGTCGAACAAGTTTAATGTACAAGCCACTACTTTGGATCATTTTGCTATCGATAATATCAGTACTCAACTGGCTAACGAACCGTTTACAATTGTTATTACCGCTCAGGATGTTTATGACAATAAAGCAATACAATACGCGGGCATGGTAGATTTGAGTGATTTGACAGGCACAATAACGCCATCAGAAAGCGGGAGTTTTAGCAACGGAATTTGGTCAGGAAATGTAACGATCAGTCAATCCCGAAGTGATGATATTGTGACTGTTACAAATCAGGGTGGGACTGAAAGCGGTTCCTCGAATGCATTTGACGTGACATCCGGTAATCTAGATCATTTTTCAATTTCTACGATCAGTGACCAAACCGCGGGTCAATCTTTTATTGTCAGCATTCAGGCAGAAGATATTGCAAATAATCTCGTATCAAGTTTTAGCGGTACTGTCAGCATATCCGATTTAACCGGAACAGTGAATCCTACCATTTCTGGAAATTTCACAAACGGTCAGTGGACCGGAAGTTTAACAATCAACAAAAGTAGATCAAATAATACCATCACGGTCACGGGAAGTGGAAAAGCCGGTACATCAAGCAGCTTTGATGTGAGTTCCGCAGCACTGGATTATTTTGACATATCGACGATCACCAGTCCGCAGGTTGCCGGAAATCAAATTTCGTTGACTGTAACAGCGCGCGATGTTTTTGGCAACAGAGTAACGACTTATACGGATCAGGTATCTATTAGTGATAATACGGGGAGTATTTCTCCAACACAGAGCACGAATTTTATCAATGGTAGTTGGATTGGTAATGTAACGATTACATCAAGTCTGACCGATAATGTCATTAATATTAATGGCGGAGGAAAAAGCGGTGTATCAAATAAATTCAATGTAATCGCTGCCCCACTGGATCATTTTATATTTGGATCAATTAGCACGCAGGCGGCTGGGGAGGCGTTTTCAATAACGATTACCGCTCAGGATGAATATGGAAATATTGCAACACATTACAGCGGCAAAGTCGATCTGTCAGACGATACGGGCACAATTAATCCAGATGAAAGCGGATCTTTTTCAAACGGCCGCTGGATCGGAAATGTTGTAATTACACAATCATTCTCGAATAATAAGATTACCGCTGTAAATCAGGGAGGAATAGAAAGCGGGACTTCGGAGAGTTTCGATGTGATTTCCAGCGATGTCGATCATTTTGTGATTTCTTCGATTAACGATCAGATTGCAGGTCAGCCTTTCAATATTACAGTTCGAGCAGAAGACAGCTCAAATAATTTGGTAACAAACTTTACGGGTAATGCAGCCCTGTCAGATTTAACAGGGACGGTTCAGCCAAAAACAACCGGGAATTTTATTAATGGCGAGTGGACGGGAAGTGTGACAATAACTCAAAGTTTATCTCAAAATTCAATTACTGTCACCAGCAGCGGAAAAGCCGGATCATCGAACAACTTTTCGGTATTACCGAACCAGCTCGATCATTTTTCTATATCAACCATCAATAGTCCGCAGATCGCTGGCCAGCAATTCGCCATAACCATTACCGCAAAAGATCTTTATGATAATACTGTAACGGGATTTACAGAAGTTGTTAATATCAGCGACAACACAAATACCATTTTACCGACGGTCTCCGCAAGTTTTAGTAACGGTAGCTGGTCGGGTAATTTGACGGTTACGTTAAGTGTCACTGATAATGTGGTTTTTGTGGAAGGTTCGGGTAAAAATGGAACCTCAAACGGCTTCAATGTTATTGCCGCAGGATTAGATCACTTTAATTTTGGGACAATCAGCACTCAGGCTGCGGGTGAACCTTTTACGATCAACGTCACCGCAAAAGATGAGTTTGACAACACCGCAACGCAGTTTGTCGGGAAGGTTAATATCGCTGATGAAACGAGTACGATCAGTCCAACAGAAAGCGGTAACTTCTACAATGGAAATTGGTCGGGAAATGTGGTCATCTCTCAGGCATCCAATGACAACGTCATTAATGTTGTTAACAAAAACGGAACCGAAACAGGATCATCAAACAACTTTGATGTTATTTCAAGTGATGTTGATCATTTTACTTTTTCCACAGTCAGCGATCAGCAGGCAGGGAATTCATTCAGCGTCACTATTTATGCACGGGACAGAGAAAACAATTTGGTAACTGACTTTTCAGGCACAGCGACATTGTCAGATTTAACCGGAACAATCACGCCCACCACCACCGGAAATTTTTCGTCAGGTGTTTGGTCGGGGACTGTTAATATAATCAAAAGCCGAGGCGATAATATCATCACGGTCACGAGCAGCGGAAAAGCAGGGAATACAAATAATTTTGATGTTTTACCGGCAGCGTTGGATCATTTCAAATTCGAAAATATCAGCAGTCCCAAAATAGCAGGAACATCGTTTCAAATTATCATGTATGCCGAAGATATCTATAATAATCGAGTCACATCGTTTAATGATTTTGTGAGCTTAAATGATGAAACCGGAACCATAACTCCAACGGCCACGACGAATTTCAGTAATGGGAGTTGGAGTGGCAATGTGATGATCACGAAAAGCCAAAGCGATGTGACGATTTCTGCGCAGAAGGATGGAAAAACCGGACAGTCCAATATATTCAACGTAAATCCGTGTTCACTGCAGCGCTTTGAAATTAGCAATATCAGCACTCAGGCAGCGGGTTATCCCTTCTCGATAACAGTGACGGCGATTGATGGCCATTCCAATGTTGCCACTCAGTTTAGTGGCACTGTAGATATTACAGATTTGACCGGAACGGTTTCACCAACGATTACAACAAATTTTGACAACGGAAAATGGACAGGAAACGTCAGGATCACGCAGGTTGGGCAGGATAATATTATTACAGTCACCAACACGGGAGGAACCCAGACCGGACAATCAGCTCCATTTGATGTTATTTCTAGTTCTGTTGATCATTTCGAAATTAGCACGATCTCAAGCCCACAAATTGCCGGTAACTCTTTTAGCATTGTAGTAACTGCTCTGGATGCAGATAATAATACAGTAACAAATTTCACTGGCACGGCGAATTTGAGCGATCTGACGGGCACAATAAGCCCATCTGTTACGGGAAATTTTCAAAACGGAGTTTGGTCTGGGAATGTTACGATTACTCAATATTCAACAGATAATAAAATTACAGTTATCAGCAGCGGAAAAGCCGGAGTTTCAAACTCTTTTACTGTGATTCACAATACGTTGGATCATTTTGTATTTGAAACAATCGGCAGCCCACAAGTAGCCGGAGCGGCGTTTTCTATTACAATCATTGCAAGTGATGTTTTCGACAATACCGTGCTTGATTATAACAATCAGGCGATTCTGCACGATAACACGGGTACGCTAACTCCAACGACCACGGGTAATTTTACTGATGGAGTCTGGTCCGGAAGTGTACAGATTACGAAAACACAGGCAGATGTACAAATCTTTGTCGATGATAACGGAAAAATCGGTAGTTCGAATAAATTTAATATTGAATCTGCCGCTTTATATCACTTTGATATTGATAGCATTGAGACACAGGCTGCCGGAGAGTTGTTTCAGATGTCAATTACTGCACAGGATTTTTATGACAATCGGGTTGCGACTTTTACCGGAACAGTGGATATTGATGACTATACTGGCACAATTACTCCGGATCAAAGCGGTAATTTTGTAAACGGAAAATGGACAGGCAATGTCAAGATCACCACGGTTCGAACGAATAATCGTGTTTCTGTGACCAGAACTGGTGGCAGCGAAACCGGTGAATCAAATCTATTTGATGTTATCTCAAGCAGTGTTGACCATTTTGAGTTTACATCTATTTCATCACCACAAACGGCCGGTCAGGAGTTCCTTGTCGCGATTTCAGCCATGGATAAAGAAGATAATATCGTAAGCACATTTGCCGAGGCGATTTCGCTAAATGATTTGACCGGAACTATTACGCCAAAAACGACCACAAACTTCGTGGATGGTGTTTGGACAGGCAATGTAAAAATAACGCAAGCTATTACAAATAACAAAATAATTGCAACAGGCTTGGGAAAAGCGAGTGAATCGAACATGTTTAACGTAATTCACGGTGCGTTGGATCATTTTGTTATCAATAATATTTTAAGCCCTCAAACTGCTGGGGAGCCATTTAATGTAACCATCACCGCTAATGATTCAATGGAAAATATAGTAACTGATTACGGATTCAATGCGAATCTGAGTGATAATACAGGAACAATTGCTCCGCAAACCGTCACAGGCTTTATCGACGGTGTCTGGAGTGGTCAGGTTACTATTACGAAAAAACAAAATGATGTTTTTATTACTGCGTCAAGATTAGGAAGCACCGGACGATCAAATTATTTCAACGTAAAAGCTGGTGCCCTTTTTTCGTTGAAAGTAATGGACAACGCCGGCGGATTGGGAAATGAAGTTGAATCCGTAGCGATGACACTGGATGATCAATTGAAATTATTTGCGGCAGGCTTTGATGAATATGGTAATTATTCGAGAGATGTGGTTGTTCAGTGGGGAGTTACAGGAAATTTAGATCAACCGAATCCTTTAGTGGGTATTGATACGAATTTCGATCCCGATACACCAGGAACATCGGGTAAAATATATGCGGATTCGACTGGGTTGGTTGCAGATTCAACAGGAACGATTTCCGTTGGTGAAATCGCCTATGTAAAAATCAGAACAGCAGCAAACGGATCTGGCACGGAGGTTTTTGATTTAACAGTAACGGCTGATGACGAGCTTCGGCTTTATTGTGCTGGCTATGATGCAGGGAACAATTATATCGGTGATGTGTCAGTGCAATGGCTGTCAACGAGTTCACTAACACCAGCGATAGATACGACGGCGGTATCAATAGTTTTTGAACCGACGTTAGCGCCTGCTAACGGTTACATTGTCGCGAATCATGCCACAGCGATGGATGACACGACCGGCTTAATATCTGTTAATCCGGGAGTGCCTGTTGGTAATATTGCTTTATCCCCAAATCCTGCAGTTCTGCCGGCAGACGGTGTGAGTGTTAGTTTGATTCAGTCGGGACCGGTTTATGATGCTGATGGTAATTTTATTGCTTCCGGAACACAATTTACTGTGACCACCACAGCAGGAACAATTACGTCAACCGATGTGAATCCGACGTTACCCAAAAAACAAATTGCAGCCGGCGATTCGGGTATCATCAGGTTTACATTACAAGCGCCAAATACTGGCGGCACGGCTTTTATTAGTGTGAGCAGTGTGAATGGAAGCGCTGATGGAGACACATCGGTTTTTTTCACCCAATTGAATATCACGGCGATTAGTAGTCCAAAACTGAAGGTATCACAGGGTCAGCAGGATGCGATTGTTTATCTGGATGTTCAAAATATGGGCACAAATACAGTAACAAATTTATCAGCGGGATTGCTTTTTACAGGACCGGCTCCGAATTATGAAAATCGAAGTAGTGATTTTCAGGGTATTGTCCGAAATGATAATATAACTACAATCCCCAGTGGAACAACTCGGCGGCTGTCATTTCTTGTCGATGTTACAGAAAATGCATTAACGGATACTGTGACTATTGATGGATGGATATCCGGACAGATCGGTGGTGTATCGGTTACAGACACATTTTCGCTCTCAAAATGGAAATGGGTGGTTCAGACGCCAGCAAATTTGCGTATATTAAAAGTTTATTCCGTGCTGGACGAGGTGTCGCAGGGTCGGACAGGGATAAACGTCAGCATGAATGTAATAAATCAAGGACAGGCAACGGCGAATGTTGTTTTGGATACACTGTATTTCTATTCGATTGTCCAGGCTGATGATGTGACAAACGAATATGATATTATGCCCGCTCCAGCGAATCCAACTTTCATTCAAGGGAATGGAGGGCCAAGTCAATTTAATTTTACGGTCAATGTGAAGCCGACAGCGACGTTGGGTGAAATTACAATTGATGGTAAAATTAGTGCCTTTGATGCTAATTCTGATCAGCAGATTATGGATGATACCGCGGATACGACACATGCATGGTTTGTCAGAAGTGCTCCTGTTGTCGGTATAAAAGGTTTTTATCCCTCACAGTTACTGGTTACCAAAAATCAGACGGTACCGTGGGATTTGACAATGGTTGTTGAAAACAATGGATATACGACAGTTGAGCTGGATAGTACTAATATTATCTTTCTTTTTAAAGGTGCTGATGTGAGCTCTGAATATGCTGTTGTAAAACCTACGGCTTTTATAAAATCAGAAAACAAAGTTCTTGCCGGGAATTCTTCTGATACATTGCGCTTTAGCGTTAATGAAACAGGAACAGACGTGGGAGAGATAACGATCAGAGGAGTGCTATATTTGAAAGATACCAGCACAATGAATCCCATTGTCGTGGAAAGCCTCACCGGAGTAAGAGTTCAGGATCCGGGACAACTCAAAATTTTGGCAGTTAAAACCTCGCAAAGTAGTGTCACACAAAATCAGGGACAGGATTGGAAAGTTCACGTTACCATTGAAAATCAGGGCGGAACAGAGCTCCGCATCGATACGTTGTCAGCTCAGACGAATATCAGCTTCAGTTCGGGAACTGATTTTATCGTTCGCAATCCAGTCGAATTAAGCGGCGGTGGACTAATTCTTAGCACAGGATCAATAGATACGTTGACATTTACAGTTGACTCTACAGGTTCGGCTGCGGGTATTAGTTATATAAACATCAAAGTAACAGGCTATCAAACCACCAGCGGAGATATTGTGGAAATTCAACAGGATAGCGCTGCATCAGTTCTTGTCGAGGAGCCAGCGAAAATTAGAATCTTTTCTGTTAACAATAATGCAGCAAATGCGCCATACGTAAACAGAGCCCAGAATTTTCCGATTCGGGTCGTGCTGGAAAACGTTGGCGGCGACCAGGCTAAGATCGTAAGTTTTGAAATGCAGTCATCTGGGGGGTCAATTCCAGAAGTCATGAGCTCGAGTCTGACAAATATTTCCGGCGGAGGTGGCAAAAAGGAACACGTTTTTTATGTAACTGCCGATAGTAATCAAATCCAGGCGGAAACGTTTTCTGTTAATGTAACTGGTGCTCTCGCGCAAAATACGAGCGAGGCATTTGGTGCACAACAAGTTCCCGCTGTTGATTCAACTGAAACAGTGATAATACAGGATCCGGCTTCCTTCTTTATTGCGAATATCATTGCGCCGGATACAGTAAGTGCGTCTCAAATAACGCCGTGGCGAATTAGGGCGGCTGTATCGAACAATGGCGGTGCAAATGCGATTATAGAATCACCATCACAGGAAGATATTCAAATCATGGTCAATGGGAATGTGGAAAGTGATTATATCATTGTGCCGCCAGCCGAATTGACCGGAGGAGGCCTTAGCTTAATCGGAGGAACTACGGATACCCTGATATATACCGTTAGCACCACCGGGGAAGATGCAGGAGAAGCGGTTATTCAGGTTCGTTTAAATGCAAGAGATCAAAATGATCAGCAGATACTTAGCGGAGAAGATAATCGGCCACTTTATGTACAATCAACCGCAGCAGTACAGTTAAATAATACGACTCCCATCTGTTTCAATTACTCGGGAGAAAAAGGATTGGTAAACAGTGGTCAGCCGTTTGTCGTTAGGGTGGCGGTTCAAAACCTGGGCAGAAAACAGGTTGTTGATGTCAAAGTCCAGTTGACAACCGACGGCGGTTCACTCATTCAGCAAGACACATTAACCATTGAGTCAATTGAATACCGAGAAATAAAAAATGCCGAATTTCAGGTTATTGCCGACCCAAATTCTGTAGTTAACGAAGAGGTGTTCACTTCCCGGATTATGTCTGCTTTTGAGTATGATAGCGGTTTACCGGCAGACATTGATAACAGTCTTGGCAACAAAGCCCGAATCGCTGTTCAGGATTCGGCTAAATTAAAAATTTCAGCTAATACCGTCAGTGGTTACGCAAATTATACGACGAATCAGGTTTTTACAATCGAAACGATTGTTGATAATTTAGGTACGGCATCGGTGGATAATTCGGGAACAATGGGGTTGTTTGTCCCGGGAGACTACAAAATTGTTTCGAATCAGGATACGCTAATCGGAAATCAGGTTATTTCTTTCGTCCCGGGTCAGAATTATCAATGGCAAATTTTGACTCCGGGTTATGAATCACTGAGTGATTCGATTCGAATTTCGATCTTAAATGCGCCGAAGGATTTGAACCTTGACAACCAGGCAGCCCTTTTACTGCAACAGCACGATACGCTCGTCGTAAATACATTAGCAACAACCATGTACTATTCAACAAGCGTAACACAGCCGATTGGCGCTCAAGACCGCATCATTTCAACGTATCAGGATTTTACTGTTGATGCTGACATCCAATTTTCCAATAATGTAAAAAACGTCAAGGCAGTGTTAAGGCTGCCAAAGGGAGAGCCGGTTTATCAATTTGTTTCTGCCGCCGATTCGCTGCTGTTTTTGGAGACGCCGGGTATGCTCAGATGGGGTATTCGGGCGCCAGTCCGGGCGGATGATGATTTTCGCAAGATAAAAGTCTTAATATCAGGTGAAGCACCGGAACGGTTCGTGTTTGAGGATACAGTCGAAGTGAAAACGGTGAACAGAGCAAATCTAACTTTGGATGCTTTTATTTCCTATCCGGTAGGGGCGCAGGATAGTGTGGTCTCAGTCGGTCAGGAATTTGAAATAAAGGCACAGGTGAAAAATATCGGAACCGCTGATGTGTATGGCGATGGTTTTATAAAGATTAATTTCGGCTCAACCGGATGTGAATTCGCTGACACATCAGAAACATTAGTGAAACCATTTAAGCTTGATTCTGCTATTGTGTGGCACTTAAGGGCTCCGTCAATACCGACATCAAAGGCTAATTTGTTTGTGAATTATTTTGAAAATAAAATTCCCAAGGATGAAAATACGAATCAAATAGCCTGGATTGAGCAGGGAAATGAACAGTCCAAGGTTCCGTTGACAACGATCTTCGGGGGCTCAATAAACATGACCGCTGACATAAACAGCCCCGATGGAGCAAAAGACAGTGTTATTTCTACGTATCAGGAATTTAATATCTTTGCTCAGATCAATTCAAACGGGGTCGAAAACTTGGAATCCGAGTTGATTTATTCCGGTGACTTTTCATTTGCCCCAAATGTGAATCCCATTCAACCCGGAGAGTCATCGGCTCAATGGCGGCTTGTTGCCCCTCCTGATTCGATATCAAATACGGTGATAAAAATTATCACGAGAGGGAATGATGTTAATGACATTGGGACGATGATTTACAGTGATACGGTTCGCATTGTTGTTGATGTGGTGAAACGAGCAGATACAAAAGTCATCGCGGAAATTGTCTCTCCACATGAAGCAACCGATGGTGTTGTTTCTGTGCAACAGGAGTTTGTTGTTCAAGCCTACTTACTGAATTACGGACAGGCGAATTATACCGGCGCGTTCAATTTGGAGATCACACTCCCAGAAGATTATGAGACAAATGATGATTTGCTGAAAACAGCATATGGAACAGAGAGTATTCAATGGAGGATCAAGGCACCAAGCTTTATGAAAGATGCTGCAACAATCGAAATTCGGGTACCCCCGGATGGCGGGCCTCGGGACGAAAATTCCGGACAGGAAGTCCACTTTTTTGAAGAGAACAGAGCCAATTACATCACGATTGAGACAAATCAAAAATATGTTCAGTTGTCGAAAATTCAGGGCAGAACAACGAACACTGTTGTAAAGGGACAACAAAATGTGCCCATTTTAGGACTACGGGTTTTAAATCCTAAAGAGGATAGGTACACGAACAATATCATTCTCTCGGGATTCGAAGTGACAGTTAAAGATCATAAGGGAAATCCTATTGAAAATCCGGCACAGGTTATTTCTCAAATTAAAGCAACAAAGTTCAATCAACCGGAAATTGTTTATGGTACGGTGAGTGAATTTACGACCGGTTCAAATGTGACGATTCAATTTGAAGATTCACTTGTCGTCGTGCCCGATGCAGCAGATACTTTGGAAGTCATTATCAGTATTTCCCAGGAACCGCAAATCAGCAGCTTAATGATAAGCATTGAAAACGATACCAATGTTTTTGTGCACGAGGACTTAACCCGAAATGTTCCCATTATTCAGACTGATACGCCAGGAAGTTGTTTGAGTTTGCAATCTGAATTTGTTGTCATTGTGGGGGACAATTTAAAGGAGTCGTTCGGTAATTATCCCAATCCGTTCGGCAGTCCTGATAAACCGACAACCACCATCACCTATTATTTGAAAGAAGATTGTGATGTGGATATTCGAATTTATACGTTGGTTGGAGAATTGGTCTGGTCAAGGTCTTTCTCTGCAAGCGACCCTGAAGGAAGAAAGGGAACACATGACGGCGATGTTGTTTGGGATGGAAAAAATGATCGTGGTCATAAAGTATTAAATGGAATTTATGTAATTTATTTTAAATCTGGGAATGGTGAGTCGGCCACCACAAAAGTAGCCATTTTAAAATAGCTGCTTTTTTCTACTCGACCATATTAGATAAAAAATCTCAGTGTGATATTTGCTGAGATTTTTCTATTTTGCTGACGTGATAGGCCAGGATGTTTTATGAAACTAATCATAGAATAATCTGGTATAAATTTTAATGATAAATCAAACTGAAGGGGCTCATGACATTTTTAAACACCACCATATTGTTTGGGTTGGTTGCTGCAGCGATTCCAATTATTATTCATTTTTTAACGAAACAAAAAGCAAAGACTATAGATTTTAGTAGCTTGAGGTTTTTGAAGGAGTTGGAATTTCAGCAAATCAAAAGATTGAGAATCAAACAGATTTTACTCCTGATTTTACGAACTTTAATCATTTTGCTCCTGATTCTTGCCTTTGCAAGACCGACACTAAAAGGAACCAACTTTAGTGGAATAGGTTCGACAGCAAAAACATCCGCCGTTATTATTTTGGATAACAGCTTCAGCATGTCCATAAAATCAGGTGGTCAGCAAGCATATGATGTATTAAAAAAGGCGGCATTAACGATAACAGATTTGTTCGAAACAGGTGATGAGCTGTACGGTCTGTATGCAACGGAACGCACCCCGAAAATCTTTGATGGCGCCCGGTATCGTGTTCAAACCGTCCAAACGAGTATTCGTCAATCTGATGTAAGCCAGAGTAGAGCAGACATCTTATCCGCGTTGATTGAAGCAAAACGGATTCTGTCAAACAGCGGTAACATTAACAAAGAAATTTATCTTATTTCTGATTTACAACAAACCGCATTTAGTGATTTAGATGAGTCTCTGTTGCCACTGATAAAAAATGAAGAGATTAAACTTTTTATTATTCCTGTTCAACACAAAAATGTGAATAATCAGGCGGTTATCGATGTTCGGTTGCGTAACCAAATTCTTGAGAAAGACAAGGTTGTTGAAGTAGAGGCAGCGATTAAAAATGTTGGAAATAAACCGATGCGAGATGGGCTGGCTCAGCTTTTTATGGACGAGAAAAGAGCGGGACAAGCTGCGATCAATCTTAATCCGGATGAAACCAAATTAGCCCAGTTCAGAGTCGTACCGCACAGAACCGGCTTTATTTCTGGTTCAGTATTTGTCGGAGATGATGACTTGTTTGATGATAACCGGCGTTATTTTACTTTTTTCATACCAGATGTAGTTCGCGTCTTGTTAATAAGCGAACAAGAAAAAGCCTGTCGGTTTGTACAGCTTGCACTGAATCCCGGCAGGAATAGGACATCGCAAGTAAACACCGAGCAAATAAGTCCAGCTCAGGTGAATGGTGAAAATATTCGCGATTATCAAGTTATCATTTTATGTAATGTGCCAAAAGTAGAAGGCGTGCTGTTATCTTCTTTGAATAAGCATGTGGAAGATGGTGGCGGTTTGATTGTGTTTCCCGGGAGTAACGTTGATTTAAGGCATTATAACGAAAACTTAAATCAGAAATTGAGTTTACCCTTTTTTACGGAAACAATCGGAGAGTATGGATCAAAAAAATTTAGTGTCAGTCTGGGACAAATTGATTTCGATCACCCACTTTTTTCCGGCGTGTTTGAAAAAAACAAGAAACAGGTTGACTCGCCTCAATTTTATTTCTATACCAAAATTGCAGCACAACCAGAAGATGATGTGATCATGGAGTTTAGTGACGGAGAACCTTTTCTGCTGGAACATTCATTTAAAACTGGTAAGGTATTACTCTTTACTTCAACAATCGATCCCGATTGGTCGGATATGTATTTGAAGGGATTGTTCGTTCCCTTGATAAACAGATGCGTTGCCTATGCAACCAACACCCCGTCACAGGAAGACCAAAGATATTTCGTCGATGATGAGATTAATACTCAGATCTCGGCAGAAACAAATTATATTGATTTTAGTGTAAAGTCGCCGGAAGGAAAGATGACTCAGGTTGTTCCGACATTGACCGGCACAAATTTAAATATTAAATTTGATAAAACGCAGAGGCCAGGCATCTATAAATTGTTCCACAGGGATAAGCTAATAAAGGAGTGGGCTATCAACGTTGATCCGGCTGAGTCGAATTTCTCATTTATCGATGAAAACAAATTAAAATCGGTCGTGGGTAACGCGAAAAAGATTTCTTATACAAACAACAATGAATTAATCGAACAAATTGTAACTACGAGATATGGAAGAGAGTTATGGAAATATTTTGTGGGAATAATTGTTATACTATTAATTATGGAAATGATTTTAGGCCGTCAGGGTCGAAAAGCTGAAGCTCAAATCAAAAAGGAAAGTTTTGAAACTGTTTAAAGAACGAGCATTTTTAGTGGGTGTTGTGCATACCTTGCAAAGCAGAGAACAGGTTGAAGAATATCTTGATGAACTGACTCTGTTGTTAGATACCGCAGGCGCAGACACGTTGGGATGTGTTATTCAGGAAAAAAGCAAATTAGACGCGGCTTATTATATTGGCTCCGGAATGGTTGATCGGTTGGCAGAAATTGTCAGTGAAAAGGAAATAGACCTGCTTGCTTTTGATGATGACCTATCTCCGGCGCAAGTGAGAAATCTGGAAAAGAGATGCAAAACACGGGTGATTGACCGCAGCGGTATTATTTTGGATATTTTTACCAGACGAGCGAAATCGCGGGAAGCCAAAACCCAGGTCGAATTAGCGCAATTAAAATATGCTTTACCCCGCCTAAAAAATCTTTGGCCTCATTTGTCACGTCAGGCAGGCGGCGTCGGTATTGGATTGCGAGGCATGGGTGAAAAACAGATCGAGATTGATCGCCGGCTGATCCGAAGACGAATTACCAAGCTCACTTCAGACCTTGAAAAAATCAGCAAACAACGTCAGATTCGACGTCAGGGAAGAGATGAATTGTTTAAAGTCGCATTGTTGGGCTATACTAATGTTGGCAAAAGTTCGCTTATGAATGCGCTTACATGCTCGGATGTTTTTGTGGAAGACAGATTGTTCGCCACCCTTGATTCAACCGTTCGCGCGTTGAAGCATTTGGGGAAAGAACAGATTGTATTGATTGACACGATTGGATTTATTCGAAAATTGCCACCCCATTTGGTCGCTTCTTTTAAAAGCACGCTGGAAGAATCCAAAGAAGCGGATCTCATGCTCCATGTTGTCGATTGCAGCCAGCAAAACTTTCGTGACCATATGGCTATTGTCCATGGGGTGATGAGAGAATTACAGATTGATAAAAAACCAAGATTGACAGCTTTTAATAAAATTGATCTGGTTAAAAACAAATCGTTATTAAGTCAACTGGAACAAGAATTTGAAAACAGCTTTTTGATATCAGCGAAACGGTACATGTTCATTCAAAAACTGAAAGACGAAATTATTCGGCGGGCGCATGAAAACTATATTGAAGTTCAAATTAAATTGCCGCTAACAAAACAAAAAATTTTGTCGTCGATTTACCAGTGGGCTGATGTACTGGGTTTAAAATATGAAAACGGATACGTATTTTTAACCATTCAGTTTTCAAATAAGTACAAAAGAAATTTGGAAAAACTATCGGATCAAGAAGTTCAAGTGATTAGTTAAACGGGCTGGAAGCGGCGATTTTTGATCCCGCTTTTAAATAATTGGGATTTTCGAATTAAGTTACTGTAAGAACGTTTGAACGAGATACGTAAATGCGCATTTTAATCATTGATGACGATCCGGAAATTTGCTCCTCATTGAAAGGGTTTTTTGAAGATTATGGACATGTTGTAAAAACCAGTTTGGACGGGGAGTCCGGCCTGCAACAAGCAATTGATGAACTTTTCGATCTTATTTTTTTAGATATCAAATTACCAGGAACCAATGGTTTGGTTGTGCTGGAAAAGATAAAAAATATTAGGTCAGATCAACAGGTTGTCATAATAAGCGGGGAGGCGGATTTACAGACAGCCGTAAAAGCCACCAAACTTGGGGCTTATAATTTTTTAGAAAAACCGCTCAATCCGGATAAAGTTTTATTAGAAGTTAAAAATATTCAGGAACACCAGCAGGTCATCAGGGAAGTTGCCGATTTAAAAAAAATGGTTGAAGATGATTATAAGATGGTCGGAGACTCTGCTGGATTGCAACAAGTTCGTGATGAAATAAGAAAAGCTGCACCGTCCGATGGACGTATTTTAATTTATGGAGAAAATGGAACAGGAAAAGAGTTGGTGGCGCGTGAAATTCATCAGCGGAGTAAAAGGAGTCAACATCCGTTCGTTAAAGTTAATTGTGCGGCTATTCCCAAAGATTTGATCGAGAGTGAGCTTTTCGGACACGAAAAAGGCGCATTTACCGGTGCGATTAAAAAAAAGAGAGGCATGTTTGAGGAAGCAGACGGTGGCACGCTCCTGCTTGATGAGGTCGGTGATCTATCTTTGGAGTCACAAGCAAAGCTGCTGCGCGTATTGCAGGAAAATGAGTTTGTGCGAGTGGGAGGTACAACGGCGATTAAATTTAATATCCGAATTATTTCGGCGACGAATAAAGACTTGCGCGCGGAAATCGCTAAAGGACGATTTCGGGAAGATTTGTTTTTTCGATTGAATGTGATTCCGATCGTTGTTCCACCACTTCGGATGAGAAAAACGGATATTAAAATTTTAGCAGATCATTTCTTGGTCAGCTATTGTGCAAAAAATGGAAAGAGACGAAGAGAATTAACGGATGATGCAGCTATCACACTTTCGGAATATGACTGGCCCGGAAATGTTCGAGAATTAAAAAACTTTATCGAACGTTTGGTCATTATGTCCGAAGACCATGAAATTGGTTGTCAGGAAATTCTACGGTTTCTTCCTGTCACCGTTCCCAAAAATGTTGAAAATATCCCAACAGAACAAGAAGCGAATGCGTCTCAACTGTCTCTGCAGCAGCAGCTACAAAATTATGAGAAGCGCCTGCTTCACAGAGAATTTTTAAAAGCAGATCAGAATGTCTCCAAAATGGCGAAAAGTTTGAAAACAGATCGCCCGAATCTCCACCGTAAACTAAAAAAATATGGTATTAAAAATTGATCAGAACTTATCTAAACAGGACGAATATGAAAACTACATCCATAATGCGGATTTATATTTTATTAATCATGTTCTTTCTCGTTAATTCAAAATTAGCCGGTCAGTTTATCAGACAGGGGACAAATATCAACTATGAGCCGGATGACTGGATTACTTATGCTATGACCAGATACGTGACTTCAATGGCAGAAGGCAGGGAGCTACTCTACTTTGGTACGTCTGGCGGAATAACACGTTATAATTTTTATTCAAACAGTTGGGAAATACCATGGACTGTCAGTGACGGTTTACCGGATAATTATATTTTGGCTGTGGCTTATGATGAAAACACAAATTACGTTTGGTGTTCGACTCATTACGGCGTGAGTGTTTATCGTATAAATTGGCAGAGATGGGAAAATGTTTTCAAAGACGATTTCGGTCTCAATAACAATGATGATATTTTTTCGATTGGTTTTGATCGGCAAAATGTGTGGTTGGAATCGAAAAACGGATTGTGGTTCAAAAGTGATCATCAGCAGACGTCCTTTTCACGTGTTTCGGGACAATATACATCAGATGGCGAGATCGTATGGTTTGGACGGCGGGTCAGCAATGTTAAAGATTTGCCCGAACTTTTTATGCAACACGGTTATTTCTTCGATCAAAAAGGCATCATAAAGGATCATCGTTTGGAGAATTATGAAGTGACTTGTTTCACAACTGACAACTGGAATACGATCTGGGTTGGTTCATGGGGATTAAATGTTGGAAAGGCAGACAGGCGGATTAAAATTTTGGAATTAATTCCCTATGGCTTATTTATTAGCCAAGTAAATGCCTTCGAATTTGACGAGGACGGTAACTTGTGGATCGGCGGCATTGGCTCTTATAATGATCAGAGTGGAATCACTTTTTGGGACACTCGAAATGAAAATTTTGAATATTTTCGGGCTGAATTTTATAATAATATTTACAGCGATCAGGTGACATCAATGACGCTGGATTATCCTTTTGTTTGGTTCGGTACGCAATACGGATTGGTGAGGTATAATGTAAAAGAAAATCGGTGGGAAACTTATGATACTGGACTTGGGCTGCGCGATAATTATATACTTGATGTCGAAGCTGATTCCAATAACGTCTGGATTGCAACATTATTAGGACTAAGTAAGTTGGATAAAAGAAAAATGGGCGAAAAAGATTTTCGGATACGGGGTGTGGCAGAGCGAGACATTCGAAGTATGAAGGTGTATGACATTGAAATTATGCATAATTTATTGTGGATTGGAACCGAATATGGTGTGTATGTTTATGATGCCGTCGCTGATACCGGTGGCTTTGAAAATGATCCGGAGGGACCGCAAAGTAATGAAATTACTGCAATCGGTGTTTTGGAGGATAAAGAGGTTTGGTTTGGGATGCCCGATGGGATTGAAGTGTATGACCTGGAGTCGAAAAGCTGGAGAGGTGTCCCGGAGAGACGGTTTTATTCGTCTTCGTTTGTCAACTATCTGGTTGTTGATGATTCAGCAGCCTGGGTAGCAACGGATGATGGTGTCTTGAAATATGACAAATCGAGAAAACGGTGGCGTAAATTTACAATCGAAGACGGCTTGGCAAGCAACCAGGCGAATCACATCGTATTAGACGGAGATTATATCTGGTTTGGGACTTCCGAAGGATTAACGAGATTCTACTGGAACTCACCCTATAGAATAGATTAATAAAGAATAAACACTGATTTTCATTTCAATAAAGAATATACATTTTCAAGGAAAGCTGG
>CAYYMH010000013.1:0-105375 GCA_964472785.1 uncultured Cytophagia bacterium | reverse complement strand
TGTAATGGCTAAATAAATTAACTGAGTAGAATTGAAACTTTTTATCATAGGAGAAGGAAAATGAAAACAATAAAAGATGCAACAAATTTTGATGAATTATTAGACATCAAATATGGAAAACTTGGAACTGAAAAACGTGATGAATTTGAGATAAAAGCAAAAGCTTTTATTGTTGGAGAAATGATAAAAGAAGAAAGAAAAAAAGCTCATCTAACACAGGAAGACCTGGCTAAAAAAACGGGAACTAAAAAAAGTTATATCTCCCGACTGGAAAATGGAAAAATTGATATTCAAATTTCCACGTTGTTTAAAATTTTTGAAGAGGGATTAGGAAAAAAATTAGGATTGACAATTAACTAAATTATAACGACATAACTAAACAAAGATTAAACTACGACGTCATAACAAAGAACATATTTCAGCGCGGGGTTGGTGCGGTTAGTAACTGCAGTTCTCGCATCGCCGTTCATGTCCTACCGGACAGGAACGCTCTCCGAAATCCGCTCCGCAACATGTACCAACCGTTAGAGCAAGATAAAATGAAAAAAAACATAACAAGCGCATCATCACGGACGCTGCCGCTTGTGTGTATTTTTTAGATTTTGGGCATTATTGCAAGTTGAATCTTTATATAGTGTTAAGTGGCTTTAATGGCAGCGCCGGTTAGGCACGCGTCATAAATCAATCAGGTTTATTTTGAAATCGATTCGCTATTATTCATTAACCTCTTTGCCTTTTAATAATTATTCAGCCATTTCTTCCAAGTTTTCCAATTATCTCAATTAAAAAAATCTTAAATTTCTGAAAAAAACTCTTGACAATTAAAAATTATTATTGTATAATTGTATATACAAATAGACAAAAGGAAGTGAAAGAAATGATTATTGACCGAAACAGTCCTGTGCCCCAATACTTCCAATTACAAACCTGGCTCATCGAGCAGATCGAACAGGGCGTTTTTAAGACGAACGATAAAATTCCCACGGAAGAAGAGCTGGTGAAGATTACCGGACTGGCTCGAGCAACGATACGCCAGGCAATCCAAAATCTGGTGAACATGGGATATTTAGAGCGCAAGAGGCGGTTGGGCACTTTTGTCAAAAATGGTACCATTGAAAAGGATAAAAAAACCATCATCGGACTTTTAGTGCCGGATATTCGCAGCGGCTATGCTCCCGAACTCGCCCGCGGCGCCGAAGACGAGGCTGCGAAAAACAAACACAGTCTTATTTTATGTGACACCGACGACCTCTTTGTCAAAGCGGATTTCCATTCGGATCGTCTCATCGAAAATTCAGTCAGTGGCGTTGTTTATATTCCCACCGCAGCGTCGGATGAACAAAATTTAAAAATCGTGGAAAAATTTACCCAGAAAAATATTCCAGTTGTTTTGGCGGACCGCACCCTGCCGGATTTGGATGTGGATTTTGTGACAACGGATAATTTCCAGGGCGCATATCAGTTGACAAAACATCTGATTGAAAAGGGACACAAAAAAATAGCCATTATTATCAGCGCTTTATTCAGCACCGAACGGGAACGATTTGAAGGGTATAAAAAAGCGTTGCAGGATCATCACATTCCGTATGATCCGTCAATTGTGATTTTGGACTCGGGTCCCTTTATTCAAAACAGATATTTTCGCTATGTCCGGGATCTGCTGAAACAGGCGAATAAATTTTCTGCTGTATTTGCCGGTCATGATCGGGTGGCGCTCATTTTTTATTCTGTGGCAAAGGAAATGGGCATAAAAATACCCGACGATCTTTCAATTGTTGGGTATGACGATTTAAATTTTACAACCATTAATCTAACGACAATGCATCAACCGATTTATGAAATGGGACAGGAAAGTATGAAACTTATCATGAAGCGGATTAACGGACAGGAGATGGAAAAACAGAAGATTATTTTAAAATCTTATCTGGTTGAGCGGTCATCTGTGAACTCAATTGAATAGAAATTGCTTTTTAAGTGTTTTAATAAACAATAAATATAAGAGTACGAACAATATTAATTTACAGTACTTACCGGATTTTATTAAAAATTGAGGAGAGAATATGAGAACAGTATCGTTATCTGCGGATTGGGATCCGAAGCAAGATTTCAAATTGGGAGCAAAAGACATTAAAGGTAAACTCACTTATCTCGGGAGTAAAGTGTGGCGGAATCCACGAATTGAAATTGTGGAAAAGGACAAACCGGTGCCCGGTCCCAATGAAGTTTTGATTGAAGTGAAAGCCTGTGGTATCTGTGGCAGCGATGTCCACATGCGTCAAGCCGATGAAGACGGCTATATTTTTTATCCCGGATTGACTGCATTTCCGTGCACGCTGGGACACGAATTTTCCGGGGAAGTGATCGAAGCCGGAGAAAATGCGATTAATAAACGAACCGGAAAACGATATCAGGCTGGCGAAGCTGTCTGCTCGGAGGAAATGGTGTGGTGTGCGCAATGTAAACCCTGCTGCGACGGCTATCCGAATCATTGTGAACAATTGCAGGAAATCGGCTTCTCGATTGATGGTGCTTACGCAAAGTACATCAAAATGGATTCCCGCTATCTTTGGAGTCTCGAAGAGTTACGAGAAGTTTACGGTGAAGAAAAAATGTGGTTGCTGGGGAGTTTAGTTGAACCAACGTCGGTGGCTTACAATGCAGTTATCGAGCGGGGTGGCGGAATCCGTGCTGGTGAAAGTGTCGTTATTCTTGGCGGCGGTCCCATTGGTGTGGCTGCCTGCGCTGTGCTCAAACAATCCGGAGCAAAAAATGTCATCCTTTCCGAACCTTCAGTTTCACGCCGCAAAATGGCGCTGAGCATGGGCGCAACTCATGCCATTGATCCGATGAAGGAAAATGTGACTGAAGCCGTGCTGAATATTACCAATGGTGTTGGCGCGAAAATTATTCTCGAAGCGACGGGTTTGCCCAGTGTTGTCTGGTCAGATGTGGAAAATATTATTTGGGAAGGAAAAGCAGTCAACACCACTGTTGTCGTGGTTGCCCGGGCAGACGATCGCATTTCGCTGAACGGTGAAGTGTTGCAGGTGCGCCGGGCAAATGTTGTCGGTTCACAGGGACATTCCGGGCATGGCACTTTTCCCAATGTAATCAGTTGCATGTCTGCGGGAATGGATGTGTCGCCGATGATTACCAAGAAAATTGGTCTGGATGAAGTTGAAGAGAATTTGATCATGTTACAAAAAGACCGGGATGAAGTGAAAATTACCTTAACGGATTTGGAATAAAAAATTAGATATAAATAAAGAACTAAAATTTAGAATGATTTAACTTTAAATATTTTTTTGCCTCGAAGTCGCAAAGGCTCAAAGAGCAAAAGTCGAATAATGAGAATCATATTTAAATTTTTTTTCGTGTCTCTGAGTCCGCCAGCTGGCGGATGGCAATTATTTCTGAATAATAAACGAAAAAATAAAAATTGAGGTGATAAAATGACAAAATGGCTTACCACAGACAGAAACGATCTTTATTTTGAAGATACATCGGTCGGCAGGTTAAAAAAGAAAATCTGGGAATCATCCCGGCAGGAGATTGAAAAAATATTAGCGGATTATGAAATTCCCACACCTTCGCAGTTGGGAACGCCCGGGACTTATATTCAGAATACAGTACGGCAGCATGTTGTCGAAAACCGGAAGAAGAATGATATTCTGTTCCTCCCGGTCGGATGCACGGAACTGCACGGCAGGCATACGGTGACGGGTTTGGACACCTTTATGGTGACACAGATTTTGGAAGGCGTGCGACGTTATACCGCAAAACAAGGCGCACCGGTTAATTTGAGCTGGACACCACTCAATTTCGGCGGTCATCCGCATCATCATATTGGCATGCCCGGAACAATACATTTGGAAGATGAAGTGGTCAAGCGAATTCTGATTGATGTCATGGTTGGATTTTGGAATGATGGGTTTAGAAAGATTGTGTTGATCAACAATCACGGGCATCAGTGGCTATTGGAAGCTGCAATTCAGGAGCTTCAAAAAACATGGAATCTGCCGGGAATTTTTCGGGTGATTGACTGGCACCGGGCTGTGCGTGAGTTTTTCCGAACCAAGGACCGCGGCGGAGATTGGGACACCAATTTTGTTCATGCGGACGAAGCTGAAACATCCGTGATGTTGCTTCTCGCTCCGGAATTCGTTGAAATGAACCTAACTGAAGAAACCAGTGTTGAAGGATTTTTACCGGATGGTCATTTTGATAAAGCGGTGGATCCGTTTGCCAGACCCAGTAAATGGTCAGAAGGCCAGGGGCATTTTCCGATAGAACTGGGATCGGTTCCGGAAGGTGTTGTCGGATGTCCGACGGTGAGCGATGCGAGTAAGGCCAAAAGAACGATTGCGGCAATTCTGTCCTACTTAACATTGGTGCATGATGAGATTCGTGATGCGTTTCCGCCGGGGAAATTGCCACCGATTGAGAAAACCACTATGCGAACCGAAAAAGAGATGGAGCCTTATCTGAAAGAACCATTTACCGAAGGATGGCGTCCGATTTATGCTATTAATAAAATGGGGTTATAATTTATGAAACTCAGTATTGTTGTTTCCACTCAGCCAGCATCATTTTCCGCAGTGGCGCATAAAGGGCAACTCAATGAAAGTCTGACTATTGTCAAAAATGCGGGTTATGATGGCGTTGAATTGGCGGTACGTAATCCAAAAGATTTGAACTTTGATCAATTATCCTCCCTCCTAATTAAATATAAGCTCCCAGTGCCAGCAATTGGTACTGGGCAGGCTTATGGCGAGGAAGGTTTATGTTTTGTCCATCGTCAAAAAGAGATTCGGAAAAAAGCGGTCGATCGGATAAAATCACATTTGGAATTAGCAGCAAAACTTGATGCTGTCGTCATCATCGGATTGGTGAGAGGCATGAAAAAATCAGATATCAGCCAGGCAGAATCAGATGAGTGGCTTATCGAAAGTCTGTCAGAATGCGCTGCTGATTTCAAACAAGTGAAAATTGCAATTGAACCAATTAATCGCTATGAAACGGACATCATTAATACAGTGCAGTCCGGTTTGGAATTTTTGAACAAGCTGAAGTTGGAAAATGTCGGATTATTGCTCGATACATTTCACATGAATATCGAAGAACCATCGATCACAGAAAGTATCATCGCAGCACAAGATCGGCTATTTCATTTCCATATTGCGGATTCAAACCGATGGTACCCGGGTGCAGGGCATCTTGATTTTGATGAAATAATTGAAACGTTGGAAAGAATAAACTACAATGGTTATATTTCAGCGGAAATTATGCCGCTGCCCGATCCGAAAACGGCGACAGCGATGACAATTAAAAATGTGAACCAAATTTTCGACAAACCCGATTAAAATGAGATCAAGTCCAATTGGCTTAATCGTTTGGTGGGAGCAGAGATTTAAATGTTGACTTTTTAAAAATATATCATTATGTTAACATTAGCTTCACGATACGGACTTCCGATTTAATTGTTCATAATTTGGATGCAAAGCTACCTTATGGAGAACAAGAGAATCCTGAAAATGAAAAGCATAACCAAGTCTTTTCCGGGCGTGATTGCGTTGGAAGACGTTGATTTCGAACTGGAAAAAGGTGAGGTGCATATCTTGTTGGGAGAAAATGGCGCTGGAAAATCGACCCTCGTTAAAATTCTCAGTGGCGCCTATCAAAAAACATCCGGTGACATTTATCTGGATGGGGAACTTACCGAAATTAAAACACCCAAACAGGCTCAGGAACTTGGAGTCAGCATTATTTATCAGGAATTGAACCTGGTGCCCTATATTTCCGCAGGTGAAAATATCTTTTTGGGCAGAGAACCCATTCAAAAATTTGGAATTATTGATTATAAAAGATTGTGTGCAGATGCTCAAAGAATATTGGATGAGTTGAATGCCGGCATTGATGCACGAACCATTGTTGGTAAACTGGGCATGGCAAAACAGCAGATGGTCGAGATCGCCAAAGCGCTTTCCCTTGATGCTAAAATCTTGATCATGGATGAGCCCACCTCCGCACTTACCGAACAGGAAATTAAACAACTTTTCCTCACCATTAAGCAGCTCAAAGAAAAAGGCGTTTCCATTATCTATATTTCTCACCGATTGGAGGAACTGTATGAAATCGGAGATCGGGTCACTGTGCTTCGTGACGGCCAAAGGGTTACGACCAGGTTTATCAGAGATGTTTCAAAAACAGACTTGATCCAACTGATGGTTGACCGGAAGCTCACGGAACTATTCCCAAAACAGAAAGCGCTGATCGGTGATGAGGTGCTGCACGTTGAAGATTTGAATCAACAAAATAAGTTAAAAAATATCCACTTGCGTCTGCATCGCGGGGAGATATTGGGCATTGCCGGTTTGATGGGATCCGGACGGACGGAGTTAGTTAGGGCAATCTTTGGCGCTGATCCGTACGATTCCGGACATATTTTTGTCCAAGGCGAAGAAAAAAGCATCCGTTCGCCGCAGGATTCAATTCGTCTCCGCATCGGATTTTTGACCGAAGACAGAAAGTCCCAGGGATTGATTCTGAATTTATCGCTCAGAGAAAACGTATGCCTTCCGAGCCTTGATCGTTTTTCAAAATGGGGCATTGTCGATGCGGCCCAAGAAGACGCGGCAGCCAATAAATACAGCGCTGATTTAAATATCAAAGCACCGGACATTCATCACAAAGTCATGTATTTGAGCGGTGGAAATCAACAAAAAGTTGTTATCAGCAAGTGGCTGTGTTCACAAGCTGATATCCTGATTTTTGATGAACCAACGCGGGGCATTGATGTGGCATCCAAGGTGGAAATTTATCATTTGATGAATCAGTTGACCAGCAGAGGTGTCGCGATTATCATGATTTCATCGGAACTACTGGAAATTTTAGGCATGAGCGATCGGATTATTGTTATGCACCAGGGGGAAATTACGGGTGAGTTTTCCGCGGAGGACGCAACACAGGAAAAGATTTTACATCGTGCACTGGGGAATGTATGATTTTGACAAAAGAATTTTTTCTTCATTATGGCCGGCAGTTCGGAACACTGATCGGCTTGATTGTATTAGCCATTATTTTTTGGATTCTGACACCATATTTTTTGACGTTAACCAATTTACTCAATATCGCACAGCAGACTTCCATTAACGCAATCATTGCGGTGGGGATGACGTTCGTGATCATCACGGCAGGAATCGATCTGTCTGTGGGTTCAATTTTGGCGTTTTCCGGCGTGGTGTTAGCAAGCGTGCTGAATCTCGGCGCTCCGTTTCCGATTGCCGTGATTGTCGGGCTGGCTGTCGGATTTTTATGCGGATCGGTTAATGGTGTGCTAATTACCCGCGGAAAGCTGCCACCATTTATTTCCACGTTGGGGATGATGAGTGTTGCCCGCGGTGCCGCGCTGCTTTACAGTCAGGGACGTCCCATTTCCGGATTTTCGGAGAGCTTTCGTTTTCTGGCTAACGGTGAAGTTTTCAGTATTCCTTTTTCAGTGATCGTGATGATATTCGTTTACCTGCTCGCCCATTTTGTATTAACCCGGACAAAACTGGGACGCTATACTTACGCGATTGGTGGCAATGAGGAGGCGTCCGTACTATCCGGAGTGAATGTTTATCGGTACAAAACACTTGTTTATGCGATCTGCGGTATGCTGAGCGGATTGGCAGCCGTCATCCTGACGGCGCGGCTCAATTCAGCTCAACCGATTGCCGGTATTATGTACGAGTTGGATGCCATCGCCGCCACGGTAATCGGGGGAACCAGTTTAATGGGAGGCGAGGGCACGATTGTCGGCACCTTAATCGGCGCGTTCATTATGGGCGTTCTTCGCAACGGACTTAATTTGTTGGGTGTATCATCGTTTATTCAACAAATTGTCATTGGCTCAGTCATTATTATTGCCGTATTGGTGGATATGGCGTTAAAAAAACAACGGCGCTGAAATGAAATATCAGAGGAGAAAATAAATGCAGAGAAAACTGTTTCTTTATAGTATTGTTTTGTTATGCGTATTTTGCTTGTTGGTAAATTGTCAACGCGGGGATCAGGAACAGGCTGCCGGCCCGACTGTCGCGCTGGTAATGAAAACGCTCAATAATCCGTTTTTTATTGATATGCAAAAAGGAGCGGAGGAAGCTGCTGAAAAGTTGGATATCAATCTGGTCGTGCAGGCAGCCGAGCGGGAGATCGATGTTGAAAAGCAGATGCAAATAATTGAAAATTTGATTCAGCGAAAAGTGGACGCAATTTGTCTGGTACCCAGTGGGTCGAAAGAAATTGTGCCGGCGGTTGTCAAAGCAAATAGAGCCGGCATTCCGGTTTTAAATATTGATTCAAGAATCGACACTGCCGCTCTGAAACAAGCTGGTGGTCATGTGGAAACGTTCATCGGTTCGGATAACGTGGACGGCGGCAAAATTGCCGGAGAATACATCGCTCAAAAACTCAATAATCAGGGCGAAGTGGCAGTGCTCGAAGGGATTCCGGGACACGAAACTGCGGATGACCGGCTAAAAGGATTTCTCATGGTCATTGATAAGATTCAGGGAATTGAAATCGTAGCCTCGCAGACAGCCAACTGGGAGCGGGATCAGGGATTCAATGTATTTCAAAATATCCTCCAGTCCCATCCGGATGTTGACGCACTTTTTGCGTGCAACGATATGATGGCACTGGGCGCGATCGAAGCGATTGCTGCGATGAATAAAACAGGTCAAATTATCGTGGTCGGATTTGATGCGATTCAGGATGGAAGGGAGGCAATTCAGCGTGGACTGTTGGACGGATCAATCGCACAGCATCCGTACGAAATGGGCAAAATCGCCATCGAAAAAGCATCGGAGCTATTGCAGGGACAGGATATTTCCGATTTTATTCCGGTGAAAATTGAGCTGATCACAAAAGAAGATTTGGAATAATTTTAATGGGTTGATCCTAAAGGGCTAAAGCCCGGATATTGTTTTTAATTTGATAGGGCTGTATCAAAAGTTAACTTGTAGTGACGAATTTATTCGTCAAATGCCATATATTGTATGGAGCGAATAAATTCGCTACTACAAATTGGGTTAAACATCCTGCATTGTGACTTTTGATACAGCCCCGGTGCAATTCCGAAAAGTTGGTGTTTTGGGATATGAGTAAGAAAAATGTAAACTGCTGAAGCAGTTAATCAATTATTTTTTCATCTTTTATCACCCAGATAAATTTGGGTGTTAATTCAACTTTTTTGTTGAACGATCACCCCGTTTCATCGGGGTGGAATTGTTAAAAAACAGGATATGAGAAACCGTTTCAACGGTTTACCAATTTTATGGAATTGCTCCCATGTCGGTGCAATTCATAGTGATAAATTAATTAATTTCAATTCAATAGACATGTCATCTACAGGTTGTCTGAAAAATAAAATAATGAGACAAATTTTCCTATAGATAGTGATTGCTAATTTAAAATGCCTATATGTAGGCGATGCATATATGCATCCCCTACTTTGCGGACAGCCAGTCTATGGCGTGGAGACTAAAGTGAAAAATAAGTAAATGCTTTAATGCAAGGAATTAATCCCAAAGATTAAAATACGAATTCATGGAGAAGAATATGAGCAAAAAACTGAATGTCGGTTCGATCGGTCTGGGGCGGCTGGGCAGTATTTACGCGAATCATTTGAAATTTCGATTTCCCAACGCAAATTTGGTCGCTATTGCAGATGTCGATAAAAAGCTGGTGGAAAAGCAAGCCAAAGAATTGGACGTCCCAAAATGGTATTCAGATCCGAACGAACTGATTGTTGATAAAGACATTGATGCCGTCGTGGTTGTCACGCCGACATCCACTCATCGGAATATTGTGATCGAAGCTGCGAAAAACGGGAAAGCCATTTTTTGTGAAAAGCCGTTATCGATTTCACTTCAAGAATCACTGGAAATGCGGCAAGTTGTCGAGCAGAACGGTGTCTTTTTCCAGATGGGGTTTCAAAGGCGTTTCGACAGCGGGTATGCTGCCGCAAAGGAAAAATTGGATCAGGGTGTGATTGGTGATCCGGTGCTGCTCAAATCCTCGTCACGCGATCCATTTCGACCTTCGTTGGAGTATGCCGATCCCAGGCACAGTGGCGGGCTCATTATCGATATGGCAATTCACGATTTTGACGTGGCAAGATTTTACATGGGTGATATCGAAGATGTGTACAGCATCGCCGGAACTTTGGCTTTTCCCGAGATGAAAAAAATTGGCGATGTGGATAACGCTGTCGTCGCGCTGAATTTCAAAAGCGGGAAACTTGGTTCAATTGATGTGAGCAGAAATGGAATTTATGGCTACGACATTCGAGCCGAAATTTTAGGGACCAAAGGCACACTCAAAATCGGCTATCTCCGGGAAACGCCGTTGATGGTGATGACAAAGAACGCGGTGACCCACGATGTGGTACCATTTTTTATGGAACGGTTCAGCGAGGCATACTATGTTCAATTGAAAAATTTTGTGGACAACGTTTTGAATGACACAGAACCACCAATAACGATTGATGATGGCGTTGCAGCGCTGGTTGCCAGCATTGCGGCGACACGGTCTCACCAGGAAAAGCGAATTGTAACGATCACCGAAATTGAGGAATCAGTATGAAAAACCCATTCAGGTTTTTCGCTACGGGCGAAGACAAACCACAAATTAAAGATGAAGGAGTCGTTAATAAACTATACAAAAAGTACAGAATTTCAGTGATGCTGGCAATTACCGTGGGTTATGGATTGGCGTATCCGTTGAGATTGGCATTATCAGCAGTGAAAAAACCATTGATGGATGCGAATATTTTCACTGCCACTGAATTGGGTGCCATCGGTTCGGCGCTTCTCTATGGCTATGCATTCGGCAAATTCTTCAACGGCCTGTTAGCGGATCATGCCAATGTAAAGCGATTTTTTACCACGGGCGTCATCTTTTCCGCGTTGATCAATATTTTTATTGTCCAGAATGTTTTGATCTGGTCGTGGATAATTCTCTGGGCATTCAATGGCTGGTTCCAGGGCTTTGGTGCGCCGAGTAGTGCAGTTACTTTGGCAAACTGGTTTTCTAATAAGGAACGGGGGCTGTTGTATGGTATTTGGAGTACAGCACACGCGATCGGCGAAGGAATGACGTTCATTGTTTGTGCAACACTGGTCTCATACTTTGGTTGGAAAGCCGGTTTTGTTGCACCCGGTGTGTTCTGTATTTTTGTGGCTATCGCCATTTATTTTACACTGCAGGATCGGCCAGAAACAATGGGGCTTCCACCGGTGAATGATTGGAAGAAAGAAACATTACGATCCGATATCATTAAACAAGGGCAGCCAGATAGTGTGGGAAAAGATCAGTTAAAAATATTTAAAATTCCCTCGATCTGGGTTCTCGGATTGGCCAGTGCGATGATGTACATTACCCGGTATGCAATTAATAGCTGGGGCTTTGTATATTTGCAGGAAGCAAAAGGCTATTCGCTGATTCACTCAGGGGCCGTATTGGCTTTGAATACATTAGCAGGGCTCGTTGGTTGTGTCGCTTTTGGATTTATTTCAGATAACTTTTTCAAGGCAAGACGTCCGCCGGTGAATTTGATATTCGGAGCTATTGAGGTTGCTGCGCTGTTTGTCATTTTCTTTACACCGCCGGGACATCCGGTCATTATCATTTCCGCATTTGTGGTTTATGGATTTACGTTGAGCGGCTTGTTAGCGTCATTAGGCGGACTTTTCGCAATTGATATTGCGCCCAAGCGGGCAGCCGGAGCAGTGATGGGATTTATCGGCATTTTCAGCTACATCGGCGCAGCGATCCAGGACCAGATTAGCGGGATTTTAATTGATAAAGGAAAAATGATTGTTGATGGCGTGGAACAGACCGATTTTAGCGCACCGATTACCTTCTGGATTGGTGGTTCGATTGTTTCGCTTATTTTAGCAACGTCACTTTGGAGAGCGAAAGTCAGAGAATAAACAATAGGAAGAGAATGTATGGAAAATCAAAAAATGTATGATATTGTTATCATCGGAAATTATACTAAAGATACTATCGTTTCTGCGGCAGGAACGCGATATGTTGATGGCGGCGGATTCAATTACGGCGCTCATGTGGCTGCATTAATGGATTTAAACGCGGTAGCAGTTACACGATTGGCAGCGGAGGACAAGCACGTTGTCGATCAATTGAAGAATATCGGTTTGGATGTGTTTGCGACTTATACCCCGCAATCCACTTTTATGCGGCTCGAATATCCGACTTCAAATGTGGACGAGCGAATTTTGACTGTTTCTCAAAATGCTGGTGCATTCACGCCTGAGCAGGTTAAAGATTTATCATCCAAATCATTTTTGATTAATGCCTCTGCACGAGGTGAAGTCGGCGTGGATGTGTTAAGCATTCTCAAAGAAAAAAATGCCATCATCGCCGCTGATGTGCAGGGATATGTGCGGGTGATTCAGGAGAATGGTGTGTTGGCGTATCAGGATTGGCCTGAAAAAGAGGAAATCCTTCCTTATTTTGATATTTTAAAAACCGATGCTGTGGAAGCCGAGGCTTTAGTAGGGGAGCGTGATTTTCACGCAGCCGCCGAGAAAATTGCCCAATTCGGGCCTCGGGAAGTTGTGCTAACCCATCGGAATGGAATGTTGGTTTACGCCGGAGGAAAATATTACGAGGCAAAATTTTTACCGGACAAACTGGTCGGAAGAAGTGGCAGAGGAGATACATGTATTGGCACTTATGTCGGAAAACGTCTGAGTGCGTCGCCAGAAGAAGCTACGATTTGGGCAGCCGCAATAACGAGTTTAAAACTGGAAGCTGAGGGACCAATTAACCGAAAGAAGTCAGATGTATTGGAAATTATAAACAAAAAGTATCAATAAACATTGAGGTGAAAAATGAAAAGAACAAAAATTATCCTTATTGTTTTAATAGGATTGTTGGTCGTAACAAATTTTTATTGTACGAAAATAGAAAACTGGGACAATACTTTTAAGTTCATTGCAGCAACGGATATGCGTTTTTATGCGACTCCGAAATACAACTCACCGAAATATTTCCTGGGTGTTTTAAAGGCGATTAAAAAAGCTGGCAAGGGATCATTGATGATCAGCCCAGGTGATGTCGATCCGCCCAGTGAAACCAGGAGAATAATTTCAGAAGTTTTGGGTCAGGATTACCCCTGGTACCCTACCCCAGGAAATCATGAGCTGGATTCACCCGATTACTTTCAATGGTTGAGGCAATACAATAAAGACGGAAACTCGCTGCCGAACATTGTCCGAAAAGGTCCAAAGGGGACGGAAGAAACTACCTATTCTTTCGATTGGGAGGATTGTCATTTTGTCGCGCTGAATCAATACTATGATGGTACATCCGATGTCGGGACCGATGGCAATGTAGTTCCGAAATTGTTGGATTGGCTTGAAGAGGACTTGGCTACGACACAAAAAAAATATATTTTTGTATTCGGACATGAACCACTTGTTTCACTGCCGGATATGGATAACGGACGGATTCGGCATCAGGGAGATTCGCTGGATAAATATCCGAAGAATGCGTTTCGGTTTTATGAGATTTTGAGGAAATATGGCGTTAATGCCTATATTTGCGGTCACACCCACAGTACTTCTTTTGGCGTCATCAACGGTCTGTGGCAGCTTGATGTCGGGCATTCCCGCGGATTGGAAGAGGATTCTGTTCCCGAAGAATTATTCAGGATGGTATCCGAAGCTGTTTCTATGGGTGAGAAAAAGAACAACTCAACTGATCAAGTGCTGAATGCATATTTTGATGAAAACACAAAACAGGTTAAAAAGACAGTCTATTATTTGAATCCCACGCTGGCTGAATCTTACAAAAAAATAGCAGATGAGATCGCACGGAAAAAGTTCTTCGAGTTTTATCATAATTACAAACAAAGCGGAGAATTAAAAGAACAATTGGATAAAACTTTCTGGGAAAATTCCGAATACCGGAAGAGTTCATTCTTAAAGTTTTATGTCGGCACATCAAAGGTAAAGGTCGAAATCTACCGGGACGATGCGCGTGGTGGTGAATACAAATTGAATCGTACATTTTTGCTGGATAAAATATAAAAAGTGAAATTAGGCATAATAAACACTCTTTTTGGTTTATTAATCAATATTCGCATTGTGTTTCAAATTCATTGGCTGAAAGGAGGTGATACACATTTATTTCCAGTTCAATCCAATCATTATTTTGGAAGGAGGTGATCGCAACAGCGGAGGATATTTCTTTTATCATCTCTCATAATTCATTGAGGGGATGATCATTTTTTTGAAGGAATTTAAAAACCGTTTGGACATTAACTAATGGTACAATTAAATGAATTCATTTAAGTACCTATCGTTAAGGAGGAAAGGATGAATACAAAAAAAGGTTTTATCACAGCAACAATCGTTTTAGTGACCCTGTTATTTATATTTGGTTCACTAAACGCCCAGGTTCGGGGCAGAATTACAGGTAGAGTGATTGATGCTCAAAGCGGTGAGTATTTGCCCGGAGCAAATGTCGTTCTTCAGGGGACAAATTTCGGTGATGCTTCTGACCGGGATGGAGAATTTCTTATTCAAAACATTCCCCCTGGCACCTATACTTTGGAAGTCAGCTATATTGGCTACGACGATTTTTCGACCGATGTCACGGTGAGTGCTGGCAGAACATTCACTCAAGATGTCAGAATGCAAGTCAGCTACGTGGAAATGGAAGAGGTCGTGGTTACCGGCATGAGACAGGGACAGCGGAAAGCACTCAGTCAACAGCGAACAGCACCAAATATCGTGAATGTTATCGCAGATGAACAGATGCAGCGCTTTCCGGATTTGAATACTGCGGAAGTAATGCAGCGAATTCCAGGGGTTTCAATTACGCGAGATCAGGGCGAGGGACGCTATGTGCTGGTTCGTGGAACTGAACCTCGTCTTAATGCCATGTCGGTAAACGGCGAACGGATTGCGTCTCCCGAAGGAGAAGAGCGTTTTGTCGGATTGGACGCTATATCAGCCGCACAGGTTGCGTCAATCGAAGTGACAAAAGCAAATACACCGGATATGGATGCGGACGCGATTGGGGGTTCGGTTAATTTAGTGACAAGGAGCGCTTTCGATTCGGATAAAAGAATAACCCGTCTTTCACTGGGTGGTGGTTATGGCGATTTGATGGGGAAAGGTTTATATCAGGGAGATTTTATCTATGCGAATCGATTCGGGAAAAATGATAACATCGGATTGACAGTTAGCGCGAATTGGTATCAAAGCAATCGTGGCTCTGATAATAACGAGATGGAATGGGGAGATGAAGAAACTGAAGGTGGTACGGAAATGCCTTTTGCCTTGCGAGATCTTCAATTACGCGATTATATTGTTAACCGGGACCGCTATGGTTTTACGTCGAATCTGGAATACCGCCATAGTCCGGAACATCAGTTCTTCTTGAGAGGGATGGTCAACATTCGGGATGATGTTGAGCAGCGCCGCAGATTTCGAATTCGTCCCGAAAAAGGTGATTATATTAGCGCAACGGAAATTAAGGAAGCGGCTATGGAGCGTGAATTAAAAGATCGGCTCGAAAGACAGACCATTTACAATTTTGCAGCCGGTGGTGAGAGTCAATTCGGAAGATTGGGTGTTGATTATACTTTTTCCTTCAGCTATGCAGAGGAAGAGAAACCTGATGAAACAGATCCTGCATTTGAATTGAATGAGGATGTGGATTTGACACTCGATCTGTCCAATACTGACACGCCGCAATACACAACGAATTTAGGCAGCGGCTATATTCACGACGCGGATAACTGGGAATTGGATGAAATTGTGTATGAGGAAAAAGGCAACACGGATACCGATATGATGGGTGCGTTGAATTTTAAATATCCTTACCTTTTGGGTGATAACGCAGGCGAATTAAAATTCGGTGGTAAGGTTTATATGAAAAACAAGGAACGAAATAACACCACCTGGGAGTATGAATGGGAAGGTGACGATGATATTCTGTTGAGCCGTTTCCTCGCTAATGATGAAGATGAGAATTTTCTCGGTGGCGCCTATCGTGTTGGTCCTTCACCGTCACCGGATAAGGTCCGATCATTTTTCAAACAGCATCGCGACGTTCTATTGGAAGGTGAAATCAACCGAGAAGACTCTGATGGCGAAAATTATGAGGCGAATGAAAATATTATTGCCTATTACGGCATGACAACCCTGAATTTTGGTAAAATGATGGTGCTTACCGGATTTCGACATGAAATTACTTCGGTTGATTATACGGCGAATATGGTGAACTTCAATGACGAAGGTGACTACGAAAGTACAGATGAGGTTTCGGATGATGGCTCGTATTCCAATTTCTTCCCGATGCTCCATTTACGTTACCGACTCACACCGCGGACTAATTTCCGTGCTGCTTTTACGAGTGGAATTGCTCGGCCGAATTATTACCAGGTTGTCCCATTCCGAATTGTTTTAAGAGAAGATGATGAAATGATCATGGGTAATCCAGCTTTGGAACCGACCACATCGTATAATTTTGATCTGTTAGGCGAGCACTACTTGACCGGTATTGGTATTATTTCGGGTGGCTTTTTCTACAAATCCATGGATAACATTACTTTATGGTGTGGAAGTTAACTGGCAACAGCAATTTACATTCTTGCCAGGATTTATGAGTGGTTTTGGTATTTATGCAAATTATACCTATACGGAATCCAATGCAGATTTACCGGATCGGCCGGATATCAATTTGCCGGGTCAAGCCGGAAATGTTGGTAATTTTGCCTTAACCTACGAGAAATATGGTTTTTCCGGCAGAATAAGTTTGAACTACCACGGCAGCTATATCGATGAGGTTGGAGATGATGAAGATCATGATATTTATTATGATGACCATCTGCAATTGGATTTATCTGCCAGTCAGCAGATATTCGGCGGACTTCAGTTTTATCTCGAGGCAATCAACTTGACTGATGAGCCGCTAAGATACTACATCGGAAAAGATGATCGTCCGATTCAAAGAGAATTCTACTCCTGGTGGATGCATGCCGGATTGAAGTACAGCTTTTAGTTGAATCTGGCTCATAAAACCAATTCTAATTGAACAAATCATTCCATGAATCATAGCAGGAGCTTTGTCGTTCAGATTCTTTTGAATAGCGAGCTCCTGCTATTTAATTGAGAAAGAAATTAACAACGATGAGAGGTGGATAATGAAGAAAAGTTATGGACTGCTCTTGCTGGTAACGATAACAGGCATATTGTTTTTAAATTGCGGCGAAAAAAAGCCCCCGATTCATCCCGATGCCATCAAGCCCCTAATTATAACCGAGCGCACGGCCCATGATACCGATGACCCGGCGATTTGGGTCAATGCAGCGAATCCGGAGGAAAGCCTGATCATTGGAACGGATAAAGATCAGGACGGTGCACTATACGTTTTTGATTTATCGGGGAAAATCATCGAAGAAAAAACCGTCCGAAATCTGCAACGCCCCAATAATGTGGATGTCGAATATGGTCTCCTTTTGAATGGCGTTCCCACTGATATTGCGGTCACCACAGAGCGGTTTACCAATAAGCTTCGGGTGTTTAGCCTGCCTGACATGCAGCCTATCGATAATGGCGGCATCGATGTTTTTGAGGGTGAAACTCTGCGCGTGCCGATGGGAATTGCACTGTATAAAAGACCGGATGACGGTGCTGTTTTCTCGATTGTTGGCCGGAAGGAAGGTCCGACAGATGGCACTTATTTATGGCAATACCTGCTCGAAGATGACGGAAGCGGAAACGTCACCGGCACAAAAGTTCGAGAATTCGGTGTCTGGAGCGGAGCAAAAGAAATTGAAGCCATTGCTGTGGATGATGAATTAGGATATGTCTATTATTCGGATGAAGGTGTGGGCGTGAGAAAATATTATGCTGACCCGGATATAGCTGAGGCACACGATCAACTGGCACTTTTTGCCATCGAAGGATTTGCTGACGACCATGAAGGAATTTCGATTTATAAAATAAATGACGGAACCGGCTACATTCTAATTTCTGATCAGCAAGCCAATGCATTTCACATTTTCAAACGAGAAGGTGAGCCGGATGATCCCCACAACCATCCGCTGGTCAAAGTCGTTTATGCCTCCTGCATGGAAAGCGATGGCTCTGAAGTCACCAATGCCGTATTGAATGAAACTTTTCCGGTCGGCTTGTTTGTGGCTATGTCTGATGACCGGACATTTCATTATTATTCCTGGGCAGACATCGCAGGCGATGATCTGGTTATTGCACCCAATGGTGAAAAATAAGGTAAACCAAACCTCATCATTTCGAGTAAACACGGGTGTTATTTCAATCTTTGAATGGAATAGCACCCCTATTTTTTATTCCAGGAAAACAGAAAAAATTAGCTTCAGCTATTCAACCACTGCATATTGTCGGACTAATCTTTTGCTTGTTTTGTCGGCTCTGATTAGATACAAAATGAATTAACGTTGTTTGTTTTTCTTGATCCGTTTAATCGCGCACCATTCTCCGCACATGGAACAGGGGAGCTGATCATCTCCGTCGGTTTCCGATGCTTCCACTTTATCGAGATACTCACAGAATTTGGTTTTATCAATGGCGTACTTTTGCTGTGTGTCCCAATCAAATTCATTTCGCGCCTTTGAAATGGCGAGATTGCGCTGATACTCTTTTCGACTGTTTCGTGAAAGATCGACTGCTGCTGCGGCAATTTTAGACGCAATGACTCCCTCGTGTACATCATCTATTGACGGTAGTCGCAAATGTTCCGCAGGTGTGACGTAGCATAAAAAATCAGCGCCGTAGTATGCCGCCAGCGCGCCACCAATTGCACCGGCAATGTGATCATATCCGGCAGCATAATCGATCACCAATGGGCCGAGAACATAAAAGGGAGCACCGTCACAAATTTCCTTTTCTCTCCTGATGTTTTCTTCGATCAAATGTAGCGGTACGTGTCCGGGACCTTCAACCATGACTTGCACATTCTTTTGCCGGCAACGTTGCACTAATTCACCAATTTTTTCCAACTCGCCAAATTGGGCTTCATCGTTGGCATCTGCGGTGCACCCGGGGCGCAATCCGTCTCCCAGCGACATAGTGATGTCATATTCGTTTGCAATATCCAATATTTCGTCAAAGTGTTCATAAAGAAAACTTTCCTGTCCGTGATGCTGCATCCAATCGACCATGATCGAACCGCCGCGACTGACCACGCCGATTTCTCTTTTTTCAATAAGCGGCAGATGGCTTTGTACCAGACCAGCATGGATCGTCATAAAGTCAACTTTTTCTATAGCTTGTTTAACCATGATTTCTAAAAACCGGTCAATTGTTAATTCGCTGGCGTTTTTCAAGCCAATCATGGCTTCATAAATAGGAACGGTACCCAACGTAATGTTCAGATTGTTGGTAATCGCTTTTCTGAATGTGCTGATATCGCCGGCGATTGATAAATCCATCACAGTATCTGCTCCGCTCTCGATTGATACCTTGACTTTATCCATTTCAAAATCGAGATCACATTTTGTGGGAGATGTGCCGATATTCGCATTGATTTTAATCCGGGTATCTTTTCCGATGGCAATCGGATCGAAATTATCGTGAAGCTTGTTTTTGGGTACAACGATGTGACCGGCTAATATTTCACTCACCAATTTTTGTTGAGAAATTTCTTCATCAGCCGCAAGCCTATCAATAAAATTTGGGTAAGATTTTTTTTTAAGTTGATCAATAATGGTGCTCATTTCTCGTCCTCTCTAAATTTTGAGTTGAAATAAAAAAAAGCGACCACCAGCTTTGTGATCGCTTTCATTCGAAATCATAAATTAAATACTATCCCGAATTCCTACGCTGGTATGATCCAGATCAGGTTCAAAGGGTGTGTTCTCAGTCAGCAATCGGCTGACACCCCTTCGGAGAATCACTTGTTTGATGTTATAACGCTTGACAAAGAATACAAGTTCCAAAATGAAACATGATTTCACTCCTCATAATGATGTTCATTTTTTAGGAAGTACTCTCTTTTTAGGGAAGGATCACCGATCTGACTTTTCTCTTTGCTAAATCATTAAAAAGTGAAGTGATATAACCTATTGTTTTGCAATATGTCAACATATTAATTACCGGAACAAATTGTTTCTATTGAAAATGATTTCGGTCTGCAATTTGCTACAGTGAAAATGGCTGATGACTAATTGCACTGATCTAAAAACATTTAGCGCAAATATAGAATGCAAAGAAATGCAAACACTCTTAAAAAATATGAGACAGGGAAATCAGCAATATTTTGAATCTGATAAACTTTTGAATGTTCATCGGAATACTACATGGGAAATTATTCGTGAATAAAAAAATATAGGAAGAGCAGAATCTTTCAAAAAAGGCTTGATTATTTTGTTCAATTTATTTACTTTAATATTTCAATCATAATTTTAAATAATCATGCCGTATTTGTTGAACCGTGTCAGACTTAAATTGAAATATTTTGTATTTTTATAGGTGAGAAAAATGTTTTTGAAAAATCCCAAAATACGCCGTTTTGAATATAAACCTCGGTTTTATAAACCGGAGTCCGAAGAGGAACAGGATCATCCGCGGATCAAATTTCGCCGAATCATCGAGCGGAAACCTGTACAAAGACGCTCATTTGTGGGGATGTTCATCATTCTTGTTATTTTAGTGTTTATTTTATTCTCCATTCAAAAAGCGTTTAAAAGTGAAAATCAAAATCAAGGGCCGATTGAAGAGATAAAAATTGAAGTAATTGAATAGATTCAAGTCATTATGATAAAAATCGAGTAGCTCGATGGAAAGTAAATTAACCTCTCATCGAGTATTAGCGAAATCTCTGTTTTGCACCGCTATATTTTACTGACAGATAACCAATAAAGCGAAAAATGAACTGATATGACGGGACGCGATCGAAACTTATGAGTAATTTATTAAAAAGATTAAAAAACATCGATTTAGAACGAATTGCCAAAAACAGTTGGCAAAAGATATTGGTGACCGCTGATGTAATTAGCGAGTTTTTTGACAGTTTTAAAAAAATGATCCAATCCTTTTTAGTCTATTCCAAAGAGTTGTTTGTTTCCTTTCCGATTCGGCGAAAATTGAGTATCATCATCGGTGGGGTTGTTTTTATCGTGATTCTCGTATTGAGTCTAATTTTTCAACAAACAGAGCGTCGCCTGCTGCGGGCAAAACTCGAGGAAATTTGCAATTTAACATTACAGTATCTTTCATCTTATGAAATAAAAGATAACCTGCTGATGGGAGAATACGACGAAATTAAATTATCCGTTCTTTATATCAAACAAAAAAACATCACCGGCGTGGATTATGCGTGGGTTGCAAACCGGGAAGCGGAGTTAGTTGCTCACACCAACATCAAGCTCACCGAAGGTAATCAGGAGTTTTTTTCTGACAAAGAAAAAGCCTTTTTGCTTAACTTGAAAGAAACAACAGCCATCGAAACAGAAACGCATTTCAACTATTATTATCCCATTTTTGAGACGAAAAGGAGCGGTGAGGATGAGGACAAAGTCATGCTGGGGGTGGCAGGAATCGGTTTTTCAAAAGAGATCGCTTTAGCTCCCATCAAAGAAGCTCAAAATATTATCTACACCATTGCGTTATTGGTTACCATTGCATCAGTGCTCGGCATTTATTTTCTTTCTCATCGGATGGTCAAACAGATTCAGGAGCTTTCTGCTGGCGCCAGGCAAATAGGGCAGGGCAATCTTGACATCAAAATTTCGATAAAATCCAATGACGAGCTGGGGCAGTTAGCGCAAGAATTTAACAACATGACCATGCATCTCAAAGAGAAGCTTCACATGCAAAAGTTTGTTTCTCCCATTACTCGAAAAATGATCAAACGGTATCTCGTTTCTAATGATGAATCCGTTTCAGTCAGTCAACACCGGCAGATTGCGTTGCTATTTTCGGATGTCAGGGATTTTTCCGGTTTTTCTCAGAAGCATGAGCCTGAGGTTGTGGTCGAAGTAATCAATATTTATCTGGATTTACAAGCACGTATCATTGAAACGCATTTCGGAGCCGTGGATAAATTTATGGGTGACCAGGTTATGGCTGTCTTTGAGGGAACAAATAGCCACATTAATTTACAGAATGCTGCAGTAACGATACAAAGAGCGATAGATGTGCTCAATAAAAACCGCTTGAAGCAAAACAAGGAAATACTGACCGTTGGAATCGGAATCAACATTGGCGACGCTGTTATCGGTAATATTGGCTCCAAAGACCGAATGGATTACACAGTTGTCGGCGATGCTGTCAATTTAGCATCGCGATTTTGTGATGTTGCCAAACCGGGACAGATTATTACCTCGACAAAACTATTCTCACATATTAAAACAGCATACGCCGCGACAAATTTAGGTACGATCAAGATAAAAGGTCGAGACGAACTAATCGAAATTTGCGGGATCAATTATTAAAAAAAATTGTAAAATATTCAAGGTCTGGTAAATACTCAAATAGTTAAAACTGTGGTCGCTTTAATCGACATCAGTGTGGATTTTAGTTGGAATCGATAGGGCTGATGAAAAAAATACGATACCTGATATTATGCCAGTTGTTTGTTTTACTTGTTATTGCAGGAGGGGCAAATGCTCAGCTAAATGCTCCTAATACCCGTTCAATCGGTCTTGGTGGTTCTGCTGTAGCCATGCCCGAAGATCCATCCGTTGTTTTTTGGAATCCGGCAGCTCTTTCCTTTTTCACCCGCGATCAAGTAATTGTCAATCTGAATCAACAATCCGAATTAAATTATATTGGATTTACAAAATATTTACCCGCCCGATTTGGTTTTGGTGTTAATGTCTTTCGTTATCCTCCTGTAAACCAAAGTCAATCTTCCGATTATGTGACAATAGGAGGAGGGTATCGGTTAAATTCTGCTTTGGGGATAGGCAGCAGCATTAATTTGGGGAAAAAAAATAATGGTAAGTTTATTTCAAGTTTTGGATTGGGACTCTTTTTAAAATCCTACCCCAATTATCGCTTGATATCGGTTTCGAAAAATCCGCTTTGGAATTGGTTCCGGTCACAGAACATGAAAGATAAATTAAATATCGGAATAATGGTTCACAATATTCCGCTGGTGAATATGCAGGGCAACCACGAATTTCGCTTCGCAACGATGGTCAAGCCGTTGAATAATGGACCTCTTTTCCATTTTGCGTATCATATTTCACATGATAATGAAAGCTTTCACCTCGGTAGTCAAATGAGTATTAACCAAAACAATGATATCTATTTTGGCTTTAAGGATTTTGATATCAAACACATGGCTATCGGCTTCAATACGGTGGTAAATGTGTTTTCTTTTGAATTAGGTTTTCTGCCACAATCAAATAAGTATTTTTTTTCATTCAGTCTCCTATTCAATCAAAAGGACGAGGTGATTTCCGAACGCTATAAACACTCGGGTCACCAAAAAATAAAGAGCAATGATTTCAACGGAGGACTTTCCGAATACAGAAAAGCATTAGCCTATGATCCGGATAATGAAAAAATCAATTTGCTGGTATCGGTTTTAGAGGATCGTGTTCAAGAAAAAGAGGATAAAATTGATTCACTTTACAATGTGGCAAAAGATTATCTCGACAAAGGCTGGTACGTTAATGCTTACCATAATTATAAGAAAATGTTAGAATTAGACAAATCCAGCAAGAAGGCTGCTAAACAGTTAAAGAAAATCCGGCCGGAATTGAATAGAAAATTGGAGCAATTGTACAGAGAAGGTGTAAAAGAGTACAACGACAGTGACTATACCGAGGCAGAGAAAACTTTCAAAAGAATTTTATCAGTCAATCATAGTCATGAAGGCGCAAATTTTTATGCGACGAAGATTGATAGTATTAAATCATTAACTTTTAGTGAGTATTTCTATCGTGGTATTGGTTATTACAATCAAAAAAATTACAAGCGTGCCCGGGAGGAATTAGAAAAGGCGCTGGCTCTAAATCCGAATCATGAAGAAGCAAAACAATTTAAGGAAAAGGCAATCAATGCCGCAGCTCAAAGAAAAGAAAGAATTCAATCTTTATTAAGAGCAGCCCAGCAGTATGAACAAAACGATCAATTTGTTAAAGCAAATAACCGTTACCGACAGGTGCTGGAACTGGACAGCCGTAATGATTTCGCCAGGAAAAAAGTGCAGTATTTAAAAAATTACATATCAGCGGTTGTGGACAGTAAATTTCAAAAAGGAAAATATTTATTCAATAAAAAAGAATATGAATCAGCCATCAGCGTATTTTCCGAGATAATTGCCATTAATCCCAATCATAGCGCTTCACAGCGATACCTGAGAGAGGCCAGAAACGAAATTAATAAACTGCAAAACGAACATTATGAAAGAGCATTGACGCTTTTTAAGCAGAAAAATTATGAATCCGCTTTGGAAGAGTGCAACAAAGCGTTGGCCCATGGGAGCGCTCATTTAGCTGCTGAAAATTTGCAGAAGCAGATTTTATCGAATATCAGCATAGAAAATTTGCAGAAAAAGGGGATCGAAGATTTTGAAAAAGGAGACTATTTGAAAGCGCGAGAGGCTTTTGGGCAAATTCTGGTTAAGGAGCCAGATCATAAAATCGCCGGCGATTATTTGAAAAAAAGTGAAAATAGATTGAAGACGAGAGTCGAGGAATTATTCAACCAGGGCATGGTCAATTATTCGGAGGGAGATTATAACGCAGCGATAGCAATCTGGGATCGTATTTTACAAATCGATCCCTCTCATCAAAAAACGCTGGAATATATTCAAAAGGCGAGCGAACGGCTCAAGGCATTGGAAAGTATTAGATAAAGTTTCTGCATGTGTAAAAGTGTACTCCACCCTAAAAGTGGAGCACACTTATTCTTCTTTATCTCAGCAACCGTATTTTTTCAAGAAATTATAAAAATCGATCTCATCTGCTTCAAGCCCAAAATGATAGATAAACTGGCTGGATAACCGCGACGCCAAAATGGCTTGGAGATAATTATCAGGAACCCGTTTTAAAATATTGTCAATCCCGACCTTTTTGACCAATGAAGGCGGGCAGTGTTCTTCAACCACAGCTTTCAAAAGTGTTTTATCCTTCCACAAATCGGATTGATGAATTGAATCCGTGACCTGATTTATTTTATCGCTCAGCTCATCAGTCAATTTTGACAACAGTTTCTTCGTTTTCTGTTTTTCGTTCCACAGTACTTCAAATTCAAGTCGTGCATTTTCCCGAATAATATCCAGCACATCTTCCACATATTTCTGGCGGAATTCAGGCGTTTTGTCGCTTTTTACACAAAGATGAGTTTCGTATTCTTCATCTGTCAAAGCCAGCGAAGCCAAAACTTCCAGAGAAGAGGAAGTTACGCCACCTTTGTTGGCAGAGGCGTCTTTGAAGATGATCATGCCCTTTTCTTCCAGTGCTAAACGCGCCGGTTGTGTGATGAACAGGTTCGCGCCTTCGACAATATACTTGAATCGCGGTGTACCATTATCATCCAGCAACTGTTTCCAGTTTTGAATGTTAATTGATTTCGGTCGGCCACCACAGGGCACGAATAAATCCGCTTTTAATATCGGATTCAGATGGAACAGGTTTCGAAATGTCAAACCGCTTTCGACGTTTGTGCCATCCGGCAGTGTTACATTTCGGTCATTGACGTGAACTAAAAATCCATTTTCAGATAGCTTATTTTTATCAAACTTTTCTACCATGAGCCTGGCTTTTGCCAATCTATTGAGTTCAGCCCGGTCTAAACCGACAGGATCGTAAAGCACACCGCTCCCGTCAATGATACAGATTGTTTTGTCTTTGGAAATCAAAATCTCATTGCTGCCAAGGTCTCCGTCCGGGCCTCCTGTTTGCACTTTGGTGATGTTTTCTTCATCGATATTCAATTTTTTCAGGATGCCCAGCACGTATTCATGAACCGAGTTGGTCGTCATGCCGTAAACATCGTGTGGAATTCCGCCTTCAGAAAGAGGTTTACCTGTTGAATAAGATTGCCAGAACTTATAACCGCGTTCTTTCGCCCGATTCGATGCCCAACTCATCACTTCGGCAGTGCCTTCATCCGGCCCTAGAAATAGAATTTCAGTTTGTCCCAAATAATCATTGCCCACTTCGTGAGGTAAAATGACGTCCAGTAATCCGTCGGCATATTTTTCAAACGCGGTTTCACCCTTATCCTGGTATTCAAAATTCAGCAAAATTGTCCCTTTTGATCCGCCTTCCGGAATGTCCTTATTCTTTTTCTGTTGAGTAAACGCCAGATTATAATTTTCATCAAAAATGGAATCTGAATTTTTGTCATAATTTTCCATATCTCGGGACGTAACAATTCGAATCCCGCCGCGAGAAATATCTTTAAAGCGAACATGAAATCCGCGGAACTCTTTTCCCAAAATCATAAATATACCGTATGGTTTTTCTTTGTATTCAATCGGATCTAAAAATTTTGTGGAGTCCAGTCTAAAAGCCAACGAGGTTTTATTCTTTTTGTAAAAGTTTGTTTTAAGGGTAACTTCATTGAAGAGCAGGAAAAAGCATAAAATTTCCCGGTCAATTTCATGCGGAATACTTTCATAATCAAATTGATATAAATCCGGCTGATATTTTTCTTTGGGATTAAAACGGTTGGAAAAATGTGCATATAGTTTTTTGATCTCAGCCGGAAAATTGAAAATGGTACGAAGAATGCGCGCTTCGGTGTAGGAATCTTTTACTAACCTTGTTCTGAGTGTGCTTAAAATGTCCAGCAGTTCGGGGCGGTCTTTTAGTACTTCAGTCAACGCCATATATTCCAAATTGAAACTGCTCAGGAATTGATGGGTAAATTTCCAGGCACTTGCCGCATAAAAAGCTTCGTGAACCGATAGCGTGTTTTTTCGGATTAGCGGAGATAGCTCATTTTCAGGATTAATGTAAATCAAACTGAGGTCAGTCACAATTTCGTCGATATAGGGACGCGTGGAATCCGCATCCAAATAGATCGAAATAATCAACTTCCCATTTGAAAATGGTTCTGCATATTTATGTTTGCTGACCAGTCCGTAATAATTGATAATGTCGGAAATTCCGGATAGAAAATGTAAACTCTGAGAATGGGGAATTGAAACCATGATTCGAATCTCATCCCGAACTTTATCTGTTACATAGATATATGGCTGGCTCCACAAGAGAGAATCTTTCAGTACGAGCTGATAACGTTCTTTGGCTTCTTTGGTTGTAGATTCCAGGAATTGTTTTGCTCCGACTTTGTTGATGTCGTCCTCCGTAGGGGGGGCATCCGGCATTCCGTAGATCGGTTTGGTAACAAAATAACTCCGAAAATGAGATTCGAGGTCGATACCAGGCGTGCGATAACTTTGCAGCCGATAATCCAGGAATGATTTTTCTAATCTGCGTTCAATATCGACCGCTTTTTCATGATCGTCATTGATCAAATACATAGCCGAATCCTGTCGCTCACTGACAAAATCAACATCTAATTCGTTGCTGCCGCGGTTGCGGGCGACAATTTCCGCAGCAAGTATCGATTCTATATGATTAGCAATAGTATCCAGTGGTGTGGTTTTAAAATAATAGCGGACCATTCCCATTTTGCAACAGAAATTATAAATACCTGTCCTTACTTTTTCGGCTGAAAAATTACCTTTCGTTACAATCATTTGTTCAATCAGCTTTAAATCATCAATTGAGAGTCCGGTTTCCTTTGAAGCTTCAACAAATACATCCATAATTTTCTTCTCCATATTTTATTTGATCACAAAACATATTATTAAATTGTTAAAAGAATAAAACAAGTTATATAGCGTCTGCCAATCGGCGGACTTTCAAAATTAGGAACAACTTATTTCTGACGGCTATGCCCTATTGACCTCTGTTTTTATTATTTGAACGAGGTTAAAATAAGCAATTTATTCTTCTTTTGCAATCCATTTTTCTACAATATCGGCTAACTTTTTGGTAAGCGATGAACCGCTCCCGTGAATCGGACGAAACTGCTCCGCTAATTCTGAATAACCTTTACGATCCAACCAGTTGGAAAATATGTCATTGTCCGAATAGTACTGTAGTTTTCCAGGGTCTGCTGTTTTGAGCAAATTTAGTAACTCGGTTAGATTATTTACTTTTTCACCGTTAATTTTTAGCGGCGTGCGTTCCATACGTTCGATAGCTTGCTGAAGGTGTTGCTTCAGCACTCGAACCAATTGTTGCCCTGTATGACGTTGGGGTCTGAGTTTGTCACCCAGTTCTCTGAATCCGTGCATATACAACCAGGTCGAAAAATAATCTTTCTCCCCATAATTTTGTAAAAACTGTCTGAGTTTTTTTGCTTTTGTTGTAGATTGTTCTGCTTCTTCCATGATTTTTAATAATTCCCGAATATCTTTGATGCGATAAAATTCGTTTCCGTCATGATCCCGAATCACAAAATCACCCATTCCGGTAAAATCGTGAATATAGTCAGATAACGTTTTTAAACTTCCGGGGTCTCCTTTTGGCATAATGAAGGCGATGTCCTTTAGATCGTCGGCTTCCTTTGCTTTGGACGCGATAATGATCGGTATCCTCGGATATAGATTGTCGATTAACTTCACCAGGTCTCTGCCCGCGTCACTTTCCAATGCATTGTTTTTGGGAAAGAAAATATCCGTAATCAGGCAAACAATATCATCACCACGACCTTGTTCACGGTAATTATCGGGGATGTCATCCGGTTTTTCAACATTGAAAATAAAGCGCATCGCTTCTTCAAAAGTACGGGCGATCATCACGTCAGCACGTTGTCCGATAATATTATAAAGTGGCGGTAAAAACTCTGAGAACCAGCGTGGCTCATCGTCCACGATCAGAAAGATGAACCGGCGTTCTCTCGAGTATTCCTCAATATTCAATTTGTCTTCAGCACATCGGACAATGGCGTTGATGATCTTTTGCGGGATAAAGGACTTTTTATTCACGGCAAAGATTAAATCTGCTTTGGCAGTATAGGGAAATTTTTTGACAGCAACCGAGGGCGGAGAGCGATGAATCAGGTCCTGATGCGACAAGAGTACGAGCAGAACATCTTTATTATTTTTCCGGATTTTCTCCGCATCGACAAACGTCATTGCTGTGTCATCCAGCAAAATTACCGAAGCGCTGTCTGAATGATAGTTTGATGCGGTTAAAGGATTGGAAAAGATTTGCACTTTAATCCATGGAGAATTTTCCTGTAATACTTTTCCTGCTTTTCTGATATGTTCATCTGCCGAAAGAATAATCGCATTTTCAATCTTAACCGAATTGATTATTCTTGGTTTAAAATGATATGTTCTTGCTGACTTTGGGTAATTATTTTTTGACTTTTTAACGTTAAACATTTTGGATAATATGTTTAATTTTGAGAAACAACAAGACAGCGTTGATTTAGTGAATCTGCGTAAATTGAGATATCTTTCTGAAAATCTAAAACATAAATCGCTTCCTGGCCGTTTGATGGCGCGAAAAACCAGGGATCAATTTTGTCCTCTGTCGGAGCAATATAACCGTAAATAACGTTATTGCCAATCAGGTTCGTTAAAAAATGAGTGCCCTGAGTGCCATAAATCCGTGTCTGTAGTTGTTTCTGCTCCTCGTTGTCACCTCCCTGAATCATATAGAGGAAATGACTACCATAAATACCCCCAGTTAGATTTGAATTTTCTTGTACCGGCTCAGGGCGTCCGGCAATATCAACACCGTATTCAAAAATTGCCGCCGCATAATCAACGTGTTCGTATTCGATTTGAATGCCCCAGTCTCGATTTTTGCTTCCTAATCTGCCCGGTACGATAAGCATATACGACTCATTGTTTTGTTTCATTTGCTGATTATACTCGTGAATTTTTTTTACCACAGAATGGTGCATTTCTTTGGAATAAATAAATGGTGAAACCACGATAGCTTTGCGCAGGTTGTGTTTTACTCCGTGCCCTTGCAAGCTTTTGATGGACAAGTAAGTGTGATCAACATTGTCGGGCATTTCGATTTTTTCGTATTTAAGTTCAGGCAGTTGAGTTAGTTGGACGATGTGAAACCGACCGGTGAGATCACCATTCTCTTTTGAAAAATTAAAAATAAATTCAATTTGAAAGTGCGTGGAAATTTTCTCAGCGATGAGATCCATAATTTCCGATAAACCGGATTTGAACTCGCACAGATCATTTTCGACTAATTTTTTGAACGTGATATAACTCTTATTTTTTCCGATTGAGGGAATAAATGGTGCTGTTGAAAAACGGGTGTGCAGTTTTTTCATGGTTTCCAGTTCGTGACCTTTCAGTGACTCGTTTTTAGTCATGTCAATGGCATAAAAGTAAGATTGACCTTTCCCGATCAAATCAAACGGGATCGGATCTTTAATCGTTGCCATAGAAATTACTGGAAAATCATCCAGTACTGTCGCGTATCCGTGTCCAAAGGCAATCCGCGCAAAACCATCTTCCGGCTTTTGAGTTTTGAGCGCGTAAGGAAAACAGGAATTAGCGACACCGGAAATAAGCGGATAATAGACCGGTCCGACCATTGTTTTATCGTAAAATCCTGGTATTGGATTAATTACGATAGCCATTTTTTCCTGGCTGTTTTCGGGCTGCCGTTTAAAAAAATCGTTATAAATATAATAAATCGACTGAACAAGTTGATTAAAACGTGTTGAAAAATCCGGATGATTATTGGGCAGCATAAAAGAAGTGTTCTCACCGGCATGCACTGAATCTTTGCTAGACGGATCAGCCCAGGCTTCGTTGGTTGCTGATGAACGAACGCTGATCGGGATGTCGCCCAGCTTTTGCAATATCTGTTTAATGGTGTCTAACTCGTCTTTGCTGAACTGCTTGTTATTTCGAAGATAATGGTCGTAGAACGTGGTCGCCAACACACGTGTTTTCAATTTATGAGCGCGGGGTATTTTACATTCATTTATTTTAACCAGACCATTTCCTTTGCCGCCTAAATAGCCCGTGCCATAAATTTTAACATCGCCAATTTTATCTACGATATTAACGCTCATGTTTTACATCAGTGATTAAAAATCTAAAATTGTGGAATAATAATTATGATGTCTTAGCCAATAATATGTAATAATAATTCAAATAAAATACAAGGAAATTTTACATAAAAAGAAAGAAAACCGCCTAACTTCAAATAGACGATTTTCTTTCCAGTTGATTGTAATATTAAAAATGCTTTTAGCTTTCTAATATTTTTTCCGCTTCTTCCTTATCGACATCAGTAATGTATGTGATTCCGCTGATGTCAGCACATTCGCGAGTTAAAGAGGCAATGTCATCTCTTTCAATATGAGCTAATGAGAATTTTCGATTTCCTGTCATCAATTGCCGTAAACCCTGGGCGAGTCTTTCATAATACGTGTACAGACCCAGCGCACCGGTTGGCAATTCTTTGAACAATTCTTCTCCCAATTCATTTTTAATATCGGCTGCTGTGACAAATATCTCTTCAATGTTATCGCCAAAACGTTCGACATAGACTGGGATCATGCTTTCATTAATTTTTTTGCCGATTGTCTTTCCGACCATTGCTGCAGCTAACGGTCCTCTTGCCATACCGATCAATTTGACGTAGGGCGCTCCCAGAGCTAATCCCTTGTACATTTGATCTTCAAAAGTAAAACCGCCGGCGAGAGCTAACGCTGGCACATATTCCCCTTTCTTTGCCAATTTATCCGTATACTCATACAATAAAGAATGTAGCTCGACTGCAGGCACGCCCCATTCGTTCATCATACGCCAGGGACTCATTCCGGTTCCACCGCCGGCACCATCAACAGTGAGTAAGTCGATTTTGGCTTTGGATGCGTATTTAACAGCTCGTGCTAAATCTGCTGGGCGATAGGCACCTGTTTTGAGAAATATATGTTTAGCGCCGGCGTCCCGTAATTCCTGAACGCGTTCCATAAAACTATCCTCTGTGACCATTCCGATTCTGGAGTGACGTTCGAACTCCTTAAAGGCGCCAGCTTCAAATGCCTTGATCACTTTTTCATCAAGCGGATCCGGTAGTACGACATATCCGCGTTTTCTTAACAATTGGGCTTTGGCTAAGTCTTTAATTTTTACTTCGCCACCAATATCCTTGGCGCCCTGTCCCCATTTGAGCTCGACTGCCTGAACACCTAATTCCCGAAGGCCATATTCCTGAGCACCCAACCGTGTATCTTCAACATTTGCCTGAAGAACAATAACACCGTAACCATTACGTTGCCATTTTTGAAACATTTTTACACGACGGTCTAATTCCGGCGCTTTAACTACTTTCCCATTTTTAATTATAGAATTAACGTCCATCCCAACCACGTTTTCACCGATTGTCAAACCGGTTCCTGCTAATGCTGTACCAATGGCTAAACCTTCCCAGTTATTCAAAGCCACATTGGTTGATCCCAATCCGGGAACCATGATCGGTAATTTAAATTTCAAATTGCCGATTTTGCTTTCCAAATTAACATTTGGGAAAATAGCTTTATCGCTGTCCGCTTCGATTCCGTGAGCGCCGACAGCAGTCCCTAAAATTGTAAAATGAGAATAGTCAACCGGATAATCTTTTTCAGATGCCGTTGTAATAATACCGAACGGCTGCGGATAAATGACTTCATGACCTCGATAGGCGGATTTTCCAATTTCACACATACCGACACAACCGTCAACACAAGTCACACACATTCCGCTAAACGGACTAATTGATGCTTCTGTTCTGTTCTTTGTCAGCGTCGCTGCAGAACGATTTACCTTTGTTAATGATGGCATTGCAAATCTCCTTGTTATTTCAAATTGTTTATTTTTTTCTATTCTTAATTGATATTAATTTTCTATCTTTTTTCTTCCTTCGGAATTCTTGCCGCTCCCTGTTCGCAAGCCACACACGGGTCCATATAACACATCTGATTATCGAAATAGTCAGTGCACGGCGGCTCCAAATTAAGACAGGCGTTACAAACAGCAAATTCTTGTACATTTGGTCCCGGGCAGCGTAATTGACAGGCAGGGCAGATGTACATGCATCCACCGCACAAACGACAGGCTTCAGATTTGATGTCGAACGGAGTTGTGATATGCCTTTTTTCACCCCGTCCCACAAATCCGATGGCTTTCGCCATCATTTGTTCTTCGCACATACGGACACATAAACCACAATTAATACAATCTTCATACTCCTGTTTGAACCGTACCTGGCGAACTCCATGTTTTGAGGCTAAATCCTGAATCACTTTGGAACCGGGACAAGTTGCCAGATGCAATTCGATGATCATCTTTCTGGCATTCAATACCTTTTCAGTGTGCGTATAAACCTTCAGACCATCTGTCGCCGGATATGTACAGGAACTGACGACTTTTGAAGCAGTTCCGTCCCGAATTTCAACAACACAAAGACGGCATGCACCATAGGCGCTTAATCCCTCATGATAGCAAAGCGTGGGGATATTGATGCCTAAAAAATTTGCAGCTTCTAAAAGTGATGTTCCTTCATCAACTTGAACATCGATCCCATTAATTGTTAAATTGACCATAAAATTTTTCCTTTATTCTGTTCCGAAAGCAAAATTCTGTAATGTACAATTTAATATCAAATATTTCAAAAGCCAACTGTATTGATTTGACTATTAGCTTTGTAATCAACAATCCACTTCAAGATGGAAAAGTAAATCATATAAAGTTACTTATCCTCTTCCTTTAATAATTCAATTTCCATTTCACAACGTAAACATCTTTTTGCTTCTTTGATTGCCATTTCTTTAGTATAAACCTGTTCTACTTCTTCAAAACCGTGCAATCTTTCGTCCAGTGGTATTCGTTTTGGCTTAATGCTCGGATAATCAACCGGTTCCGCATCCATATCAAATTCCACATCAGCTGTTTTATGAATTCTCCAGGGATAAGATTTATTATTTTCTCCTAACAAAAATTGATCAATCGACTCAGCAATTCTCTGTCCGGCACCGATTGCTTTAATAACGGTTGCTGGTCCGGTGGACACATCACCGCCGGCAAAGATATTCGGTATGCTGGTTTGACCTTTTTTGTTGACCTTAATTGTACCGTTTTCCCATGTTTCGACTTCCAGCCCTTCAAATAATTCTTCCACATCAGCAAATTCACCGATAGCGGGAATGATAAGATCAGCGTCAATTGTGAATTCAGATCCTTTTTGAGGAACAGGTTTCCGGCGTCCGTCTTTTCCGAAAATATCCAGATCCATTCGGATACATTGAATTCCACTCACTTTTCCATCTTTACCAAGTATGCGCACCGGAGCTGCAAGCGTAATCAGTTCAATTCCCTCTTCGAGGCTGTCGTCGATTTCTTCAAGGAAGGCTGGCATTTCTTCCCGGGTTCGACGGTAAATAATTGTTACTCTTTTAGCTCCCATTCTTACACAACTGCGCGCTGCATCAATTGCTGTGTTACCACCGCCAATTATCGCGACCTGACGATTTTTGACATAGGGTGGTTTGCCAATATTAATATCTCGTAAAAAGTCAACTCCCTGAAATACACCCAATAAATTTTCACCTTCAACGCCTAACGAGCGGTCACCATACATACCAACAGAAACAAAAAAGGCGTCAAATCCATTATCCATTAAATCTTTGAAAGATACGTCCTCACCGACTTTGGTGTTTAATTTTATTTCAACGCCCATGTCTTCAATTGCTTTTATCTCTCGTGACAGAACTGAATTGGGCAATCTGCTTTCGGGTATTGCTTCCGATAACATACCTCCAGCCATTTCATGGGCTTCATAAACAGTAGTTTGGTATCCGAGTCTTGTCAGGAAATACGCAGCGCCCAAACCTGCAGGGCCACCTCCGATAATGCCAATTTTATAAGGTAATTTTTCGTTAGCGACAGGTATTTTCGGAATTCCACCATTTTGTTCAAAATAATCGCCAACAAATCGTTTTAAAGCTCGAATATCAACTGAATCATCGAGTTGATTGCGTCGGCATTTTAACTGGCAGGGATGGTCACAGACTCTGCCGCAAACAGAAGGAAATGGATTGGTGTTTAATATTTCCAGCAGGGCGTCTTCAAAACGTCCGGCAGAAATGTAAGCGATATAAGCCGCTGCGTTTGTATCGGCGGGACAGGCATTTTGACAAGGAGAAATATATAGCTGTCGGCACACACCCGCGTCACAATGTTTGTCCTCAATGTGTTCGATGTATTCATGTCTGAAATAATGCAGCGTACTCAAAACCGGATTAGCCGCCGTTTGTCCCAATCCACATTGCGTGGTATCTTTTACAACATGAGCTAATTCTTCCAATAACTCCAGTTTTTTCATCGTACCGCGACCTTCAGTAATATCGGTGACGATTTCCAGCATTCGTTGAATTCCTTTGCGGCAGGTGAAACATTTACCGCATGATTCACCTAACAAGAAATTAAGAAAATATTTCGCGACGTCAACCATACAGGTATCTTCGTCCATTACGACCATTCCGCCGGAACCCATAATTGAGCCGGCTTCGGCCAATCTCTTATAGTCAACTGGTAAATTTAACAGCTCAATGGGCAAACAACCGCCGGAGGGCCCGCCGGTCTGAACTGCTTTAAATTTTCTATTGTTAGCGATACCTCCGCCAATATTAAAAATAATATCTCCAAGCGGAATGCCCATGGGGACTTCCACAAGACCAGTGTTGTTAATCTTACCAACCAGTGAAAATATTTTTGTACCCTTGCTATTTTCCGTTCCTAAACTGGCAAACCATTCCCAGCCTCTTGAAATAATGCTGGGCACATTTGCCCAGGTTTCCACATTGTTTATATTGGTTGGTTTTCGCCACAGCCCTTTTTGAATCGGAAAGGGGGGACGCTGTCGAGGTTCACCAACTTCCCCTTCAATAGAAGCGATGAGTGCTGTTTCTTCACCACATACAAATGCTCCTGCGCCACGAACAACCTTTATCTTAAAATTGAAACCAGTGCCAAGAATATCTTCTCCTAATAATCCGTATTCTTCAGCTTGCTTGATTGCGAGATTAATTCTTTTTACCGCCAAGGGATATTCATCTCGGACATAAATATAGCCTTCGCTGGCTCCCATGCCGTAAGCGCCGATGATCATCCCTTCCAGAACTTCGTGAGGGTCTGATTCCAAAATACTTCTATCCATAAAAGCACCAGGATCACCTTCATCTGCGTTACAAATAATATATTTCGGGTTTTTTTTCTGCTGGCGACACAATTCCCATTTTAGTCCGGTGGGAAAGCCGCCACCACCGCGTCCTCTTAGTCCCGATTTTTTGATTTCGTCGATTATTTTCTCCGGCATAAGCTCCGTCAGTGCTTTCGTTAAAGCTTCATAACCACCAAAAGCAATGTATTCATCGATTTTTTCCGGATCGAGTATGCCCCTGTTTTTAAGAACCAGCAGCCGTTGAAGTTTAAAAAATTCAACTTCATTCATTGCCGGGACAGGTATCTTTTCTTCTGATGGCTCATAAATGAGTTCTTTTACTGGTTTTCCCTTCAGAAAGTGCTCCTCAATAATACGTGGGATGTGCTTTTCTTCTAACCGGTGGTAGTAAATTCTCTCAGGTTGAACAACGACAACCGGTCCCTGTTCGCAAAGACCATTACAGCCTGTTGAATCAACGTGAATTTCATTCTCAAGACCCCGTTTAGAAATTTCTTTCTCCAACAATGCTTTAATTTTGAAAGAACCATTCGAAACACAACCAGTGCCTGCGCAAACTAATAAATGTGCTCGATATTGTTTCAAATCAATCTCCTTCTATTCAATTTATTGAAATCCCTACGTTTTTTTCTGTTGGTTTAATTATAACACAATTAAAATTGACGCTAAAATGCGCGTTCGTTTCCAATAGCTAACGCATAATCATAGACAACATTGCCACTCAAAATATGATCCTCAAAGATTTTTTTGATTTTATCTGCTGTGAGTTCGACATATTTTACCGGTGGCTTATTAATTAACTCGACAGTCGCCATTGGCTCTTTGCTGCAAAGTCCGGCGCAACCAGATGTCGATACGATTACATCTTTGATGTCTCTTGTCTTAATTTCATTTTCTACTGCCGCCAAAATTTCTCTCGCGCCCGAAGCGATGCCACAGGTGCCCATGTGTACAGTTATTTTTGCTCTATTCGTATCTTCTCGAAGACTGATACTTTTTCTGGTATTTTCTCTGATTATTTTTAAATCATCTGGTGTCAGTTTGGGCATTTTATGCTCCCTTTATAATTAAAAAGATATCTATTTTGATTTTATGATGGATTATTTTGCTGATGAAAGTGGTTTGTATCGAATAATAAAATGGGGTGATGTTTGGATGCGGTACTGGCATGTTTGAAATATTATCTTTATTTAAGCTCACGGTTGATTTAATCTTTAAAAATTAATAAGTTAAATCCATATATTATTTGTTTTAATCATTCTTATTTTTATTGTTATTACTATAATTTTGAAGAATATCATTCACTTTCTGAGCTCTGGTGTTACCGTGATAATCGTCATCAACAACAACAATCGGACCAAGCGCACAAGCTCCTAAACAGTTGACTGTCTTGAGTGTGAATAACTGGTCTTCTGTTGTTTCGTCGGGGTCGATATCCAATCGTTTTTTAAATTCTTCTAATACCCGATGGGATCCGCGTACATGACAGGCAGTACCTAAACAGACTTGAACTAAGTGTTTCCCTCTTGGGTTCAAACTAAAGGATGAATAAAAAGAGGCAATACTGTATAAATCTATTAAGGGAATGTTCATTTTTTCAGAGATATATTGTAGCTCTTTTTTGGGCAGGTAATTAAAATTTGATTGAATCTCTTGTAAAATTGGAATGATTGCTTTTCGGGTATTTCCATTTTCAGCGATAATTTCATCTAATTTTGCATTTCCCATAAAATACCCTTTCAATGTTATGAGATTAATATAAATTAAATAAGAATATTAGGCAATTTAAGGAATGAACATACAAATTTTTTTTTAAAAATGCAACCACTTTTTCATAGATTTATGAGATAAAATGGGCTTTTTCTGGTGTGACCTTTAAGGTGAATTCATCATCGAAATCGGCCGTATAGCATAATAAATCGTTAATCATTTTCGGTAAGATATTTTATGATTAGAATTATCTGTCGGATTATTATAACTTGAAATATTTTTCTGCCTCAAAGACAAAAAAACTCAACGATTTAAAAATCAATTGTATTTATTCAGGCAGATGTTATTGCCACAAAGGCACCAAGCCTCGAAGTCACACCAAGATGTCTTTTTTTCTACTCACTTTTTTAGTGCCAAATTCCCTGGCTTTTCATCAAACCAAATCCAGCTTTTCTGAATGGAATAATTTAGAAATTCCTTCTTCTTTGTTTCTCTTTGTGTTTTTAAGTCTTTGTGGCTGAATATTTACAATCAATTTTGAATTATTTTGGTGCCTTATTTCAATCCTGAATTTTATTCTTTTCCACAATATTTGGAATGATCAGTTTGTCCCCGGTATTTAAATTTTGTAAATCACGGTCGGGATTATATTTTATTAAAAGCCAGTAAGGGACATTGTAAATATCGTTGCACAAATACCAGATATTTTCTCCACTTTTAATACGATGGATATTGATACCATCGATGCGAAACGAGTTGAAGAAATCCTCTTCGATCGCACGGTGAAATTCTAATCGGCGCTGATTAAAATTTTGTTGAGTAACATTCTTAAAAAGTAATTGGATTTCCTGACCTACTACGATATCCTGGTGAAATTGTAATCCGTTCAGGTTCCTTAACTCCTGCGTACGTATTTTTAGCCAGTCAGCAAAATGTCCCAATGTTTCTTCAGGTTGCACAACGATCGTTCCGTAACTGATATTATCATCTGAATCGACATTATTGGTGATCGCTAAATGGGCGTACTGGACATGTTGAGATTGACGGTCAGTTCTGGTCGTTTTGTCCTTTTTGGCGGGACCAACATAAGTGTTTTGTTGAGAAAAATTAGCTTTCAGATGCGGACCGTAAATTTGTTCATCACTGGTTTGAGGCACGATTTTAATGTTTTCAACTCTATCAGCAGGGATGTTATCTGCGCTACCGTCAATCGTTTTTGGCGATTTTTCTGCAACCATAATTTCTTCCGGTTGCACACGCAATACCTGTCCCACATAAATTTGATCCGGATTTTGAATATCGTTCAATTCCATCAGTTCAAAAATGGATTTATCAAATCTGCGGGCAATGTTGTGGAGGTTATCACCGCGTTCGACCTGATACCACATCGTTGATAGCTGGGACCGATGCTTCTCATTGGAGGGAATTGCCGCATAAACAGATTGAGGATCAAAGTTTTCCCGGTAATACAATTTTAATTCAAATCCTTCAGGTAAACGTCTTCTGGATTGAAGAACGCTTCTTCTTAATGAAGGGTTTAATTCTTTGATCTCATCAGTTGTCACTTTCAGGCGGTCGGTTATTGTGGACAACCTGACATAGCTGGGGACTTTGAACAACTGATATTTAACAGGTTCATCAAACGTGATTTCTCCAAAATAGATTTGGTAATTTTCTGTCACTAGTAAAGCCGCTAAAAATTCTGCATAAAAATTTCGTGAAGCAAATTTAAAAGACCGGCTTTTATATTTTTCAATAATGACGTCGATGTCTTTGGTATTTAACGTATTCACTGCCCTTTTCATCCCGTAAACACCATGGTTATAAGCTGTGATGGCGAGGGGCCAGGTTCCCAGTGTTTCATAGTTTTCCTTGAGTAATTTGGCTGCTGCTTCTGTCGATTTTATCGGATCAAAACGTTCATCTAAAGTGTAATTGATCTGCAAAAATCGCCGGCCGGTACTACGCGTAAATTGCCAGATTCCAGCGGCGCCTAATTTGGAATAGGCGTTGTAATCAAATGATGACTCCACATGGGGCAGGGCAATTAACTCCATGGGTAAATGATTTTTTTTAAATATTCGTTTTATCTGCGGCAAATATCGACCTGAGCGAATCAATCCTTTTCGGAAACTATCGCGTAAACCTCTTTGGGCTCTAATATTGTGAGCTGCAATTCTGAATGTATCAGGATTTTGATTGTCCTTAAATAAATTGTAAACATAACGTTCTTGGATGCTCAGTTGTTCAAGTTTTACTGGATCTTTATCGGATAAATTGATGAGAATTTGCTGGTATTTCTTCTTAACGGCATCGGCGGCTTCCCATTTCTCTTTTTCGGAGATTTCTCGAAAGGGAAATAGATCTTTGGTATCCAAAATTTCATAAACGATGTCCAGGTCCACTGCGTCATGAATAACGATCTGGTCAGTGCTGTAGAGGGTATAGATATTCTTCCAGAAGTTGACCTTTGGTTCCAGTTTTTCAGATAAAGGAAACGCGTTCTGATCGTAACAAAAAGCGACCGGACTGTTGAGCAGCAATCCCCATAAAATACTAACAATAATAACAAGATAAATGTGATGTCTGTTCCGCATTGTCATGGCTCGATGTGTCTTTATTAGTTCATAATTCAATTTATCATAAGTCGTCTGATGGGAAAAGTTCTGTATTTTTAATTGAATGTGTTTTCTATTCTCTTAGATTTCGCTGATTTTAAAAAAGTAAACTGTTTCACGAATAAACGTTATCGCGGGATTGAAATACTATTTTGGAAAGCTAACATCCAAAAAGATAATAAAAAATATTTGTAATTACCTAAATTTATTAAACTAATCGCTATGATTGATTGCGTCCGCGAAGAAATTAAAAAACAACAATTTAGCTCTGAGCAAAAAAAGTGCCAGCTTTTCAACTGTTCAATAAATATTCCTAATCAGCAATACCTGATTGCAGTAATATTTTGGTCAAATTAAAAGTAGCATCCTGAAGTTGAAGAAAACAGCTCATTTGCAAAAGTCAGGGTGAATTTTTTCTGACTAACCAGCTAAATGACAAGTATAAAAGGTTAGCGAATTTTTTAATTTATATTGCAGCTTGAGCACGTCGTTCACTTCACAATCAACAGATTCCGATTATTCATCGAAAAAATCAGTATTTATTTACTAATCATCAAGCCATTCATCCTCGTCAAAGAAAAAGTCTTGATCTTCATGCCTTTTAACAAATCGGATATTTGAAGGATTATGCTGAATAATTCTCTCGATAATTTTGACAAGATCAATTTTTGACAAGTCCTGCAGATTGTTGACCACGCGTCCAACATTTATAAACTCCTCGCGATCATTTACCCATGAGTAAAGCAAAGATATGACATGCTTGCACACTTTTACTCGTGAACTGCAGGTGCATGACGAGGAGATTTCGTGATTGGTGGCAGTAATTTCAACGTTGAACTCTTCCAAATACTCACGAATCGTGCCGGAAATTCGATTTTCGAAAACTGCCGGTCGGACAATTTGACCTGTACAATAGTAATTCCAGCTTTCTCCGTCTGTGTTTTCCTGATCGAGCAGGTTGACCTGTCGCTCATTGATGCTGACTAATTCGTCAGCGATTTTTAATTGATTATTGTTAGAATTCATAGCGTTTCTTATATTTCCCAAAATTAATAAATGATTTAAAATGGCACGAACAATATAATTGTAATTAGAATAAAAATCAAGTGGTTTTCAATTTTTTTTCCCGAGATTATCTTCGTAGATTGGCGTCTTCTTGTGAGAAATATTTACCGAGGATTATTCCGTTCAGGATGTATGATTGAAAGAATGGATCATTTGTCTTCCAGCCAAATCGGATTGGTCAGGCATTTCCCGATTTGTCCATCAGGTTTTTCAGTGTTTAATTCAGCTCGGAGATAACCATGATATTTTAAAGAAAAAAGTAATTCAGATAGCCGATGCGAATATGGATGGATAAAATGTGTAAATTCTTTTATCACGCGTTCTTTTTTTTCTTTCATGTCTCCATAGATGATTTTTAATTGTTTAAAACGTCCGAATTCTGATGAAGATTTTATTTTGATTTTCAGTTTAAATTGCAGTTGGTTTGTATTGCCACCGATACGGGTCTTTTTCCCAAAGTTATCAACCAACTTCATGTCGATAACAGGACCGTTTGTTATAATAATTTCCCGGCTTTTCAATCCGTTGATAAGATTATGGCGATCCAATTTATCAATAAAATAAAGTCCAGTGCGCATGTCACCAAACAGTTGCTGATAGAATTCTCTGAAAGTAAAAAAAGGAAATCCGATTTGCCGGAAGCGGTTAAAATTTCCGTGTGCATCATTCCCTGCAATCAGGTTTAGTTTCTTCCCTGTTAAAAGCAAGGAGCTCCAGTTTTTTGTACCTTGAAAAAATGTCTCATCATGCATCCCATTCCACACTTGAAAGCCGTTCAGTTGGTCATAATTAAAATCCGGAAGTTGCCACATGCCGCGGCGAATCAGTATTTTTTGCAAGAACGGTACTCGCATTTCCGGGTGAGCTGCGATGGCTATCGCTTCATCTTCAAGCCGTTCCAGTACCTGTCCGATTTTCAAGTCCGGTTCATTGCGGAGCCAGCGATCGGCGCTGTCGCCCTTTCCTTCAAAAAATTGCTTGCTGTTTAAAATTAACAAATGAATGTTTTCATTTTTGTTATTTCCGACAGAAACTTCTTCACCTGGAATAATGGCAAAATTCTCGACTGTCCGATTGAGTTGTTCAACTTCACGCTGGAGCGCATGCCATTTGGGAGTGTTCGGGTGATTTTTCAGCCTGGAATCTTCGGAATCATCCAGATCGTAGGAATGGTCGGTCACTGCAAAAAAGTTCAATCCGATTGCCTTCGCCATTCTAACGGTAGCTGCTAATGGCGCACCAAACTCGACCTCATCTTCAGTGTAGTTACTGTGATAATGCAAGTCACCAAACAGCCAATTTTCAAAGCGAGGCAATGGTTCATCAGCAATATATACTTTTAGAGGCAAATGGCTCGATATTTTGTAATTATCATTGTGATAATAACGGATAAATCCATTGATTTTGATTTTAAATTTAACATCAATGAGCACCGGGCCGCTAATGCCATCGGGTATGTTCAGTTCAAGAAATCGGTGCCAGTAACGCTGATTAACAGTCAAGTTTAGAATAAAATGTTCCTGAATGTCAGCAGTATTGGGTGCTTTCAAAATTATTGTTGCTGAAATCAGTTGCACCGGAAAAAGGTGTGCGTCTTTCACAAGCAACATGATCGGAATCGGCGTATTGGGCTCAACCCGATAAGGCGCATCAGCAATGATTTCCGGTTCTTTTTTGAAGAGCCGACTGTGGATACCTTTAAACTTATAATGAGTCTCAGCGTAGAGAATGATCGGTAACAGATATTCCGGATGAAATGGGAACATGCACAAATTCCAAAGTTGCTTTCTATTAGGTGATCGATTTTATTTGAATGAACGCCTTTTGAATGTTAGGAGCGAACATATTTGTCAAAACCATATTTAAATTTTGAAACCAAACTCAACCAAAAATACGCATCAAGTTTGTATAAAAACGACGGATCAAAATAACAGTTGACCGTACATTGCTGGCAAAACGGATATTTCCCCTGTATATTTTTCAAATGCTCTCTGAAAGTTCGATATTGGTTTTCTAAATTACCATTTATCTTGATTGAATGCTTTGTGTTGTGAAAACAGGGAAAAAGTAATCGATTATCGGGTGAAATTACCACTGTCGATGTAACTGCACGACATCGCGGCTGGTTCCTTTGATTTCCTCCGGCAAGAATGAATCGGTGGAGCGCTCTGTTAATATAAACGTACGGATGATTTTTATAACGATTCAAATATTCTATTATTTCTGTTTTTATAGATTTTTGACACCCATTATTAAAGACTGGATTAACGAGCAAAATCAGAGAATGTTCACGGGCAAATTGGCTCAAACCAGAAATGGAGCGATAATTTTTATCCGTAACTGTGAAAAGCAAATCCGGCTTCTCACCGATTTCTCTGGCAATTTTGACGCTCTCCAAAACTTTTTTGTGCGAATCGGAACCTCTCAGTTTGTTGTGGACATTTGCATCTAAAGAGTCGATGGAAAAATGGAGTAAATCCACTAAATTGGCTATTTTGTCTGCAAGTTGGGGATACAAAATACAATTCGTTGTGACAGAAGTAACAAAACGATTTTTTTTTGCTGCATGGAGCATTTCGGGAAGCTGTGGGTGCAGCAACGGTTCACCGCCTGTAAAATCAATAAAACGGACACCAAGTTTTGCCAGTTGTGGTAAATTCTCGATCACGTCGTTAATATCGCAATCGCAGCGCTTTGTTGTTGGTGGTTTTTTCCAAATAGTGCAATATGAGCATTTTGAATTGCAGCGATAGGTGATGTAATAATTACAGAGAATCGGCTTCATTTTTTTATTCCTGGTTTACAACCATATTTGCTGTATATTCGTTGCCCTTCCATTTTATTCTTCGATTGAATATTAAGATCAACGCTATTGTCAACATATAAAAAACAGAAAAAAATTTATGGACAAGCAGATATTTTAAGAGCGGTTTTTTGTTGAATATCTTTATCGGTTTTGAAATCAATAAAAGGTCACCTGCCAACAAAATGATAAAACCTATCAGCACAAATAATAAGTGAAAGTTTAAAATTAGATACGACAGGAAAATGAGATGAATGAAAAGATAAAAGAAAATCAGAATTTTTCCGAACCAGAAAACCGATTGTCCGCCAATCGCCCATCTTTTCCGTTGGCTCAAGAAATTTTTTAAATTCGCCACAGGTTTGCTTTGCGCTAAACAATCGGCATCTAAAGGGAATGTGATTTTCCAGTTTGTTTTTTTTACCACGGCTTGGAGCAGGGCAAAATCTTCTGCGACATTAAATCCGACTCCTTCGTATCCGCCAACCTCATCGAATGCTTTTCGGCGAATGGCAAGATTGTTTCCGATGCAACTCAGAGGGATTTTTAACCCGATGGCTCCTGCTGCTGCTGAAAGCAACAATGTCCAATCAAGAGTTTGCAGGCTCGAAAAAAAATCGTTTGATTGATTGAGCAGCGTAAATCCAGAGAAAATACCAACATCCTGACAAAAATACGAGACGCCTTTTTTTACCCAGTTCGGCGGGACTTGACAATCTGCGTCTGTTATAAAAATAATTTCGCCGTGAGTTTTACTAATAACCTGAGAGATCGCATTGGCTTTCCCGTTCAAATTTTGAGGTACTTTTTTATTTTCGACATAATGAAAGTGAGGTTTTTCTCTAACGAAGTCCTGAATGATCAAGCCGGTATTATCGCAGGAGCGATCATTGATTACTAAAATTTCCAAAAGATGAGAAGGATAAACGAGTTGCTCCAGCGATTCAAGGCAATTTTTAATACTGTCTGCTTCATTACGGGCTGCGACAACCACTGTTACCGAGGGTTGTAAATTTTCATCCATCTGATAAATTTTATTTAATCCTTTTCTTAAAATGAGAGCGAAGATAAGATAGATTACTCCGGCGATGACAGGAGTGAGCATCCAGAAAGTGTTCAATATAATTTACCCTGAATTTTAAATTCTTTAAGAATAAGTGTCGTATTCAGTATCGACTGATGATATGTGATTTTTACCGGCAGTCCGGGCACGTCGTCAGTGAACCAAATCGTTAATCGTGAACCGGGTTTCGCCAAGCGATTTGTCAACAGGTCTGTTTTCCAGGCACGCTGTCTGTTATTTAGTTTATTGAATTTTAATTGAATTTTTTGACACGAAAATTCACCAGAAGGAATTTTAATGGATTCCGGATTGGGACTCACAACAGCTTCGACGCGGGAAATTAACGATTCTGAATCCAGATAAAACCGCAATGTATCTCCGTGCTGGCATTTTGATGAGCTCAAAAAATAAAGCATTGAAAAATAGTCAAAACAAGGATCTAAAATCTCCCATTTTTCATCTTCAGAAATCCAGGCGAGATTGTGTGTATGATCGAAATGAATCGACAGCTGATGTTGGATGTTTTTTTGATGAATATTCTTTGTTACTTTTAGCGGCAGAAAGGTTGATTGATCAAAAATTGTAACATATTCGTTATCGACTTGAAACAGTAAATCAGCTTTTTTTGTTGACTGCGCTTTGACTTTTAATTTGTAAACAGGCTTCTGAAGAAATGTTGTGTCGATGATCAGGAAATTTAGCAAAGCAACATTTAAGTTCATATACTCCATGTCATAAGACACAGTATTAAAAATAGATGAATCCGGATGCTGAGGATAATCGGATTGTGAAAATAGAGAATAGCAATTCACGATGTTAGCTATTAAAAAAAGGATCAGAAATTTCATAACAAATTTTGGGTAATATAAATTTATCGACTGATTTTATTTTTTATGGTACAATAAATTGAGCTAAAAATCAAGAAAATTTTCAATTTTAGGATTAAAATTTTGCTCACTTTTTGACAAAGTACTTGACTTATATGAGGAAATTGATTAACTTAATGAGATTTTGATAGGCATTTTGATGAAAAAATCAGAGAGGGATCCGTGTTTGTTGTTTGTTGTTGTTTGACACGTTAACTCAAATAGATTCATGAGGTTTATATGGAATTAATGCGGTTAAAAATTGATAATCCTGACAACCTGAATATGATTTTGGGACAATCTCATTTTATCAAAACCGTTGAAGATATTCATGAGGCAATGGTCAATTCCGTCCCAAATATAAAGTTTGGACTAGCATTTTGTGAGGCATCTGAGAAACGTCTTGTTCGGTGGACTGGTAATGATCTGGAGCTGATTCAGCTTGCTCAAAACAACGCGAAAAATTTAAGCGCAGGACATGTTTTTATTCTATTTATCAAAGATGCCTTTCCAATCAATATCCTGGGTGCGCTGAAAAATGTCCCTGAAGTATGCCGGATATTTTGCGCCACTGCCAATCCGGTCGAAGTGATTTTAGCGGAAACAGATCAGGGGAGAGGCGTGCTTGGTGTCGTCGATGGAAAAAGTACAGTTGGCGTTGAAACCGAAGAAGACGTCGCAGAACGAAAAAAATTATTACGCAATTTTGGTTATAAGTTGTAACCTGATAATTGATATAAAATTAACAAGATAAACATCATTAAAAATTTCGGGTTGCCCAGTCTGAAATTGAAGTAGATTTACAAGTTGATATTGTATTTATAAAATAATTGTTATAGCTAAATTTCAGTGTGTATTGAGTCGTATCAATGCACTTTATTTTTTGATTTTATATAAAAAAAATTTGAAAACATAGTTTGCAGCTATGCGCTGATTTTCGTTTTCGGAGGAAAGTTTAATGAAATTGAGTGATATATTAAGCGATGAGTTGATTTTGATTCCACTTCAAAGTCACGAAAAAGAGAATATCATCAAAGAGATGGTTGATCATCTTTATAATAAAAAAAAGATCGGAAGTCGTGATAAAATCCTTCGCGCAATTTTAGATCGGGAAAAGGTGATGAGCACCGGTGTCGGTGAACATGTTGCAATTCCGCATGGAAAAGCGGAAGGTGTGCAAGATATTGTAGCATCGCTTGGTATTACTAAAGAAGATGTTGATTTTCACTCGATTGACAATAAACCTGTTCGTCTCATATTTTTATTAGTTGGACCTCCGGATAAAACAGGCCCACACCTCAAGGCATTAAGCCGAATTTCCCGGTTGATGCACAGAAAGGAATTCCGGAACAAACTGCTTGAGTCAAAAACGCCCTCTGAAGTGATGAATATTATCGATGAAGAGGAAGAGCGATATTTTGACACGCACTGACCAGCTTGATTTAAGAAAAAATATAATCAAATACAAGAATCGCTTTATCTGAGCAATTGTTTCAGGTTACAAGATTTCCATTTTGATAAAAATAAATTCGGGTAACAGCTTAATTCAGATTGTGCTTTTTTAATATGGTTTTAGATTGTAGAACGCTTGAACTCATATTTAAGAAACTTGTCAAACAGTAAACTGATGCTGTCAAAATCCAGATTAAAAGATATTTGTGCGTTAAAAAGAAAAAAATATCGGGCTGATCACAAGAAGTTACTGGTTGAAGGCTATCGGCTTTGTGAAGAAGCAATTTGTTCGGATTTTGTTGTCGAGTCACTTCTTATTCAGCAATCAGAAATTACATTTCCTAAAGCAGCGGGATTGATACGAGATGCGAAGAAAAAAAATATCGAAATCATTGAAATAACAAAGAATAATGTCAAAAAAATGGCAGAAACGGTTTCTTCGCAGGGTGTGTTTTGTGTTGTACAGCAAAAAATATCTAACATTGAACAGGTAATGAGTCAGCGAGATTGTTTCATCGTCATTTCAGATGCTATTCAGGATCCTGGTAATTTGGGCACTTTGATTCGAACCTGTGATTGGTTTTGTATCGATGCATTATTACTCTGCGCAGCGACAGTTGAGCTTTACAATCCAAAGGTCGTTCGCGCGACCATGGGATCAATATTTCATTTGCCGATTATTGAAGAAATTGATCTTCAGCAAATCATTCCACAATTAAAATCCAGAGCATTTCAAATTTACGCAGCGGATGTTTCAGGCAAAAAGTTATGTCAAAAAATTAAGTACAAAGCTCCACTTGCCTTAATTTTAGGAAATGAAAATCAGGGGATTGAAAAGTCTGTTTTACCATTGATCGATAATACTGTACGGATCCAATCTTATGGTAAAGCGGAGTCACTAAATGTGGCAGTGGCTGGCGCAATTTTTCTGCATACGATAAAAACCAAACTTGCGGCAGCCCAAAATTGATGATGCTTTAATATCTTTATTAAAGAGTATAGAAATATCATTAGTTAATCAGATTTAAATTTCTCATTTATATTTTAAAAAACATCAAGCTCTGTCATTCCGGTATTTCTCCCGCAAAAAGAACGGGATCAAACCAGAATGACTTTAGATGTAAAGTAAAATGAAAAACTATGAAATATAATATCTCTATTAGCGGATTTTGTGGATAAAAATATAAAACAGGCTAAATAAAAATGAATGACCAAAATAATGAAAATAAATTCCCAACGATCGTCGAGGTTTTAGTGGTCATTTTGGCTACAATCGGACTGACCTTTTTCATCGGAATAATCGGAGTGTTGGTTGGCGCACGAAAGAGTCTGTTTTTACTGGAATCTCTCATTATTCTCCCAGCCCTTGTTTTTGTTATCGTAAAAAAAATGCCGCTTAAAAAAGTATTTCGGATTCATCCGGTGAAGAAAGAACTTTTGGTGGTGAGTGCTTTTATTGGAATTGCGCTTACCATTATCATTGATGAATTCGACCGTCTCATTCAAACCATTATTCCCATGCCCGAATTTCTCATCGAGGCAATGGAAGAATCGTTGAAAATTCAAAGCCCCTCTGATTTAGTCATTATTTTATTCTCGGCTGTTTTGTTAGCATCGGTACTCGAAGAGATGTTATTTCGAGGATTTCTGCAAGTCAGTCTGGAACAGAGATTGGACGTTACCAGAGCAGTGATGTCTTCGGCGATTATTTTCGCCATTGTTCACATGAACCCTTGGTGGACCATCCAATTTACTCTTTTCGGAATTATTTTAGGCGTCATGGCTTGGAAAAGCCGCAGCATCATACCGGCAATCGTTGTTCATTTTATAAATAACGGTACTGCATTAATCTTTAATAACATGGAGAAAGAAAATTATCAGTGGTATTTATATAAGGGTCATGTGAGTATCCCGATATTAGTCGGATCAATTATCATTCTGTTTTATGGCATGAAAGTATTTTATTATTTTTGTGAAATAACTCAAAAGGAGAAAAAAATTGACGTTACCGAAAATGAGCCCCAAAGTTAGAATCGGTGTTCTTCAGTCTACTGATCAGGTTAAATTTCGCTGCACAACATCGTTTCACATCACCAATGAAAATGATCAAAATATTTTTACAGGTAAACCAAATAAAAATTACCGGCTAAATATATTTTCCAGCCGAGCAGCACAACTCCGCTATCAACTTCGTGCAGCAATCGAGAAAGATAAAACCAGAGCTGAACAGAAGGTAAAAGAATTACAAAGGACAGGATATGATGCTCAAATCAGGACCGTCGGAGTTCATTTCAAAGTAGGTAGCCGCGAGGTGGATAATCGTGAATACTGGGTATCAATTGGTGATTTTGTTTCAAAACACGATGCAGAGCATTTTCGTTTGCAGCAAGATCAACCCGGTGAATTTGTTGTTATTGAAAATAATATCGTTCCGCCGACCGGTATAATCGAATTGGACGGACAAAAGATAGGTGAAACCGCGCGCATCATTCCTGACCATGTTGATGATTCGACGCACATTACTGTCGCTGATATTATCATCGGTATCGAATTTCACTGGCAAAAAAAGGAGGAGTTGGATTACCGCGGCATTATTGAAGTGGGATTCAACAACGACGGTCAACTGAATGTCATCAATGACCTGGATATTGAAAGCTATCTCACCGGCGTCAATTCGTCTGAAATGACGTCTGATTGTCCGCTGGGCTTGCTGGAAACTCAAACGATTGTGGCGCGCAGCACGGTGTTCGCGACGATGGGGAAACATCATTATAACGCGAATTTCCATTTGTGTTCGGATGACCATTGTCAGTGTTATCACGGCAAAAAACGGGAGCAGCAGATTTCCCGTCAGGCAGTGGAAAATACCTGGGGTGAAGTAATCATGTATAACGACGAAATTTGTGACGCGCGGTATTCAAAAATTTGTGGCGGGATTATCGAAGCATATCACAATGTGTGGGAAAACCGGCACATTCCCTACATGGTTGCTGACGTGGATAGTGACCAGCACATCAATTCGCCGGCAAATACTGAAGAAAAAGCTAAAGACTTAATTGACAAAGAAGTTCCAGCTTATTGTAATACAAAACTTCATAAACTGCCGACTAACTTAGCGAATTTATACTCTACTGAAAATTTATTCCGCTGGAAAGTGGTTTATTCACGGGAAGAATTGGAAGAATTGATTAAACAAAAGACCGAAGAAGAAATCGGTGAATTGCAGGATATTGTACCGCTCCAACGAGGAGATTCGGGACGGTTGATTTACATCAACATTGTCGGGTCAAAGGCGACGCTAAAGATTGGCAAAGAACTTCAGATTCGACGCGTACTTTCGAAAAGCCATTTGTACAGTTCCTGCTTTTATGTGGAAAAAGAGATGGCAGCGGACGGGAAAGTCAGTAAATTTATCCTGAAAGGTGCTGGTTGGGGACATGGCGTCGGACTTTGTCAGGTGGGTGCTACGGTCATGGCGATGAAAAATATTCCATATCAAAAAATCCTCGCACATTATTACAAAGGTGTTCGTTTGATAAAGATGTATGATTAAAATGAGACATCATTTATTTCTGGGGTTTCTTTTCTACGAATCGCGAGTCCTACTGAAAAACATTAAAAAAATTTTCCGCAAATTATGGCAATTGTTGATATTTTACGGATGAATAATTAGGGTATAAAGGAAAGCTTAGGAGAGATGGGGACTCTCTTAAGTGACCTGCAATTAGGGGGGGCCAGCATCGGTTTTAAATTGGTGCTGGCTTTTTTTTTATTTTCTCTCAAAATCCACCATACCAACCTTTCTTGTTACCAGCCTATTTGATAATTTTTGAACGAAAAATTTTTAAAAATAAGTTGATTTTATAATTTATTTACATTATGTTTAAAAGGTTCAAATTATCGAAAATTTACACTTGTCCTGAATAATTCATACGCCACAAAGTTTCTAATACACAAAGGAACACAACGTAATGAAAATATAAAGTCTGGAAGGCAAAGGAGATGAATCGACTCATAATATTTTTTATGAATGCTTCTTTCACAACTTTTTGATTCTTCGTGACTTGGTGCCTTGGTGGCAAGATTTATGAATTAAACAGGTTGTAAAATTATTTAAAAATTATATGAGATAATCATGTTAATTGAATCCGATGTACTGGTTATCGGAAGTGGTATTGCCGGGCTTTCGCTGGCGTTAAAAATCGCTCAATACGGAAAAGTCAACATTATCACTAAAAAAGAAAAGGCGGAATCAAATACCAACTATGCGCAGGGTGGGATCGCGGCGGTATTTGATAAGCAGGATTCGTTCGAGGCGCACATTCGGGATACGCTTAAAGCAGGCGCCGGATTGAGTCACCGGGATGCGGTTGAGCTGATTGTACATGAGGGACCGGAACGGGTCAAAGAGCTGGTCCAGTGGGGTGTTGAATTTACCCGTCAAAAATCGCCTCATTCGGAAGAATTTGATCTGGGACGAGAGGGAGGACACAGTGACAATCGCATTGTTCATGCCAAAGATTTGACCGGTCAGATAATTGAAAAGGCATTACTCGAAGCGATCAAACAGCACCAAAATATCGAGATGTATGAACAGCACATTGCCATCGATCTGATTACGGAACATCATTTGGGCATAAATAATTCTGCTGCCTTACCCCGTCACTGCTGGGGAGCTTATGTTTTTGACAAGCAGAAAAAGATAGTTGAACAATTCATCGCCAGGGCAACCGTTTTAACGACGGGCGGTTGCGGACAAATCTATTTGCACACGACAAATCCGGTAATTGCGACCGGTGATGGAATCGCCATGGCGTATCGTGCTGGCGCTAAAATCGCCAATCTTGAATTTTTGCAGTTTCATCCGACAACGCTTTACCATCCGAAGGCAAACTCGTTTTTAATTTCAGAGGCGGTGCGTGGCTTTGGCGGTAAATTGAAAACACAGGACGGAAACGAATTCATGCACAAATATCACGACTTGGCTGAATTGGCTCCCAGAGATGTCGTTGCGCGTGCTATTGATGCAGAAATGAAGAAACGGGGAGAAGATTTTGTTTATCTGGATGTGACGCATAAAGATGCGCAGAAATTAAAAAGTCGTTTTCCCAATATTTTTGAAAATTGTCTCAAATTTGGAATTGATATGACGCAGCAATCGATTCCGGTTGTACCTGCAGCGCATTACATGTGTGGCGGTGTTCTCACAGATATCCATGGGAAAACCAATTTAGAAAATCTCTATGCCTCCGGTGAAGTGAGTTGTACAGGTGTTCATGGTGCGAATCGCCTCGCATCTAATTCATTGTTGGAGGCGCATGTATTTTCGCATCAGGTTTACAAGCACATTGTCGAACACTACGATTTCAAAACAAAAGCGCATATTCCAATATTTCCAAAGTGGAACGAAGAAGGTACATTTAATCACGAAGAATGGGTGTTAATTTCCCACGACAAAGAAGAAGTGCAAACGTTGATGTGGGATTACGTGGGAATCGTTCGTTCAAATTTGAGGTTGAAACGCGCGCTGAGACGCGTAAACTTAATCGCCCGGGAAATCGAAAATTTTTATAAAAAAACGATCATTACCGAAGGATTGCTGGAGTTAAGGAATCTCACCCAGGTCGCGCAACTGATCATTAATTGTGCCATGCACCGGAAAGAGAGCAGAGGGTTACACTATACGACAGATTATCCCAAACGAGATGATAAACATTGGATGAAAGATACGGTCATTGTACAGAAAAAATCGAAAATTAGTTTTTGTTGATTTTGGATTTTTGAAATGCGATTTACTGATAATGTCAACAGTTGACTTTTGATTATTTTACAATGGGGATGAATCTGAACTAATGACACACATCAGAATTAATGAGCTTTTATGTCAATAAAATTGAATTCAAATTAAACAATTTCGGAAATAAATGAGGTGATGACATGTTTTCAAAAAAAGATATCGTAAGTTTGGATGATTACGAACAGTTTATCGGGGCTCAGACAATTGAAAGGATTTACAAAAAAGCAGAGGCGCTGAGTGATTTGCATATCACCAATATCAATTCGACGTATTATGGCGGTGGTGTCGCCGAAATACTTTCGTCTATGACAATTTTAATGAACAGCATCGGCATTAAAACCGGCTGGCGGATTATTCAGGGTTCACCCGATTTTTTCAGTATCACGAAAAAGATGCACAATGCCTTGCAGGGAGATCGCATCAATTTGAGTGAGCGCAAAAAGAAAATATATGAAGCTGTCATTTATGAAAATAGTATGCGTAATCATTTGGACCACGATGTGGTCATTATCCATGACCCGCAGCCATTACCAATGATCGAACACTATCGAAAACGGGGACCCTGGATTTGGCGTTGTCACATCGATTTGACCAGTCCTGATAAAAATCTCTGGAATTATTTGACACAATTCATCCGGCAATATGACGCGATCATTTTAACCCTTGAAGATTATAAAAAGAAGTTGGATAAACCGCAGCTTTTCTATAAACCAGCGATTGATCCTTTTTCCATCAAAAATCGCCAGTTGAGTGATGAGGAAATGGATGAGCGATTGTCCTACTATAAAATTCCGACTGATTTACCGATCGTAACACAAATTTCGAGATTTGATCGTTGGAAAGATCCCAAAGGCGTCATTGAAGCGTTTAAAATTGCCAGAAAAGAAGTGGACGCAACCCTTGTACTGTTGGGAAATGTAGCGACCGATGATCCGGAGGGTGGCAAGGTCTATGAATCGCTTCTTGAATGCCAGGAGGAACGTATCATTATCCTCAGTCGTCAGGATACAGCGCTGGTGAACGCGCTGCAAACCCAGTCAGCCGTCGTACTGCAGAAATCGATACGTGAAGGATTTGGCCTGACCGTCACCGAAGCGATGTGGAAAGGAACTCCTGTAATCGGCGGAAAAGTCGGGGGAATTCGCTATCAAATAGATGATGGCAAAAATGGATTTTTAGTTTCTTCTGTTGAAGAAGCAGCAGATCGAATTGTCAAGTTGATAAAGGACAAAAATCTTCGTGATAAATTAGGTAAAGCCGCCCGCGAACGTGTCAGAAAAAAATATCTGCTTTCAATATTGTTGGAAAATTATCTGGATATGCTCGGTTCATTTGAAACAAACTATCGAATTCGTTTATAACCTGAAAAATTCGTAGCCACAGAGGCTCAGAGGACACAGAGTTTTATTTTTCAAAACGTTACAATAAATATGCGGTCAGATATTTATCAACTTTATTTGAAAGATACTATGTTCACAAGTTATTGTTTCTCTGTGACCTCATTGCCTCTGTGGCAAAGTTTATGAATAATGCAGGATAAAAATAGTCTATTATTTTGAAATGAACTTAATTGACATATTGAGGAAATTATGAACAATCAGCCGAACCAAATTCAAAAACCCAGAATCAACTGGTCGATTATTTTTTGGATCATTCTGATTATTATGTTAATTTCTTATTTTTCAAATACATTTTTCAGACCGAATGTCGTCAATCTTCCTTACAGTGAATTCAAAAATCAGGTGAAAAATGGCAACATTTCGGAGGTCTATTTTAAAGGGCAGGAGATCCATGGTGAATTCAAGAATATTTATAGAGTACAGGCGGATTCAAAAGAAGACAGCATATCTTATAGTTCGTTTAAAACTGTCAAACCATCTTTTGAAGACCCGTCACTGGTGACAATTTTAGAAGAAAACCAGGTTCAAGTGAATGCCAAAAAAGAGAGCGATTCTTTGTGGATTTATGTTGTTTTATTTTTGGTGCTTCCCTGGCTATTTATAATCGGATATTTTGTGTACATGCGAAAAAGAATCCAAGGACAAATGGGACAGATGGGGGGACTGTTTAATGTGGGAAAATCAAAAGCCAGGCGGTTTCGAAAATCGAGTGTCAGTGTGAGTTATGAGGACGTTGCCGGATTAGAAAATGCAAAGAAAGACCTCCGTGAAATAATCGAATATCTGAAAGAACCTGAAAAATTTGCCGCCCTTGGTGCAGATATTCCCAAAGGAATTCTGATGGTAGGCCCGCCGGGAACAGGGAAAACCCTGTTAGCTCGTGCCACTGCCGGTGAAGCAGATGTTCCATTTTACAGCATTAGCGGTTCCGAATTTATCGAAATGTTTGTCGGTGTTGGTGCATCACGCGTCAGAGACTTATTTAAAACAGCGAAAAAAGAAGCGCCTTCGATCATTTTTATTGATGAATTGGATTCTGTTGGAAGAGCTCGCGGCACTGGCTTGGGTGGCGGACACGATGAGCGCGAGCAGACCCTGAATCAGATTCTATCGGAAATGGATGGTTTTGCACCCCATGAGTCTGTCATTGTAGTCGCCGCCACAAATCGGCCCGATGTGCTCGATGCGGCATTAACGCGTCCCGGACGTTTTGACAGGCAGGTTACACTGGAACTGCCTCAGAAAGATGCCAGATTAAAAATATTAGAAATTCATACTAAAGATGTGCCTTTAGCTGATGATGTGGATTTGGAAAACATTGCTGCGCGAACAGTGACGTTTTCTGGTGCTGATCTAAGAAATTTAGTCAATGAAGCGGCTTTATTGGCTGGGCGGGATAAGAAAAAGCAGGTCGAGGGAAAATATTTTGACCAGGCACGGGACAAAATTATTTTGGGTCATGAACGAGAAGACATGATTCAGGAAGAGGAAAAAGAGATTATTGCTTACCATGAGGCAGGCCATGCATTGATGGCAAAATTGATACCCGGCGCTGACCCAGTTCAAAAAGTAACAATCATTCCCAGAGGACGATCATTGGGGGCAACGGAACAAATTCCGGAAATCGACCGCCACAATATCAGCAAAAAATATTTGCTGAACCGAATTGCCATTATGCTTGGTGGCAGAGCGGCGGAAAAACTCATCTTTGACGATACGACCACCGGTGCAGCCAATGACTTGAAACAGGTGACAAAAATTGCCCGCAAGATGATTACGCAGTGGGGAATGAGTGAAAAGATAGGTCCGCTCTCGTTTCGGGAGGGTGAAGAACATATGTTTCTGGGGCGCGAAATGACTCAAGCGAAGGATTACAGTGAAAGTACAGCAAAAATAATTGACCAGGAAATACGCAGAATTGTCACTGAAATGGAAGAGAAAACAACACAAACTTTGCAAGAAAATAAGGACAAGTTGAAAAAATTGGCAGAGGCGTTGTTAGAAAATGAAACTGTGGGCAGTGATGAAATTGATGAGATTTTAAAATTTAAAAAGAATAAGAAAAAGAAATAGTGTATCGATTAATTCAGAGTGCAGTAGTTAAAGAGCGTTTTTAGTATCATTTAGTAAAATTTGTTGAGGGATCCTAATTGGCTTCCAATTACTTTTTCGCTATGGCTGGAAATATCGGTGTGGGCAAAACAACGTGGACGACTCTGCTCAGTGAACAATTCGGTTGGCGTCCCTATTTTGAAAAAGTAAAGGAAAATCCCTACTTACCGTTTTTTTATCAGGATATGAAACGATGGAGTTTTCACTCACAGATATTTTTTCTCACTCAACGCTTCAAAGCGCATCAGGAAATACAGACTTCAAAAATAACCTGTGTACAGGACCGAACCATTTTTGAGGATGCAGAAATTTTCGCCAAAAATTTATTCGAGCAAAAAGCAATGTCAGAGATCGATTACCATAGCTACCAAGAATTATATGGAGCGATCGCCTCGGCAATTCGCTTTCCTGATTTGATTATTTATCTGCGAGCTTCGATTTGGACTTTAATCAGCAGGATCAGAAAAAGGGGGCGGGATTATGAGCGCCAAATTGACAAAGAGTATCTCGCCCAATTAAACCGCAGTTACGATGATTGGGTGAGTCGATATGCCAAGCAAAACCGAGTGCTGATCGTTGAAACAGATGATCTGGACATTGAGAAGGACAAATCACGGTTGAATGAAATCCTGCACAAAATCGGACTTTATGAAACGCAAATGGAACTATTTCCTAAAATGAACCAGATTTAGTCGATGATGAATTCTTTCCTCCAACGAAAAATAGACCGAATTAATCATAAGTTCGCTTATTTCGATAAACGGGTGTGGTATTTAGTCGCCATTCGCGTCATCAACGCACTCGGTTTTTCAGTGATCCTGCCGTTCATTAGCGTTTATCTCTATTCGGAACAAGGCGTGCCCATGACCATTGTCGGGTCAATATTTTTGGGAGCTGCGATTGTTCGAGCGATAACGCAACTGATGGGTGGCGCTTTTTCAGACCGACTGGGTCGTCGAAAAATAATGATCATCGCCGCATTGGGCAGAGCCGCTTCTTTCTTTTTGCTTGCGGCTTCGATATACTGGCATTTCCCGATTTATGTGATGGGAATTTTTATTTTGATGTCTTACGGTTTCGGAGCGATGTTTATGCCGGCGGCAGATGCTCTGATTTCGGACGTGGTCCATCCCAAGGATCGGGTTGAAGCATACAGCTACCAGCGCATCGGCTTGAACTTTGGCTGGGCGATCGGACCGGCAATTGGCGGCTATCTGGCATCTGTTTCCTATCATTTGCTATTTTTGATCCCTGCTTTTTTCTTTTTGATTGTTGTGTTTATCGTCTATTTGGTAATTCCTGACGTGATCAGCGGAGCTTCCGGCTCAAAATTTGATTTAAAGGCGGTCAAGCAGCTATCAAAAAATCATGCGTTTATCGCATTCGGACTATTGTGCTTTTTTATATTTTCCACGATTACTCAAACCTATTCCACCTTAACGGTTTTCTCCTATGAAGTTGTGAAAATCACCAAAATCCAATTAGGTTACTTATATTCACTGAACGGACTGGTGATTATCCTTTTCCAGCTTCCCGGAATCAAATGGATCAATCGCATGACATTGACCCGGGCTTTGGCTTTGGGCGGAACGTTTGCGGGCATGAGCTACATCGTGGTGGCGTTCAGTCAAAATTTTCTGATGTTAGCTATTGCAATTTATTTTCTGACCTTTGGTGAGATTTTCTTCATTCCCTCAGGTACGACACTCACCTCGAATTGGGCACCTGATTCTCAAAAAGGCGCATATCTCGGATTTTACGGATTGTTTCAGGGATTGGGTCGGTCGTTCGGTCCGTTTTACGGTGGAATGTTGTTGGATCATTTTTTACACCAGCCGTTTATTTTATGGGGTGTTATCGTTATTATTTCGTTTGCGGCATCTTTCGGATTGAGCAGGATTAAACGTTCTATCTCACCGGAGATTAACCAGGATGCGAAACTAATGGCTTCTTCCCATCCACAATGATTCAACATCACTGCTAATTACTAATACCCGATTTTAATCTAAATTTACTCCAATTTTTAAGTTGATATTTATCAGATAATTTTTTACATTTGAAGAATTATTATAAGAATCCAATTCAATAATAAATAGTGAGAAAATACCAATGATAAAACACATCGTCATGTGGAAATTGCACGAAACGGCTGAAGGCTATTCCCGACAGGAAAATGTAAGCCGAATGAAAAAGTGGCTGGAAGAATTGCCCCAAAAAATCGCTGAAATCCAGAAACTGGAGGTGGGAATAAATTTCAATGAATCTGAAGCAGCCTTTGATGTGGTGCTCTATTCTGAATTTGAAAGTAAAGAATCTTTGGAAACATATCAGAACCATCCTGCGCATATTCAGTTTAAAAATATAATAATGCACTTGCGCAGTGATCGAGTTGTGGCGGATTACGAAGTTTAAAATCGAGGAGGTAAAAATGGAACATCCGGGATATACCTGTCCGAAGTGTGGTAATAAATATTATGAAACCGATGTCTTTCGTGCGACTGGTGGCGCTTTTGCCAAGATATTTGATGTGCAAAACAAGAAATTTACCACCGTAACCTGTACCCGTTGTAAATATACGGAAATTTATCGTGCTGATACGAGCTCACTGGGGAATATTTTTGACTTTTTTACAAATTGATTGAGCGCAACAGCCATTCATTCTGGGCAAAGTTGATGTCTCTCAAAGAGCACTTGCTAATTTTATTTGACTTAAAACTTAACTTATTAAAGGAAAATTATGTCTAATTTTTTACGTTTACTAGTATTCGTTTTTTTCATATTCAGTTCACTACTTCAGGCTCAACCGATTATTTATTCAGTCGAATATAGTGATCGACCGGAAAACCCACCTGACTTGATGCCTGTATTTACCAGCTATTACAAAGGATTTGAAAATATTTATCTGGTGCTGGATAACTGGTATTACGCGTCACACCAGCGCGCGGATTCGGTGAAGGCTGATGCGTTTATTATTCCGGGAGGAAGTACATCGGATGTTCCATTTTATGATGGCAGGCTGGATTCTTATGTAGATTTGCTGCGCAATCCGGGCAGACCTGCCCTCGGCTTCTGTGCCGGCATCCAGTTTTTGCACATGGCACGGGGAGGCATCTGTGCCCGTCGCAGCGGGGAACACGGGAATGAGGATGCCACAATTTATCTGTGGGATGAGATATTCGACGGTTGCCCGAATCCTTACACCGACCGTGGCGCGCATAATTACAGCATTGTTGATCCGGCGGATGAACTGATCAATATGGCAGTGACGCGGCGATGTTTTGTCACGTTTTCAAAACATATAACCATGCCGGTTTATGGTTCACAGCTCCATATCGAGCTTATGAACAATGGAAATTCCGCAGGTCCGGCAATTCTTTCTAATTTTCAAGATGTGATTATGCAGCGAAAATTTCACGGCATCGCAGAGGCGTTGGCATTTCCCGGTGAACCCGGCAAAGTTCTGCTCAAGTGGTGGCGGGCAAAAACCGATTCTGAAGTCACTTATCATATTTTTCAATCGAACCGCGAAGACAACATGACGTATTCCTCGCCGATCGTGGAGACAGAACAACTGGAATATGAACTGACCGGATTAAATCCTGATTCCGCTTACTATTTTGCCGTCCGTGCCATCAGCCCTGCTTTTGATGATTCCAACACAGCAGTTTATCCAATCAAACCGGACGGGCATCGTGAAATTGTGTTTCAGAACGGAAAAGAAATTGGGGATACGCCCTACGAAGATTGTGAGGCAACTGTGATTTATGAAAAATATCCGGATGCCAATTTTGGGAAATTAGGTTCACCGGGCACAGATAAATTGTACTGGTGGGATTCCGGATTGGTGCAGTTCAAAAATATCCATCAGCATCTTGCCGGCAAAAAAATTATCGGGGGCAAACTGACCTTCATTTTTGTCGGCGGAGTCGAAAGCTGGACCAATGGAAATTATGTTGCGGATATTTCAATTCACCGGGTGCTGAAACCGTGGAATGAGGGCAGAGGAGCGATTTTCTCTGATGCGCTGAATGGAGAAGTCACGTGGAATGCGGCTCAGCATAACGGCGTAACCTGGGAAATTCCCGGCTGTCAGGGAGAGACAGATCGTTCGGGTACGCCTATTTTTACGCACACGATTAAAGGTGACGGCACCGGTATCGAATTTGACGGCACGGTCGAATTACCGGCTGAGTTAATTCAAACCTGGGTGGATCATCCGGACAGCAACTGTGGCTTGCTTTATGAAAAACGTGATAATTATCCCAGTGACACCTATTTTTATTTTGAAGACAATGATGACGATTGGTTCATGAATCATCCGAGATTAACGGTGTATTATCTTGATGAAGAACCGACTGTTGTGCAAAATGAAAACAACCCCTCTGTTCCGGCAGCGATTCGGTTACTTACTAGCTATCCGAATCCATTTAACAGCGCAACGACGATTTTATTTGAGAATGATCAATTGCAACATGTTGAATTGTCTGTTTACAATGTTCGGGGGCAGCACATTCGGAAATTATTTGCTGGTGACTTGAAAACCGGTCATCAAACATTTATGTGGGACGGCCGTGATGCATCGGGAGCAGATGTGACCAGTGGCATTTATCTCTGTGTTTTATCGACAGCGTCCGGGAAAAAAGTTCAGAGGATGGCACTGATTCGTTAATGTGTGTTTTTGGTTTGTTGCGGGACTGAGTCAAAAAAGTTAGGACATCATGTATATTTTATCAATTTTAACGCAATCCAATTACCACATTCACACGCGTTTTTCCACCTGTGCATCTACGCAAATGACTGTACAGAATATTTTAGTGCAGGCAAACAATGCCGGATTAAAGCGCATTGCCCTGGTTGATCATGATCATGACATCGGTGAAGGTATTTTGGATCACGTGTCGCTATTAAAAAATCAGCTCAAACAGACTCAGTCGTCCATTGAAGTTATCGTTGGTGCAGAGTTGTCTGCTTACGGTGTCGATAAATATTCAATCTCCAAAGATGTCAGTGACCAGATTGATTTTCGGTTATACTCGACCAATCATTATCATTTAGATCATTGGGAACATCCGCAGTCGAAAACGCCGCGGGCTTATGCCGAACACACACTTGACATATTGGAACAATTGATCAAAGCCGGGCGGGCTGACTGTATCGCACATCCTTTTATCGGAATCTACCTGCGCGATGTGTTGAGTGATTACAAAGAGCTCACCAGAACTATTTCAGATCGCGAATTAGGCGATGTACTCGAATTGGGAAAAGCACACAATGTGGCTTGGGAACTCAACACCAATGCAATTTATGTGGATCCGCTATTTGCGAAACGGTTGTGGCAGATAGGTCGGGAAATCGAGGTTAAGTTTTTATTCGGCACAGACGCACATCAATTGGATGAAATTGAAGAACCGGCTGTGCTTGCGTTGAAAGTCGAATCAATGTTGAAAAAGTAGAAATTCAAAACAATGGAAATTTTAGATAACATCCCTTTTGTTATTGACCGCAAACGACTGTTAGAAAAGCTGCACATCAAGGAAAATGACAATTTTCATAGCGATTTGCAAGTGTTGCTGAAACAAATCGAACCGAGACTTAAGCCAAAAGCGATTTACAAAGTCAGTTACATCGAATCAAGAAACGGTGACACCGCAATTATTGATGGAATTGAATTTACCAGCCGAATTTTAATGAAAAACCTGGAACAGGTGGGACGGGTGTTTCCGTTCATTGCGACATGCGGCAATGAATTGGAAAATCTGGATATTGACAAAGATGATTTTTTGAAAATATATTGGCTGGACGTGATAAAGGAGATGGCGCTGAATGCAGCGGTGAAATTTCTACACGACCGTATTAAACAGCAGTTTGGTTTGAAAAAACTTCCCTCAATGAGTCCGGGATCCGGTACGGAAAATGTCTGGCCCATTGAACAGCAAAAGCCGCTGTTTCAATTATTCGGCAATGTCGAAGAACTGATCGGAGTCCGATTGACCGAAAGTTTTTTAATGATTCCCAATAAATCGGTTTCCGGTATGTGTTTCTCCGATGGTATTGAATTTTTAAGCTGTAAACTCTGTCCCCGGAGAAATTGTGAAAAAAGACGGGCTCCATTTGATGAAGATCTCAAGCAAATGTATGATTAGTTTTAAAGCTGAGACGATAAGAATGAAAATTAGCCCGCTAAACACACCAGAAAACACGAAAAAATATTTTTCGATTTTTAATTTAGTGTTATTCTGGGCGTTCAGTGGGTAATGAATTTATATTTTCTTTGCGGTAATTCATTTGAGAAATTTGGGTTTTATATCCACGGATTAAATTTTTTCAAACGATCATAAAAAGGGATTTTGCTATATGAAATTGACAAAGGTTTGTGTGTATTGCGCATCAAGCAAACAGGCGGATGGCATCTATCGATCTGAAGCCAACAAATTGGGAGAGATTTTAGCACAACATCAGATTACTATAGTTTACGGCGGCGGATCGGTCGGATCGATGGGCGCGTTGGCAGAAGGTGCACTCACGAACAACGGAACAGTGATCGGTGTGATCCCTCAATTCATGGTTGATCTGGAATGGGCACATTCGAAACTGAGCGATTTGGAGATTGTCAGAGATATGCACGAACGGAAGAAAAAAATGATCGAGAATGCTGATGCGGTGATCGCGTTGCCCGGCGGTTCGGGCACGCTGGATGAACTGATTGAGGCAATTACCTGGAAACGACTGGGCATGTTTTTAAACCCGATTATCATTGTCAACACGAACGGATTTTATGATCCCTTTATCGCGCAGTTGGAAAAATGCGTCAGCGAAAAATTTATGGACTCGCGGCACTTAAATATGTGGACAATCGTTGATAAAACCGAAGACGTTATTCCGGCAATTCAATCATCCCCTTCGTGGTATCAGGATGCCAGGCATTTTGCCGCAGTCTGATATTTTTGGAAGTTAATTAACGAACGAATTACCGGTATGTTAAATATTAATAACCTGACAGAATAACAGGATAAACGGGATAATTTTATCAAGTAAATCATGTGCGACCAGTCGCATCTGCCTTTGGCATGATCATTCTGTCAAAAATAAATGAGTATTGACTTAAAATATGTCACAACGAATATTGTATATATTAGGCACAGCCTGTCTGGTGCCAACCTACGAACGCAACCACAACGGCTATTTCCTGCGCTGGGATCAGGAGGGATTCCTGTTCGATCCCGGTGAGGGAACACAGCGTCAGATGCTCTTCTCTGGCGTTTCCGCATCGCAAATTACCAAAATATTTATCAGCCATTTCCACGGTGATCATTGTTTGGGGCTTCCCGGCGTGATTCAGCGAATGTCTTTAGATCGGGTGCAACATCCCGTGGAAATTTATTATCCGGCGTCCGGTCAGCAATTTTATGAAAATTTGAAAAATGCGTCGCTTTATCATTTTCAGATGGAATTGGTTGAGTGTCCTTTCAATCAAAATGGAGTTATTTTTAAAAATGACACTTTTCAGGTTGAAGCAAAAGTTTTGGATCATACCACCGATTCTGTCGGTTATCGTATTCAGGAACATGACAGCTATACCCTGATCCCGGAAAAACTGCAACAATTTGGGCTGAAGGGAAAAAGGATTCGGGAATTACAACAGAACGAGGAAGTCCAAATTAATGGTAAAACGATTTCTATTGACCAGGTAAGCAATCCGAAACAGGGACAGTCGTTTGTGTGTTTGCTTGATACGCGGTTTAATAAATCATTGGTGGAATTTGCCAAAGACGCTGATTTGTTGGTTTGTGATTCAACTTATTTATCAGACCGGGAAGAGATGGCATTTGAACACGGTCACATGACTGCATCACAGGCTGCACAATTGGCACAAAAAGCCGGGGTTAAAAAATTGGTACTCACCCATTTTTCTCAAACTTATAAAAATAATGAAGAGTTTGAGCAGGAGGCAAGGATACATTTTAAAAACACCGTAGCAGCCAAAGATGGCAGTCAGATTTTGGTGTCAAAACAGCAGCGAAGTTTAACAGTTGAAAAGTAATCAAAAATAAATTTTAAGAGATTTAATAAGGCACAAGAGATGATTCACAAAATTTCAAAAATGAAGATAGCCAGCCATGAACTGGATGAATTGAAGTATGCAAAAAGTCTGTTGGAGAATCCAAGTCTGGCAGCAAAGCTCAGTGATTTGCTCGCGATCCCGATTGAAAAAGGATTTGCACTGTTGCCAGCGAAATGGTCTTCAATCGTAAATTTCGCGACAAAAAAATCGCTGGAAAATGCGCTTGATTTTGCTTTGAATACAATATCAAAAAAACGATCCGTGAAAAAATCCGCGGTGTACCACAAAATAGCAGTAGCTGCCACCGGTTTCAGTGGCGGCGCGTTTGGTCTTTCTTCTGTTCCGATTGAATTGCCTGTCTCAACGTTGATTATGCTGCGTTCCATTGCTGACATTGCCCGGAGTGAGGGAGAGGATTTGTCCCAACCTGAAGCTAAATTAAATTGTTTGCAAGTGTTCGCCTTGGGTGGCAGAACTAAAATGGATGATTCTTCAGAGACAGGCTACTATGCGATTCGGTTGTCGCTATCAAAAATTGTCTCTGATGCAGCGCGCCACATTGCCGAGCGCGGATTAACTAAAAAGAGCGCACCAGTTCTGGTTCGTTTTATCTCAATTATTGCCTCCCGGTTTGGTACGGTGGTTTCCGAGAAAATTGCAGCCATGGCCATTCCGGCGATTGGCGCTGTCGGTGGCGGACTAGTGAACACGCTGTTTATCGAGCATTTTCAAAATATGGCGCGGGGCCATTTTATCGTTCGGCGATTGGAGCGGAAATACGGGGTGGAAATGATCAAAAAGAAGTATTTGGAGTTGTGAAAAATTTTATAGCCACTGATTGACACGGATTAGCACGGATAACTGAAATTGTTTTTGTTAATGTATATTATCGGATGAAGGAAAACATTATAAATAGGCGTGCTTTACTGTAGATTTTTGTTGCATTGTTAATTGAATTTATATTTATAAACTAATGGAAAAAAATGAATATTAAAAATTTTGAACAGGAAATCGATCCGGTTATTCTGGATCGGGGCGCTGATTATTTCGAAGATGATTCGGTGGAAAATTTGAGAAAAGTGTCCAAATCAAAATGGAGAGCCAATGTTATCGGAACCGATTTTTATGATGTGGAAATTGATATTAAAAAGGAGGACGTCGTTGGCTGGTATTGTGATTGTCCCTACGATTGGGGACCGGTTTGTAAACACGTGGTCGCGGTTTTGTGCCATATCAGAAAGATAATCGAAGAAGGCACTGAAAAAGATTACAAAGAGATAAAAACATTGCAAGAAAAAAAGACAATATCCCGATATGATCAATTTGAACGGATATTGAGGAAAGTAACTAAAAATGACTTGATTGATTTTGTTGAGAAAATGGCATTAAAGGATGAGCAGTTATTGAATGAAATTTTAGTTCATTTCAGCCATCTAATTGAGGAACATGACAAATCCTATTATAAGCAACTGATAAAAAGTATCGCCAATACGCATTCGGATCGATATGGTTTTATTGATTACAATCACGCTTTTTACGCCATGTTGCCGATTGAAAATTTGATCGATAAAGGTCAAAAATTATTTGAACAGGAAAATACAAAAGAAAGCATTGCTATCTGTCAGGCTGTTATCGAGGAAATCCCAGTAATGGTTCAATCCATGGATGATTCCGCCGGCGCGACGAGTATGACAATGGATCAGGTATTTGACATTTTACGAGATATTGCTGTGCAATCGGATTCTGACGAAATAAAAAATGAATTATTTGATTATTGTTTGAACGAATTTAACAAAAGTAAATATACGGATTTTGGCTGGGAAAGCTCTTTTCTATCTCTTCTTTCATTTTTAATTACAGATCAGGAGCATGAACAAAGATTTTTAACGATGATAGATAATCAGATCAAAGCATGCAAAATAGGAGATCGATATTACGAGCTTGAATCTTTACTGGATCATAAATTATCATATTTTCAGAACAGCGAGAAATATGAACAAGCACGCCGACTGATTGAAGAGAATCTTGCGTATCCTAAATATCGAAGTATTTTAGTTTGTGAGTTGATTGAGAAGAAGGATTTTGACCAGGCGAAAAAAATGATCAATGAGGGGATAAAATTAGCTGAAAAAGATAGCCATTTAGGTGTTGTTGTCAAATGGAAAGAACGATTGTTAGAAGTTGCCGAGTTGGAAAAGGATGTTGAGAATATCAGAAAACTTGCTCATGAATTGTTTTTTCAAAACCATTTCGATTTTGGTTATTACGAAAGGTTGAAAAAAACGTATAAAAACAAAAATGAATGGAAAGCAGTGGTAGAAGGTTTAATCGAAAAAGTAAATACAAAAGAAATCAGATATTACAATCCTTCTGTTTTGGGTAAACTTTTTGTAAAAGAGAATTATCATAAGCGTTTATTAAATTATTTGAAAGAAAATAAGGAGTATCTGCCTGTAGTTGGAGAGTTTTATTCCCACCTGACGAAAAAATATCCGAAAGAAATTATCAAGATTTATCGGGATGCCCTTTATATCCATGCAGAACAGACCGGGCGTAAAATTTATAATGAGATCGTGCGACACATGCGTAAAATGAAAAAGATTGAGGGAGGTGAAAAAGTAGTCAAAGAAATGGTTCAGCATTTCAGAGAAAAATATATGAACCGACCTGCAATGATGGAAATACTGAATCGGAATTTTCGAAATATTTAATTTGAAGTAGTGTTTTGCCTCAAAGGCTCGAAGACTCAAAGTATTAAAAATATATCATTATTGAAAATTCCTTTGTATCCTGGAATCTTGGCAACATGTATTTGTAATGAATCTATCTTAAGAGGTAGTCAATGAAAAACAATTTTCGCTATTTGATCATTTATTTCATGATTTTAATTTGGGGAATGAGCGATGTCTTATCTCAACAAAATCACAATATCGACTCCTACGCTCAATTCAAACACCATCTAAATTCGCTGGCCCAAATTGGAAATGACGCGGACCGGGAAGCTGCTGTGTCGGAGTTCTGGAATGTGTTAGCTGCGGAAAATAAGATTCCGTTTGTGAAAGACGATTCGGTGGCGTTTTTGTTCAGAGGTGAGGCAGATTCGGTGTGCTGGGCTGGTGATTTTTCCGGCTGGCAACCGTTTGTTGAAGAATTTACAGGGAGAAGGATCGGCGAAAGTCAGGTTTGGATGTGCGAAACAATCTTTCCGCTGGACGCCCGGCTGGATTATAAAATTATTGTGAATGACAAATGGCTGCTCGATCCGACGAATCCATTTCAACAATGGAGCGGGTTTGGCCCCAATTCGGAATTGCGGATGCCAGCCTGGAAATTTCCGGAGGAAGCCATTTTCAACCCGCAGTCGGAGCCGGGAAGGTTAAGTGAAGTGAAACTGATTCACAGTCAGCAATTAGGCTATGCGATAAATTACCGGGTTTACACGCCTGCTGGTTATGACACGCTGTCGAATCTGGCGTCGATTTATGTGACAGACGGGCACGAATATGCCAACGAAAAGTTAGGGAGCATGGAGACCGTGTTGAATAATTTGATCGCACAAAATAGAATACAACCCATTATAGCGGTATTCGTCGATCCCAGAGATCCTGAAAACCGGGGAAATAACCGCCGGGCGAGCGAGTACCAGATGAATCCAAAATTTTCCGCTTTTGTGGCCCATGAGTTGGTTACTGAAATTGACAAAACCTTTCGCACCGACCCGAGTTCGGAACAACGGGGGATTTTAGGCACTTCATTAGGCGGTATCAATTCCGCCTATTTCGGGGTAATACGGCACGATGTTTTCCAGTTGATCGCGATTCAGTCGCCGGCGTTTCAATTTACACCGGCTATTTATCAGCTCTATCAGGAGACAGACAGGCTGCCGCTGAAAATATTTATGAGCACGGGAGTCATTCACGACACCCAAGAACCTGCGAGGCAGATGAAGCACATTTTTGACGAAAAAGGCTATCCCTTAAAATACATCGAAGTCAACGAAGGACACTCCTGGGGGCAATGGCGGGCGTTGTTGGATGAGATGTTGGTTTATTTTTTCGAATGAAACGGCTGGTTTAAAGCTAAATCAGTGACGTGTTTTTCGGTAAAAATTATAATATCCGAAAGAATATTCACGTTCGTATTTTTTTTCTTGACATTTTATTTGTATTCAATTATATTGAATTACATTCGTAACATTTAAAACAATCATAGATCAGAGGGGAGAATGGCTGGTCTTGATGAGAAAATTCATCCTGATGCCAAACTTAAATTATTGCTTATCTTGTTACGAAGCATAGGATCAATTCATGAATTCGATTTAATCATAATCCAATTGAATATAATAATGGTTTCCTTATGCTTCAACTATTTTTTGATCATTTCTAATTGTGGATAACGCTAATTGTGGGATTCATGGGTTAGCGCTTATAAAATAATACGAACTGTTACTAACAGATAAAAAAACAATGAAAACACAGCGTATATATCTTGACACATCAGTTATTGGCGGATGTTTTGACGAAGAATTTAAAGTGTGGTCAAATACTTTAATAGCGGATATCCAATGCGGATTATTTGAGGGAGTGACATCTGAAGTTGTGGAAGCTGAAATTGCCGATGCTCCCCCAAAAGTTCAAGATAAATATCTTGAATTTCTTGGAATGAATCCAGAAATATTAAAACTTAATGCAGAAGCAATAAAACTTGTTGATATTTATTTACAACAAAAAATATTATCTGAAAAATTTCGTAATGATATGCTTCATATTGCCTTGGCTACAATTTCCGATGTTGATATTTTAGTAAGTTGGAATTTTAGACACATTGTTCGTTATGACAAGATTCGCCAATTCAATGCTGTTAATTTACAGCAAGGCTATCATAATCTTGATATTTATTCCCCCAGGGAGGTGACAAGCTATGAAAAAGATTGACGCCGTATTAATGGTGCGTAAAATTCGTGACAGACAAAGCAAAGAAATTGCAAGTAAGTCCACTCAGGATATAATTAACTATTTTAGGAAAAAAGCGAGTGGGATAAATAAAAAGGTAGAGAAATATCAGTTAAATCAGCGCTAACACATATTTGTTCTTAAACGTCCCGTCAGAGCGGAGGGAATATATCCCTGTTCGAAAAAGTGTGTTAATTTCGAAATAAAAGTTCTTTGACCAACTCATTTTTGGCTTCTGGCTTGGATTTCTGGCAACGGTTTTGACAGATTTTATGCCTGCCGCCAAACACTTATCAAAGTTGACTTTCGCCTGTTTGTGAACTATACCAGAAATATCCAGGGATCTTTCACTGTCCCAATCAAAGATTAAACTCTGCCGTTAAGCCTGGTTCAGTTAGTTAACGGGTTCAGCGAGGAGCAGACGTAATAACGGTGATTACCGAAATTGACACATGCCGTCGTCCAATCATTATTATTTAAAAAAATGTGATTTAAATCAACAACTGTTTTGAAAAAAGGTGTAATTTAAAAAAGCTTACTTGTTAAAAAATTTATCTTGATTTTTATCGAGAATTTGATTTTATTATCATTTAAATTAACGTGCTGAATTTTTCGAAATTAAGCAAATCAATAATTCACAAAAATATCATTTAAAAGAGGAGAAATTTCTATGAAAAAAATTGGGTTACTATTCATCATCGCTTTGATGCTACCTTCCCTTGTTTTTGCTGTGAGTAATGCAAAAGTGAACGGACAAAAGCAGATTACGATTACTCAATTGCCTGTTGAGCTCGTATTTACGTGCGATTTGGCTGCCGTAGGCAACAAATTGGCAGTTGAGTATTTTATTGATTTTGACAATGACGGACTGATCGGTCCGCAGGAACCGGTGCAAGAATTTTTCTACGTCACGGATGGCATCGGGTGGATCCGGAATCCGGATGATCCTGATGATGATTTTGTGGGTGACGAAAATAATGTCGATGGCAAAATTCGCTCAACCAATACCATTGGGGAAGAGGATGTTTTCGCGCCGGTCGGTATCACCAGCATTTACAAATTTACCGACGAGGATGGTTCCACGGATATGGTCAAAGTGATCTTTCAAATGCAAACGCAACCTCCGTATATCCAGGGTAAAGTGACAGATAAAAATACCGGATCACCCTTAGAAAATATTTTTGTGATTGCAGAATCTATGGAGGATTCCCGCTACGGGTTGACTGACAGCAACGGAGATTACCAAATTTCGGTTGAGCCGGGTACTTATGATGTGGCCGCAATGGAATTTCCTACAGTGAATTATCACATGTCAGACACTGTTGAAGTTACTGTGACCGGTCAACAGAGCCAAACGCAAAATATTCAAATGGAGCCTTTCAGTTGTAATATTGTAGGTCAGGTAAAATTAGAAAACGGAACACCACTACCCGGAATCTTTGTTATTGCCTATGGTGGAGGTATCGGGAGTACGTATTTTAGTTTTGTAACAACTGATCAACAGGGTGAGTATCGCATGGGGGCAATGCCCGGTCAGGTTTTTGTTTCAGTGAGTCAAATGTTCAACTCAGATAATGAGTTCTGGCCTGAAAATCATTATTCGGATCCTGAACTTGATTCACTCACGATTGCAGATGGACAGACGATCACTTCAGACTTTGTTCTCAAACCGTACACGTCATTTGTAACCGGAAAATGTACAATTGATGGAGTCGGTATTCCTGGTGTGGAAATAACCGGTATGACCATTGATTTCGCCACGATGTCGTTTAAATTTTATGAAACTGAATCGGACGATAACGGAGATTATCGTTTGGGTGTGCTCCCGGGTGTTTTAGCTACTCTCATGGCTGATAAAGAGGGATATAACTTAGTTTCCCCGATGGGTGGGTATATGAATGTTGATGTCCCAGCCAATCAGACTGTTTCCGGCAAAGATTTTCAATTTGAATTAGCGGGCACTGTGAATTTGATTTCCGGAACTGTGACTTACAACAACGGTTCTCCGGCTGCAAATGTCTATGTTGCAGCGGAAAATTATTATGAAGAAAACCCGCAAGGTTTTCTCACCACTTACACTGACGGAAGCGGTTATTTCGAATTCCAGGATGTGATCGATGGTTATTATCATATGGGCGTTTATTCAAGCGGTTACGAATCGGACCCGCCGATGCGGTTTTTCGATCTTTACTATGGACAGGAAGCTACGAACCAGGATTTTGTTCTGAATCCGGGATCGGGTGTGACCGTCGATAAAAGAAATTTGTTACCGACAACGATCAAATTATCACAAAATTTCCCCAATCCGTTTAATCCGACAACAACAATCCGCTTCGATTTACCACAAGCGGCGCATGTCGAAATTTCTATTTTCAATGCAACCGGTCAAAAGATTCGGAGCTTGGAAAATCGACAGTTTACTGCAGGAGCACATCAGATTGAATGGAATGGCATTAATGACAATGGACAAAAGGTGAGCAGCGGTATTTATTTCTATCAACTAAAAACACCGAAATTTCAAAAGATGATGAAAATGATTCTCGCCAAATAAGCGTTCGACGATTAGGATCAGAAAGGGTGCTGTAATAAGTTATGGCACCCTTTTTTTATTTTTTTTATCCTTTTGATTTTTATCAGCAATGTTAAGATACGAATAGGAATTGAAGGAAGACAAGATTTGTTTCGCTTGATCTGACGCGTTGATAATTTTCACGTCTCCGTTTTTGGTGCGGACTTTGGCAGTTGCTTCAATTAGAGTACCGATGAACTGGTGACTCGGTTCATCAATATTGGTCATGTCCAGTATGATTTTGTAATATTTGTTTTTAAAACATTTATTTAATGCCGCTGCCAGATACAGATGTAAAACACGATTGTTTAATACTTCCAAAAACCGTATTTTTACGATGTTTTTTCGTTCCCCGATTTTTTGAAGGATAATTTTTTGATTCTCAGTCAACACAACTCCCTGGGTTTAAATTTTCCAGCCGCAGATTAAATTAGCGGTTCAATGAGAAAGCTAATAATGAGTAACAGACCGGTTGTCAAATGGTTGATAATGGTTGACGCATTGGCTGGTACTAATTTTTTACTGTTATCATAATTTTCAGTGGCTATTTTAATCGCCTTGAATGCAATTGGCAAAGTGAGAAAAGATATCAGTGTTATCGGCGGTAAAATATCTGTTACAACGCCCAGTAAAACGGCAACGTAAGTGATCAACATTAAAAAGGTGAATCCGTTAACAGCTTTTCTTTTCCCCAATCGCACGACCAGATGGTTTTTCCCGACAGCTTGATCTGCGACAGCATCTTGAAATTCGTTTATGTAAAGAACTGCTGAAATCAGAAGCGCAACCGGCAACGACGCGATAATTGGCAACCACGAAAAATTTTGTGTCTGCACGTAAAAAGCGCCAAAAGTCATTAACACGCCGAAGTTTAATCCGATGAGTGTTTCACCAACGCCTCTGCCCACTAAATTAATATGGGGTTCCACATAAAAAAATGCGGATAACACACCAAAAATTCCAATTGCCAAAATAACCCATCCGATTTTGAGAACTAAGTAGATGCCAATCAAGCTTCCCAATGATAGCAAAATCAAGGCCCCGATTAATACCTGTTTGGGAGTGAGTTGTTTTTCCTGAATCAGCCGGCTACCGCCGGTGAAAGGACGCACAAACTCCTGATTTATTTCGTCATTTTGGGTTTTATGGTCAAAATAATCATTAATGACATTGGCGCCGGCGTGCAGCAAAATTCCACCCAGTATTGTCAATGAAAAAAGCGCCCAATCCACAGAACCTGTCAAATTAAACGCGACAGCCGTTCCTAACAGTATCGGTATGATGGTCGCTGTAAAAAAAGGCGCCCTGACTTCCATTAGCCAGATTTTTACTTTGTTCATTTATTCCCTCCACTTTACTATTCGAACAGAATAGCTTTGATAATGTTCATTATTTTCAATCTGTTATGCCAGATAGGCCATTTCAATTCTTCCTTCTCACAAATCGTTGATATGCTGTCTTTCTCCATAGCGAGTTGCAGTTTTTGCAGTTGAGACGGATTGATCTCGCCATTGGCGGAAAGATATATTTCATCAATCCGTTGGAGAAGCTCTTTTGCCAGTTTAATTTTCGTGGCAATATCTTCGTAAGCCTGTTTTGAAATCAGTCCATGTTTATACTTAACGCGGGAAAGCATCTCACCAGCCTGATAGGTGACATCCACAATCTGATCACGATTCATCCACCCGGTCTCATAGCTCAAAAAATATTTCCAGCTCGGTTTCAAAAAAGCCTGCCGATAATCTTCCAAGCTCCGGTAAAATATTTTGTAGCCATATTTTTCATGATATTCAAAAGCGAGACTGCCCGGATCGAGAAAAGGGCTCAGCGGTGAAATAAATGGAATGAGTTTGCTACCAAATTTTTGCAGCAGATGGTCACAGTATTCAACCGTCTGAATAACAGACTCTTGAGTCTGCAGAGGCATCCCGATCATAAAGAAGATATCAAACTTACCACAACCGTTATCAATTGCCCATTTGATGTTGTTTTCGATTTGTTCGTTGGAGAAAAATTTACCCGATTTTTTACGAACTTTCGGGTCGTGAGATTCCGGTGAAAATTCAAAGTTAAAATGGGGAACAGCGTCTGCTAATTTTTTGAAAAAGGATTCTGATGCCGGTTCAAAAAATTCAAACACCATTTCATTCTTTAGTTTCAGCTTTTTCAATCCGCCAATCACTTTATCCGCATAATCCTGCCCCGGTTGATTTAAGTCGCCGATGACAAAGATCGGGCCGTTGGTAAATCTGCTAATATCCTTTATATCCTCAACAATCAACTCCGGTGATCGAAATGAAGTCCGGGCGCGATTACAGTAGTGGTTCATGGAAAATTTGGATCCACCGCAAATCACACAGTTATGATTGCAACCACGGCATGTCATCACAGCCGTTATCGGATAACGCCACCAATCCTTGATCGCTGTCATGCTTTTCGCGTCAAAATTTTTAACGGCTAATTTGAATAAATTTTTGTAGTTATTGGTCAGATTATCCAGATTGTCAGGCACATAACTGATCGGATTGGATTTTATTTCGTTATTTGCTGTCTTCCATGTCAGGTTGGGAATTCGTTCGACGCTTTCGTGAAGTTGGATTTTTTGCATAAGTTGTAAAAACGGTTCCTCAGTTGAATCGCCTTTCAGAACATAATCCACTTGAGGATAAGCGACGAGTTGATCATGAAAATAAGTTGCCGAATAGCCTCCGAAAACAATGGGAATATCGGTATGATATTTTTTACAAATTTTTGCCACTTCCAGCCCGCCTTGAGCGTGAACTAACCAGTGAAGGTCAATGCCGAACGCAGCGGGAGATAGTTTTGAAATAAATTTTTCGACGTCGAAATTTGGGTTTACCAACATCCGATAGGCAAGATTGATGATCCGAACCCGGATGCCATTATTTCCCAAATGTTCGGCGATTGACGAAAAACCAATAGGGTACATTTCAAAAATTGGTGTGGACGGAATAACATCGCTAATCGGTCCCAGCAAAGAAGGGGAGTGCCGAAAATCATACAGAGCTGGTGCATGTAATAAAATCAGATCAGGTTTTTTAAACATTGCGCTATCGATTATTTCCTTTTGAACTTGTGTTGCCAGTTATTCAGATCCCGTATCATGTTCCAGTAAACTGAGTTGTTTATTAATGATTTTGTTAATCTGAAAATTAAGCCTGAATTCAAGCCGGAGCCTTTCCAACTCTCTTTTCAGTTCTTTTCTTGTGTGATATGATTTGAAAAAGTTACGGTAATCTGATGTCCCATCTTTATTGTCTGATGATTCTTTTGTTAAATGTCTGCGTTTCCGAAGCTTGGTCATGGCTGTAATCCTAATGTTTGGTTAGATTAAAATGAACTGATAATATAATCTTTTTTAATTAAAATTCAAGATATTTTTTATATAATGATTGCATTGGATAATTTATAATCCCAAGAAAGCCAATCGAACTGAAAAATGCATCAATTTAAAACAGTCAAATTGCGCCAAAAAAGGGAAAAATTGATGATAAGGAATTTGCAACATTTTTGTATTCGTTATTGATTTTAGAAAATAAATTTAGTAAATTGCGCTCAAAAAAATGGGTACTGTTTCGAAATATTAAAGGAACCTCAAGATGAAAATTTCAAGGAAATTGAGATTGGAAATTCGAGATTATGCTGCCATCGTTATTGGCGCTTTTATCATGTCATTCGGAATCGGAGTCTTTTTAGTTGATGCAAAAGTCGTACCAGGTGGCGTCAGCGGTCTGGCGATTACGCTTCATTATCTTTCGAATTATCAACTACCTGTTGGTATGTTAATGTGGATTCTGAATATCCCGCTCTTCATTTGGGGACTAAAAGAATTGGGAGGAACTTTTGGGTTGAGAACATTTGTCGGTTTTACGTTGAATTCGTTATTTGTGGATTTGCTCCGAGGGAATATCCCCGGCTTCAGATTTATTCAACTGCAAAACACTCAAGCGGTTCAGGATTTATATAAACACGACTTTATTCTCGCTGTTTTGTTCGGCGCTGTGTTATTAGGGATTGGTCTGGGTATTATATTCAAATTTCGTGGTACCACAGCAGGTTCAGACATTGTTGCCGCCATTATGCAAAAAAAGTTTGGCTGGAAACCAGGTCAGGCAATCATGGTAATTGACTTCATGGTAATTTCGCTGGCTGGTATCGTATTGCACCTGAAAAATCTTGCGGTCTTCAAACCTGCCCTGACTTTGACACTTTACGCATTTGTGTTATTATTTATTTCATCCCGTTTGATTGATGTGATTATTGAAGGCATGGATTATGCCAAAGCCGCAATTATCATTTCACCGAAATACCAGCAAATCAGTGAGGCAATCATGGAAAAAATGAGCCGCGGCGCGACATCCCTGAAAGGTAGAGGGTTGTACACCAATTCAGACCGGGAAATTGTTTTTACGGTTATCACGCGCAAGGAAGTAACCTATTTGACTGACTTGATCAAGGTAATTGATCCGCACGCGTTCGTGATAATTAATAATGTCCATGAAGTGTTAGGTGAAGGTTTTCGGAAGCGGATTTGATTCTGATTTTTTTACATGAATAAAATGTTGTTTGCAAGATGTAGAATTTTCTTGACAATTTTGTAAAAAATGGTTATACTTAAAATCGATTTTAGTTGTTGGTTAAAGAATAGTCAAAACAGACCTTCCGCGGCTTGAACCCATTTTTAGAACAACTTTGTATTAGCAATGGCAAATAATCGTGAATTTAACTGAAGATTTAGTTATTTGATCTTCGCAGGTGAAAGATATATGGTTGGTCAACTTGAAATAGAAGCGAAATTTATTATTTGTGCGACTGACGTGGAAGAAATTTTCGAAAAAATCGCGGGCTTAAAACAAATTGGCTCGTTAGGATTTTCAGCACCTCATCCACATGATATCTTCGATTACTATGTTGATAGTAGTAAAAACGATCTAATTAAGGCTGGGTTTGCATTAAGAATCCGTGAGATTGATAATACATTATTAGTAACGTTAAAAGGGCAATCTAAAATCGCAGAAGATGGCAGTATTCAACGTCTTGAGATAGAAAACAATTGGGATGAAAAAGGCTGGTTCGAGATTGCAGATTATCTGAATCAACATGTTGAGTCCTTTCGCATTGATTCAGCCTTTGACCAGAGTTTAAATCCGCTTCAATTTTTGAAATCGAGAGGTTTGGGAGAAATTCAAAGACGAAAAAATTGGAGACAGGTAAAAAATATTTATCCAGTTGATAATCCACAGCAAATCATTGCCGAGTTCGCTTTGGATACAACGTTGTTTTCAGTGCAAGGCGCTCTTATTAAACAATTTGAAATTGAAGTTGAAATTAAATCAGAACGGGCTGTAAATATCGTTAGACTCTTAAGTGGTTGGTTTAAAGATCATTTCGGATCTAAAATAAGGACCTGGCAACACAATAAGTTGGCAACCGGCTTGGCGATCGAATACTTATGGGATTTTCAGGAATTTAGAACAAGCCTTGACGATGAACAATGTTTGTTACCGGAATCGTATCAAATGATTGAAAATTATTTTAATAACCATGAAATCCAATCAATTCATTAAACAAATAAATATTGGGTAAATTACTCTTAAGTTGAAGGAGTAAACGTCATGAAAAAAATATTAACCATTTTAGTTATTTTTAATCTCTATTTCGGAACGGAAACCTATTTGGCAGCGCAAATAACTGTAACTGCTGATGATGCACCGAGCCGGCTGGGCACGACTTTTGAAATGAGTAATGCACAAAATGCAGCAGTGGATTTGGGTTCTCCGGGACCAAATCAATATTGGGATTTTAGTGGGCTTAACTTACCGAATAAATCAACCTGGACTGTTGTCGGTGTTGAAACGACGCCTTTTGCAACTTACTTCCCAACATCGAATCTGGTTTATGAGGTAACCCGCGCAGACAATGACACTATTGAGTACAACTATGCTTTTTTATCAGAAACAGAACTTACAGAGTTAGGCAGGGGAAAAAATGCTGTCGATGATACGGTTGAAATATTATCATCGGTCAGAGCTACTCCCAAGTTACACCTGCCTGCAACATACGGAGATGAAAACTGGTCGTCGGTTCTGGAATTTGTATTCAATATTTTCGGAACAGTTTTGCCTGTTATCGATTCCAGCTATAATTCTATTGATGCCTGGGGAACGATGAAAACAAGTTACGGTGAGTTTCCTTGTTTGAGAATACGGCAGAACCACAAACGGATAGCAATTACTAATCCGGATATAGATCCATTGACTATAGAACACAATGTCAATTATTTTTGGGTAACTAATGTAAATAGTATGGGAATATTAGCCACCGTGACAGGCAAGGACACTTCAGCAAATTATACACAAGCCAAAAGCGTCAATGTTATGACAAACTTTGTAACAGGGATAGATCAAATTGTTCGTTCGGAAGTTCCCATTCAATTTAAATTATTTCAAAATTTTCCCAATCCGTTTAATCCCACAACCTCGATTTCCTACCAGTTAAATAACACAGCAGATGTCCGGCTGAAAGTATTTAATATTTCTGGCCAGGAAGTCGCTGTTTTAGTCAGCGAGAAACAGAGCCCGGGAATGTATTCGGTGCCCTGGGATGCGCGTGATGTGGGTTCGGGAATTTACATTTATCGGTTAGATGTAAACGGACAATCAGTGGCAAGACGGTGTCTGTTACTCAAATAAAAATGATAGTCGAAAAGATCAGGCAATCGTATCTTAAGCGAACCGGTGAATTGGCAGTTGTGAAATTTACCGTTAATTTTGTTGTTCAATCGTTTGTTCCATAATTTGTTAATGTCTTTCAAAAACAAGGCACTTCGTTTTTTTCTTGAACTGTGGTCGTTTTGTAGCATAGAATTTTTACCTTGACAATTTATAAAATTATTCTTAAATTTGAAGAATTTTAGATAAGAGATATTTTGAAGTATAATGAAAATCAGATTATCAAAACTCAATGAAGGTCTTAATCAATTACATGTTGAGACCAGTTTAAGCAAATTAGGTGTTGAAGATCAGGATACAATTTCGCTTTTCCCTGAAGGAATGGTCTTGGATGTTGAAGTTCAGAAATTAAATGATCAGTATTATGTGAAGACGAATGTAACCACAATTTCTCATTTTACATGTGATCGGTGTTTGGAGGATTATACTGATAATTTTTCTGTTTCTTATAAATTATATTATTCAAAGTTAGATTATCAAGATTCAGAAAGTGATGACTATCGCTTTTTAAGCGAAAATGCTGACGAAATCGATTTGACCGATAGCATTATTGAAAATTTGCTATTAGCAGTACCGATGAAGAAAGTGTGTGCAGAAGATTGCTCAGGATTATGTCCCAATTGTGGCGTGAATTTAAACATCGAGAAATGTGATTGCGAAAAGGAACGTATCGATCCACGCTGGGAAAAGTTGAAAAAACTCATTACTTAGTGCCTGACCGAAAACATAATAATAGATCTCACCCCAGCCCTCTCCTGGAAGGAGGGTGAGAACAGGAGTCCCTTTTTCTCCTTCTAGGAGAAGGGGACAGGGGATGAGGTAAGTTTAGGTAAATTTGAAAATATCATTTTTAGGAACCAAAAAGGAGTTTTCGGTCAGACACTACTGAGTGAATTTTGAAAAGAAATATCCGCTCATATCGCATTTGCTTCGATTCGTATTTCTTTGTTCCGATATGAGCGAATTTGGTTTTTAGCCTGGAAGCCGAAAAAATATTGGCAACCAAGTTAAGCAGATACTAATAAGTTGAATTTTAATATTAGGTTTGTTTTATTAAACCGACTATTTCTATGTTGGAGTAAAATAATGAGAGAATTTTGAAGAGAATAAACAGCGAGAAAAGAGGATGAAATGGCTTTACCAAAACGAAGACAATCGAAAGCAAGGCGTGATAAAAGAAGAACTCACTGGAAACTGAGTGCGCCAAATGTGGTTGAATGTTCAAATTGCAGTCAACCCAAGTTGCCCCATCGTGCATGTCCGAACTGTGGTTATTACAAAGATCGAATGGTTTTCGCTCCAAAAGAGACATAGTAGGTCGTTTTAATTTTGGAAAAAATGATGAGAATAGCAGTCGATGCAATGGGAGGGGATTTCGCTCCTCGAGCCGTTGTCTCTGGTGCAATATCTGCAGCACGAACAGCCAAAGATCGATTCGAGATTGTGTTGGTCGGAAATGAGGAGAAGATCAAACGGGAGCTTGGTTTACACTTTCGTACTCATGAATTAAACATTTCGATCAAACATGCTTCGCAGACTATTGAAATGGATGAGTCACCCGCTATCGCGATAAAGAAAAAACGGGATTCATCGGTTCATGTGGCGATGGATTTGCACAAATCCGGTGAAGTGGATGCAGTGGTAAGCGCAGGCAATACGGGTGCAGTGTTGGGAGCTGCCTTATTAAAGTTGAGAAAAATCAACGGCGTCATTCGTCCCGCGATTGGTTCTATTTTGCCAAACGGAAAACGGGCGAACTTGCTTATCGATGTGGGAACAAATATTGACAGCAAACCAAGACAATTGATCCAATATGGCATTATGGGAAGTATTTTTGTTAAACGAATACTTAACATCAAAAATCCGAGGGTCGGATTACTCAATATTGGTACCGAAAAGTCAAAGGGCGGAGAAATTGTTCAAAATGCGTTCCGACTCTTTAGTGACAGCAACCTGAATTTTGTTGGCAATGTCGAAGGCGGAGCAATTTTGCAAGATGAAGTTGATGTTGTGGTCTGCGATGGCTTTATCGGAAATATCATTCTCAAATTTGCCGAATCCATTAGTAATGTTTACACGAGTAATTTGAGACGGCGAATCGGTAGAAGATTGCAGTATAAATTTGGAGCCTATTTATTAAAGCCAGCATTTCGTCGGTTGAAAAAAACATTTGATTATGCTGAATACGGTGGGGTTCCTTTGCTCGGAGTTAATGGCGTGGTGGTTATCGGACACGGCGGCTCATCTGCAAAAGCAATCTGCAATGCCATTTTTGAATCAGAGCGAATGATTAATGAAAATATAAATAAAATAATCGAGCGGGAAATTATCAAGCAATAAAATTAGCAACAATTCGTTTGTATCGGAACGGATTTTGACCTGATTAAAACAAGAGGAGATTGACGTTAAGGTGGATTACAAATATTCTTCAATGATTACCGGAGTTGGATATTCAGTACCTGAAAAAATACTGACAAATTTTGATCTTGAAAAAATAGTTGACACCAGCGATGAGTGGATTCGCACACGTAGCGGTATTGAAGAGCGACATGTCGCTGATGAACATACAGCCACGTCTGATTTAAGCACGGAAGCGGCAAAACAAGCATTAAATGATGCCGGTTTAAAAGCCAAGGATTTGGACTTGATCATTGTGGCGACAGTAACGCCGGATACTTTTTTTCCTTCGACTGGTTGTTATGTCCAAAAAAATATCGGAGCGACAAACGCTGCAGCGTTCGATGTCAGTGCAGCATGTTCGGGCTTCCTTTACGGATTAACTTTAGCAGATGCATTTATTGCCAATGGGACGCACAAAAATGTTTTGGTCATCGGTGCAGAAATGCTTACCAAGGTTACAGATTGGGAGGATAGGACGACCTGCGTGCTTTTTGGAGATGGCGCGGGCGCCGCTGTGCTTCAACCTTCAGACGGAACAAAAGGTATCATAAAAACGATGATCAAAAGTGATGGCCGTTTGGCAAATCTGTTAATCATGCCGGGTGGCGGTAGTCGTATTCCAGCCTCGCACGATTCTATTGATAAAAGATTGCACTATATTAAAATGGAAGGGCAGGAAGTTTTTAAACACGCAGTCAAGGCGATGGGTGACGCTGCGATTGAAACGTTGAAAGCAGCGGAAATGTCGTCCAAAGAATTGCAATGGCTTATTCCTCATCAGGCAAATATTCGTATCATTCAGGCGACAGCAAAACGTATTAAATTGCCGATGGAAAAAGTTTATATTAATGTGCATAAATACGGAAATACGTCGGCAGCGTCGATTCCCCTTGGTTTGGCGGAAGCAAAACAGAAAAGCCTCATTAAACATGGGGATAACATTTTGCTGGTAAGCTTTGGTGGTGGATTCACCATGGCAGCAGTATTGTTGAAATTCTAAAACGATCTGCTTTGAATGATGATTAAATTAAGTTACAAAAAATTGAACATAAATTGTAACCGACAAGCAACGAACAATGCTCATATATTCATTTTAAATGAAAATATCAAGTCAACAAATATCGTTTTATGAATATGACAAGAAGATTGATCGCTGAAAGAATTATTTTACTGCTGTTGTTTATCAGTTTAGCATGTTCCGCAGGAAGAAAGTTACAGTTTCAGCGACCGGGACAGCCGGGTCTTGCAGGAATAAAGCGATTAGCAGTTGCACCGTGCACCGGATTAAAGGAGGCTCCGCAGTTTGGAAAGCGACTGGTCAGGCAATTAAAAGAAATTGACTATTTTCATCTGATTGCAGATGAGAAATTTGACAGTTTGTTGCAAGCTCACAATTTGAGCTTAACACAGCTTGAACATGCTGATTCGAGCCAACTTAAAGAGTACGGCAATTTGTTAAAAATAGATGGCTTGTTGTTTTGTGATCTTAGAGCGCTGGCAATGGATTTTGAAGCTCAGGGCACGGAAAAAGTTGAACGTGAGGTGTGGACCGGCGAATATGAACGTGATGAGTTGGGAGAGATCATATTTCAGGAAAATGAGAACGGCGAAAAAGTAAAAAAGAAAAAGCTGAAGGTCAAAATTTTAGATCAGCAGTTTCAAATTCGAAAAGCACAAATCGAAGTTTTTTTCAGGTTGGTGGATGTTGATGTCGGTGGTCTTATAAAAAGCTGGGATAAAGTGGAATATTATGTTGACAATTCAACATTAGGTCAACAGTCCGAACAATTACCAACCGAAGACGAAATTAAAGATATGTTAATCAGCCGGCTGATCGACAGTTTTGTAAGCGAGATAAGTCCCAAATTACATTTCGTAAGCTATCCGTTAGAGACAGGCTTTGCAGAGATTGACAGTGGGGCAGTTTATGCCCGATTGGGAGAATGGGATACTGCTTTAAATATTTGGGAGCAGGTAGAAAAAAAATATCCCAATAACGCCAGTGTCTATTATAACATCGGTATGGCCTATGAAGCAACTGGGGACTATAAATCTGCAGAAATGCATTATTTAAAAGCCTCTTTGTTCAATACTGAAGAGAAATTATATAAAAAAGCAGTAAAGCGCATCAAAGAAATTTGGGCGGAAAAAGAAAATATCGTTGAATAGAATCAGGAATATTTGCATGGCGAAAACCGCGTTTTTATTTCCGGGACAGGCTTCTCAGTATGTTGGCATGGGAGAAGATCTCTATAATAACTTTTTCCGGGCAAAGGAAATTTATTTAAAAGCCAACGATATTTTGAAATTTGACATTGCTGATGTGTCTTTTCATGGTCCAGCGGAAATACTTAAACAAACCCAATACACTCAACCTGCCATCTTTGTCCACAGTTGTATAATTAACGAGTTGATCGCTGGTAAATTGCGTTCCGACGCGACCGCCGGTCATAGTCTTGGTGAGTATTCAGCATTGGTCGCTGCCGGAGCAATTTCATTTGAAGACGGACTATTGGCGGTTAAGAAACGCGGAGAATTGATGCAACACGCTGGCGAGAAGTTGCCGGGGACCATGGCAGCGATCATCGGTTTATCAATTGAAGCGGTAAACGAGATTTGTGAAAAAGCGTCCGAAAGCGGAGTTGTTCGACCAGCAAATTATAACTCATCGCAGCAAATCGTTATTTCAGGTTCGATTGAAGGTGTTGAAAAAGCCATGGAACTGGCTCGTGAAAAAAAAGCGATGAAGGTGGTTCCATTAATTGTCAGTGGCGCTTTCCATTCGCCATTGATGGAACCGGCACAGCAGGAATTAAAAATGATGCTCGAGTCCATCCACGTAAAACAGCCTGATATTCCGGTTTATGCCAATGTGACTGCCAATCCAACCGCGGATGCTACAGAAGTTAGGAATCTATTGTACAAACAACTCACCTCCCCAGTTCGGTGGTTCGATATTATTCAAAATATGCTGGATGATGGTGTGAGTGAGTTTTACGAGATCGGTCCCGGTAAGGTACTATCCGGTTTGCTGAAAAGAATTAATCGCAGACTTCCGGTTAAAACAATCGGGATATTGGATGAAGTTCAATCGTTATTGAATGATAAAAGCGTTTAACAGGAGGATAAAAATGAATCAACAGACAGCCATTGTCACAGGATCGGCTCGGGGAATTGGAAAAGCAATTGCCAGGAAATTGGCCTCTCAAAAATATAATGTGACTGTTTGTGATGTCGATTTTGAACAGGCTCAGACAACAAGTAAGGAATTAGAAGAATTCGGAGTCGGGGTATTCCCGATAAAAGTTGATGTCACAAATCCCCAGGAAGTGGAAGACATGTTCAAACAAACAGCCGATAAGTTTGGCAGCGTCGATGTATTAGTAAACAATGCTGGTATCACACGGGACACTTTGTTGATTCGCATGAGTGAAGCGGATTGGGATGCGGTGATTGCTGTTAATTTAAAAGGAACGTTTATTTGCACTAAAGCAGCCGCTAAGTTGATGATGAAGCAGCGCAGCGGAAAAATTGTAAATATTTCATCTGTTGTCGGCGTAATGGGAAATATCGGACAGGCAAATTATTCAGCATCAAAGGGTGGAGTTATTAGTTTAACTAAAAGTGCAGCAAAGGAATTAGCGCCAAGGGGGATTACTGTGAACGCCATCGCTCCCGGATATATTGAAACCGAAATGACAGAAATTTTGAGTGAGGATGTTAAAGATGCTTTTAAAAAATTAATTCCACTGAAGCGTGCTGGGACACCTGATGATGTGGCTGAAGTGGTTAATTTTTTGGTTTCACCGGCTGCTGATTATATTACGGGGCAGGTTATTCATGTTGATGGCGGTATGGTGATGTAACCTGAATTAATCAAAAATAATTGCCATCCGCCAGTTGGCGGACTGAAAGACACGAAAAAATAATACGTTATAAGAAATTGAATTCTAAACTTATTTTTGATTGATTAAACTATAAATAAGATTCTCATTAATTGATTTTTAAAACATTGAGTCTTTGTGTCATTGAAACAAAATAATATTTCAAGGTGATAAATCAATCAACACTTTTTAGTAATTATAATTCACTTAAACAGCCAATAAACTTCACAAGGAGGTGAGAAAATGGCAGTCGAGGACAGAATAAAAGATATTATCGTGGATCAGTTAGGTGTGGATGCAAATGAGGTCACTCCGGAAGCTCATTTTATTGAGGACCTGGGAGCAGACTCTTTAGATACTGTCGAATTGGTTATGGCATTCGAAGACGAATTCAAGATTGAGATACCGGATGAAGATGCCGAAAAAATTACGACAGTTGGATCTGCAGTCGATTACTTGAAGGAAAAAGGCGTAGAATAAGAGAACGTTGGTTAAGTCCTGCTGTAGAGCAGGACTTAACTAATTCTTTATCTAAATGAAATAATTATTTCAATATCCTGGAAGAACAGCGGTTCCAGGGTTTTGTTTTTTAATAGCGAATACAAACCAAAATAATATTATTGTTTTAATCGACAATATTCCATTGAAAAACCAATTCATTAAAAAGAGATTTATCAAATATTTTGTGTTTGAATTATAATTACTGATTGCTGAGAACTCAAAAAATAAATTTCAGGGATTTTGCTGAATGAAGAAACGAGTTGTTGTTACAGGAATGGGTGTTATTAGTCCTATTGCCAATTCACTGAAGGATTATTGGGAAGGACTGATTGCCGGAAAGAATGGCGTAGATTATATCACATCTTTTGATACAGAAAAATTCGATACGAAATTTGCTGCGGAAGTTAAGGATTTTAATGCTACCGATTATTTGCATCCGAAAGAAACGCGGCGCATGGATTTATTTACTCAATATGCAATTGCTGCCGCACAACAGGCAGTTGATGATTCCGGGATGGATCTCGAAAAAGTTAATTTAGAGCGAATCGGAGTTATTCTTGGTACGGGTATTGGTGGAATGAATGTGTATCATCGGGAATCGAAAAACTTATTTGATTCAGGACCCCGAAAAATCAGTCCTTTTTTTATTCCGATGATGATACCCGATATTGCTCCGGGACATATCAGCATGAGATTTGGGTTTAAAGGACCAAATTATTCGATAATTTCTGCCTGTGCTTCCAGTGCGCACAGTATTGGCACAGCACTGCGAATGATTCGCTATGGCGACGCCGATGTTATCGTTACCGGCGGCACGGAGTCCACAATAACGGAAATGTGTGTGGGGGGATTTAACGCAATGAAAGCGCTCTCCACCAGAAACGATGATCCGAAATCTGCCAGCCGACCGTTTGACGCTGATCGTGACGGATTTGTTGTCGGCGAAGGTTCCGGGATTCTTATTTTAGAGAGTGAAGAACATGCGAAGAAACGTGGTGCCAGAATTTACGCAGAAGTAGCGGGATCCGGAGCTACTGCTGACGCGCATCACATTACAGCACCAAGTCCTGACGGCGAAGGCCAGGCGTTAGTAATGAAAATGGCTTTGAATGATGCAGAGCTCAATCCTGAAGATGTGGACTATATCAACGCGCATGGAACATCAACACCGCCAAATGATCGAGTCGAAACCAAAGCCATCAAAACCGTGTTTGGTAATCGGGGCCACAATCTGCCAATCAGTTCTACAAAATCAATGATTGGACATTTGCTGGGCGCATCGGGGAGTCTTGAGTTTATTGCAGCCATTTTATCCATCGTTCATAACAAAATTCATCCAACGATTAATTATCAAAATCCGGATCCGGAGTGCGATTTGTACTACACACCCAATACCGCGATTGATAAAGATGTAAATATTGCTATTTCCAATTCGTTTGGTTTTGGTGGACATAATGCCTGTCTCGTTGCAAAAAAATATGTCTGAACAATTTGGCAGAAGAATACCGCAGCTCATGATTGATAGAATTTCAAGATACGTTAAAAAATTGATAACAAGAGCCACTCGCAATCAATATTTGAATGAGCAGCAAATTGTTTATATCGAGTCGAAGCTAAATTATGAATTTAATGATAAGAAGCTGCTTGTTACAGCGCTAAAACATCGTTCATTTTTATCAGTCACCAACGAAAGCCGTCTGCTATCAAATGAACGTTTGGAGCTGTTAGGCGATGCTGTACTGGGGATGATTGTCGTTGAACATCTGTTCAAAAAGTTCGATACTAAAGAAGAAGGTGAAATTACGGCAATGAAATCCTTGTTAGTGAGCAGGAAAATATTAGCGCGGATCGCACGAAAAATTGGTCTTGGCGATGCTATCCTCATGAACGAAGCGGAAGAAAAATCGGGCGGCAGATTTAGGCCCTCAATTTTAGCCGATGTGTTTGAAGCAATTGTTGGGGCAATTTATTTAGATGGCGGATTGGAAATAGTGAGACGGTTTATTCATGAAAAATTGTTTATTAAATTTGAACAACTTATCGCTGAAGAACAATATAAAAATTTTAAAAGTATGCTGCTGGAATTTTCGCAGAGCAAAAATCTGGGAATTCCCCGCTATATCGTCAGGCAGGAGCAAGGACCGGATCATCATAAAATGTTTACAATCGAAGTTTTAATCAATAAAAAACCATTGGGTGTTGGAAAAGGAAACAGTAAAAAGAAAGCAGAACAAATAGCTGCAAAGAATGCCCTGAAAAAATTCAAAGTCATAACCTAATTTGGAGGAGATATGGAATATTTCCTGACCGAAGAACAACAAGAACTTCAAAAATTAGCCCGGAAAGTCGCTGAAGAAAAAGTTAAGCCAGTCGCTGCTCAATATGATGAATCAGCAGAGTTCCCCTGGGATTTGGTGAAACTATTTGCAGAACTGGACTTTTTCCGGCTTTGTATTGATTTCGATTATGGTGGTATGGGAGGCGGCGTTACAGAATTAGCAATTATCACCGAAGAGCTATCCCGTGCATGTGGCGGAATAGCACTCTCTGTCGCCGGAACAGCATTGGGAATATTCCCACTCATTTTATACGGAACTGATGAACAAAAAAAGAAATATTTATTGGATGTTGCCGATGGTAAAAAATTGGCTGGATTTTGTCTGACAGAACCAGATGCTGGTTCAGATGCCGGTGCCATTAAAACCCGGGCCGAAAAGAAGGGCGATAAATATATTTTGAACGGAAAAAAACATTTTATCACCAATGGCGGCGTGGCAAAACTTTATACTGTCATTGCGATGACAGATCCTGCAAAAGGCAGCAGAGGCGCTTCGGCTTTTATCGTTGAAGATGGCACAACCGGTCTCTCCTATGGAAAGAAAGAAAATAAAATGGGGATACGTGCGTCTGCAACCACCGAAGTGATTTTCGAAGATTGTGAGATACCCGCAGACAATTTGATCGGACGAGAGGGGCAGGGCTTTGCAGTGGCAATGAAAACGCTGGATAAATCCCGGCCAGGTGTTGCGGCACAAGCATTAGGTATTGCCCAGGGTGCTTTGGATGCTGCCATTAATTACGCACGAGAACGAGAACAGTTCGGTCGTTCAATCATATCATTTCAAGCGATTCAAACGATGTTGGCTGATATGGCAACTCAAACTGAAGCTGCCCGGGCGCTTATTTATTCAACGGCAAAAATGATCGACGCTGGTTTGAAGAATTATTCCAAAGAATCTGCCATGTGCAAAGTTTTTGCCTCGGATGTTGCTATGCAAGTGACGACAGACGCAGTACAGATTTTTGGCGGATATGGTTATATGAAGGAATACCCGGCCGAGAAATTTATGCGGGACGCCAAGATTACCCAAATTTATGAAGGGACCAATCAAATTCAGCGCAATGTGATTGCTCAGCGGTTAATTCGTGAAAGTATTGGCGGTAGCTAATCATTAAATATCCTGAATTGTCCATAAACAGGTTGCCCATAAATTGAAGCCCTTGATGATATAATTAAGGGCTTTTTCTCATTTTTTGTAAACCAGAGAAAATAAAGTTTTATTCTACAATTCATTCAATAACATGTATGCATGAAAGTTATACTTAAAATGTAACTTTTTGCTTGATTTCAAATAATTAATTGTTTATTTTAATACAGATTGTCGAATTCTGATCACGATTTATTATTTTTTCCTGTTTCATATTTATTTAAGCTAAAATTTACTTGCATATCATATTTGATTTTGTTATATTTATTGGCTATATAATGACCAGAATAGATATACCAAATTGTGAATATTGGTTTAAATTGTAATTTGTCATTTTGAAATCTAAACCCGGGATTGCATGTTTCAGGATTTATCAGAAAAACTAGATCAGGTTTTAAAAAAATTAAAAGGTCACGGAAAGCTGACCGAGAAAAATATTTCTGTTTCTTTGAAAGAAGTCAGGCGTGTCCTTTTGGAAGCCGATGTTAATTATAAAGTTGCAAAGACATTTATAGCTGCTGTTAAAGAAGAAGCATTGGGAGAAAAGGTACTCAAAAGCATTACGCCGGGACAGCAGATTGTAAAAATTATCCATGATGAATTAACGAAACTGATGGGGGGAACCGAAGCTAAAATTGACTTGTCGGGACCACTGCCCGCGATGATTATGTTAACCGGTCTGCAGGGATCAGGAAAAACCACCTTAGCCGGAAAATTAGGTTATTATTTTAAGGAGAGAGGCCATAAGCCGCTATTAGTAGCAGCCGATATTTATCGACCTGCGGCAATCGACCAATTGCACATTGTCGGTGAAAAAATAACAGTGCCGGTATTTTCTGACAGGTCAAAATCTGCGGTGGATATTTGTATGGCTGCAAAAGACCATTGTCACGAGTACGGAAACGATATTGCCATATTCGATACAGCCGGGCGATTGCATATTGACGAAAAATTAATGAATGAACTTTCGGAAATCAAACAAAAAGCAAAGCCCAATGAAATTTTATTTGTGGCTGACAGCATGACCGGACAGGACGCGGTGAATACGGCAAAAGAATTTTTGAGCTGGCTGGATTTTAGTGGTGTGGTTTTAACAAAAATGGATGGAGATGCACGCGGAGGGGCTGCACTTTCTATTCGGATGGTAACGGATAGACCGATTAAGTTTGTGACAACTGGTGAAAAATTTGATGCGCTGGAAAAATTCCACCCTGATCGTATGGCATCCAGAATTTTAGGGATGGGTGATATTGTTACGCTGGTCGAAAAAGCTCAGCAGACGGTTGATCGGGAAAACGCTGAAAAATTTGAAAAAAAATTAAGAAAGCAACAGTTCACCTTTGAAGATTTTTATGATCAGTTGCAGCAAATAAAAAAAATGGGACCGCTTGATCAATTGATTGGTATGATTCCCGGCGCTCAAAGTAAAATGCTCAAGGGGTTGAATGTCGATGATGGCGCTTTTGTAAAGATCGAAGCAATAATAAATTCAATGACTCGAGAGGAGCGCTATCGACCGCAAATTATAGATGGCAGCAGGCGACGACGTATTTCCAGGGGAAGCGGGACCACGGTTCAGGATGTCAACCAGTTGTTGAAACAATTTAAGATGATGCAAAAAATGTTGAAAAATGTAAATAAATTTGGTTTCAAAGGCATGCCCTTTGGGTTTTAATTAATGGAAATGAATGTAAGAATCAGGAGGAAGTTGAATTGTCAGTAAAATTACGCTTAACACGAAAAGGAAAAAGGAAACAACCTTTCTATAGAATTGTAGCCGTAGATTCACGGGCACCGCGTGATGGAAAATATATTGAAAAGGTTGGTCATTATAATCCGTTGCCCGATCCCGCTGAAGTTCTAATCAATGAAGAACGGGTGTTTTATTGGTTAAATAATGGTGCACAGCCCAGCGATACAGTAAAAAATATTCTGAGCAAACAAGGTACATTGCTAAAATGGTCGCTGATGAAAAAGGGACTTGATCAGGATAAAATTGAGGAAGAGTTTAAAAAATGGGAAGTGTTGCAATTAGAACGGCAGAAAAGACTGGACGCCTTAGCCGCGCAAGAGGAGAGAGAGAAGAAAGATGAAACTGTAGCAGAAGAGGATAAACAGGCAGAACCTGCGGAAGAGCAAGCAGCGGTGACAGAAAAAGATGAAATAAAGGATGAGAAAACAGTAGCTGAAAAAAAAGAAGCTGAAGCTGAGGTTAAAGAAGAAACCGAAAAAGAAGATTCAGAATCCAAAGATGAGGCTGAAGCTAAAAAAGAAGAATCCGCAGCAGCAGAAGAAAAAAAGCCGGAGGAAGAAGCTCAACCAGCAAAGGATGCTGAAAAGGAAGAGAAAAAAGCAGCGCCTGAACAGGACGCTGCGGATCAGGCTGCTGAAGAAGAAACAGATGATTCGGATAAAAAAGACAGTAAATAATGTGACAGGTTCGTTACTCTCCCGGGAATTATTGTGGTACACTATTTTAATAAAGACCCAATCAACGGATGTTCAGGTTGAGTTCATAAAATTGAATGCAATCCGAAATCTACTTTTAATGAGCTAATTGAGGAGGGTTTATTATGTTTTCGGAAGACCACATTGAGAATGAAATGGGTTCACAATCACAGCTGAGTGGAATGAAGGAGTTTATCGAAACCATTGCAAAGCATCTGGTGGACAAACCTGAGGAGGTGAGCGTCACAGAGATTGATGGGGAACGGACTATTGTTTATGAATTGCGGGTCGGTTATGGTGATTTGGGTAAAATTATCGGAAAAAGGGGACAAACTGCCAAGTCAATCCGGATCTTGTTAGCTGCTGCTTCTGCAAAACGCGGAAAAAGAGCTGTACTGGAAATTCTTGAATGAGAGATCGTTCATCGGTATAATCTGGCAACCAGCCTGATAAAAATATTCTGTATTTCAAAAATTCGCATGATAAAAAAACCTGATTTCGTATCAATTGGAGTCGTTACCAGCGTCCATGGAATAAAAGGGGAAATTCTGGTTACGCCGATCACGGATTCTCCGGAGCAGTTTTTTCAATTAAAAAAGGTATATTTAAAAGACCGTCAGGGTCCGAGGCGGATTTTTGATATTGAGTCAGTAAGACGAAAAAAAAATGCACTGATTATTAAAATGGTTAGTGTAAACACCCGAGATCAGGCAGAAACACTTAAAGGATATCGTGTCGAAAAAGCATTTGATGTCCAAAAATCAGCATTAAAAACCGATGAGTTTTATATTTTTGAGCTTATCGGACTGAACATAAAAACAACCGATGGTCGCTGGCTTGGTGAGATCACAGATGTGATGCAGATGCCGGCAAATGATGTTTACATTGTAAAAAATGATGATGAAGAAATTTTAATTCCGGCTATCGGAGATGTGGTAAAAAAAGTCGATTTGGAAAATGGTTTCATATTCATTGAACCGATTAAAGGTTTACTTTAGAATCATTTGATGAAAATACATGTCGTTACAGCTTTTCCTGATTTATTGCGCAGTCCCCTCGAAGAAAGCATTATCAAACAGGGGCAGGATAAAAAGCTCGTTGAAATCATTGTTCATAATTTAAGGGATTACAGCGCCGATAAACATCGGCGAGTAGATGATTATCCTTATGGCGGCGCACCAGGTATGGTTCTGAAACCCGAACCAATTTTTCATTGTTTCGAAACAATAATTGAAAAATATGATATTGATAAACCAAATATCATTTTCTTAACGCCACAAGGACGAACTTTTACGCAAGCGAAAGCCATTAAATTGTCAAAGTACGAAAAGCTGATTTTTTTATGCGGACATTATAAAGGTGTTGATGAACGGGTGCGCGAATACTGGAAACCCGATGAAATTTCAATTGGTGATTATGTGTTAACTGGCGGAGAATTGCCCGCATTGGTCGTAATCGATGCGGTTGTCAGATTAATCCCAGGTGTTATTAGCGATATCAATTCAGCAAAAACAGATTCATTTTACGAAGATAGATTGGATTGTCCCTATTATACGCGACCGGAAGTGTTTCGTAATATGAACGTCCCGGAGATACTTTTATCCGGTCATCATGCTAAAATAAAACAGTGGCAGGAACAGAAATCTTTGGAACGAACAATTTCTGTTCGAGGCGATTTGATAACAAAGAGAAAGAAAGAAAATACTGAAAAATAAATAGTGTACAGGAGGCAGAACTAATGAACAAAGTTGATATAGCAGCATCGAGTCAAATGAAAAAGGATTTACCTGATTTTAATCCCGGAGATACTGTAGCAGTTCATGTAAAGGTAGTTGAAGGAGATAAAGAACGAATCCAGGTATTCGAGGGCGTTGTTATAAAGAGAAAAGGGAAAGGATTAGATGCGACGTTTACGGTGCGGAAAATTTCCCAGGGTATTGGTGTGGAAAGGATTTTCCCGTTACATTCGCCGCGCATTGATAAAATCCAAAGACTGCGAGCCGGAAAAGTAAGACGCGCCAAGCTATATTATCTGAGGGGATTAACAGGAAAAGCAGCGCGCATCGATGAGAAAAGATAAAAAAATCGGCTGAAAAAATTAAAAATAATTAACCGTTATCGACCAGTTGATAGCGGTTTTTTTATTTATCAATATCTGCAGTCAAATCCCAGTATTCACTTCACGATTGCCGAAATTTTCTTAAAATCATCAGTCCCTGCTTTTTGCAATAATTCAAATAACACGGCTTCTGTTGTGGTGATGACGGCTCCTTCGTTTTGCATTCGGTTTAATGCTGTCTTGTGATCAATTTTTTTGCGGGATGATGTTGCATCGCGAACGATGTAAACCTGAAATCTGTCTCGAAGCAAATCTAACGCTGTCTGTTGGACACAAACGTGTGTTTCAATTCCACAAATAACGATTTGATGAATATTTTTACTCTGAATTTGATTCATAAATTCGTCAGCTTGACAGCAACTGAAGGTCATTTTTTGAATGAAATCCGAATGAGATAATAATTCCGAAATTTCTTTTTCAGTTGGTCCCAGACCTTTTGGGTATTGTTCGGTTATAAAAATCGGCAGGTTTAATATTTGAAATCCCCTGATCAGTTTAATCGTATTTTGGATCACGTCGTCTTTATATTTCATTACAGCGTTAATGCGCTCCTGGATATCGATAATTAACAGTCCTGAAGTGTCTTTTTTTAACCGAGAATTTAGAGCATTCAATTTATAATCCTCCTGGTATTTTTCAAAAATGAATTCAATCATAGTGCTAATAAAACATACTCTAAGATATCCATGCCGTGTTCCAGTAAGTCCCTATTTGCCTGTGTGCCCATGTGTCCGATGCGAAAGACTTCACCGGTCAGTTTTTCTAATGAGCCGCCGACTGCCATGCCACGAGCACGTAACTTTTGATTCAGTTTTATCCATTCCACTTTTTGGGGAACTTTAACTGCAGTCACAGTTGGTGATGATATTTTTTCATCGACAGGAAAAAGGCTTAAACCCATGTCTTTGATTCTTTGTCTGCAATAATTAGCAGTTTTGTTATGCCTTTCAAATACATTCGGCAATCCTTCATTTATCAATAACTGACATGATTTATTGACAGCTGCTATTGAATGCCAGGAAAGTGTGTAGGGAAACCATTTTTTCTCTAAGGCGAGCTCCCATGGCGATAGTGCATCATAGCCGCGATATTCAAGGTAGTGAATAATTTTCCAAATCCGATCACTAATGGTTACGATGCCTAAATCAGGCGGCGCTGACAAACATTTTTGTGAGCCAAGCATACAGAGATCAATTGACCATTCATCGACTTTAACTTCAGTCCCTCCACCGCTGGAAACCGCATCCACATAAAAAATCGGAACATCATGTTTTTTGATCAAGCGTCCGACCTTTTCAACCGGATTCAAAATGCCGGAAGGTGTTTCGCAATGAACCATGGTTACCATTTTCGGGTGAAAGGATTTTATTTTGTCCTCGACCAAATCGACATCTACGGGATGATCGTAATCAAAGCCAGCCTCTTCAACTTCGCAGCCGATTGAACGAGCCATATTAGCAATACCGTACCCGTAAACGCCATTTGCTACCGATAACACTTTGTCGCCGGGCGAAAGGCTGGAACGAAGCGCACCCCATAACGTGACCATCGCTTCACCGGTCATAAGAGCCACTTTGTTTTGCGTCTGGAGTAGTTTTCTGATTTTATCCTGAGTGTCCTGATACAATTCAAAGAAATCTAATTCGAGATCCGAAGAACCATAATCAACCTGGTAGGCGGACAAAACTTCGGAAGAAATTCTCGTAGGTCCCGGAATTAATGGAATCAAATAAGTTTTCATAATTATACATCTCTCTTTCTTTTTATTTTTAATTTTCCAATTGTAAATTTCAATAAAAACGGTGTAATAAAAACAGAGACAGCAACCATGGCGACAATGGATGCAAACATTTTATTATCTATCAAGCTTGCTTCGAGAGCCACAGCAATTACGACGAGTTCAACGCCGGTGCGAGGAATCAATCCTGTGCCAACAACCCATGATTTTCGCGATGAATAACCAATCATTAAAGCGCCAAGATAACCACCGAAGAGTTTGACTCCAATAGCAACGATGATGATAACGAATGCAAGCGTTCCTCCTTCAACGAGTGCTGTGAAATCTACTCTGGCGCCGAGAATCGAGAAAAATAATGGGATAAAAAGCCCGTAGGATACACCATGAATTTTAAATTCAAGGTCTTTTGTCTTGTATTCACCATGGAGCGCTAATATGATTCCCGCGACAAAAGAACCGATTATCATGTGGAGGCCTAATTTTTGAGCGGCGTACGAAAAGAGCAGTACGATGCCGATCATGATACCAAATTTTGCTTCATCAATTAAAAATGTACTAATTAAACGGGTGATGGGCCTGAGTAAAAAGAGGCTGAACAATATGGCGCTGACAAAAAAGCTAGTGAATTTCACAACTAAAATGATCAGAGCCTCCAGGTCAAAAGTTGTTCCCGGTTGAACAAAAAGCACTAAAATTGATAACATCAGCAGACTACGCAACGCATCAATGATTGCCTGACCCAAAATAAGCATTCCGTAATCGGTATGCAACTTTCCCAAATCCATTAATGTACGCGCACTAACACCAATGGCGGTGAGTGATAAAGCCAGTCCGATGAAAAGTCCGGCAATCAATGAATAATCCCAAATGATACCAATAATTATCCCAAAAACAAAGGAGAGTAAAACACTGGGAACAGATGCAAAAAGAGAATTTTTAGCAATACGTTTTAATTGGTTCAAATCAACTTCACTATAGCCAACAATAAAGAAGAAAAAAACAGCACCCAATTCAGCAATTGTGTTGAGTGCCTCACAATGTGGAATGTGTTTCACAAAGAGAAGTCGTCCCAAAACATGGGGACCGATAATTATTCCTGCAACGAGCTCTCCTAATAATGCGGGTTGTTTGAGTCTCAAAGAGAGTTCGCCCAGCAATTTGGCGCCAATTAAAAATAGGGTCAATGCTAAAAAAATTTGTTCGATGTTAGTAGTTTCCACAGATACCTCAAGTTTAACAACAAATTGCTTCGTACAATAATGGTATCATATCGGTCAGCGTTACGATGCCGATAAATTGCTTTTTTTCTTTGAAAGAAAATCTGCGCTTTTCTTGTACCACCGGAAAAGTGTATAGATCATTTTCCGACATCATTTGAGCTAATTTTGATATTTTACAATCCGGCCGAATAGTCAATGGTTCTGAGTCCATAAAGCTTGAGATCGGTTGTTTTGCATCCATGAGTGAAATTAGTTGGAACAGTTTTCGGGTGTCACTTTCATCCAGGTCTCTTGTTTGAATGAAGTATAAATTCAACAGATCCCGACGCATGACCATCCCGTGCAAATATCCATTTTTAATAACAGGAATTCCCTCAAAATTGTGATCTCTGAAAATTCGAATAATGTTCAGAATGGGTGTATCCGGCGTAACAGAGATAACGTGTGTTTTTAAAATTTCTGCAACTGCTAAGTCGCCAAGTGCTTTTACATCTTCAAAACTATTCATGACTCTGCCTCACAGACAAAAAATATTTTATATTTAAAATGATTGTGATTACTTATTCAGAAATTCTCAAAAATGATTCTTATCAAAATTACAATAATTATGAAAATGAGAATAGTATTCAGCCACTGATATTATTCAATTTTGCTAACTTCAATTTTTCGACCTTCGCTCAACGATGTCAGATAGCTCAGCAGGGCAATAATTGTTTCGCTGTCAAATATTTGGGGTTTTCCCTTTAAATATTTTTCGATACAATAGTTGATTTCCTGTTCAAGAATGGAGACTTCGCTTCTTCGAAAACTGTATCTCGGATAAAATGCAGCGATACCCTTTAAATTTCTTGTCATTTGTTTATGAATGATATTTTGTTCGTCATTATTCTCTGCATGACACGAAGCACAATTTTTACCGTTAGTACCTAATCCTGAATTGAAAAAAGCGGCTTTCCCTTTTTCGATCCAATTTTTTTTAAATTTTTTGGGCCAGGCCATCTGAATTTTTTTTCCGTTTGCCAGTGCTTTGACATAAAGCACCAGTGAATTGGCATCGTAACTGCCGATCTCCCATGGTTTGCCCTTGCTTTCATTTACGACTGCAAAATTATGAGTCATCGAAAGAGATGACATTGTTCTGAGAACATGTTTATAACGGGGATAGGTTTCTGCGTTTGTCATTTCACCATGCGGATGACATGATTCGCACGATAAACCATTTGAGCCGATTTGCGGATCAAACCAGATTTCTTGGCCTCGTACGAATGCTTGTTTTTCATGTTTCACGGCTATTGCTAACTCAGCGTCACTCAAGTCATTTTTGATTGATGAAGAATGACAATTGAGTAAAACAAACACAAAAATAACTGGCATGATAATTTTTTTAAAAGAAATAATTACTGTATTGTTTCTTCGATTCATTTGAGTTTATGTGTTTTGCTCTATCAACGGATTGATGATCCCAATTTTCATTAGAATTAAGTAACTCACAAAGGCGATCACGAAACCCGTGAATACGGCTGATAAAGTCATCACGGGCGCTAAATAGAAAAATTCGGTTTTTCGGACAATTAATATTTGGACAATGAGAAGTTGTGTTAAATTATGCACAACTGCACCCGAAATACTGATCCCGAAAATACTGAAGATTGATGAAAACCGACTTTTCAGGATGACCATGATTATCGTCGCGCTTAATGCGCCGGTAATACTCAAAAGGAAGGTCGGATTAAAAAATGACCCCAATAAAAGTGAACCAAGCAGAACTCTCCCAATCACGACAATAAAAGTCTCCCGGCTTCCCATTGAATAGAGTGCAAGCAATGTGGCAACATGGGCTAATCCAGGTTTCATCCAGGGTAACGGCCGCGGAATCAGCGATTCGAATATAAAAAGTACTAAACCTGTTCCGATAAGTAAACTCAGTTTGACAATCAGAGAATTACTCAGTGACTTGCTTTTACTGTGTGATAACGTCAAAATGATTTGGTCGATCTCCTTGGATTTTTACAACAACTTTGTTCGGCACACAAACGATAAATTCACCAGCATTACGGATTTTGCCTGTTTTAACACATATTTTTTCCGGACAATCCGAGTCAATCACGCGAACAGATTTGTCACGAATTGAAATGTGCGTGTTGCCGACCGGGCCTGTGATGTTCAATTCCCGATTTTCTGTGATCTTTATTTTGAAGATGAGCGTACCATTACTTTCGATTTTAACAAAGCTGCCCGGTTTTTGGTAAACATCTAAAACGATCAGCATTGTCACTGATATTATGAGAAAAAACAGCACGAGAACTTTGTCCCCGGCTGTCATCAGCTTAAATGCAGCTTGCCAAATATCTTTGCTTTTTTTTAAAACCATGAAATCTACTATCTTAGTTTTGCTATTTTTCAGTTAAAATTCTCGATAATGATTAGTACCGGATTAGCGAAAATTTATTAACCTTTCACAAATGTTTTTCTGTGAAAAATTAATTCCCAACTTGAATAATCCAAAGTATTTTTTTGTGGCAAAATAATTAAACGGCAAAACAATTGATATTTATAAATTTAATCATTCTGTCGAGAAATCATTCTGACATAGATTTTAATACGATGATTAAAATTAAAATGTAACTTTCAAGAAACTTGAAATTTTGTCAAGTTTCTGATTTAAAGTTAGATTCGTGTTTATACGAATCTCTTACACTATTCAGAGGGTTTTCTTTGCCACAAAGACACCAAGACTCAAAGTTACACAAAGAAAACATCTCTAAAAATATTCTAACAGTCTCGTTGGCTTTTCTTTATATCTTCAAGACTTCAGGGCTGACCAGTAACGCTAATAATATAATTCATAACTAATTTAAGCCAAATTGATTAATCGAAAATGAAGATTGCACTCGAAACCTTTTCGTTATTTTTGTAGTCGAAAAGAGAGCCTCATCATTTTCTATTTTAAAATAATCTCAAAAAAAGCATACGGTTCATAAACAGATGACCACATTAGATTTGTTCCGAATTCATCGGCGCTGAAATAGATACGCATTCCAATTTTATGATTTTCTTGTAATTGAAAAGGAACATTCGCATTATTGGGTATTTTCATTTTTATAATATATCTCTGTTCATAAACAGCGGTTTCAAGCTCAATTGTTCGCTCGTCGAGAATCGGTTCGTATTTTGAAATATATTCAGGATCATCATCCCATAAAGAATAGTGCTGAATTTTCAGTGAGTCCCGCAATCGGTCGATCGTGTCTGGCGCAAGCATGACGTGAATTTCAGAGAATCGATCCGAATACGGATCCACCACCAGTCGATAGTTGTCTTTGCCATGCCACCAGCCATTATTGAGTAAATCAATATCAAAATGAAGCGTTGCAGGTGCGTCCATTTCACAACCAAAATATAAGAAATCGTTGTCCCAGTTGAAATAAATTTTAGTATTTAATCGAACACCCAGCAAAACATTTTCAGTTGTATAATCCAGTTCTTTGGTAAATAAAAACCATGTACCCCAATTCTTTTCAAAGGCAGGTGTGATTTTGGGAATTTTATTATTAAACGGGTGCAATGGATATTCGTCATGACCATCAAGATAGCCATCATTGTCTGTATCCATTTTTTGAGGATCAGTGCTCTGATAAATCCCTGCGATGAATTCATACAAATCAGACAACCCATCTCCATCAGAGTCAACTGCTGACGGGTCGCTGCCAAATCTGGATTCGTCGACCGGAACACGAACATCACTATCCACGAAGCCATCGTTGTCCCTGTCTTGTGCAATTCCGATTCGACCGCACTTTTTTGTTAGTTCGAGATAGCCGTCAAAATTACGAAATAATTCTGCCAGATAGCTGAATGATTCCCCGGATTGCTGCGCATATCGGATCGGATCATCGATATCCCCCATGGTTTTGTCCCTTGCACAACATAATAAATTAAATGTATTATGTAATTCAGAGGTGAACAGCCAAATGGCATCATTATCAACGTCACTAAGCGGGGTAGGATAAATGATATTTGTTTTAAAGGGATAAGTCAGGTACAGATATGCCTTATTTTTAAAAATGCGAGTCCCACCGGTACTTCGCATCTTATATGGTGATTTGTAGATCGTGGCAACCACGTCTAATTGAGTTTCGCTCACTTTATTAAGAATCAAATCTTTTTCCACTGAATCCGGCTGAAGTAGTCCGCTCATCGGGAAGAAATTTCTATTTTTAAAATCACTGATCACAAGATACGATAAGTTGATATTGAGTTGACATTTTGAATTTCGCCAGATAAAATTTCGCGATAAATCAAACGTACCTTTTAACCGGTCAATATCTGTTTGTGAAAGTGTGCCTGCCGCAGTGTTCGTGTAGAGTAAAATGAGTATTTCAACGGTCGAAAAATTGACCTCTCCCAGTTTGTTAACTGGTTTCAGTTGCTGAGCCTGGCAAACAGATTGGATAACCATGTAAATAATGATTATTAAAATTACAGATTTTGTTTTCAATTTAATTCACCTGTTTTTTTTGAGAAACAGAGAAAAACAGGAACATCAACTAATCCGGGAATGTGCTTTTCAAATTTTTCTGTTTTAAGATAGAGCTGACTGGACCCACCGCCGTCAAGATTAAGCGCAGAGCGAATTCCAAATTCCGGCTTCAATAGGAGATGTTGTAAATCATTGAAGCTTAAACCACCCAGATGAGTTTCGGTAATAAAAATAATTATTCGACCTTCATAATCTATCGCAACACCGGAACGTCGCGATGGTTCCTGTTTATTCTTTATTTTATCAATGATTATGCGATCATGAATTAATCGCGGCATGCTTTGGATTGCTTCAGTAATGCCATTGGCGTTAAAATGATCGCGGTGAAATATTGCCGGATAACCAAATTTGATGGAAAATATACCTGAGTTTAACATGCCACGTTTAGGTGTCATTTGAATGATATCTCCCTGGTGAACAAGTAAACCCAACGGCTTTCCGCTGGGATCGAAAAAACTGGCGTTGATTGCAGCTATTGAACCTATAGCTTCCACAACCTCTTTGGCTCGTTTCAGATTTTTTTCGTAATGCACGGACGTATGAATTTTTGCCGGATCAAAGCGCACCAGAAAAACATCTGTGGCAAAGGTGGCTTGTGAGTTTTTAGCTGTGACCGTACAGATATCAATACCAGCTTCCAGGTTCTTCCATTTGATGTCATTCTCTTTACCAATTTTTGATTTTAATGAAATAGCCAAAGTGCCAATAGTATTTTTAAAAAATACTGGAAATTGCCGGTATAAAATAAATAAAATCACCAGAACAAATAGTAATCGCCAGAATAATTTGTTAGATTTTTTTGATTTGGAAGTCAAAATGACCTTCGCTTTAATTTTATCAAATTATCTCACTACCAAACACTATTTTTTTACTACCGATTAACACAGATTTTCAATGCTATTTTTTATGACTTGTAGAATATTTTATAATAGATTCTTTGAAATCTGTGTTTATCTGTGCATATTAATTGCAATAAATCAATTTTTTTAAAAAATGTCTGGTAGCAAACATATCATTGACCTAATATAACACAAATTAGATTTTTAATAAATTTTTGTAATTTTGTATTTCATTTTGAAATTAGATGATTGTAAAACGCAATACCTATCATGAAAGGTCGTTGATTGTAATAAATCAATTACTAATATATAGAATCACAAAATTAAAATCAAGAAGAATAATTTTAATTGATTAAAAATTATAAGTAATAATAAAATTTTAAATTAGCTCACTATTTATTTTTTGAATTGAGAAGAGTTTCTTTTGCAGGGTTAAATCCCGGCTTTAATTGACATGTATAGATTTTTGATGGGCATAAAAATTGCCTGACTATGAAAATAGCTCATTGATTTAACAAAGAAATGGCTAACAATATATGAAAAGATATTTGGGACATATTATTCGAATAAAGTTAATTGGATTGGTATTCTTGTTCCCCTTGTTCAGCTCATATCTATTTTCTCAAGAATTCAATTTTGGATTGACGATACCACAGGATGTCACCGACTACTGGAAAGGCAAATCATCAGCGTCATTGAAATTTCAATCAGGAAATCTATTGGCAAAAGTGGATTGGAGCGAGGAGGATAGTGCGGTAAAAAACCAATCGAGTTGCGGTTCATGTTGGGCATTTGCCGCTGTTGCTTTGGTAGAGAACTTGAGCGATTATCATAATCTATCTGAACAAGTCATTGTATCTTGTGCGACAGGAAGTTGTAGTGGCGGTTGGTACGGTGAAGCACTCAAGTATATTCATGAAAACGGCATACCGCCTGAGGATTGCTACACCTATCTCGCAGAGAATGGGAATTGTGATGACGGATGTGACAACCCGGAATATTTGATTAAGCTGACTGAATATGACTATTATGGTCGGTGGGGGCTCCCTGACGATAACACCATTCACAATTTAAAGACACTTCTGCAAACAGGTCCGGTTCTGGTCAGTATGTTGGTACCTGCCGATGGTACTTTTACTAACTATACAGGTGGGATTTATAATTATGAAGGTAGTGAAATTTCATCTTCACGTGGGCATGCGGTTTTAGTTGTTGGTTATGATCAGGAATTAGAATACTTCAAAGCAAAGAACAGCTGGAGCAGCTCCTGGGGTGAAGCTGGTTACTTCAGAATTTCCTATGACGATGTAACTGATGATGTAAAGTTTGGGGGATATGCCTGTATCGCTTCCGGAGTTTATTTAACACAGGCGACGCCAGTTGAATTCGCTTCATTTTCAGCGAATGTGGTGAAAAATCAAGTTGAATTAAGTTGGACGACAGAATCGGAGACTGAAAATTATGGCTTTGATGTAGAACGAAGTCAGGATGGGGTTCAGTTTGAAAAAATTGATTTTATAAAAGGATTTGGTACTACAACAGTTCCTCAAGCTTACAGCTATACTGATCGGGTGTTATCCGAGGGAAAGTATTATTATAGGTTGAAACAGATTGATTTTGATGGGCGGTTTTGTTACTCTGAAATTTTGGAAGTGGTTTTAATACCTCCTGAAAAATGTGTTTTGAAACAAAATTATCCAAATCCATTTAACAACAACACGAAGATATATTTTCAAATTCCTTCTCAAGAATTCGCAACGCTCAAAATATATAATTTAATTGGCAAACAAGTAAAGACGCTTCTCCAAACGACAATCAAAGCCGGCTACCATGGAATTGTATGGGATGGTTCTGATTCGAAAGGACAGCAGGTGAATTCTGGTGTTTATTACTATCAAATAATGGCCGGAGATTTTTGTTCGACAAGAAGATTGGTGTATTTAAAGTGAGGAGAGATCAGTTAAAAAATCCATTGCATAAAAAACCTCTTTAATAATTCCTCCCTTAATTGATGTTGCCATTGTGATCGAAGTAATCCCCTGTTAATTAACAGGGGATTGCTTTATCTACCCCAAAAAATTACCGAAATTTACACTCTGGAAACGTATGCTCCGTCACGTGTATCGATTCGAATTGTATCGCCTTCTTCAATAAAAGGCGGGACTTCAACTTCGGCGTTCGTTTCAATTTTGACTGTTTTGGTCAAATTCCCTGCTGTATCTCCCCGAACTGCTGGTTCCGCTTCGATGACTTTGTAATCAACAGTGGTTGGTAATTCAGAGGTAATGGGCGATTGTTCATAGAATTGTATTTTAACCATCATGCCTTCTTTTAAGAATTTACGTTTGTCCCCAATGATTTGATGAGGAATCGGAATCTGATCGTATGTTTCCATGTTCATGAAATAAAAACTATCTTTATCAGCGTAAAGATATTGCATTGCAATTTCGTTTATACGGACTTCTTCAACTTTGTCGGTTTGCCGGAACGTATTTTCAATGACCTTGCCTGTCTTCACATTTTTGAGTTTGGTTCTGATCATGGCACGTCCGCGACTTACTTTCACGTGTTGGAATTCTGTGATATAATAGATATCGTCATTGTAAATTATGGTCATCCCACGTCGGAAATTAGAGATTGAAGCCATATTAGTCTCCTCAATTAAAATTCAATACATTATTCTATTACCAAATTTAAAAATAGCATCTAATTTGAAAATGCAGGTATAAA